>NZ_SLUI01000006.1:43398-306653 GCF_004339805.1 Anaerospora hongkongensis | reverse complement strand
TCGTTTCCAAGTGTTGTCCCCATCTTTGAGGCAGATTATCTACGCGTTACTCACCCGTTCGCCACTATCTAACACTCAACACTCAACATTCAGCTTATTAGTCACTCTTTTAATGCGTAAAGCTGCTTCGCAGCTTATGCGCTTGGCTGAACACTCAGTGTTGAGTATTAGACCGTTCGACTTGCATGTGTTAGGCACGCCGCCAGCGTTCGTCCTGAGCCAGGATCAAACTCTCCATTAAAGTTTTATCTTTATGGAGCCTTGATGGCTCTTAAAGTTACTTGTTTTGTGTTTCAAAGCTTGCGCTTCAAAACGTTGTGGTGTTTCAGTGAAACACCTAACATCTGGCGTTTATTTCATCTTACATTGTTCAGTTTTCAAGGAACACGTTGCGTTATTTTGCACATCACCGCTTGTTGCAGCGACGTTTTATAGTTTAACACGTTTGTTTCAACATGTCAACTTCTTTTTTATTTTTCTTGCATCGCTTGTTTTGGCGACTTGTATATACTATCACAACATGCAATGTTATGTCAATATATTTTTTATCATCTCGTCAAATCTCAGCGACGACTTACAAATAGTAACACAGTTCGATAGTTTATGTCAACTCTTTTACGAGAATTTTATCGTTAATAAGGAACTGTATTTTTACGAAACCAGTTTACAAGATGATCGACCTGCAGTTTCCCCGCTTCTGTACCCATGACTAATTCATACAAACTGTCCTGCGAAGCCGTCACTTGATAACCATTCGACCGCAGTAGAAACATGGCACACAGAATTGCAATACGCTTGTTGCCGTCCAGGAACGGCCGGGAATGAATAAAAGCATACGCTAGAACAGCCGTTTTCGTAAACAAGTCCGGATATAACTCTTCACCCTCAAATGTGACTAATGGTTTAGCCAATATACTCTCCAGAGCTTTTTCGTTAGTAATCCCTGCTTGTCCACCCGTGCGCTGAATAATCTCCGTATAAATGTAAATGACTTCTTCTAATTCGAGGTATCGCATTACTTTGCTAACCTCCTGATTACATACTCATAGTCCAGGAACAACTTATCCACCATCCGCACAAATTCCAATGACATATTGCTCTTCTTGGTAACAACCGGTTTTAGGATTAACTCGTTTCTCTCCCGGTTAATTTCTACCGATACGTGAGAACCGTCACGCAATCCTAATGATTTTAGCATTTCCATGGGCAAGGATACGACGCAACTATTACCGGCTTTAAAAACTTTCCGCACTTCCATGTACTTCCCTCCGACAGTTCAATAATCTGTATGTAGCTTCGAACTATTTTCAGTATAGAATAGGCTTGGCTTACTGCCAAGCCTATTCTATCGAATGCTTACAAAAACTTTTGTACGGCCGGACCGTTAAGATAGTTGCACTTTTTCCCCTGCCAGGTATCCCGCTCTTCCAGTGTCCGTTCAATATCATCGCGAATTTTCCACCAGCCTGTCTGCCAATTGCTAAACAGAGTATTCGCTTCCGGAGCACGGCCAATCAGACGCTGCACGACAATATCGCTTTTCAGGTGTTCCAAAAAGGCAACCACACGTTCTACGTATTCTTCTTTACTAATCAGCGTTAGTTGGCCTTGCTGATACCAGTCGGCCATAGCCGTGTTTTTTACAATATATAAAGCATGCAGTTTTACCTGATCAACACTAAGTGCTGACATAACCTTGGCATTTTCCACCGTGTCAATCATATCATCCCAGGGAAGATTCAAAATAAGATGGGTACAAATGTCGATACTGTAGCGTTTTATCCTCAGAACGGCGTCAATATATTCACCTAGCGTATGACCGCGATTTACTTTAATCAAAGAATGATACTGAACCGACTGTAGACCTAATTCAATACTGATATCGATCTTGGTTCGTTCACGGAACTCAGCCAGCAGCTCCAAATAGCTGTCATTAATACAATCCGGACGGGTAGCCAAGGCAATACCGACAATATCAGGTTGACTGGCCTCATCAAGATAAGTCTTCAGCCTCCCTAACGGCAAATAGGTATTACTGAAGTTTTGAAAATAGGCAATATATTTGCGCGCTTTATACTTAGGCGCAATATGGGCAATATTTGCTTCTATCTGATCCCTGACCGTCATCGATTCAGGCAGGTTTTCATAACCGGCTCCAATTTCACCGCAAAAAACACAGCCTGCAGTCCCACAGGCTCCATCGCGATTCGGGCAGGTAACCGGTATGCTTATTGGCAATTTGTATACTTTTTCCCCATAGCGCTGGCGCAAATAATCGGAATAAACATTATAACGCAAAGCGAGTTCCTCCAAAATTAAAATCGGCTGCCTTAATAACCTGCCACAGCACTTCATCCTCAGTATAGATAAACAGGACAGGGATATTCGGTCCTGCGTCGTCAGGTATTTGCGCAATTTGCGCAAGTACAGCGGCAGGAAATACCTCAATATGATAAAGGCGCTTTAGTTCACGCCAGGTAGTAAAGGTATAGCCTTCAATATATTGACGGACAATTTGATCGTTACGCCAAAATTGATTTTTTTCCTCTCCCCACTGTTCTTCATTCCATGGTAAAAAGTCCGGACGCAACGTTCCCTTGGCGCCGATTAGAGCATCAAATTTCAATAACTGCTCCCCTAAGGCAGCTTCCTGGGGATAATGCATCCGGCAGAAATTCCAAATATAACGGATGATTGATTTAGGGCTATGTGCTACCCGATGCAGATTTTCATTCTCCCAGTATGCCGTTAATGTTTCAAATAAATGAAATGCATCGCCAGCGTTCATTTCAGTCAGCCACTTTACTGTAGCGGTAAAACGTCCACTATTGTAGATGTGGTCAAACACGTCTTCCAGCAAGTGCAGCCTGCGAATCTCATCGTACGACATATAGCTGTTTTTCAGAACTTCATAGGGAGCGTATGCCGTAAACTCATAACCATGCCTGTCCGCACTCTTACGAATTCCCGACCCTTTCAGCATTTTTAAAAAGCCGATTTGCAGCATATGCGGCTGCAAGCGAAAAACATCATTAAAGGATTGGCCAAACCGGTCGTAGCCTTCGTAAGGCAACCCCACAATCAAGTCGAGATGCAAATGCATATTTCCATACGAGCGCAGCCGGGTAACATGATCAACAATGCGGGGCCAGTTATTTTTCCTTTGTATTTCTGCTAGTGTCGGTTCGTATGTAGATTGTATCCCAATTTCCATCTGAAACCGGTTGTTAGGAGCATCCTTTAAAAACGCTAAACCTTCTTCATCTAAAATATCGGCAGCGATTTCTAAGTGGAAGTTAGTCCGGCATTGTTGTTTGGCAAGGAATTGTAAAATCGGCAGATAATGCTCCTTCTTGGCATTAAACGTACGGTCAACAAATTTTACCTGCCGTACATCTGCATCAATGAGCCTCTTTAGATCCTGAAAAACACGGTTAAGACTTAAAAACCGCACACCGCTGGTTGCGCTGGATAGGCAGTATTGACAAGAAAACGGACAGCCCCGGGAGCTTTCATAGTAAACGATCTTTTCCTTTAGTTCACTTAAATCCTTGTCACTGTAGGGAAAGGGAAGACTGTCAAGGCTGGCAACTTGCTGTGGACAGCCGTTTGTATAGACTTGTCCCTTCTCCCGCCAGCTTAAACCACTGATGGCTGCAATTTCACCACTGCCCTGCAGTGCTTTCAGCAGTTGAAGCAGCACTTCTTCTCCTTCTCCCTGCACCACAAAGTCCACTGCGTTATTGGCGCGCAAAACCTCTGCCGGATCATAGGAAACCTCTGGTCCTCCTAAAACAATAATACTCTCAGGCATGACTTGCTTAAGCATCGCCGCCAGTGCCAGGGTCAGATCAATATTCCAAATATAACAGGCCAAACCAATAATCTTCGGTTTTTGTACATAAATATCGGCAAGCACATCCAGCAGCTTATGATTGATGGAATACTCGCTGATGGCGATTTCTTCTGAGGAGCTCTGGCAATAGCTTTGCAAATAGCGCAATGCCAGCGAAGAATGAATATACTTTGCATTTAATACGGTTAACAAAACTTTCAAATGATCACCTTCCTGAATTTATAGACCGCACCGCCGCCCCTTCGCCTGCATAGTATAAAACAAGTAACTGCGAGGAGGGTCAAGTCATGCAAATTATTATAGATGGCCGTAAGGTTCCTGTCAGCCCAAAGGTTTCAAAAGATTTGCTTCTTACTCTACGCAGCATTGCCAAAACGCAGCGCTGGGGGACATTATACGATACAACCCGTGAAATCGTCTATATTAATACGAAAAATTCCAAAACCCCTGTCCCCACAGCGGACCGCCCGGCAGTCAGCGAAGAGGAAACTGAAAGCAACCGTCTGTCCGGTAAAGTGATTTGTATCGATCCTGGGCACGGCGGCAGTGATCCGGGAGCTACCGGTCCCACCGGAACAGTAGAAAAAGATAATAACTTAGCCATTGCATTATTATTAGGTGACAAGCTGGAAAAGAACGGAGCCACCGTCATTCTCACCCGCGACAGCGATGTCGAAGTGAAAGTCAGTGATGCTTCCAGCGAAGCAGAACTGGGGGCCCGCGTGGATATTGCCAATGATCATGGCGCAGATATTTTCATTAGCATTCACAACGATACCTTTACCAATGCCCAGGCTGCCGGCACCACGACTTTTCATTACGGCAGCGCCGACAGCATTCGCCTGGCTAATGCCATACAGAAAAGCTTAGTTGAAGGCCTGGGAACCAAAGACAGAGGAGCACGTTTTGCCAGCTTCTATGTTATTCGCTATACCAATATGCCTGCCGTATTAGTGGAAGCTGCTTTTATATCCAATCCGGAGGAAGAAGTGCTGCTGGCAAGCATTGACGGACGTTACAATATTGCCGATAGTATCTTCCGGGGAATTGTTAAATATTTCAAAGTATAAGCAGAACAACGAGAGATTTCTTCTTTTTCGGGTAAACTAGTAAAAAACATAGAGGAAGATATTCATTTATTGCCAATATATACTATACAGCAAAATTTACCCGAAGGAGAGTGTTCATGTTTAAAATGGCGCAAATTATTCCTTTTGTCGTAGGTGCCTTGCTGGCTACTCAGGCAACCAGCAGCGCTGCTGCTTCCAACTCAAGCCTGCCTGCTCGCGAAGAGGTAGCCGACCAGTATAAATGGCGTCTAGAAGATATTTATGCCAGTGAAAGTGCCTGGCAGGCTGACTTCGAAAAGCTGAGAGCCGACTTGCAAAAAATCAGCAGCTATAAAGGCCGGTTAAGCGAGTCGGCACAAACCTTAGCAGATTGCCTAACCTATCGTGACGAAATCGGTATTATTGCCGGTAAGCTGTATTCATATGCCCGTATGCATCGCGATGAGAATTCAGCCAATACCCACTATCAGGCTATGACAGGCAAGGTTGAAGCACTGCTGGCCGAAGCCGGGGCGGCAACTGCCTTTATCGAGCCTGAAATTATCGCACTGCCTGAGGAAAAGCTCAATCAATTCCGTAAACAGGAAAACCGCCTGAAAGACTACGCCTACTATTTCACTAATTTAGCCCGTCAAAAAAAGCATGTCCTTTCTCCTGCCGAGGAAGAGATTCTTGCTCATGCCAGCGAAGTCACGCAAACATCTGAGAATACGTTCACCATGCTGGCCCGGGCAGATATAAAATTCCCCAAAATTCAAGATGAAGAAGGCAATACGGTCGACTTAAGCGAAGGACGATACCGTACTTTTATTATGTCTCCCGACCGGCGAGTGCGTGAACAGGCTTTTACCGGCTTGTTTAGCACATACAATCAGTATCGCAACACATTTGCCGCTACGTTAGGCGGCAATGTGAAGAAGAATATCTTTTTCTCGAAAATTCGCAAGTATGATTCGACATTGTCTTCCGCGCTGGAAGGAGACAATGTGCCTGCAGCGGTTTACGACAACCTGATTAACACCGTTCATCATAATCTGGCACCGCTGCACCGGTATGTTGCATTAAAAAAGAAGGCCCTCCAGTTAGACGAAATCCACATGTATGATTTGTACGTACCGGTTATCCGGGATGTGGATTTTACTATTCCCTATGAAGAAGGACTTGAGCTGGTGCGAGCTGCCCTGGAACCACTGGGCCCTGATTACAAAAAGAATTTGGAAACAGGTCTGACCTCAGGCTGGATTGATGTATATGAAAATCAAGGTAAGCAAACTGGGGCCTATTCCTGGGGTTCTTATGGTGTTCATCCGTTTGTACTGCTTAACTACAACAACCGTTACGATGATGTTTCCACGTTGGCTCACGAGATGGGGCATGCATTGCATAGCTTTTACAGTCAATCGAATCAGCCGTATCCTACTTCTTCCTATGTTACGTTTACCGCAGAAGTAGCATCAACTACCAATGAAGTCCTGCTGATCGATTATATGCTGAAAAAAACAACAGATAAACAGCAGCGTCTCTTCTTAATCAATCAGTATCTTGAGTCCATTCGCGGTACTATTTACCGTCAGACTATGTTTGCCGAGTTTGAAAAGCTGCTCTACGAAAAAGCGGAAAGCGGGGAAACGATTACTGCCGACATGCTCGATAGCTTATGGCATGACTTAAATGTCAAATATTACGGGCCTGATATTATCGTCGATAAGGCTGTCGATATTGAATGGGCACGGATTCCTCATTTTTATTCAAGCTTTTACGTGTACCAATATGTTACCGGTTATTCGGCAGCTACCGCCTTTGCTGATCAAATCGTCAAAGAGGGTACCCCCGCACAGGAACGATATATCAATAAATTCTTAAAAAGCGGCGGTTCGGACTATCCGTTAGTTATTTTAAAAAATGCCGGTGTGGATATGTCTTCACCTAAGCCCATTGAAATCACGCTGCAAAAATTTGCCGCCCTCCTGGATGAGCTGGAAAAAATGATAACCGAATCTTGACAATTCTGGATGGGTCAGGTTATTATTGAGTTGATACGAAAATAATTGCTACAGGCTCGCTTGCGTAGATCTTAACCAACCGACCGGCAATTGTTGGAGTCAATTTAAGGAGGTTGGTTACTAATGAATTACCAAGACAAAAATCTTTCCTGCAAAGAATGCGGCACTGACTTTGATTTCACTGCTTCCGAGCAAGCTTTCTACGCAGAAAAAGGCTTCCAGAATGAGCCTTCCCGTTGCCCTAGCTGCCGTGCAGCTCGTAAAGCTCAAATGAACGGCGGCCGTTCCAACAGCGGTTTCCGTCAACAACGCGAAATGTTCCCTGCTACTTGCAGCGGCTGCGGTATCGAAACGCAAGTTCCTTTCCAGCCAACCGCTGGCAAAGCAGTATATTGCCGCGATTGCTTCCAAGCTAACAAACGCTACTAGAATGTAAAGGCCGGATAACCCGGCCTTTTTCTTTTTCCGGATATAATATTCTCCCAAGCCAATTGCTGTTTTAGCGATTGGCTTTTATTGTTTTTACAAATACTATGATATAAAAGATTTACTGCTTTCCTCAGGAGGTTGCCATGCCTGTAATTACTCCTATGCTGGCCAAAGCTTCCCGGCTTCCCAAAGATAATAACTTATATGCCTTTGAAATTAAGTGGGACGGTATCCGGGCTTTAATTCACTACGATGGAAGGAATATAAAGATACTCAGCCGCAACAGCAAAGATATTACCAGCCAGTACCCCGAAATTTTGCAAATCGCTCCTTCTTTACCTTATCCCGTAATTCTTGATGGGGAAATTGTTGCCTTCGACCAAAACGGACGTCCTTGCTTCTCCCAGCTTCAACATCGTATGGGTCTGGTATCAGCCAAAAAAATTGCTCTTATGATGCAGCAAATACCTGTCACTCTGGTTATTTTTGATCTGCTGTTTGCCGACCAGCAGTTCTTGACTGAGCTTCCCTACCTGAAACGCCGTGAGCACCTGGAAGACCTGGGGTTAAATGGCCGCTATTGGCAAACTCCCGCTTACTCGCTTGGCAGCGGAGCTGACTTACTTGCCGCCAGCCGCAATTTAGGGTTGGAAGGCATTATTGCCAAAAAGCGCGATCATCCTTACGAGCCGGGTAAGCGCAGCGGCGCATGGCTAAAAATTAAAAACCAAAAGCGTCAGGAATTAGTCATTGGCGGCTGGATACCAGGACAGGGAGCACGCTCCGGAAAACTGGGAGCATTATTAGTAGGCTACTATGAGAATAAAAAACTGCGCTACGCCGGAGCGGTTGGTACAGGCTTTACCTCCGCCACTTTGCAGGAGCTGGCCGGCCTGCTGCAGCCCCTGCATCAAAAGGATAATCCTTTTTGCGAACAGCCGCCGCAAAAAGAAATCCAATTTGTCCGTCCTCAATTAATTGGCGAATTCGAGTTTACCGAATGGACACCCAATCATACGCTGCGCCATCCCTCTTTTAAAGGGCTGCGCAGTGATAAGCAGCCCCAGGAAGTAATCAGAGAAGAGGTGTAACAATGGCAAGACCGATGTGGAATGGCTCTATCAGCTTTGGTCTGGTAAATGTGCCGATCAAAATGTTTAATTCCGTACGAAAGAAAACGCTCCATTTCAATCAATTGCGGGCCAGCGATGGCTGTCGCATCCGGTTAAAAAAGGTTTGCTCCTCTGATGGCACCGAGGTAGAGAACGAAAATATCATTCGTGGTTATGAAATTTCTCCCGAACGCTATGTGACCATTACGGATGAAGAGCTGCAGGTATTGAACCCTAAAACCACCCGCAGTATTGACATTGAAGACTTTGTCAGCCTCGAAGAAATCGATCCTCTCTATTTTGAGCAATCTTACTATCTCGTACCTGATAAAGGGGCAGCCAAAGCGTATTCCCTGCTGTTCACTGCCATGAAGAAAACAAATAAGATTGCTATTGCCCGTATTGTCATGCGCAATAAACAGTATCTCGCCGCTATTCGTCCTGCCGGACGGGCTTTATCGCTTTCCACCATGTATTTTGCTGATGAAATTATCTCCCAGGATGACTTAGAAGCTCTTCCAGAAGATATTGAGCCAAGTGAGCGGGAGCTAGCGATGGCGGAGCAGCTGATCTCCAGCCTGTCCGCACCCTTCGAACCCGAAAAATATAAGGACGAATATCGGGAAAAAATGCTCGATTTAATTGAGAAAAAAGCTGAAGGTCAAACAGTTACGCTTCAGCCGGCTGCTCCGGAAGGCGGCAAAGTAATCGACCTGATGGCCGCCTTGGAAGCCAGCCTTAAAGCGATGAAGAAAGAAGGTTCTCCAGAAACGGAAAAACCGGCCCGTACAAGGAGGAAAAAAGCTAGTGCCCAGTAAAAAAGTCACCGTTGATATTCAGGGTACTTCCCTTACTTTATCCAATTTGGACAAGGTATTCTATCCGCAAACCGGCTTTACGAAAGGTCAGGTAATTGATTATTATATCCGCATTGCCCCCGCCCTGCTGCCCCATTTAAGCAACCGTCCCCTGACCATGAAACGCTATCCGGATGGAGCCACCGCCAAGTTTTTCTATCAGAAGCAATGTCCTGATCACCGGCCTGACTGGCTGCAAACCGCCCCGGTCTGGAGTGAGCATAATGATGATCACATTGACTTTTGCTTAGCGAATAATCTTCCTTCCCTGGTTTGGGCAGTAAATTTAGCTGCCCTGGAACTGCATACTTCCCTTTCTGCCGCTAATGATGTTCTTTGCCCGACTATGCTGGTCTTTGACTTAGATCCCGGCCCGCCTGCTTCTGTTTTAGAATGCTGTCAGGTAGCCCTCCTTTTAAAAGCAATCTTTGATCAGCAGCATTTGCAAAGCTTTCCCAAGACCTCCGGGTCCAAAGGGCTGCAAGTTTATGTTCCTTTAAATAAACCAGTGACATACGACATCACCAAGGCCTACGCCCGGGCTATTGCCCAACTGCTGGAGCAGCAGCATCCGGAACTGGTCGTCTCCAAAATGACAAAAAAGCTTCGTACTGGTAAAGTCTTCGTCGACTGGAGTCAAAATGACGATCACAAAACAACGGTATGTGTCTATTCGATGCGGGCGAGGGAGCAGCCTACCGTCTCCACGCCGGTTAACTGGTCGGAAGTGGAACAGGCTTTCAAAGATAAGAACGCACAGCTGCTTACTTTTGAAGCACCCCAGGTAATCAGCCGCTTTGAACAGCTGGGTGATCTCTTCGCTCCTGTACTGACACTCAAGCAGGAACTGCCCCCGCTAAAATAATTCTATAATCGTAAAAAAGCCACCGCACTAATTTTCTTAGTGCGATGGCTTCTTTTATGCTTTAGGGCCTGCTGCTGCAATAGTTTCCGATAATTCGGCACCAAATTTTGCGAAATTCTTCGTAAAGCGCTGCGCCAATTCTCTGGCCTGCCGTGCATAGGCTTCTTTATCGCTCCAGGTATTAACCGGCTTTAGGATTTCATCAGGTACGTTAGGGCAGGTTGTCGGCACATAGACATTGAAGACCGGATCGAGCTCATATTCTGCGTTATCCAGTAATCCTTCTATTGCTGCCGTAACCATAGCGCGGGTATACGGAATACTCATCCGCTGACCTACGCCATAGGCCCCACCCGACCAGCCGGTGTTAATCAAAAATACATTCGTATTGTGCTTCTCAATTTTTTCCCCTAACAGTTTGGCATAGACCAATGGGGATAAGGGGAGAAACGGCGCACCAAAGCAAGTGGAGAATGTAGCTTCCGGTTCTGTGATTCCCCGCTCGGTACCGGCAAGCTTGCTGGTATAACCCGATAAAAAGTGATAAATAGCTTGTTCTTTGCTTAACTTAGCAATAGGAGGCAAGACGCCGAAAGCATCTGCCGTCAAAAATACGATCGTCTTCGGATGACCAGCAGCACCGTTGGCAACAATATCAGGCATGTACTCTACCGGATACGCTGCACGGGTATTTTCTGTAATCACATCACTGTCATAATCAACTGTGCGCAGTGTCTCATCGATAGCTACATTCTCCAGTACAGATCCGAAGCGGATGGCATTCCAGATTTGCGGCTCATTTTTCTGGCTTAGCTTAATGCATTTGGCATAGCAGCCGCCTTCGATATTGAAAACGCTTGTATCAGACCAGCCATGTTCGTCATCACCAATTAAATGGCGGTTGGGATCGGCAGATAACGTAGTCTTGCCGGTTCCGCTGAGTCCAAAAAACAGGGCAGTATCTCCGTCAGGCCCAACATTGGCTGAGCAATGCATGGAAAGTACCCCTTGAAGCGGCAGTAGATAATTCATTACGGTAAAAATCGATTTTTTCATTTCACCGGCATAATGGGTTCCACCGATCAGAACGATCCGCTGTTCAAAATTAATGACAATGAATGCTTCTGAATTAGTGTGATCAATTTCCGGAATTGCTTTAAAACCTGGCATACAAATAACCTGAAAATCAGGTGCTGTCTCCGGTTGTTGTTCCGGACAAATAAATAACTGATGAACGAATAAGTTTTGCCAGGCAAATTCATTAATGAAGCAAACCTGTAAGCGATGGTTTTCTTCCGCACCGGCAAAACCGTCAAAAACAAATACCTCGCGATTCTGCATATAAGCCAGCATGCGATTATAAAGACGGTTAAAGTTCTCTTCCGAAAATGATTTATTATTACCCCACGATATATCAGTATGCACAGCCGGTGAATCAACAATGAATTTATCGTTAGGCGAGCGGCCGGTATATTTGCCGGTAGTTACCCGCAAAGCACCATTCTGTACCAGTACACCTTCATTTCTCATCACAGCCTGCTCAACTAATTGCGCTACAGTGAGGTTACGATGCACGTCGCTAACAAGAGTAAACAATTGGCTCGGAGCTAAAACAGTCATATTATTTCCTCCAGTAAAAAATAACTTCGCTGCATCATTATAGCATAAATATATTGTATACAACATACTTAGACATAATTTTTATTATTTTTGCTATTTTTTATTTTATTGAGCCTATTAAGCAAATTAAAAGACATTCAGGCTAGCCTGAATGTCTTTTAATTAAAACTTATTTATTCTGCAATATGTCCTGTACAGTCTTCGCCATTTCTTCCGGCTTGCAGCTTATAGAATGTAGCCGCTGCTTCTGCTCCAACTCTGCCAGCTGCTTGGGAATAGGCCAGCCGCTGAGTCTGCTCAACTGTTCCAGTATAACAAACTCATTTGCTTCTTCCGCCGTTCCCTGCAGCGCCGTTACTACGCTGGTATTAAATTTAAAAGGACTCGCCGTAGAAAGAATAACAGCCTTTGTTGGGTCAGCCGTTTGCTGCCGGTACTTTTCACAGACTTCCCATGCTACTGCCGTATGAGGATCACAGGTATAGCCAAATTTGTTGTATACGGCAGCAATCGTCTCAGTCGTTTGCTGGTCACTTGCCCACTCGGCCCAAAATAAGCTTTGCAGCGCTGTCAGTACCGTTTCATCAACTTGATAGAAGCCTTCTTCGGTCAGCTCTCTCATCCACCTGTCAACCTTGGCAGTATCTTGACTGGTCACATGATATAGTAATCGCTCCAAATTGCTGGAAATCAAAATATCCATGGATGGCGACAGGGTTTTATGGAACTCACGCCGGCGGTCATACCTGCCGGTTTGCAGAAACTCAGCCAAAACATTATTGTTGTTTGCCGCACATATCAGCCTGTTGATCGGTAAGCCCATCCGGTAAGCATAATATCCGGCCAAAATATTGCCAAAATTACCTGTTGGAACAACAAAATTGACTTTTTCCCCTGCGCTAATTGTACCTGTCTTCAGCATATCGGCATAAGCACTAAAATAATAGACAATTTGCGGAACCAACCGTCCCCAGTTAATGGAGTTTGCCGAGGAAAATTGATATCCCTGCGCTGCCAGCCGAGCATTGAAAGCAGTGTCATTAAAAATTTGTTTGACTCCCGTTTGTGTATCATCGAAATTGCCCGTTACGGCAACAACGGATACGTTGCCGCCTTCTTGCGTAACCATTTGCAGCCGTTGGATTTCGCTTACGCCATCCTGGGGATAAAACACAATAATGCGTATCTGGTTTACGTCTTTGAAGCCTTCTAAAGCTGCTTTGCCGGTATCCCCCGATGTTGCTACCAAAATAACAACCTCGGCCTTCTCACCGCTTTTTTTCAGCGACAGAGACAGCAGATGAGGCAATAACTGCAGGGCCATGTCTTTAAAGGCGCTGGTCGGACCATGCCACAGCTCCAGAATGCTGCTGTCCTCAGCAAGCTTCACTACAGGAGCAACATCACTGGTATCGAACTTATCCGCCCCATACGCAGCCTGAATGCAGGCTGCCAGCTCATCGGCACTATAATCGGTTAAGAATAGGCTTAGTACGGCTTGCGCCCGCTGGCAATAATCCATAGCTTGCAAATTGGCTATCCAAGAGCTGTCAATTGCAGGAATATCCTCCGGGACATATAGTCCGCCGTTGCCGGCGATGCCCTTCAGGATGGCTTGTGCTGCAGTCAGTTGTTCTTCGCCGCCGCGAGTGCTTATGTACATCAAAAAATCTTCCTTTCATCCTCAACCGATTTTTAACTGGAATGGACAATTTTTTTATCTGCTACTGTTCCCCCATTGTAGCGTACCAGCATATCTGCTGTGAAATCTACAATTTCAGCTAATTCCGCATCTGTAACTTCCTCATCGGCATAAACCACTGACAGCAAATTGCGCGTCCCGAGCGTAACGGCAGTTCGCCGGGCATCAGAAGTTGGATTGCCAAATGGTCCGGCATCATCTGTTAGAAACGGCTTATTTTCAGTGGAAACCTCATTGCCTGCTATATTCACATACGTGCCGGCTGCCGCCAACCGGTAATTTACATTCCCTTTGATATGGCTAAGATCATAAATGCCAAAAGGGAGCAAATATTTAATAGAGCAGTAATTGTTGACATCAACCGCACTATTCACGTAATAGAGCCCTTTGTTCTGCAAAACGCGGCGTACCAGTGCCTCTGATGCGGGTCGGTAACGGGAAGGATCAAAATTGAGCTTCTTATACATTGTACGCACTGCAGCAATTCGCGGTGTAGTGGGCAGAATATCCAAGTGATAGGCCTTTGCAACCGCTGCCTGCAGCTGCAGGAATTCTTGCGTTAAAGCCGGAGGAGTTCCTCTTACGGCCACATCAGTAACAGTTACATAGGCTAACCGGCAATTCGGAATGCTATTGCCTATGCTTGCATCAATTAGAACATCCATTATATCCTCTCCCATACGACAGCGAAAAATTGAAATTATCCGTTCTTATTTACCAAACTTGCCAACTCCGGCATTAACAGCCCGAATCAGGTCGGCAGGCGCAAGCAGCAGCTGATAACCTCTGGCACCGGCGCTAAGCGAAATAACCGGCCAGTCCGAAATGCTCGCATCCAGATAAACAGGATAGCGCTTTTTCGTGCCGATAGGGGAAACACCGCCACGGATATACCCGGTAAGCGGCTGTACCTCTTTTAGCGGCACCATCTCAACCTTCTTATTATTGCTAAAGGCTGCAAGCGCTTTTAAGTCAAGCTCGGCGTCGCCGGGAATGCAAACAAGAAGAATTCCTGTTTTATCCCCCCTTACCACCAGGGTCTTAAAGACCTGTGCTGGCGGCATTCCCACTTTAGCAGCAACATTTTCAGCACTAAGATCATTCTCATCTACTTCATATTCACGGATTGTATAATCAATGTGAAGCCCGTCCAAAATACGGGCAGCATTTGTTTTCACCAGACTCCCTCACTCTTATAGAACGTATTTATATCATTTTCCACGTCTGCTAAGGCTTTCCTGCCAGGCAAACAAAAAAAGGGCGGATTTCCGCCCTCTTTCATGGTGCCTTAAAAATCCAGCGACATGGATTTTACTTTTACGTATGGAACAGCACGCAGTTCTTTTTCAAATTCGGAAATAGGAATGTCATCACCGCACAGCTGCAGTAAAATCAGACCCGTATTGGTACACTGGTCAAGAGCGGCGTCGTGCAAGCCCAGGCGAACCCGGATAAAACAGCCATAGCGGGTAAGAATATCCTGCACCTGGGGAGCCGTTTCCGTACGATTTTCCTGCAGTATAGCTAAAATAGTCGAGCAGTTGCCCATAAAAAACACTCCTTACAACAAACTTTATTAACTCTTCCATATTTTAACTAAAAATCCTGCTATCTATGTATTATAATCATAAACAGGCGTATGAAAAAAATCCTGCTAATGACAGGACATGCTGCTCAGAAAAGAGAAGAACTGATAAACAAAAACGAACTAAGAAGGTGGCTGTATTGATACGTATTGCGTTAGGACAGTTGGAGGTTATCCCAGGACGGCCTGACCTTAACAGTGCCGCTATGCTGCAAATGATCCAGGAAGCCCGGGACCAAAGGGCCGATATGATTGTTTTTCCTGAAATGGCTATTCCCGGCTACCTGCTTGGTGACTCCTGGGAACAGGCTGCTTTCCTAAGGGACTGCGAGTATTACGGACAGCAGATTGTTGCTGCCTCTGATGAAATAACCATTTTGTTTGGTAATGTAGCTGTTGATTGGACAAAACAGGGCGATGACGGCAGAGTTCGCAAATACAATGCCTTTTTTGCCGCTCAACAGGGGAAACTGGCTGGAATCGATAATTTTCCCTATCCCTTCCGCATCAAAACCCTGCACCCTAATTACCGCGAGTTTGATGACAGCAGGCATTTTTTCAGTTCCCGAAAGCTAGCTGCCGAGTTAGCGACTACTCCCGACCAGCTATTGCAGCCGATCAACCTTACCATTGGGGGAAAAGTCCTTTCAGTGGGCTGTATTTTATGTGAAGACGGCTGGAGCGATGACTATTTTACCAAACCAATTGATATTCTTAGTCAGAATCATTCCTTAGATCTGCTTGTGAATATTTCAAGTTCCCCCTTTACGCTAGGCAAAAACAACAAGCGGAACCGGGTATTTTCCAAACAGGCCCGCGATATAGCAGTCCCCTTAATTTATGTCAATAATGTGGGACTGCAGAATAACGGTAAAACCGTCTATACTTTTGACGGGTGCAGTTCCGTATACAGTCCGTCCGGTGAAATTGCCGCTTATTGTTCCCCCTTCACTGCTCAGGTTCAAACAGTTGCTGTTTCCTTGACAACTGACTTTCCTCACCTAACCAGCCCGGCAATAACGGAAGATAATACGATTGACCGTTTATTTGAAGCCATCAATTATGGAACAAAGAAGTTCCTCCAGTCCATTGGCATGAACCGGGTTGTAATCGGGGTCTCGGGAGGGATTGATTCAGCCGTTGCCGCCGCCCTGTATACGCATGTACTGGGACCGGAAAATGTACTGCTTGTCAACATGCCCAGCCGCTATAATTCGGAAACTACAAAGGGCTTAGCTGCCAAATTGGCGGAAAATCTTGGCTGCCGCTATGTAGTTGTACCGATTCAGCAAAGCGTTGAACTGACACTTAGCCAGATAGCCTCAGCACCGCTGCTCAACCCCCGTACCGGCGAAGAAAGTACGTTAACCGTTACCGGCTTTATGGCGGAAAATATCCAGGCACGCGACAGATCCTCCAGGGTGCTGGCCGGGCTGGCAGCTGCCTTTGGCGGCGGATTCACCTGCAATGCCAACAAGTGTGAACTGACGGTTGGCTATTCAACACTATACGGTGACCAGGCCGGCTTTCTCGCGGCCTTGGCCGATCTCTGGAAGCATCAGGTGTATGAACTGGCTCATTACTTTAATACCACAGTTTACCGGCAGGAAGTCATTCCCGCTCAGACAATTACCATTGTTCCGAGTGCAGAGCTCTCCTTTGACCAGTCCGTCGATGAAGGCAAAGGAGATCCCCTGATTTACCCCTATCACGACTATTTATTCCGGGCATTTATGGAATATTGGAACCGGGCTACGCCGGAAGACATCCTGCTGTGGTACCAGGCAGGCGTTTTAGAAGAAAAGCTTGGCTGTGCTCCGCATCTGGTTAAGCAGCTTTTTGCCACACCGGCTGCCTTTATTGAAGACCTGGAGCGCTGGTGGAAGCTTTACACCGGTCTGGCTGTTGCCAAACGGATTCAGGCTCCCCCCGTATTGGCTGTCAGCCGCCGGGCCTATGGCTTTGATCATCGCGAAGCCCAAAACTCTCCTTACTTTACCAAGCGCTACCAGGAATTAAAATCTGAACTGCTAAGAGGTGATGCAAATGTTTGATAACGCTGAGGGTATGGTTTTTCGCCCTCCCAGTGAGGCCAATAGTTTTATTCTGCGGGTCACCATTGGCTGCTCACACAATGCCTGTACGTTCTGCAGCATGTATAAAGGAGTGCGGTTCCGCATCCGTCCTCTAGAGGAAATCATGCAGTTAATTAAGCAAACTGCCCTGTTTCATCCTCAACTTAGGCGGGTGTTTTTAGCGGATGGCAACGCCTTGTCACTTCCTAGTGAGCAGCTGCTGACCATTATGTCCGCATTACATGAATCCTTTCCTAAGCTGACACGTATTACCTGCTATGGCGGACCAAAGGATATCCTGCGCAAAACGCCGGAGGAATTGCTCGCGCTTAAACAAGCAGGCTTACAAATTATTTATCTCGGTATTGAGAGCGGCGATGACGAAGTACTAAAACTGGTGAACAAAGGAGCAACTGCCGAGGAAATGGTTCAAGCCGGACGTAAGGTAGTAGCCGCCGGAATTAAATTATCAGCAATGGTTATTCTGGGCTTAGGAGGGCAGGCACTATCCAGTCAGCATGCTGTGAATACCGGCAAAGTCGTCAGCGCGATTAACCCTACCATGCTCAGTGCACTGACACTCATGCTTCACGACCAGACCCCGCTCAGAGCCGCCGCAGAAAGGGGAGAATTTACACCGTTGTCTCCCTATGGCTTTCTCGCTGAGCTGAAAGAACTCTTAACCCACACCGATGTTACCAGCCCCTGCATATTCCGCAGCAACCACGTTTCTAACCTGCTGCCGCTGGCAGGCACTCTGCCGGCAGATAAAGATAAGCTTCTGGCTGATGTGGCGGCAGTATTGAAGAGTTTTGAAAATAGAAAAACTCCGACATACAACGACGTCGGAGATTTTTGACATTTCAGCGGTTAAGCAGTTTGCGGATCAGCCAGCCAATGGCAAACAGAACAAACACTGCGCCGCCGATTACAACGGCACCGGAGAGTACTGCCAGCAAACCCAGGGCTATTAAAATCTTGGTCAAAAGGCTGGCTGAATTCATATTATACTGCCGTATATAAATACCATTGCCTCTGGCACCGGATTGTTGATATTCGGTGCCTTCTTTCTGCCTGTTATCACCTTGTTCAATGGTAACGCCCGAAAACCCGTCACGTTCTTCCCGGGTCATCACCTGTACTTCAGACTGCTTCTGCCGGCAGGAAGCGCAGCAGCTATCATCAGCATCCGTTGGGGTACCACATACAGTGCAGCGCATAGTCAATCCCTCCTCTTCGTGCGATTCAAGTAAACAGCGACAAAACAAAGCCCTCTTCATTCAAGTAGCGAGGATCAAATTTTTGCAGTTGCAGCTTTTCATACAACTTCGTCCGGTTTGAATAAATAGCGGCTTTGGAAATAGCCAAATCTGCAGCAATATTGTCAGCAGGAATAACGTTATAGGAGTTCAGTAAAGAATAGCTGAAAATGACGGCCGCTGCCCAAACTTGCGGTTTGCGAACTGTTACTTTAGTTAATTGGCAATAATCATGCCACATTTTTTTAGCGAGCCGCACGTCATGTTCGGAAAAACCATACTCGGGCATCAGGTGCTCTAATGTTTCCATTACAGCCTGAGGAGCAGGATTATTCTCCTGTGCAATCGGATAAATCCGGTCTACCTGATTAAAAGGAGTCACATTAACCTTATCCATTGTTGACAATGCATTAATCGTATGTCTGATGACAAGAGCATGCCGGCTGAACATATCAAGCCAGCTCCCCTCCGGCTCCTGAATATTAAAAATTGCTTTCTGCCGGGTTACCTCGTCTTTGATACGCCGCCTCAAATTGCTGCTGACCTCAATACTTGTTACATAATTAATCATGACATTCTCACGGGAAAATACATGCCCGAAGAAGAGCATCTTTTTAATTTGCTGGTAACTGGATTGAGGATGGGGCAGTCGAAACGTTTCCTCAGTAAACAAATTAATACATTCTACCCAATCGCCGTTAATAACCCGATCGATATAAAAAACACAAAAGGTGGCGCTTAGCAGCTCCTGTAGAATATGACGTTCATCAGGCAGCAGCTTGCTGCCATAGTGATTCTGAAAATGGGCCAGCGGTGTTAAATCATTGAAAAGCAAATGATAATCAAACAAAAAATAATCCCAGAAACCCAGCCAAAAATCATCCTGATCTTCACCGGGAATAATGGCTAAAGGCCCATTATACAAAAAGAGCGCCCGGTGAAAATCGTCAGCAAATTCTCTTTGCTGAAAATAATTCCCAAGCTTGGTCATCAAATGCTCCACAGTCTCCCCCACAACCTCGGGATCATTCGTGGACAGGCTCTTCTCCCCGGAAAGCACCAGCATGCTTGGTCCGCTTAGTTCTTCGACCTCTTCCATAAGCGAAGCAGGAAAAAGCTCCAGCCGCTTGCCGCTGGCAATTTCCTTAGCAGCCAACTCCAGCTCATCATAATTCAGAAGTATTTTTTTAGCTACGAGATATTGATAAAGATCCAGCAATATATCAAAAAACTGACGCGCTGCTTTTAATGATTTCTTATACCCCTGAATATTATCTGTCAGCCAGTATATCGCCAGTCCATATTCCCGGGCAGGCATATCCTCAAGACAATCGGTGTAATCATTTTCAGTCGCATCAAGATAGAGTTCAAAATAGCGGATATAATTCCAAAGCCGCCGCAATTCATTGTCATCAGCACCTTGCCAGGCTTTCTGCCTAAGATAGCCTTCCACCCATTCCCGTTTCAGTACCGGCTCTAGTACAATTTCTTCCTCATAGAAAGTATGCACCTCATCATAAACATTTTTCATTTATAAAAATAATCTCCTTTGAGATAAAGCTAATTTATTTTAACATTATACCATTTTTGCCCCTGCTTCACTATCACAATCTGCCATCGCTAGAACAAGGTAAGCTGACTGTTGCTATAACCAGCTTTGTAGTTATTGATGATATCCTCCATCCTGTAGAGAATGCCCCTTAGCGCGCATTCCTTTTGAAACAATTGCCATAGTTCCTTTGCCCTTGGTGAACGGCATTCATAAGCATTGCCATACTGTTCTATATATTTATTCTTTAGTCCGGGAAATCGTTCATCCAGCTTGTCAAAAAACCACTGTCTTTGATTTTGCCGCAAAGTTACACCAAAAGCAGGATAGATAAACCTAGCCTTATGCTCAGCGGCAAGACGGATAATTTCTCCCACATTAGCGTCACTGTCCTCTATAAAGGGAAGCACCGGCATAAGGAGAATGCCTGCATATATTCCCGCCACTGCCATCTCTTTACTTGCGGCAAATCGTCTTGTGGATATGGCTGCATGAGGTTCAATTTTCTGGCAAAGTTCATCCTTAGCTGCTGTAATGGTAACCTTAACAAGAACAGGTGAATGGCTTTTGATTGCTTGCAGCAAATCAATATCTCTTGTTATCAAATCGCTTTTTGTTGTAATTGCAACCCCATAACGATATTTATTAATTAACGCTAAGGCGCCTCTTGTCAAACAATAATCCTTTTCAAAAGGATTATAAGGGTCACTCATGGCACCTATACCAATTACGCCGCGCCGGCGTTTCGCTCTAAGATCACGTTCAAGCAAACCAAGCGCATCAGCCTTTGCTCTTACTCGATCAAAATCCTCAACTTTGTAGCACTCACTGCGGCTGTCACAATAAATACATCCATGCGAACAGCCTTTGTAAATATTCATATTATAATTTTTTCCAAACCAGGCATTTCCTGCTTCATAGCCTGACAGAATTGTTTTTGCCGGTATGAATTCCATAGTTTCAGCCCTTTTCACGTATAATTGCGGTACATTTGAACGACTTGGCCTGCCCACAGACCTTATAGGCAGCCGGAAGCAAAAAAACAAATAAGGGCAGCAGCCCGCCAGCCGCTACCCTATATAACCTTTTATCACTTTATCGTTATGGTTACTTTATAACCATCATTTCCGTTGCTTTAATGAGCGCTGTAACAGTATCTCCTGGTTTTAAATCCAAATCATCCACAGAGTCAACAGAAATAGCCGCTACCAGCTCATCACCTTTGTAATCCATTACCACCTTCGCCATAACCGTTCCTTTAATGACCTCTTTTACGGTAGCCTGCAGCTTATTTCTTCCACTAATTTTCATTGTCTACCCCTCCTCAATTTTGGTGACTGCTGAGTTATAAACATTGCTATTAGTCTTTCTTAAAAATCAATATTATACAAGTTCTAGAAAAATCCTTTATTTATCGGGAAAATAGCCAAGCGAAAAGCAAATATGCTTTCTATGTAACCCCGCCAAACTAAACCAAACATTACAGATAAATAAATCATTATCAATTCTTTCAAAGACGGTTTTGTTTGTTTTTATTTGACCACCAATAGTCTTCTTGCTTGCTATTGGTTAGCTTTCGTTATATACTATATTCACGATCTTATTACACAACGAAGTGCCGCCCGGAAACATCCGGGCGGCATCTTTATTTGGGAGGCAGATTATGAAACTTGCTGAATCACCCAGTGCATTGCAGGTGCTTTTGCTGGAAGATGCACCTGCTACCGGAGATTTTATTGATTCTATAAACGACAGCACGGCACTGGCAGGACTACTTTCTCCGGCGATCGGCCCGCTGCATCGTCATTTAATTTCGCTTTATCTGCATAACCCCTATTGGAATGATTTTCGCATTCTCAATCATTTTCATCGCCGCCGGATACCCCTAACACGCGATGATTTATGCCGGTTAAAAGCACAGTGCGGCCTGGATAACGGAGAAATAATCTGCAATACACTAATACGACTGTCTGTTCATGGCGGGTTGACATTAAATTCCCGGCAAATCAGCTTTATTGAAAAGAATAAGCCCACCTTTCGCGATCGGGATCTACTGCCTTCCCACCCGGGGGAACTGCTTGTTTATGAATGTCTTTTTGGACGGGGCGTCGGCAGCCTGGGCCGGGTATACATTCATTTCTTCGTTGATCTGTTTACCGGCTATGCATTTGGCGGTATAAGCCAGCGCCGTTCTCTCGGCACCGGTTTGGATATTTTGCTGAACACCGTCATTCCCTTGTACAGGTCACATAATTACTTAATTCATACCGTTTATCATTCTTCCAAGATCATGCATGAAATTCATGACTTCAACAGGCTGGAGTCAGAAGAAGCTTTCTCGCGAGTTGGTTTGCAGTGGCAGCCTACCCGCCGTAAATTCGGTGCTATTGAGAAGTTCGAAAAAAGCGCCGCAGCCGCTCACTTTTTTGAGACTGCAGCCTATGCCGCTTCCTTAGAATGTATCAAGCCACTATTTGATCAATGGCATGTGCATAATCAACACCAAAAGTTAGCTATACCCAATAGATAAGAAGATAGGTTTATCTTCCGCTTTAGCCTTTTGGAAAGCATCATCTCCCCAAGGAAACCAGTCAACGGGATTGTTAGCATGTTGCATGAGGTACGGTGACTTTTCCTGAGCTAATCTATTGGGTATCTTGTATTTTGGCATATGACCACCTCCTTCTATATCTTATACTGAAAAATAGCATAGTTTATTAGCAATAGCATACTCAATATCTTGGCATTCAATTCTCCTAGCAACACTGGGTCGTTTTGTGTGACTCGCCGCGATAAAAAAGCCTCTTAATAGCCAGCTAACGGCCATTAAGAAGCTTTTCACATCTTTGGTGGGTAACGTTGTCACTTATAAATTATACGCAAGTCAACATCATCGCCGTTCCTATCATATAGTATCCTGGTGACAACAGACTTAATTAGACTATTTTGCTGTTTGGGGCTGCTTGCTCGTTTCCAGTCCTTCTTGAACTGCTTTAGTTGTTGCTTTAGCTCAGTGCCACTATAATGTCCAGACATAGTCGCCAGTTGTTCATTCAATGCCTGTATTTCCTGCTGCAAAGCTTTGATAGCGGCCTCTCTGCCCTGTCGACGTAGGGCAAACTCATCTGCTGAATATACCCCATCCTCATAACTGTTGTATACCCGTTTGAGGGCTTTGTCTTCCTGGCTGACCTTATCCATTTTCTGTCCTATCACGGTACGTAAATCGTTAATGGCGGCTTCATCCTTGCTTCCGGCAGCTGCCGCACTAACGTTAGATAAAATTCCGTCAAAAAGAGCATCAAAGAAATGTTGGTCTAATCGGTGCCCCACCTGCTCGCAATGTTTTCCATCTGGATAGCGATGCGTACATAACGTGTATAGAGCTTTACTACCATCTCTGAGTGTCTTTTCCCGAAACTGCATCCGGTGATTACACTTGGCGCAGTACAGTATGCCAGTTAACGGTCTCGCCGCCGCTCGTGCCTTCTTTGGAATCAGCAAATTTTGCTGCAATTTTGTCATGATTTTAATATGTTCGTCTTCGGTCTTGACTGGCTCATGCTGACCATCAGCCATAATCCATTCATCTTGGCTTCTTTTGGTAACTTTACCGTCCTTGCGAAAATTACCACGGGTTTTCTGGTAGACAATCTTACCTAAATGTATCTCGGAAGTTAAAAGACGGTGAAGCTTGGTTGATGACCAGGGTGAATCCGGCGTTAAAGACGGAACACCTGCAAGGTTGAGCCACACGGCCAGTTCTTGTAGCCCAATTGGTTCGTTGATATACTTTTCAACTATCAATCGGTAGGTAACTAGTTTCTCAGGATTGATAGACACCGTTTTGATATCCCGGTTGTACTCATACGGAAAGGGTGGCTTGCCGTTCGTCCACTTGCCTTGCTTGGCTCCTGCAATCTTCCCCTGTTTGAGTCGTTTTTTAATCATCATATACTCGCAGCGGGCCATGAATGACTTAAAACCAACATGCATTGAGTCATCTTCGTCATTGAGGTCATAATGTTTCTGTGGAGTAATTACCTTAACATCATAGCGGGCCAGCTTCTTAAGGATTTTTCCGCGGTCTTCATCATCACCACGGCTAAGGCGATCAATATCCATTACAACAACGCCGTCATATATTTCGTCCTCTACGCGTTCCAAGAGCTTCTGCATCTCGGGCCGGTATTCTAAGCTGTCTCCTGATACAATTTCCTCATAAACGTCATATGTCCATTTCTTTTGTTCTACAAATGCGTACAGTGTCTGCCGGTGTTTGGACAGCACGTCCACCTCATTCTCATCGTCTCGTGATTTACGCAGATATATCGCAACATGGTTGATGCTTGCCATTCTGTTGAACCTCCTATAGTTGGTGTGCAGGAAATACTATTGCTACATCTTAAGCCGGTTTCTTGAGTTCAGTTGTCGGCTTGCTCATTTCTTTATATTGTCGTAAAAATGTTTGTGTGAGCGCGGAAATAGCTTCGATAGATGGTATGTTGTCAGCAATAACACGAATTTTAATAGAACTACGTTTTGGCATAAGGCGTCACCTCGGCTGTTATTCGGCCTTTCGTTTCGCCTGCGCATGACCTGACCGTTTCGGCCAATGCGTGGTGACTTATCCTTCGTTGTATCTTATTGCTGCTAAAAAGCAACAAGGGCGCGTCCGCGGCAAGACATTAACAACCAAACCCTAAATAGGGTTAGATTGTTTAATCTTGACGCGAACGCGCCCTTTATCTTCAAATAAGTGTATTCTCAAACTGCTGGTTGGTATTCAATTGTCTTTGGCAGTTTGCTTTATCAATCTTACTACATCTACATGATAACAGTTTGTCCTTACAGGTGTCAAGCAGGTAACATCTCCTTGCTCACGGTCGTATTTTTTCATCCTGGTTACTTGTTCAACGCTTCCTGCCTAACGCCACAGTTAAGCGGCGCACAACTTCCACGTCCTTCTTATACAGTGTGACGCAGATAAGCACATCTGCTTCATCATAGACCGCCCAATAGCGGTCGCTGTATTTGCGGATAGTCATGGCAATCACCTCCTGTCATTGAATGGCTGGGAAAATAAAAAAAAGCCACGCGATATGCTCGCACAGCTCAAACTGGACCCCCGTACCCTCCAAATACTGGTAACGTAAAGTTCAATAAAGACTAGGAAGGGTCAGCAAAATTTGATATTTTGGGTTGCCTATTAGGGTTGTTACATTCTGTACAATAGGGCCTTATTTGGGATGCTAAACCAGGTGCAGACGGCGAAATTATGCTCATTTCGCTAAAACGGCGAAAACGTAGGAAAATCAAGTACTTTCAAAATATCCTAAGCGTTAGAGTCCAGTACTGGTGCGGCAAAACCATTGATTTACCTAGATTCTTGAAATTCGTTGTCGACAAGCATGTTCAATGCCGAAAAATCGCGGGTAATCTATCTCTGTACTTTTTATATGGAAATTCCTAGGATAATTGTGGTTATAGCAAGTTGTGAGTGGTATAGAAAAATCATAAACTAGCCCAAATGCAGATAACTCTTTCCCCTTCCCCACACTCTGGTGTACAATGGTGCTATTGATTATGTCGACACCGAGTATGATAGTGGGGATTTCCGTGATACATACCATTGAGATAGGACATGGCATGAGTAGAGACAAGCTCATAGACTTCACCAGAAGCCAGAGCGCTTTTCCTGACAATCAGATGGAGCAGTTTCTGGCAGGCCGTATAAGCGAATTACAAGCGCCGGAGTATCAGCTTCCTGGTTTCAACAAGTTCACCCTGTACCGCAGAGGCAACGAAAGCTACTACTTTCTGCGCATTGTTATCAATCCGCAGGTGCTGCTCACAGACCGACCAACAGTTTCACTGTTTTGCTGCACGCAGGACAACGTAGAAGCGCTTCAGGAACGTTTTGGGGAGGGTCTACGAATAATCACCGCAACCACCTTCGATCCACTTCTCCAGTGGTCTGTCCATCGCATTGATTATGCCATGGACTTGTATACGCCACATGCTGCCTTGTTTGTTGAATTGGCTAAGCAGGCTAAGCACCCCCGCGATTTTATTGACCGGGTAAATAGGCCGGGCAGCTTCTACTTAGAGTGTGGCTCAGTTACGCTGAATTTTTACGATAAACTCGACCAGATGAGCAAGAAGCGGCGACAGCTAGGGCGGCTTTATAACGCTCTCTGCCGTGAGGCAACCAACGTGTACCGCTTGGAAATCCAGTGCAGCAAGTCCAAACGGTTTGAAATCATGAATGATTATGGGCTAAGTGACATCAGTGTGTGCGGCTTCTTGGATGAGCGCATAGCGCAGGAGAAGATACAATACTACTATCGGACAACCATTGGTTACGGCGACTATTACAGCCTTGCTGCTGTGCAAAGGCGTATTGAGCAAGCACGATGGCGCAGGCCGAAGAAGGCAGGCATTTATAATTGGCTACGGCTAATAGCGCAGGCGGGGTCTTATCCTGACAGCGTTAATATGGCTTTGGGCGGTACATTTCTTGATGATGAGCCAGAAGTTCTGGTGCGTATTGGCGAAAGGACACTTCCTGATTATGTTGATAGCTGCAGACGAGAGGGTATCAACATAGTTACTATACCGGCCCACAGGGACATTGACTATCTGCCTAATCCCATGCCGGAAGAACTGCGCCAATATCCGCCACCTCGTAGAAGACGAACAGAGGTCTGCTCCCCTCCAGCCTAGCGGGAGGGGTTAGGGGTGGAGTTTCCTAGCTGCCGCAGGCTATGGTGGACGTCCGATATTGCTCTTTATGTCCATGGGGCAGCCCGTAGGGATACAGGACATAAGGTAGTAATATCGTTGATGTCCGCCATCACTTTCAATAGGCTCGTAAGAGCCACGCCGCAGGCACACCGGAATAACCGAAGGGGTAATTCCGGCCTCCCGAAGGGAAAACCCTATACTTATTTGTCTACAGCGAATTTATGCTCCTAAAACGTTATTTTAAATCCCTTAAATGTTCTTCGATATGTTCGTCAATATGCGCTTCAAGTGCATGCAACATCTTAAATAGTGAGTTAACTTGTCCGGGAGTTAGTATTCCAAGATGATCATCAATATCTTGGTAAAGATTTTGTGAGTGACGCTCTTTTTCTTCATAAACGCTAACGCCCAATTCTGTCAATGACAATAATACTTCCCTTTCGTTTTCCGACGACCTACATTTTCTTACCAAACCTTTATTTACTAAGTTTTTTACCATTGTAGATATGGCTCCTTTAGTCGCACCATATCTAGCCGCCAAATCCGTAACCTTAAGATTTTCGTGCTGCCCAATCAGAATAATCAATGATACTTCGGACGAGCTTAAATTACCTGCTGGCGTAGATTCGCTTGCATGCTTACTAAGTTCGTGAGTCTTCGTCACTATTCGTTTCATTATTTCCATAAATTTTTTGCCATTATTCTCATTCATAATAACATTATTGAACAACACGTATGAAAAAGCAAGCTGATGTTGCGATTTTTGTTTTATTATGATACTATTTTACAAGAAAACAAATTGGAGGTATTGTTATGAAGTATACAATTATAATTAGGGCACAAATCCGAGGAGGAAACGCATAGCTGGCCCTACAAACCGCGTGATTCTCCTCAATACAAAAGGAGCATCATATTGAACAAAGATTGTAATATATTAATAAACCAAGAACAAAATGTAGAATTGACAACAACAGAAACTACAAACAAGCAGAACTTCTCGCTTGATTTTAAAAAGTCCTTACCATGGGTGATCTTCGTAGTCTTTTTAAGTGTACTGAACGAAACGGTGTTCAACGTAGCGACACCCAGCATTGCAACCCAGTTTGGTCTACAACCTTCCGGAGCAAGCTTGGTGATCACGAGCTTTATGATTTTTTTCGGTGTTGGCTCGGTGATTTATGGAAAAATGTCCGACACTTATAGATTGAAGCCGCTGATTATAATCGGCCTGTTAATCTATTGTGGAGGTTCGCTTTTCGGGTTTCTTGCACATGAAAACTACTCGTTGGTTATTGCAGCCCGAATCATTCAAGGTGCTGGGTGTTCAGCAATTTCGGCGCTTATGATGGTTATCATTGCCCGTTATATCTCGCCTGAGAATCGCGGTAAAGCCTTCGGCATTTTAGGCTCAACGGTGGCTTTTAGCGAAGGTATAGGTCCGGCAATTGGTGGCTTTGTTTCGGCTAATTATCACTGGGCGTTTTTGTTTTTAATCCCACTATTTACGCTTCTCTCAATTCCGTTTTTCTATAAAGTACTACCAGATGAAATGCCTGGCAATGGTAAGGTAGATTTTCTGGGAGCTGCCTTGCTTGTAATTGGAGTTGCGTCGCTAATTTTGTATATAACAGAGCCCAGATGGCCGTTTATCGTTATTGGCGTCGCACTTCTTGGTTGGTTTGCCGTACACATTCGACAATCGGAGCAACCGTTTATCGAACCTGCAATGTTTGTGAAGCGTAAATACATTATTGGCGTCCTGTCAGGGTTTGTTTTATTTTGTACAGGGATGGGCATCCTATTTATGACGCCTCTCATGCTCAGTCATGTACACCAGTTGTCAACCGATGTGATCGGATGGATTTTATTTCCCGGCTCCATGAGCGTAATTGCTTTTGGAGCAGCGGGAGGAAGCTTGGCCGATAAACGCGGGAATCCTTTTGTACTACTTCTAGGGCTATTCCTTCTTATCATTAGTGTGCTGACTATATCATTATTAGTAGAAAAATCACAATGGCTGATATCGGCTGCGTTATTACCAACTTTCATCGGGTTATCATTTATCAAAACTGCCGTATCTAACAGCGTCACGCAGACTCTGGAAATGGATGAGATCGGTGTTGGCATGGGGTTGTACGGTTTAGCCAGCTTCTTGTCAGAAGCGGTTGGTACGGCACTTGTAGGTAAAGCCCTGGATAAACGGATTCTTGATTTCTCTCTGCTCCCAACGGTAACCGAGCCATCCGCTTATATGTACAGTAATATGTTTCTTGTTTTCGTTTTTTTCATCCTGTTTGGTGGAGCCGTATACATGTCAGTATTCCGACGCGGTTGATCCAATGGTAGAATAAGCAACTTCCTGTATGGGGGTTGCTTATTCTTATTATATTGGCTCCATAGCTTCTTCTTTCTAAGTTAGTGACTAACATACATGCCATCAGACAAAATGTAGAAGGTCAAATCTGCAGTAGAGCAGATTATAGGGCTATAAATAACAAAAGAGAATCTGGCAACCTTAATCCACCTTAGTTTCTCTTTATCTTTGGGACCACAATTTTTATGGTGTCTATTACGAACATGCCATCAATGCCTAGTAAAATACAATGCTGCCAATCGCTTGTTTTCCAAACAATATCTGCCGGAAGAATAAAAGAGTTTAAACCAGATTCTGCTGGTACCAGTTCGCTTTGCCGCGGATAACATTACCGCCTTCCCCCACAGCAGTGCCGGCAAAAAACCACAAATCCCATCTTTCGCAGGTAGTAGCAGGCCCATAACCATCATCATCTGCCGCTTCTGCATGAGTCATTACATGATAGCGGTCTACGGTCAAACCAACGGCTTGCGCCAGAACAGCTACGGCCTGCGCCGTCGCTTCAATTTGCCGACTAGTAGGCGGCTCTGCTCCTAAATCGCTGGTGACAGCGCCGTAGGCACAACATAAGCCGATGCCGACAGCCCCTGTATTACGCCGGTAAGTGTGTGACTTAGTTTCAGAAAAATCTTCTGTACTAATATAGATACCTCCATCGGCATCAACATTAACATGGTAGTCGGCAAAAAATTGTCCATAATGGCCTGCAGTCCAATGCAGATATACCATTACATCACGGTCTAAGGACTGGGCCTGTTCCCAAAGGCTGCTTTTCGACTGTAATGCGAGCTGTCCGAGTTCTGCCAGTGTCACTTTCCTCATGATCCTCTCCACCTCCTATCCTTCCATCATTCTGCCGTCGCAGCATTAGATCTATCTTATTGTATGAGTGTTGCCGATAGCAGTTGACACTTTTAGAAACATAAGATAACTGCGATGCAAATTAGATGGCTTAAGTACTATTCCTTTGCAGCCAGATATACTATAATAATAGTAATATTACAAATAATTCAACTATTCACGTTGTAGGTGATACTGTGCGTTTAGAGCAGCTGCAATATCTGGTCGAAATCTACCGCTCCAAATCAATATCATTGGCTGCTGAGCGTGCCCATATTTCTCAGCCGGCCCTTAGTACCTCCATAAGCAGACTGGAGGATGAATTAAAGGTGCAGCTGCTTAAAAGGACCAATCAGGGCGTTTACCCTACCGAGGCCGGTGAATTTGTTATTCAAAAATCGTTACAAATCATCGATGCTCTTGAGGAAATTTCCGCCTTGTCCCGTGCCAACTCCGACTTGGGTGGAGACATTTCCCTAGCCGTTGAACTCAATGTAAACATGACTTTTATGCCCAAGGTTTTTGCGATCTTCAGACAGCACTTCCCGAAAGCGAATATCCTGCAAAAGGTTGGAGAATCCAATAATATCCTACGCGATGTCGAGTCAGGCAAAGCCGATATCGGCATCATCCTCCAAACAGAAGAGTTGAGCAAGGCGAAAGATATCTGTGCTAAGGAAATCCTGCAGGACACACTGGTCATACTCACCAGCAAAAACAATCCTCTCGCAAACCAACGAGAAATCAGCCTCGACTCTGCTATGGCCCAATCCATTATTCTTTTTAACTCAGAATATATTACAAACTGCGGAATTTCAGGCATTCTAAAAAAGTTTGGCAATTTTACCGTCAACTACCGGGTCGATACAATTGTCATGTTGGAAAAATTACTGCTCCAGGAAAACGGCATCGCCTTTATCCCGCGTTTTGTTGCACGCGAATATATGAATATGTTTAAGGACTTAGTTGCCATTACGATTCAAAACTCGCCTTTAAATATCTCGATTGCGCTGATTTGGTCCAACCGGCATCATCTGTGCGCCACTGAAAAAGAGCTGATAAAAATTATCCGTTCGGTACTGGCAACATAAAAACTACCCGGCTGCAGTTCATTCCAAAACCAGCCGGGTAGTTTTCTGCTTTTCTATTCAGATACCAAGAGCAGCGGCAATTTTCTCTTCCACTTCGGCCCCTTCGATATTCCCTGCCAGCTTTCCTTTCAACACTCCATCGTTAAAAAAAAGAATGGATGGAACGCCCCGTAATGAGAAGCGTTGCGAAAAGTTTTTTTCCGCTTCAATATCAACATAATAAAAGCCAAATCTCCCCTCATATTCAGGCTGCAATTCAGTCAGCACCGGTATGACTTCCTGGCATACATGGCAGTTTTCCCGTGAAAAGATGACTAAACATGGTTCACCATTGTCATATATAATTTCTTCAAAGCTATTTGCCTGTAATTGATGCATCCTCTTCTCCACTCCTATTCTATAATGCGAGTTCAAAAGCAGCACAATGAGTGCTGCTTTTGATCATGTCCGGTAATTTCTCAAACTTCTTCCGAGAAAATCTGATAAACCGGAGCTCCTTCACATTGTGCAGGATAACGCAACCCTAACAATACGGAAACAGAAGGAGCAACATCAACTTGCCGGATAATACGCTCTGTCGTAAAGCCGGACTTAATACCGGAACCTGCGGCAACAAAAATCGGCGAAACAGAGGTAGCATGATAGCCTTCTGATGTTGAAATGCTATCACCATGCAAGCGATTATAACCTTCCTCAACGGAAAAGAAAATGTCCCCGCATTCCGGTCCGTGCGCACCAATCAATACAGCATCTTTATTTCTGAGGCAAATACCGACGACGCGTTTGCCTGTTTTATCATCCCGGTAATTATACAAATCACTGATGATTTGTTCTTCTAACTCATATTTGTCCTTGGGATCAACAATCCCATACCTGTCCCGGCCCTTCAGATTAATGTAGATATAGTTGCTGCGAATTTGAACCGCTCTGGTTTTTTCCCAATCGACTTCGCGCAGCGAATTACCGTTTTCATCTTTCTTTAGTACCGTATAGCCTAGTTCTTCCATTATTTTTGTATTCAGACCGCCATATTCTCCTAAAATGGGCGGTACATTTTCCCCGACAATAAGTCCATGATCACTTACCAGTAATACCGTCCAGCCTTCATCCAGTAAATGCATGAATTCACCGAGATACTCATCTGTCTGGATGTAGAATTGCTCAATGAACCCCTGATACGTTTTCTCATCGGTATGATCCCAAGGAGGCAGTGTCTTAGCAAGATGCCATAACTGATGACCGGCGCAGTCAATGTTATGCAAATGAGAGAATACCACTTCATAGCCTTTTTTACTAATGCAGTAATTCATGCAATCTGCCTGCCATTTGTTATACAGCCGCCAGGAGGGTTCAAATATTTCGCGCACTAATTCGTCATCTTCGCCGCCGATCAGACTGACAGGCGGAACGACGCCGATATTTTCGACAATGTCTTTAAACAGAACTTTTGGATGCCATAACTGATCATTGTCAACATCAAGCGCATTGCTGATCCACAGCCTGATCTTGCTGCCTTCTGGATCAAGTTCCAAAATTTTCATCGAGCGGCAGGCCGGTTTGGTAACTTCTTTCTTGGTAACATCATCAATAACGCCTGATACCATCTTGCCGCACTCTAATATGACAATCGGCTCAGCCGCTTTTTTATTTTTATAAATAGCCACACGGTCATAAAAACCCGCTGCATTTTTCAGGATCAGCGCCGGTCGCCTCATTATCCCGCCGGAGGTCAATATCGTAAATTCTTTTGCCCCTTCCGGTGCATTTACCCAGCCTTGGGCCTCCTTAAGCGGCGAATTTACAATATCATAAGCTACCTTGCTGCCAATAACAACTTCCGTGTCCTCGTCATCCATAACGTAGGTACGGATCTCGCCCCCCTGACGGGCAGTATCGCCCCACCATAGCTCCATCATTTCATCATCAACATTATCGTCGAGCGTATCTTCGAGATCAGTAATAATACAGCCTACGCCCGCCGGTTTATCTACCCTTGGCGCATAGCGTACTTCTTTAATGTCCGGTGTCGCAACAATCACTTTTTCCCAGTCAAGCTGGGCCACGCCCATATTAACGGAGCCTGGCTGTGTGCCGTCTACTACGCTGAGATTTTCGCTTTGGGATGTCGGAGGCCAAGAGCTCCCCGGCCAATGCCAAACAAGTGTCTTTAATCCGGCTTCGGCTGTAATATTCCAAATTTGTTCTGCTGTACAATTGCGGGAATCCAGATTGTAAACAACAGCATCAAGGCTGGCAGGCGACTGCCGCCAGTAGCAGGTAATACCATGGGTTCCCGGGTAAGCCCCGGTGGCCAGAGTCGTCCAGCAGGGCGGCGTAATCGTTGGAATGGCTCCGAGCAGTCGCAAGTCTTCCCGTGCGGCTCCCCGGTTAATTAGTCGCTGCAGGTTAGGCATTTTCCCTTCGGCTAAGTATTGACGGCTAATGCGCGGATCCATGCCATCAACACCTAATACCAGCAATTTGTGGGTAAGGGCTGTTCTTTTCATCGTAGTCTCCTTTTCTGTATATAATATTGGACTGGGCTTTAGCCTGCGCTAATTGTATCGGCTAAACATAAACAGGTCGCATTGACCTCACCGGTAACTTTTTGCAGCAATATTCCCTTATTTAGTACTAGTACGGCAGGAAATTGCTCTATACCGTACATCTGTGCCAGCCGCTTTTTCCGGGAAGCATCAACCTTGACCAGTTTAACTTGCCGCTCCCTAACGCTTGCCAGCGCTTCAAGCTGAGTAAGCAGACTGATACATTCCGGCTTATTCGGACTCCAGAACGCTACAAGCACCGGGGTGGCGGCACTGAGAATTTCGCGCTTAAAGCTGTCCTCTTCCTCCAGATACCGCTCAGCGGCAACAGCAGCAATTGCGCCATCGTTTGCTGCCGTTACCACCTGACGCAACACCTTCGCTGTGGCATCGCCGGCGGCAAAAACACCGTTTATCGATGTTTCCATTGACGGTTCTGCAAGAATATAGCCACAGTCATCCAGCTCAACCTGGTTTTTTAGGAAACCGGTGCCTGGTATCATTCCCACGTAGATAAAGACACCATTAGCAGGCATTGTAGACAGAGCACCAGTCTTAAGATTTTTGATTACAACGGCTTCGACCTCAAGCTCTCCCTTGATTTCAGCCAGAACCGAATTCCAGACAAACTCAATCTGCGGGTGCTGAAATGCCTTTTCCGCACTCGCCCGGTTACAGTCGACAATCCCCTCGTCATGAATCACAATAATGGTTACTTTACGGGCATATTTCGTAATATACAGCGCCTCTTCGATCGCTGCATCTCCATTGCCTACGACGACAACATCCTGATCCTGATAGAATTCTGCATCACAGGTAGCACAATAGGATACGCCGCTTCCCCGCAATAGCTTTTCACCAGGGATATTCAGCAGCCGGGGCTGTGCGCCAGGCGCGAGAATAACAGCCCGCGCCTGATAGGTACGCCCTTTTCGGGTATAAACTTGCTTAAGCTCCCCCTGAAGCTCGACAGAAGTCACTTCTTCCGTAATGATTTCGGTACCAAAGCCTTTGGCATGCTCAGCGAGTGCCTTCATTAGCGTTGGGCCGGAGGTGCTTGCAAAGCCCGGAAAATTGACAATCTCGCGAGTCGTAAAAGCCTGCCCGCCAACAGCGCCTTTTTCGAGCACAGCTGTCCTGAGCCTGGCTCGCGCACCGTAAATTGCAGCGGTTAATCCGGCAGGACCGCCCCCGATAATAAGCAAATCGTATTGTTGCATCAAAGCCTACACCTCACTGACTTAAATTCTCTTACCCCGGACCCCTAACTTGCCGATATACCCGTACCTTCCACATTTTCGGGAGGACAGGCAGCGGCTTGCACTTCCATACGGTCATCACTTGTCAGTATCGCCGGACGCAGCTGCTCGCCAAAATCTTCCTGAATCCATTTGTACAAGGAAAGAGCCAGTATGATGGTAATAAAAAGAATCGGCACGCTTGTCAAAACGGAGGAAAGCTGAACTACCTTCATTCCGCCTACCATTAACAGCCCTATGGTGGCGAAGAGCAGCATAACCGCCCAGAAAATACGGGACCACTTGGGAGGCTCCTGCCCATCTCTTATTTCATAACAGGCCATTGCCGACATGGTATATGCCATTGCATCAACGCCAGTTGCCTGGGAAATAAGCATAACAACAATAAAGACTGGTATCACAAGAGAACTAAGCGGCAGAGATTGCAGCAATGCGGCAATAACTCCCGGTCCGCCGGATTCTTTTAAAACTTTGCCGAGGTCGATTCCCTGATTCATGATCATATCAACCGCATAGGAGCCAAAAATCAGATAGAACAGAGCGGCGCAGCATGTACAGGTAACAATCATGTTAAGAACTAATTCCCGGATTGTACGCCCTTTGGAAATGCGGGTAAAAAACAAGCCTACGTAAATTGCCCAGGCAAACCACCAGGCCCAGTAGAACACAGTCCAGTCCTGGGGAAATCCCCCTTTGGCAATCGGATCAGTATAAAAGCTCATTCGCAGGAAGTTCTGAAACATGATACCGACGTTTTCGCTGAACAGAGAAAACATAAACGCTGTAGGCCCAACAATCATAACAAAAAGCACAATAATAAAGGATAAATACGTGTTGTAATCCGCCAGTTTTGCTATGCCCGAATAAAGGCCCTGATAACAGCTGTAGCCATACATCGCGGCAAATACGACAGCTACCAGAATTTGAACCGCCAGCGTATCAGGCACTCCGAAAAATATAGCAGTGAGCCGGGAAATCATCGGGATAACGAAGCCCAAGGCCGTAGCACAGCCGCCAACCATACCGATAATATTCAGCACATCAATCGCTTTGCCAACCCAGCCGTCAACACAGTCTCCCAACAAGCCCCGACAGGCATAGCTTGGGTACAGATAAGGCCGCTTTCTGACATAGTACATATAGGAAAAAGCAACAGCCGGGATGGTGAACGTTCCCCAGGCACTAAAGCCCCAGTGAAATATCCCGTAAGCCAATGCCCACGATCCGGCTTCCGGACTCATTGGCTTAATTCCAAAAGGTGGTCCCTGCAGATAAAAGATAGGTTCCACCATCGCCCAGTAAACCAGGCCTGCACCGGAAGCACCGCAAAACATCATTGCAATCCAGGTAAAGGTGGAGAATTCCGGTTTATCGTCACGACCGCCAAGCTTGATATTGCCATAACGGCTAAATGCCAGCCAAAGAGAAAATACCAGCGCGGCAAACGCTACGCTCTCCCACATCCAATCCGTACTGTGAGTGATGACATACATGACCTTATCAATTACCTCTTTTGCTGACTCCTGAAATATAACCATTGGTGTATAAAATAATAAACAAAAGATGGCACTGCCCCAGAACACTGGCAAATTAATCTTTGCGACTTTATTGCGCAGATCCAATTGCTCCATGATTACGTTCCTCCCTGCAGATTAGGATTCTTATTTTCCTGTACCGCCTTTCTTGTTATTTCACGTGATTGCTGCATACGGTAAAATTCGTCAGCAAGGAATGTTATAACCTTCACGCACTCTCACTAATTATAGAAACTTTGGAGTTTTCAGTAAAATACCCTGTTGTTATACCCGGTATAACAACGGCTATGGCTGACAAAATTTTGCAGCTGAGTTCTCATATTTACAGGATTAAGGAATACAATGAACCGATACCACTCTACTGCCTGCCAGACCGGAGGAGATTCATTTGGATAAATTACCGGCAAATCTCGCTGCACTATCGGTTTATATCGATTGGGGAACAATCAATAATTTTAAAATTATCCTGCTGAGTATTGTCCTGGAAGCCTTGCCGTTTGTCCTCTTCAGTGTAGTTGTTTCTGGGATTATAAATAATTTCGTCTCCGAAGAGACGATCCGGAAAATTATCCCCCGCAAGAAGCTGTTGAGCATCATACCTGCCGCTTTGCTGGGCATCATTTTTCCCGTATGTGATTGTGGTATGGTTCCGATTATCCGCCGGCTGGTTATGAAGGGGGTTCCCCTGCACACGGCAATTGCTTTTATGCTGGCAGCGCCGATTATTAACCCGGTAGTAACTGCTGCTACGTCCTTTGCCTTTAAGCTAAACGGCACTATGGTGATCTTCCGTTTGGGAACAACTTTTCTCATCGCCTGCCTGGCAGGCTGGTTAACCAGTATTTTCTTCAAAGGCAATGAACTGAGAGCAGATTCCGGTCATCATCATGCCTGCAACTGCTGCGGACCACATGCAGAAAAGCATCGCTCAAGCAGAATGTCGCTTTCCGGAAAGCTCGTCCAAACCATTCATGATGTCAGCAGCGAATTTTTTGAAATGGGTAAATATTTATTGTTAGGGTCGATGCTGGGAGCACTTTCCCAGGTCATGCTGCCCCGCTCGATATTGCTTAGCGTTGGACAGGATACTTTCTTGTCAATTGGTGTAATGATGCTGTTTGCCTTTGTCATTTCCGTCTGCTCCGCTGCCGATGCTTTTATCGCCGCTTCTTTTGCAACCAGCTTTTCACCGGGCTCACTAGTCGCCTTTATGGTGTTTGGTCCGATGATTGACCTGAAAAACACCCTCATGCTGCTCCATTCCTTCCGGACCCGATTTGTCATTGTTCTGTCCCTTATTGTAACAATTGTTTGCGGTGCGGCGGCTTATCTGATTAACCTTTGGTAAAAGGATGTGACCATTTTGAGGCACAAGTTGCGAAGCAAATATGTATTGGACTGGGATGCGCTCTTACGGTCTGCCATTTTGCTTGGCTTTATCATTTTGCTGATCTGGCTCATTAAAACAGAGCAATTGACCCTCTATATCAATCCTAAGTTTTCCAGTATGCTGGAAATTGCGGCTTATCTTCTCATCCCCATGCTTGCTGCCCAGTTGCTGACCATTTACCGTCCCATTGCGCCCCTTCATGAACCGCACAAGCACGGCAGCCGCTGGTCGTATCTCCCCTTTATAGTTGTTCTGCTGCTGGCCTTCGCACTGCCCGATCACGTTCTCAACGCCAATCTTGTTGGCACCAAAGGGCTCAACAGCCAAACGGCTGCCTCTACAATGGCCGTTTATGAAATGTCACGTCCCCTGGCTGCTACGCTCCGCCAGGCACCGCTAATTAAAGTTACTGACAAGGATTATACAGAAATTATGAATGAACTGCAGTTCTTCACTCAGGATTATGTTGATAAAGAGATTACCATGACCGGCTTTGTCTTCACACCTCCAGGAGCCACTCCTAAGCAATTTTCCCTGGTACGCTATGTAGTTGTATGCTGTACAGCAGACGCTCTTCCTTATGGAATTTTATGTGAAGCAGAGGATAAGGCCGATTACGAAGAAGGGATGTGGCTCACAGTCACAGGCCGCATTCAGCAAGTTCCCTACGAAGACAAAATGGTACCGTCCATAAAACTCACTTCCGTAAAAAAAGTCCCCGAACCAAAAGCCCCTTATGTCTTTCCACCTAGTTAAAAAAAAGCCTAAACCGTTTGGTTTAGGCTTTTTACATATGAATTTATTTTACTGCTTTATTGCCTGCTGAAGGCAGCAAGTATGCCGGTTCAGCAAGTATAGCCGCCATAATTTGCTTCTTCTTGTCCTGGTGCTGTCCACTGGATACATCAATTGAGGTACTGCCATTTACTTTAAAGTGAAAATCAACATAAAAATTCATACCATCCGCTTCAATTTCCACTCGATGACGATGTCCACCTTTATGAATTAATCCTGACACAGCAAATTTCTTGTAATTCTCGGAACAGAATTTTTCAACAGCAGCCACAAGCAGCTCTCTATTTAGCATTTTTTCTCTGCTCATAATCAGTTCTCCTCATATGTACATTTTGATGCAAGCTGTTGGCAAACAGCAGTTATAGTATACTGATAAATTATCCGTTTCGCAAATCCGCCCTTGTATCTATTTCAATTTTGCTTGTTACATAAAACATTTAGCCCTGTGGAACCCTATTTTGATAGGAGGAGGTGTCTAAGTGGATCTTATTGAGTTAATTCACCAAACCAGACTTGAGCTATGGTTTTATCAGCTCACGGAGTGGCGCATTAACCTGTTCACTATTCGCTGGTGGATGATTATTGCTGGTATAGCTGCTGCCTACACAGTCTGGTGGAAATATGTAGACAAACATCGTTTAAGCCAGATTTTATTATTTGGTTCCTTTATAGCGGTTTTCCGTGTAATTATGGATGATTCAGGTGCCTCCGCCGCACTTTGGGTTTATGCGGTCAAGCGCCTTCCGCTTGGCCATGCCCTATTCTTAAATGATCTAACAATTGTTCCTTTAGGCTTTATGCTGGTCTACCAATATTGCCACTCCTGGAAAACTTTTTTTCTCTGGTCAGTCATTACAGAAGCAGGCTACTCTTTTATCTTGCTGCCTGCCTTAGCCTACTTTGATATTCTCAGGATATACAATTGGCAGTATAGCTACACATTTTTTATCATGCTTGCTGTCGTATCGATCATGCGTGCTATTATTCTCACTGTTTTAAGAATAGAGCGCTCCAGTAAATACACGTACTCCCCTGCTCCTTTTCCGTCCTCCGTACACCCTGCATTGAAACCGCTTGAGCCAGAACGCATTAAAAAGCAAGACGATTAAGTACATAAATCAAACGACGATTCACCCAAGAGCACTTTCAGCAGTACTATTACTCTGAGATGTGCTCTTTGCTTATCAATGAGCTATCAAAGCATTCGTTTTTAAGGGTTCCAGCGGCACTTGCCCATATCCACACAACCTTCGTCTGTAAATCGTACACCCTCCGCCTCCAGCAGCTGACGCTGCACACCTGAGCCACCAAATACAAAGCCCTTAGCCAGCCTGCCATCCTGAAAAACGACCCTGTGACAAGGCACCTTTCCCTGATAGGGATTGCGATGCAACGCATAGCCCACAGCGCGGGATGCCCGCCAGCTTCCGGCCATACAGGCAACCTGCCCGTAGGATAAAACTTTGCCCTCAGGGATCTGGCGAACAATCTCATAAACTCTGTCGTTAAAGCTCATAAAACCACCTTCTATCACTGATTTCCGGTGCCATTCCCGGGAATCATTTCTTTAAATAAATTCAAAAAGTGTTTGCTGCTTGCTGATAAATTGCGGTTGCGTACCCAGACAATTTCTGTATGAGTAGCTATCGTTGGCTCGGCTACGGTCTTATATATCAGTCCCGAATCCACAACAAGCTCTTTACTGAAGTCAGGCACTAAGGCTATACCAATGCCCAGCTTGGCCCATAATAGATTATGAATGATACCGTCACTTACACAGATAATTGTCGGTTTAAATCCAGCCCGCTCACACCAGCCTAAAACCATGCTTTTCCACCGCAGCGGGATAATTAACGGCTGACCCGCCAGTTCACTAAGCCGGATCTTGTCAGGATCTTCACCGCAAATACGTCCATCCCTTTTCATCGCTACTACTAACGGCTCATCAGGCAGTGTGATGGATTCATAAATTTGAGAATCAAAGGGTGCTCTGATAATCCCAATTTCAATAACGCGGTTATCTAATAATTCTAAGATCCGGTATCCGTCACCTTCCCACAGTTGAAATGTAACATTCGGATACAAAGTATGAAATTTATTAATCCAATTAGGCAGCAAGGCAGCCCCCGAGGTAGTTACCGTTCCGATAGACAAAGTACCTGTCAAGCCGGAGTTAAGGTCGGTAAGCTCTTTAACCGTACCATCCACTAAGCCCAATATTTGCTCTACTCTTTCCCGCAGCAGACGGCCGGCTTCCGTGAGCCTTATTCTCCGGCTGCCGCGTTCAAACAATTGAACACCAAGTTCATCTTCCAGTTGCTTCATTTGTTTACTGAGAGGTGGCTGCGCTATATTAAGCCGCCTGGCAGCATGGCTGATATTTCCTTCTTCCACAATTGCAGCAAAGTGTTTCATATCCCTTATATCCATATCAATGCCTCACATTCTATACTTTTAAGGTATAGTAGCTATATATTTTCGATAATTTTATTATAGTTTGTGCTGTGTTATAATTGCAACAACAATAAATGCACTGCACAGTACCAATGGAAAGGGATGAATGTGATGCGCGCTTGTAGCTTTATTTGTCTTATAGGCGTAGTCTTTTTAATTATTGACCAATTTTATAGCGGCCTTAGCTGGGAGCGGCTTTTTATCGGCGGCTTTGTTGTCATTGCTCTATGGACTGACTGCAGCCGCTGGCTTTGTTACAAGTTCAGAAAAAGCAGGCACAGTTAAAATAAGTTTACGTTAGACTGGAGATGAGTTTTATTTTTATACAGGGATCAGATTTGTATTCCTTTGTCATCATCATTCTCTTGATGATCATCTCACCGGGAGCCAATCAGGTGTTAATTTTGCAGTCCGGAATGGTTTTAGGTCACAAAGCAGCTGCTTACAATGTCCTTGGTGTTGCTTGTTCCATGTTTCTTCACGCTTTATTTGCCGGTTTCGGCCTTTCCCTTATCATCATGCAGTCGCCAGGACTACAAGGAGTAATAAAAGGATTGGGTGCCGCTTACATTTTGTATTTAGCTGTAAAGAGTCTGCTGAATGCCTACCACCTCTATGGCGAAACGCAGTTCTCCCTGCATTCGGACATACAAACAGCTGTGCCAACAGAGGAACCCTTTTTCCACTCGTTTAAAAAAGGCTTTATCTCCAATATACTGAACGTCCAAACCTCTTTTATTTTTTTATCAATTTTTCCGCAGTACATGAATCAGCAAAGCAGCCTATTTATCCAATCCTTTCTGCTTACCGGCATTTTTATCGGCTTGCTCTTTGCCTGGTATGCCCTGCTTATCTTCCTAATAACCTTAGTACGGGAGCGCCTTCTCCATCCCAAAATCCAGATATCGATCAAGGCCTTTACCGGTCTTCTGCTATTCGGTATGGGATTTCGAATGTTTCTACGGTAACATATTAAAAAAGGATTTTTAACTAAAAGTCAGCCAGGAGAATTTCAATGATAAAAGTAATTGCACGCAGCATAATAAAAGAAAACTCTTTACCTGAGGCTCTTGTTCTTTATCAGTTATTGGTGCAGGAGACTGTAAAAGAGCAAGGTTGTATTTCCTATGAATTATTTCAGGAATTAGACAACCCAAACAACCTTACCCTGATTGAGGAATGGGAAGACCTTGAAGCTTTAAAAAGACATACGGAAACTTCGCATTTTATTACCTTAGTACAGCAACTAGCACAATTTGAAAAAGAGCTGCCAGTTCTGCTTTATAAGAAGCTATTCTAATTTATGGCTTTAACAAAGTCGAAGACCTCCAACCCTCTTACAAGGATGGAGGTCTTCGACTTTTCTGCTTATTACTGCTTTGCTGACCCAGTTCGTCCTGGAACCGGTAAAGTAAAGGCCATGACTGCTGCTGCGATGGGGACATACGCCAACAGCTGCATAGCGGCTGGCAGGCCATAGTGATCAGCATACCAGCCCAACATAGGTGTTACAATGCCGCCTACACTTACAGCTAGCCCCAGGGTAACACCAGAAGCCAGTCCAATACGGTTAGACAAGTACTTTTGCCCCAGTACAACCATAGGGCTGTAAGGCCCGAAAAGAGCCAGCCCGATCGGGATAAGGAGCAATGTCGCTAGCGTAACATTATCAAGGTAGGCAAAAGCCAGCAATAAGGGAAGTAATGCTGCACAGCCGATCCGGATCATTTTAATATGGCCAAAGCGATCTGCCAGGCGGCCTCCAAACAAGGTTCCCACAGCCCCAATACCAAATAAAATTGTTAAGGCTGTTCCACCGGCAGCATTCGATTGCTGGAATATATGAATCCAATATAAAGGAATAAAGGTATTCAGGCCATAGAAAATAATCGAACGGCAGAAAACAATGATGGTAAGCTTAGAAAACGGTCCCCATTCATCGCGGGCAGTCACAAGCTTAGTCACATGATCTGGCACTTTGGCACCCGGCTGAAATTCTTGCATACGCTTTGCAGCAGCCATTAGGACGGCTGCCATTAAAACAGCCGGTACGATTAACACAATGGTTCCTTTCAATCCCCAGATTAATAATGCACTTGTGGCGACAACCGGGCCTAGTGCAAAGCCAACCGTTCCGCCAACGGCAAAAATGCTGATGCCGGTTCCTTTTTTGGCGCCGGAAACATGGTTTGCGATTCGGGCTGCTTCAGGATGAAATGCGGCAATTCCGATACCACTAATCGTAACCGCGCCAAAAAGAGACCAGTAGTCTGCCAAAAATCCTGTTGCAGCAAGCCCTAACCCTGCCATTAACAGCCCTGCCGGCATCAGCAATGGCTTTGCTGCTTTATCGGCATAATGACCAAAGACTGGCTGAATAACAGATGAAATAAAGGTTGCGGCGAATACCAGACCGGCGGCAGCTGTATAGCTAAGATCTCTCTCCATAATTAGAAAAGGTAATATCGCGGTTAAGGCTCCCTGATTTAAATCTGTACACATATGTCCTGATGACAATAACCAAATAAAACGGTTTTTCATAACGCGCCTCCAATTCAACATATCATCTGATGTTTATAATCACTATCCGCCAGCTGATTCTGCCGGCCTCTTAGCAAGTTGCACCTAAGGACGCCTGCAGGTCTTCCATAGTCCTATCCAGGTTCTGCGCTGCCCAATACACGGCAGCCTGTTCATCCTGCCGCTCAATAGCGGCCAGCAGCTGTTCGTGAATTGATATCTGATTTTTGTGCAGTTCCTGATCGGATATTAATTTATCCAAAGCATCGCGCACTGTATTGGAAAAACTAAAATATAAATCAGTTAACACACTGTTTTTACTAGCAGCTGCAATAGCAAGATGAAACAGCAGATCCGCATCAACATAGGAGCGCTTGTCATTTACGCGTCTTGCTTCCCGCCGTTTTGCCAAGCTCTCGCGCATTGCAAGCAAATCTTCTTCCGACCTCCGCCGGGCGGCCAGCTTCGCTATCTCCAGTTCGAGAGCTCGACGAACTTCGTACACTTCCAATATGGAAGCCCGTCGCAGACGATGCTCCAGCGGCTCCAGATTATTCGTTCTATCCAGCACATAGGTGCCGTCTCCCTGGCGAACTTCCAGCAAACCTGCCTTAGCTAAAACGCGCACCGCTTCGCGGACTGTAGAACGTCCTACCCCAAACAGCGTCATCAGTTCTGTTTCCGTGGGAATTTTTTCTCCCGGTTTGAGTTCTCCCAATGATATTTTTTCCTGCAGCTGATGAATAACCTGATCACCAAGTTTTTTACGTTCTATATTTTTAAACATCAGATCATCTCCTGTTTAAAGTAAAAATATCATACTACTGAAACAAAATCAAGTAAGAACGTAATCTATTTTACGTTTTCTTCTTACGTTATCTTCACATTCAAAATAAACACTTCATATAAATATATTAATGAAAACAAAAAGATAGGAGTATGTACGTAATGGATAAACAGCTTCGTACAAATTATAAGGTATTTAATGATGAAATCCGTCCGTTATACACGCGCGAACAAACCTCAAATACCATCCTGTATAATACATTTTCTACTGCCCAAACCAATACCGTTCTCTGGACACCAGCCACCGGCAAAAGAATCTGTCTTACGGCAGTAGAGACATCCTCGCTTGCCGCCTTGGTTGTCACTCTGACCAGAACAGGCAATGCCCCCTTCCTCTCAGTTGTTTTAACAACAACACTGTCCGCTTTTAGCGAAAGCTTCCCTTCACCTGTTATCTTCGCAGCCAACGAACGGATTTCCCTTACTACCAATGCTTCAGGCACGATGTATATTACCCTTATTGGCTATGAGGTCTGACCGAAAGAAAACCGTCCGCAAAGGAGTGCTTACAACGAAAAATATAAGATTAAATCAGAATATTTTTGCCTCCAGCCTGCAGCCGCTCTTTACCAAAACAAAGACAACAGACCCAGTCAAGTATTCTACTTTTAACGTCCTCTCTTCACCTATCGCCGTTTGGACACCAGCCTCCGAGACAACTATTAATCTCACGGCAGTGCAGGCCGCTGCACCACTAGGAATAACAATTACTTTAAGCAGTGATAGCGGCAACCCATTTTTATCCTTCCGGCTTACTCAGGCAGCTGCAGTTAAAAACTTACCACTACCCTCTGCCTACAGATTAGCAAAAGGCAATTCCATCTTCGTCCGCACCTCGGACGAACAAAGCACCTGTACTACCTTTGGCGGCGCTACCGCTACCCAGGTTGCCTTTAATGGGAGAAGTGATTTTACCAATGTATCCAATGCTGTGGGTCTCGATAACGGCCAGGTTGCCACATTAAGTTCCGCCGTGCTTAACCAGACCGGCGGCAGAATCAATTTAACGTACAGCATGTCAATGGGCGACATTAATCAATTCCAGATTAAAAGTGTTGTTGTTAAATGTTACTGTCGCCTTGCCTTAACGCTTGCTGTTGGAACCAGTACAATGACCTTTTACTGGCGGCCATCCTCTGCAGTTGACTGGCTCCAGCTGCAGCAGGTAAGTCTTTCCCTGGTTGGAACAGCAGACTATCTAACCACTCCGCTCACCCAGGATATAACGGCATCTGTATTGGCAGCAACTAACCCCTGGGATGTAATTGCCAATATGCAGACCTCTTTTACCGGGCTTCATACCGGCCTGGGATTAGGAAATTCAATCCAGCTGGATGCTATCGAAGTGGAAGTTTGTGTTACAGGTATAAACAAGCTTACTCTTTTTGGCTATGAGACATGAAGGCGAAAGTTTCAATACAGGAAATATAATAAAAGTAAAAGACGGTGGTATTGCCAAATAAACAACACCACCGTCTTACTTTTTAGTTTGGGATTTTGTCCGCTAATAATTCGCCGCCAACACCAACATTGTCGTGACTATTCTCTTTTATTAGAACTGTGAAAGCCTCTGCAGGAAGTGGAATCACAGCCCTGGCTGCTTTTGTAAGATCCCTCACAAGCTGCCGCTTCTGATCCGTACTTAAGCAGGGCCCCTCAATCGTAATTATCGGCATACCGCACCTCCTTCTATTTTCTTTTCTTCATGCTTATCAAAAAAACTCCTGCAACGTTATTGCCCTTTTTTAAGCAACAACATCCACTGTTCTTTGCCGACAGCGGGATATTGTTTATACACCATGATGGTTTTCCATTTTTCGTAATGTTTGTTCTGCTTTGACGATTCTCTGATCGAAGCTGGCAATTTTATAGTCCATGCGCTCCAGTGTTCTTTCCATCTCTTCCATCCTTAGCATGAGCTGCCTCCGCTGTTCAATCAGCAATTCTTTTCGTGCTTCAACCGTTTCATCATCACCTTCAAGGAACAGCCTGACATACTCAATCAATACTTCAATGGAAAGACCTGCTCCCCGCAGACATTTGATAAATTCAACCCAATTGCAGTCTTCCTCCGTATAATTCCTGATTCCACTTTTATTCCGGTTCACACGGGGAATCAGTCCAACACGTTCGTAATAGCGTAGAGTATCCTGTGAAATATCAAATTTTCGGCTTACTTCTGTAATCGTCACCCAGTTTCACCTCTTGATTGTCCAATTTTAACTAGTATAATACCTGGAGCTGGCTTCAAGTCAAGGGTTAAATAAAAAACGTCCCGTAAAATAAAAAAACCGGACCGAAGTCCGGGGCGTTGCCACTTAGTTAACCATCAAACATTTTCCAGACAAAGATCGCAAATAACAGCACTTCCAGCAGAATAATCAGCAGAGGAATTTGATCATCACTACGACGGACCTTCAGTAAATTTATAAAGGACATTGCAAAACCTCCTTTACAGTGCTTCGTTTCCATTATATCGTACCTGTGTAACCGGGATGTTAACATTCCGTAAATTCTCTGTACAAAACCAGTATACAAGCAGATTCTGAAAAACAACTGAAAACAGCTTACAATAAAAAACCTTCGCCAAAGCGAAGGTTCTCTACTTTATTTTACAGATACATACTGATTATCTTTGATATAAAATCGCCAATAAAACTCCTTAGCCTCCTCGGCATAATCAATGCCTACCCGCTTTGCAGACACTATCGTAAAATTTCCAGGCCCGCCTTCTTCGATATAGAGCCTGCTGCCACATAAATCTTCACCGTTTAAGCGTTTATCAATTGCCAATGCTTTGCACAATTTACCCGGGCCATTCGTTAATCCCTTCGTTTGACTTTTGCTTAATTGGCGACAGGTGAGCTGAAAGCGGCTCTGGGCCATTACATCAACCCCCTCCAGCGGCTCAACAGCTCTTACCAAAACGGCTTGCGGGGTTCCTTGCTCCCTTGTAACAACATTAAAGCAGTTATACATTCCGTAAATAAGAAATACATATGCATATCCCGGCCCGCCATACATAACCTCTACTCTTGGCGTTCTTTTGCCACCGTAAGAATGAGCGGCTTTATCTTCAACCCCCATATAAGCTTCTGTCTCAACAATTTTTGCTGATATTCTTTGCCCGCCTATTTCGTGAACAAGTACCTTGCCAAGGAGATCCTGTGCAACAAGCAATGAATCTCGGTTATAAAACTCTCTGTCTAACAGTTTCATATTAATTGTGCCCGTTCCTCATTTTTACAAGATCCATTGCTTCTTTGCCTGTTACATGGTCTATTTGTATTACAATTACCGCCAAAGCTTTCCAGGCGCTGTGAATTTCTTTTTCACCTTCCAGTTCTAACCCGGGAGCGTATTTGCTATTCAATAGCCGCATGACACGCAGCTTTTCTGCATCATCTTCAATCTCACTCGCCTGGCCGAACGCAATGGCACTCCGGAAATTAGTGGTAAATTTCTCCGGATTAATTTCCTCTTTATCGATGACACAAAACGATACTTTATTATGCCGACGGATTGCATCCAGCTTGTGCCCGGTTTTGGCACAATGGAGATAGATCTTCCCCGTTTCATACACAAAATTTAACGGTACGGCATAGGGGTAGTCTCCTGTACCGCTAACAGCTAAAATGCCGGTCACTCCCCTTTCCAGTATCTCCTCGGTGAGCTCTTGAGATAAAAACTGTTTTTTTCTTCTCATTTCATGAAACATGGTATGGCCTCCTTAACTCTTTCTGATTTCATCCAGATAGCTGTATACGGTGACTTTGGAAATCTGTAATTTTTCAGCCGTTTTCTCCACGGCTCCCTTAATTAAAAATAACCCTTTTTTATCCATAAACGAGATTAGCTCAATTTTATCCTTCCGTTTCAGGGTTTCTATCTGGGTATTACCAATAATTTTATCAATTAAATCATCCACTATTTCCATAATATTTTCAAAGGGTTCAACTATAGTCTTTGGCTCTTCCTGTTCAGCTGCCATAAATTCATCCAAAAAATTCTTCATATTATGTAAATGCTCTAAGTCATAATTAATACATAAAGCTCCGATCACTTTGTTCTCAGAATTTCTTATAAGTGCCGTTGACGATTTTATCTTTCGGCCATCTTCGGTTATCGTTACATAATTTGCCGTACAATCATGTTCAAATTTTTTCGATAATAAAACGTCTTTTATTAAATGCTCGAAAGATTGTCCCACTTTTCTGCCGGTGACGTGATTATTTACCGTGTAAACCACAGAATTCTGCGGAATTGATAAATCATGGATGACCACTTCGCAATATTTCCCGAAGGTTTGGGCAATTACATTGGCAATGGATATATATTTTACTAATTCATTGTTCATCTGTGCCATTCACCAAAACTCCTCTTTTGTATAAAAAATTATACAAAACTCTTGTTATCCTATATTTTTTTATATAAAATATAGGATATGCAGATGTATATAGAGTCTATTATATATTTTTTTATACAACAGTCAAATTTACCCGAAAAAGTTATGCGAAACGAAAAAATTATGCAGAAAGGACAGGATCATGGAAAAAATTTCACCAAATTACGCCAGTCCAAATACGGGGCATTATACGCCGGGAATACTCTCTCACGGCATGCTGTATATATCCGGCCAATTATCGATTGATCCCGATACCCGTAAAGTTCCGGGAGGCGATATCGCAGCGCATGCCAGGCTGGCCTTAGCAAACCTGGACCGTGTTTTAAAAACTGCCGGGCTTGCCCGCAAGTCTGTTGTTCAGTGCCGAGTATATGTGTCGGATATTGACCAATGGGACGCCGTTAATCAGGTTTACGCTGATTTCTTCGGTGCACATAAGCCGGCACGGATTGTAATTCCCGTAGGAAAACTTCACTTTGGCTGTCTTGTGGAAATTGAAGCCGTTGCGGAGGTTCATAAAGCATGAATTATATCTGTTCAAAATGCGGCAAAACAGCAGCAACCACCACACGGGCTGCCAAATGCGCTTGCAGCGGCCTGTGGAAACTGGCATATAGCCCTCCGAAATTTGACCTGTCATTAATTGATCAGACTACTTGGAGCATCTTCCGTTACCGGGCTTTCCTGCCCTTAACAGAAGAAACGTGGCGGGATATCAGTCTGGGTGAAGGCCTAACACCTGTCATTCAGTTTACCGAGGATGTACTGCTAAAAATGGATTACTTTATGCCGACTTTGTCTTTTAAGGACAGGGGCGCCGCTGTATTAATCGCCCATTGCAAAGCAATCGGGGTGCATTCTGTTGTTCAAGACAGCAGCGGCAATGCTGGAAACAGCGTGGCAGCTTACTGCGCGAAAGCCGGTATTGATTGTGAAATCTTTGTGCCGGAAGGAACTTCACCGAAAAAAATTGATATGATCAAAGCTCATCAGGCACGGGTCAATATTATTCCCGGTACACGTGATAACTGCGCCGATGCCTGCCGTGCCAAGGTAGATACAGAAGGAAAATATTACGCAAATCATGTATACAACCCGTTTTTTTATGAAGGCACAAAAACATATATGTATGAAGTCTACGAACAATTGCACAGAATCCCTGCCACCATTTTCGTTCCCCTGGGTAACGGCACTCTGTTTATCGGTATTGTAAAAGCACTGGAGGAATTTCTGGCAAGTGGAATCATCGAGAAAATGCCGCATATTATAGCGGTGCAAAGTGAGTATTGCGATCCTTTCGTAAAAGCTGTCCTGGCAAAAGATAAGCTGCCTGCTGCTGTGATTCCTAAGCCGACAATGGCAGAAGGAATCGCTATCGGCATTCCCATGCGCGGTCAGGAAATTCTAGAATACACCTACAGACACAACATTGAAATGATTACTGCTCCAGAGGATCGTATTCTGGAAGCCAGAATGGCACTTGCTGCTAAAGGCATCTACTGTGAGCATACCACTGCAGCGACGTATGCCGCTTATTTGCAGTATTGCGAACTGAATGGGAAAACGGCCGATTGTTTAATACCGATGTGCGGTGCGGGCTTAAAATCCGATCATTAATTTCATTTAAAAAAGAAGCCAGGCTTAGCCTGGCTTCTTCTTTTTTATGTAGCAGCTATTCCGCCCTACTCATCAACAAGACGGTAACCAACTCCTATTTCGGTCAGGATATACCGCGGTTTTGCAGGATTTTTTTCGATTTTCCGCCTAAGCCCCGCCATAAGCGCCCTGAGAGCCTGCGTATCACTGCCATAGCCGATACCCCATATCTCTTTCAAGATCTGTTTAGTTGTCAGCACTTTGCCTATATTCTTAAAAAAGAGGGCCAGCAAATTATATTCCATGGGTGTAACATGAGTCTCGCTGCCATCAACATAAAGCAGCCGTTTTTCCAGATCAATCTGCAGTCCTCCTACCTGAAGAATACTCTGCACTTTGCCGCCGTGGTTCTGCTTATATAAATAGCGCAACACCACACGGATCCGGGCAAAAAGCTCGGTCGCCGAAAAAGGCTTGGTCAAATAGTCATCGGCCCCCAAATCCAGAGCGGCAGCTTTCTCTTTATCCTGATCACGTGCCGAAATAACGATAATCGGCATATCCGACCATTCGCGCACTTTTCTAATGATCTCCATACCATCGATGTCCGGCAGTCCCAGATCAAGCAGCATCAGATCGATTGGTTCCGAAACCAGCAGGCTTAATGCGCCCTCACCAGTACTTGCGGCAATATGTCTGTAGCCTTCGGCATTCAATAAATAACAAATGTAATTGCGTATCTGCCTGTCATCCTCAACAGCAAGGACGTACGTATTATATTGCTGCATGTTCTTTCACCTCCAACGGGAGCGTAAAGATGAACTCCACTCCTGGCCCGTCTCTACGATTATGGGCTGCTATGCTGCCACCATGAGCCTTTACCACTGCATCGCATATGGGAAGGCCCAGCCCGATGCCAGGCTGTGCATCGGAATGCTTAACGCGTGACGTATAAAACATCTGAAAGATATTGGGCAGCTCAGAAGATGCAATCCCCTCACCACCGTCACGCACCGAAAACACGGCACAACTTTTATCTGCATCCTTTGTCACCGAAACGCGGATTTCATCCTCCAAAGCGGTATGCTTAACAGCATTATCCAACAGATTGATTAACACCTGCCTAATCAGCTTGGCATCCATCGGTACAAGCAATAATTCATCCGGAACATTTACGGCAATTTCCCGGTCCGGGTAGTGACGGGAAATATGACGAATAGCAGCTCCAACCACCTCTTCGGCGGCCTCCTCCTGTTTGTTCAGTACCAGTTTCCCGTCCTGCAGCCGGGTCAGGCTCAAAATATTTTCAACAAGAGAATGCAGCCAATTGGCATCTTTGTGAATTCCTGCCATAAGAGGGTAGCGCAAATCATCCTTCGCTGTCATATTCAGCAGCATCTCCGATGTTCCAATAATACCGGCCAGCGGAGTACGCAAATCATGCGAAATCGATCGCAGCAAATTCCCCCGAAAGCGCTCCTGGGCAATTTCCTCATTGGATTTTATGCGCTGCTGCATGGCCCGAAAACGGTCCATAGCCAGAGCGATGCTTTCAATCATGGCGTGCAGCACTCGTGTTTGCGAGGTATTCATGGCTTGGGCCGCTGCTGTGGGAACCCGGATGAGCCCAAGCATTGTTTCCTTGCCATAGATCGGCCATTCATAGAACTGGGTTCCTGCAGCATAGTCGGTTTTTTCCTCTGCCAAGAGGCCCAAAAGTGCATCCACATCCGGTATTTCCCGGTGAGGCTCCTTATAAGAATCTCCCTGCTGCATAAAAGTCTGTTCCGGTTTGCCATTCGTATCAAACCACAGGCAGCCGACATTATTGTCCAGCAGCTTACTGATTGCGCTAGCCGCTATTTTGGCAATATCCCGAATATCGGCAGCATCTGTAAGGTGATTTGTTAGAGTATAAAGGATTTTTGTTCCCGCTTCTTTTTCACGAGTTTCTGCTGTTTTTTGGTTTACTAAGGTCGTAATGCTTTTAATGCGCTTTAACATCCTTAAGCCCTTTCTTGCAAAATTCACGCTTTCTCACAATTCTCTCACACGTTTGTTTGCTTTCTCACACCGTACTCACAACATTTTTGCTATAATAACTTTCATTGAGCTAATTGCTTGAAGGGGCAAATAACCTGCCGGATTTGACGGAAGGAGGCGTCTTCCAGTGAAAGTAACCGATTACCAGATTGCTATGACCCAAGCCGGTTTCCGATTAATTACTATTAAAGCTTGCCCCGTTACTGATCCGGCAGACAATGCAGAACACCACACATGCTTGTGGCCGGATGCCCAGCTTGCCGAATTAAAAAGCTCAGTCGCTGAGCACCATAAATATAGCGCCAAAGTCTTGGTACAACTCCATTATTCAGCTATAGCACCCGCTACGGAATACCCACTGGACATGCTTGCTCAGGAAGTGGCTGCGGCCGCTGGAAACTGCCGGGATGCCGGTGCTGATGCTGTCGAAGTCTATGTACAGTATCAACTCCTGCTCCCCCTTATTGAGGGTATCAAACAACAAGTAGGCACTGAATATCCTGTCATCGTAAGAACAGATGACCTAACTATGATAGAAATAGGCTCAATTACCAGGCAGGTGGAAGAAGCCGGAATCAATGCGCTTCTCGTCTCAGCCGGTTCTGGATATTTATGTTATCTGGAAGAAAAGATCAGTAACTCCGTTACGATCCCTGTTTTGTTAAAGTTTTTGTTATTGCCAGTAACCAACACGCTTACTTTTATCTCGCGAAAGATATCTTGCCGGTTGGCAAGGCGAATGTATTAATTACGATCTGAACAGTCTTACTATCTTACTTTAGTATAACAATCCCCAGAAAAAAAGTACAATTCTTGAGGAACGGCGCAAAGAGTTACCGCTCTGATTATATACTGTAACAATTTGAACGAAAGGGGAATCAGCGTGTCGAGAACTATTTTTATTACTTGCACTGACCGGGAGAGACTGGAGAAATTAATCCAGACAGAAGAAGAATTTGTTCCAGGCAGTAAAACACACCTGACAGAATTAAAGTCTGAATTGAAAAGGGCTGTGATCGTAGAATCGCAGGCTATTCCCGAAGATGTCATTACAATGCGCTCACAGGTTTTACTGAAAGATTTAAGCAGCAACGAAGAAATGGTCTGTACACTGGTTTATCCAGATGAAGCCGACATGCTGGAAGGGAAGATTTCCGTACTGGCACCAATAGGCATGGCTATTTTAGGGTACCGGGAAAATGACAGGGTCGAATGGGCTACACCCGGCGGAATCGCCCAGCTGCAGATAGAAAAAATTCTCTTTCAGCCTGAATCCAGCGGTCATTATGATTTATAACAGCAGCCATATAAAAAAGGCCATTGCATTTTTTTTGCAGTGGCCTTTTTTATGTCTCAATAGCTGCCGGATTGTAGACCATGCTTTTTTAGCTTCTTCAGGATTGCTGTATGCGACAGCCCAAGAACAGCTCCAGCTTGCCGGGAGGAGCGGAATTTATAGATAGTGGCCTGTAATATCTCTCGTTCTACTGCCCCCAGCCGGTCCTCCAGGGTCTGCCCGGCCATAACCGGTCCCTCAATCGCCTTAAGCGGCAAAATTTGGGGCTTAAAAGCCCAGGCACCCTGGCTTTCACATAGCACAATAACCACACCAGTAATTTTGCCGTTATTATTTCGCAACGGACGGGTGCTGACTGTACAGTATCTGCCGGTCGTACCCATAAAGACTTCCTGATTGCGAAAAGAATAGCCTTCCTTTATTGTCCGGGAAATAAAAAGAATATCCATTAGAGCTGCCGACAATGGTTGATCCAGATTATCTGCCTTTAAATTCAGAATAGTAAGTGCCGTTTTATTGTATTTCTCTACTATGCCTGACAGGTTTACAGATAATAAGCCATCCTGCAAAGCGCTGAGCACGGCTTCAAGCTGCTCCGCCCATTCCTTTGACGGCATAGTAGTGACTTCCTTTACGGTATGAATATCTTTAACCCGCAGTAATTCGCGTATCAATTCTGGCATTTGCTCCGCAACCGCCAGGTGGCATTCCAGATAGACTGCCCCTTCCACCACTTCGACCGTTACGATAGTGCATTTCTGCTCTACCAGCACCTGCGAGATATCCAGCAATAGGCCCGGCCTATTTGTACAGGTCATACATAAGCGCACAATATCGCCCCCGTCTTGCAAATTTTCTTCCCAAAGGATTTGCTAGTGACGCAAAACTTTGAGGTTGTCCAACATTTTTCCGCTGCCACGGGCTACACAAGTCAAGGGATCATCGGCTACAGAGACGGTAATACCAATCACCTGGCTCAGCAACACATCCAAGCCCCGCAGCAAAGCACCACCGCCGGTTAAAACCATACCACGATCAATAATATCGGCGACAAGCTCAGGCGGCGTACCTTCCAGGGTGCTTTTGACCGCCTCAATAATGGCTGCAACCGGTTCAGCTAATGCCAGACGCACTTCTTGCTCCGAAAGCATCAGCGCTCCAGGCAGTCCGGTTAGCATATTGCGTCCGCGAACCTCCAGTCTTGCTTCATCCTGCCGCAGCACCCGTGTTGAACCAATGGATATTTTGACAGCCTCCGCCGTTCGTTCCCCAATTACCAGACTATGTGTCCTTTTTACATATTGAATGATTGCCTCATCCATTTCAATGCCGCCAATACGAATAGCCTGACTCCTGACAATTCCTCCCAGCGAAATAATAGCCACATCGGTTGTTCCTGCACCAATGTCAACTACCATGCTGCCTGAAGGTTCCTCTACAGCCAATCCTGCCCCAATAGCTGCCGCCATGGTTTCTTCGATTATATACACGTTCTGCGCTCCGGCCTGCATTGCCGCCGTCACTACGGCTCTTTTCTCCATTTCGGTATTAATCGAGGGAGTGCCGATAATAACGCGGGGTTTCTTATAAAGGCGAGATGTAACAGTTTTCCGGATAAAGTATTGCAGCATATGCTGAGCAACATCAAGGTCCGCAATAACTCCGTTTTTTAACGGTCTAAGTACCGCAATATCGCCCGGTGTCCTGCCTACCATGGCTCTGGCTTCCTCGCCTACCGCCAGTACCTTACCGGTATGACGGAGCACCGCAACTACTGATGGCTCTTTCAAAACAATTCCCTGATCCTTACTATAAACCAGAGTATTGGCAGTTCCCAAATCAATCCCCAAGTCACAGGCTGATGTCCGAAAAATCTTAAGCATTACCATTCACCGCCTGTATCACCTATTTTACCCACATCATCAATGCAGGAACTTCCGCCGGTAGCACAATATTTCCAGAATAAGCACCCCAAAATATTCATCATCGTATGTAAAATTCTCCCCTATTTTTCAGGTCAGTAGTAACAATCATCATAACAAAAATGCTGTGAGATCGGTGTGAGAAAGCATTAAACCGTGTGAGCACGGTGTGAGAACAGCAGTAAAAGGTCCATTAACATCAAAAAGGAAGCAGTAATCTTTTCGATTTCTGCTTCCTTTTGCTCACTATTATCAGGTTGTCTAGTGCGAACTATTTATGGCACTTCAATTGGGTCAACGCTGTTTTGCTTCAGAATGCCTGCTGCTATTAATTGTTTGACGATATCCTGCTGAGTAGACAGCGACTGAATAAAGCCTTCCAGCGGCATAATAATCCTCCGGTTCACCTCAACTACAGGCTGCCCGTTATCACTTTTTAATTGCGGCTGTACAGTCATTAAATCCAAACGAACTAAATTACCGGTTACATGAATAGCACTAATCCCGTCAGCAAAAATTTCTTGGTTCATGGTAATCCTCCTCCGTTATTACTATGCCAAAAAGCAATCCAGAGACAAGTTATAGCTGGTCTTTGAGAGCTACTTGCTCCTGCTGGATATGCGTGTACTTATACTACTTTAGCATAAGGTGGACTACCTATTCATTGCAAGTAAAAAAGAATAAAGAATTATTAAGACCCTCTTTATTCTTTTTTATGCTTTCTTCCTGATATGATTTGCTTCATCGTCCATACGAATAAAAAACGAAGCCGCTAAAGCAGCACATAAGCACAGCGCCAAGGCTGCAAAGCTTAAGGGGCATCCTCCTATTTCGATTACGTTTAAAGCAAAAATCGGTCCAATGCTGGCACCGGTAAAAAGGATAAATGTGTACGCTGATATAGCGGCTCCTCTGGCACTTCCTGCCAGCCTGCCGATAAGGGCGATAAGCGTAGGAGCGGCAATAGCTATCCCGGTAACAAAAAGGATGCTGGAGATGATCATGCATAATAGATTCAAGCTAATTCCCAGCAGCAACAGTCCGCTGATGGCCAGCACTAACCCTGTTCGCAGTACGAAAAAAGAACCATGTTTCTCCACTAATTGCCCGGCATAAGGGGATATCAGCATCCCGATAATTCCCATAGACCGCACATATAGTATCTGTTGCGTAGTAAATCCGAATAAAGGACTGCTCAGATAGTTATTCAGCACTGTGTACATGCCTACGAAAGAAAAAAGCAGTGTTAAGGCAATCGTATAGGAACAAAGCAGCGCTTTTTGAGTTAGAAGTGTTCCCATCTGTTTAAACACCTGGCGAATTCTTACATTGTTAGAGGAAACCGGATTATGCGGAATACACTGCCAGATCAAAAAAGCGGTGGCCACATAAATAGCTCCCAGCAGATGAAAGATAAGATGCCAGCCGTAATGCTGACTGATATAGCTGCTAAAAAGCTGTCCGCTAATACCGGCTATCAGAAAGCCTGTATTGATAAAGCCGATTGTCATAACGCGCTTATGCGGCGGAAATACGTCTACAATGTAAGCAAGAGCAACGGGAGAAAACGTCGCTGCTGCCGCTCCCTGTAACCCGCGGAATAAAATCAGCCGGGACAAATCCGTAATAAAACCCATCAGCAATGAAAGGAAAGCCAGAATTGATACTCCTGCAAGAATAATGGTTTTGCGGCCAAACCGGTCGGACAGCGGACCGTAAAAGAAACAGCCAATTGCAAAGCAAAAAGAAAAAGCGCTGCTCGTCCAAACTACTTCTGCGGTCGTTGCTTGAAAAGCGGCGGTAAACGTGGATAGTAACGGAATCGTAATATAGAGGCTAGACATAATTACCAATCCTGACCAGAGTAAAACGACTGTCATAAGGGAATAGTTTAGTGAAGGTTCCTTAAGTAAACGGTGTCGATCTTGCATCATAATCCCCCTAAATCTAATGTTTGATAAAACACAATAATTAGCTAAGCTAATTATTTGCCAAAAAATTAGTATTTAAATTATCAACTCCCTTAAGCAGTTAAAAGTTAGCCAGGCTAATTATCAAGCAAGAAACTATGCACGCCATATGCTTTTTATTGTTACAAATCCATTTTTATCAACAATTGAAGCAAACAAGCCGTTTCTTCTTCTGTTAGTTTTTCAGTAAGACCGGCGCAGGCCTGCCAGTAATGCGGCAAAACAAGGTTCAGCAGGTGGTATCCTTTCTCGGTTATTGTAACATTGACCATGCGTTGATCTTCCCGGCTTATCGTCCGGGTAATTAATTGCTGCTCTTCCAGCCAAATTAATTGCTTGGTTACGGAAGCTCGCCGTATCCCCAGCTTATTGGCAATTTCCGAAGGCTGTAACGGTTGATCGGTACTTGTATTAAACAGCAGTAAAAGTAACGAGAATTTACTTTCAGAAATCTGATATTCTTTTAGCGTCTGATTAATAGCATCCAAAACTTCATCGGATATTTGTAATAATACTTTGCCTAACTGTGCTCTTATACTAGGAGGAATCGTAACAGCATGTTTTTCCATCGGTATCTTCCTTTTCTTAGTAGTTACCCTGGCTAACTATCAGTATAGTAATAAGAAGTAAAAATGTCAATAAAGATGCAAGCAATTTGCTATAATTGAAAGGTACCTCTCTCTAAGGAAGTGACATGATGAGCTGGATAAAAGCAAACAGGGCTACTGGTATCGGCAGCTTACCCCATACAGAACCAAACGAGGCATTCGAACTAGTGGCTAATACCCTCCCCTATTGGCCCCACTGGCCTCAATTCCCACAGCGCGGTGTTGAACAAGGTTTTGTCCTGCAATATATACAGCCACTCGTAAAAGCAGGCCTGCTGCGGACTGGAAATCTTACGTTTACCAGAAATGCAGCCGGTTGGAGTAATAAACTAGCCCATTTTTATGAATTATACGCTGCATTTCTGTCAGGTGATTCTCAAGCAATGGACTTTTTTGCCTTAGAGCCAAACTCCTTTAGCAGCCTGGACTATTTTTCAGCCAGCTGTGCTGCTCATTTTCCCTTGGCAGAAGGAGTAAAAGGCCAAATCAGCGGGCCGCTGTCTGTTGGCATGCAGCTAAAAGACGAATTCGGACAAGCTGCATTTTATGACCAAAGGCTGCGTGACGTGCTGGTTAAATGCCTCGCTGCACAAGGCATTCTCCAAGCCCGCAAACTCCTGTCAACCGGTCTGCCGGTCCTTTTATTTATTGATGACCCCTGTCTTTTCTTTTTAGGTGATCCAGCATATAGTACTCTAACTCATGAAGCGGCTAGTACTGCGCTCCTGGAAATCATGCAGCCGCTTAAAGCGCTAAACGTAAAAGCCGGGGTCCATGTCTGTGCCCCGGCAGATTGGTCCATCTTATTTAAATTGCCTTGCGATGTTGTCAGTTTTGATGCCTATCACTATTTTGCCAGCATGAAGGAGCAAACGCGACATTTGCAAGACTTTTTGCTGCGTGGTGGAAAGATGGCCTGGGGACTGGTCCCCACGTCTGCAGAGGCCTGGCAAACTACCTCTGCCGATTTAGCACAGCTATTTGAGCGTCAGTGCTTTAGCCTGCATGCCTGCGGCCTGGATATCAGCCTGCTGCGCCAAAATATTCTCTGGACTCCCAGCTGCGGTACAGGCATGCTTGACCAGGAGCTTGCAGCACACATTTACTGTTTGTTGCAAGAACTGGCTCACTCCTTCGAAAGCAATACTACTTCGTGATCATTCAAAAAAGCGGCAATCGCGCTGTATTCAACTATGCTCGTTAATAAGCTGAATTAGATCTTCTCCGGTATACTCACAGAGTAAAATCTTTTTATTAAAATAGTTTTCCAGTTCGGCTATCGTAACATCATCGAGCATAATGCTTTCGCCACTCTTGAACATATTCTTCGGCATAATGATATAATCGAAAACGTTGCCCGCTTGCACCTGTTTCATAATATCTTGTCCGGTCAGCAGCCCACCGGCAGTAATTGTTGGTCCGAAAAAGTCATTTACAATCCGCTGGATATTGACGGTAATTTTATCGTTTTTCTCTGTAATAGCATTTGCTGCCCACTCAATTTCGTCATAGGCGGAAACACCTGTAATCAAGGTAAACGACCCTTTTGCCTTCTTATTGAGTTTTTTTAGATTTTTCGAGATACTATCCCGGAAAAAGCGGATCATTCCAATACCATCTTCGATTTGTTCAAAATCGCCATAAAAATCAGTACTTGGTACTTCGACCCCTGCCATGACATAAAACTCGTCTGCCAATCGAACAAAAGGTGAGCCGATTTTCTTCAAAGCCTTTTGCTGAAACTGGCTAATCTGCTCAATTTCCGCTTTGGCACTTTGTGCATCGTATAGCGTTATTTCATTTAGAGTCTTTCTGAATTTCGTTACACCAACCGGTACTGCCGCTACATTTTCAATAGCTGGATATAATTTATATAAGTCACTGACTGTTTTAACTAACTCTTCGCCATTGTTATACCCAGGACACAATACAATCTGACAATTCATTGTAATGCCGGCCTTTGCTAACTTTTTCAGTTTGTCATAAATGTCTCCGGCAAACCTGTTATTTAGCATCTTTTTCCTAAGTTCGGCATTTGTCGTGTGTACTGAGATATTGATAGGGCTGATTCTGTATCGGATAATTCTGTCTAAATCTTCATTGTTCATATTCGTTAACGTAACAAAATTGCCCTGCAGGAAAGATAATCTGGAATCATCATCTTTAAAATACAGCGTATTGCGCATGCCCTCAGGCAATTGATCAATAAAACAAAAAAGGCAATTATTATGGCAGCTTCGTGCTTCATCCATAATCGCATTCTCAAATTCAATGCCTAAGTCCTCTTGATAGTCTTTTTCAACTTCAAACGTCCAAATTTCGCCGTCTTGTTTTTCTATTTCTACTTCTATGTAATCATCGGCCATTAGAAATTTATAGTCAATTATATCCTTAATCTCAGTCCCATTTATGCTGATTAATTTATCACCGACTTCTATCTCCAGTTCTTCGGCAATACTTTCCTCGATAATCTTTGCAATTTTATTATTCATACTCTCAATCCTTGCTTAAATATATAGTTCGAATTCGCAGCCACCTTATAAAAAATACCGGCTAAAACAGCCGGAAAGATCAAAGGGTCAATCAGGAATTGCCGTACAGACAATACCAGTGCGCAGTAACATTTTTACTTGGAGATATAATACCATAATTGCTTCGAAATGTCGAGAAACTGCCTAGCAATCTACCTTCAAAATAATTTTACCCGCACATTTTCCAGGTCGGCTGCCGTTACATCTTCTACCACTTCTATCACCCCCAGTACATTTCCGTTCTTGACAATGCCGTAGCTGCCACTTTGCACAGGTGTGAACTGAACAACAGTTGTACCTCTATTGCCGGGAAAACTGATCAACGTCTTCTTACTGACACCTTCTATAATTTCAAACTTGCCCTCAGGCGAATCAAAGTCAGTCAGTTCAAAGATAAATTTAACCGGCTTTCCTATGGCGATAACGGCAACAAGCGGTTCAAACTCATAGCCGCTGCCTTTTATCGAAATTGTTTGCTTCTCACCGGCAATTGACGCCTTATGAATCAGACGATTAGTCGGTACCTTGCTGAAATCATCGCCATAGATACTTGGGCGCTTATCGGCCCCCATCCCGCAGGTACCCCCGCTGCAGCAGCCGCCTGCCGCCGGCAGTGCCTCCAGTTTACTTATATCTGTTGTTTCGAGATTGTCGACTACTTTGATTAATCCTTGAATCATGCCCATCCAGCAGCTGAACCGGATATCGCCGTCACCGGGCGTAAATTCAATACTATTTTCTCCCTGGCTGAGCTTAGTTTGTATATGTAACGACGGCACAATAATTTCGTTATTGCAGGAGTTGATTTGCTGCCCCTCGACAATCCACTTAACCGGAAGATCCTTTTGTACCACTATGATATTAGGTACATACCCCTTATCATTGGCAGCAATCCTGACCACTTGCGTACCATCCTTGATTTCCGCTTTAATCGGCGCACCGTGTGCCACTGCATTAGTCTGCCAAACGCCAAAGCCCGGCAGATGAATGCCGGCAATAGCCAGCCCGCGGTTCGCCATAATCACGCCAAGCATGATAACCATTATCCCGCTGGCTTTTAACACTCTGCCGGTAAAGCTGCTGCTCATCCAACTAGTCGCTACCCCCAGTGGCAGCATCAACGGCATGGTTCCGAGTCCGAATAACAGCATCGCCGCCGCCCCGCTAGCAGCACTGCCTGAACCGAGAGCGAACACCTGCATAGTCTGCAGTGGGCCACAAGGCAGCAATCCATTTAACAAGCCAACCGCGAAAGGCCCCTGTGCTTTTACCCGCGTCGAGATCAGCGTCCGAAGCCCTGTCGGCAGAACCACCGGCAGCTTAAACCCAAGCAAATTTATGCCCATCAGCATCATAAAACAGCCGGCAAAAATGGTTATGCCCGCCTTAACTGACAGCGATATGGCAAATATGGACCCCAAAGCTCCCACAATACCGCCTGTCAACCCATACGACAACAATCGCCCGGAATTATACAACACTGCTGCCTGCCAAGGCGGTCCGGACGAATTTCCTTTACCGATAGTCTGTGATACCATAATGCCGCCACACATACCTATACAGTGCAAGGAGGTAAACGCCCCTATAACAAACAGCATAAAAAAAGAAATGGGCTGCTGCAGCATGGTATCAATATCCGCGCCAACCGTGTACTTGCCAAGCCAAATAACAGCCGTAATAAGGAAGACCATTCCCAGCGCCCTGCCTCGCTCCGGTTCACCGACGCGATACCCGGCCTGCCTTACTGCATCTTGAACCATCTGCAGTGAGCAAACTGCAGAATCATACGTAACCTCCAGACTATTATGCCGCCATATTGCCTTAACACTGTGGACACCCGATAAACGCCGGACAGTACTTTCCAGAATTTGCTCACAAGAGCGGCAATGCATATCTTTTATTTTGATGGTCACGCTCAGCAGGGCCAAATTAATCACCCCATATTACAAATATATAGGCTCACTACCTTGCTAAAACGCCGGCTGCTTACACCAGCCGGCGTTTTAGCCTTAGCCAATAAATTACAACTACAATGTCCCGCTGCCGGCAGCCCGGTTAGCAGCGTCAATAGCCTGACGAGCCAGTTCGTTTGCCTGAGCAGCTGTATTAAGGCTTTGATCCGGATTGTGGAAGCCCATACTGTTTTCCGCAGCAACAAAATCCCAGTACCATTGGGCTTTGCGCAGCAATTCCCGGGCTTTGGCCAATTCCGCCTGATCCACATTGGCTGCCATAGCAGCCTTGTTAATCACTTCATGAGCCCTCGCCACATTTTGACCGGCAGTGTGCAGTACTTCAAACGTATAATCCTGGGTAGTTTTTACCCGGTCCAGCAGCCAGGCACTTCCCTGTGTATGGCAAGTACCGCAAGCGGCATCAAGGTTCTTGAGCGGACTGGTCATCCAGTGGGAACTGTATTTCTGTCCGTCCTGGCGCATATAAGGCATATGGCAGTCAGCACAGGCTACGCCGGCTTTCCCATGCGTTCCAGTCGACCAGGTCTCGAAATCAGGATGCTGCGTCTTCAGCATTGCGGCTTTTGAGTCGGGATGCTGCCAGTCCTGTGTAAAGCCGTTGGGTATATCCGCATAATAGTCATACATGTCGCCGGCTTTCATGCCTTTATCCCAGGGGAATACCACCCGGAACGTATTCGGCTCGAAATAGTACTCGGCATGGCATTGTCCGCAAACATAGCTTCGCATGTCCTCACGGCTAGCCTTCGTCACATCAATACCTTTGCGCTGCATGGCTTCATTAAAAGCTGGATTGATGACCCGTAGATTCATCGTTTCGGGATCATGACAGTTAGCGCAGCTGATAGAACCGTGTGACGGCACTTGATCCATAAGCTGGGACAAGGGCTGCTTGGCATAGCCCCAGCCCGATTCCTGATAAAATTTTTCGAGATAGGGGGTTTTGCAGGTTATACAGGCTCCCATAGATTTAGGACCAATCCGTTTCGTTTCCCGGATATCCTCCATAGCGTAGAAATGACCGCGATCCTCGGTATAGTCCACGCTAAAAGGCATCCCTTTAAAATTTGCTGTAAGTTCGGGCATTTGCTCCGCTTTCTGCACTTTGCTGCTGCCGCCGTAGCCTGTAGGTGATGGCGACATATTTGCATTTTTCATATAGCTGTCATACTGCAGCGGGTAAAATTTCGCCCATACCGCCGGATCATACTCCCCTGCCGGAATTTTTGAAACTTTGACGGTAGTTGCGGGTTTGACAATACCAATCCTGGTAATAACAAAACCAAAGAAGATAAGCAGCACACCCAGCAAAGCAATTAAAGATTTCTGCGTTTTATTCAACCTTTATCCCTCCTTTGCTCTTGTTCCTGTCATGTACCAAGCTACGATGACATTTGGTGCAATCCTGCCCGCCGGCTCCCATGCCGGTTTTCTCAACCGTAGACTGATGACAGCGCAGGCAATTGTCTGCTATATAGCCTTTTCCTGTTGCTGTTACCTGGATTGTTGCCGGATAATTCCTCAGTACTTCATGATATACGTCGTTAATACCGGTCTGGGCTTTAGCAACCAGTTTGACCGCTATATTGCCGTTCGGCAGATGGCATTCGCTGCAGGCAAGCTGCTTGTGATTGGAAGCATGCCAGGTGTTATAAGCTTGCTCCATGGAATGACAAGTCCCGCAGAACCGTGGAGTTTCCGCATAGGCATATCCAAAGCCCGCAAACAGCATGCCTGCCACCGCAACCGCGCAGCCAATCAGCATCAACTTTAGTGCGTTATGGTTTACGTACTGACCAGTATCCAACCATATCCCTCCTTTCCTTATTTTTGGGCATAACAATAATGTCCCGGCAGTAGGACAACGACCCCGGATAAAGTTCAGGAATTATTCAAAATAACGCATACTGATTTTCTTCAATTCCTGTGTGCTGTAAAAGATTCGAACTGCAGCAACGCCGCTCATATTACTCATGGTGGTAATATGACGCTGGCACGCTTCCCGGTCAATCGCATGAACCATGGTGTACAAATTGTATGGCCAGCCCGCATGGGTCACACGTTCGTAGCAATGGGTAACTACGGGCAGGGCGGCAAACATTTCGCCTACCGCCTGCACCCGGTCTTCCGGAACCTGCCAGACACATAATGCATTCGCACATATACCAATGCGGCGGTGTTGCAAAACCGCTCCTATCTTGCGAATAACTCCATGACCGAGCAGTTTTTTGATCTGTGCCAGCAGTTCAGCTTCACTAATATTAAGCCGTTTAGCTATCTCGGCATATGGTTGGGCCGTAATTGCCAAGTCATTCTGCAATTCCCTGATGATTGTGCGTTCCAATCCGGTCATACTGACTCACCCCCGCCGGTATGGGAAATTTGACACTCACCTTGAAAACCTGTTTGGCGGGCAACGGCAGAATTTCTTCCACTCCAGCCAAGTCAGCAATGCTGTTAAGCGTGCGATCTAAACTCTCCTGATTAGGCGCAATGACGGTAAACCACATATTGTACTCACCATCCCGCAAATAGTTATGGGTAACCCCGCTAAAACCATTAATCGCATCAGCCACGTCTGTCAGAAATTCATCGTCGACCTTAAGAGCTACCAAAATACTGCAATAGCCAATCCGGCGGCTATTGATGCTTGCACCAAGACGCCTGATCAAGCCTTTGGCATTCAGCTCTGCTGCCCGTTCCAAGACTGCTTCTTCAGTAATATCCAGCTTTGCGGCTATGGCCTGATAAGGCCTCGCCACAATCGCGAAATCATACTGCAGAGCATGCAGGATACGGCGGTCAAGCTCATCCAGTTCTAACAGTTCAGTACCCATCAGTTGCACCACGTCTCCTCTGCCATATAATCGTTACCCGAGCAGTAATAAGCCCATTTCCCTACATCGCGGAAGTCTCTATATGCCCGGCAGTATGCTTCTTTCTGCGGCCAACTCCGGCCCAAGCCACTCCCACCGATACCAGGACCGTTCCCAGCCAGACAAGATTAATCAACGGCTTTTCGGTAATTTCCACATCGATCCGCGGTTGCTCTGCCGGGGCAGCTAAGTCCTTAACACCGATGCTGATTGTTTCCGCTCCCAGGTTTACGGCAGCGACGATCAATTCATAGCGGTCAAACACCTTAAATGGCAGCGGCAGCATTTGCCCGTTGCGGGAAATCAGCTCCGGCTTCGCTTCCGTAATACTGCCATTTTGTGAAACCTCCAGCAAAACATATACGCGAATGTCGCCGCTGGCTCCGCTGCCGCCCATTCCATACCGGATCAGCTTGATCGACAGACTGTCCGCCTGTTTTTCCTCCCCTTTACGCAAGGTTATTTCTTTAGTGGGATTTTCTTCGTGCTCCATAGATGGCGCCACATAAAGGTCGGCAGCTATCCCACGGTAAATTCCCGGTTCATGGACCGCCGGTCTGCCGTCTTTATTCAACTTGGTGTAAGGCTCCAAGACGGTATTGGGATATCCTTCTAAGCGAAAGGTCTGATAAATTCCTCCGGCTTCTGTCCTTGTACCGAGATAAGTAAAATTCGTCCCTAAGACCTGCTGGCTCTCTCCGGTCTGAAAACTGGTATATATCGATTGGCTGTTAAGCGAAGAAAACAGGATCCCAATGAGCGCTACCGCAGTTCCGGCATGAGCAATTGCCGCACTTGCTCTGATGCGCTTTAGCTTAAGCGCCAGCAGGCTGCCAGCGATTGCCGCCGCCGCACCGCCTGCAGCCAACAAAGCAAAAGGCTGACGAATTCCGGAAAACGCGGCAATTATTATAAAACCAAGCGCTAATGCGCCCATCCACCAATATTGCTTTGTCAGGCGGGCAGCATCTTTCCCCCACCCCACCAGTGAACCAATAGCCATCAGAACGGCCAACGCCGCAGCCAGCGGCAGCGTTGTTGTATTGTAGAAAATAGTGCTGACATTCTGCGGATTGCCCAGCAGCATGGTAAGCAGCGGTGTCGACATACCGACAAGCACGATAACGCCTAATGCTGCGAATAAAATGGCCGCCGCCGCCAGGAAAAATTCCCGGCTTTTTACCGCCGGATACAACTCTCCCTCCGGCAGCCTGGGCCAGCGAACAATCAGGATACTCAAAGCAACAACGGCCGTGATCATGACGAAACTCGCCAATAACCCTCCTACTCCTTCGTTGGTAAAAGAGTGAGTGGAAAAATCACTTAATACTCCACTGCGGGTAAGGAAGGTTCCATACATGACCAACACAAACGTAAAGATTGCGGCAAGGCTAGCCGGCTTAACTGCAACAAGTCTGACCCGGGCAAGCAGCAGGAGATGCAGCAATACGCCACAGGACAACCAGGGAACAAACGAGGAGTTTTCCACCGGGTCCCAGGCCCAATAACCGCCCCAGCCTAAAACTTTATAAGCCCAAAACCCGCCAATAAAAATGCCTGCTCCTAAAGCTGCCCAGGAAAACAGTGTCCAGGGCAGCGCCCGGTTCACCCACTCTTTATGGTTTCCTGTCACGATACCGTCAAGAGCGTAAGCAAAAGGCACCGCCAGACCTGCATATCCCAAAAACAGCACCGGCGGATGAATCATCATCCAGGGATCTTGCAGCAGCGGATTTAAGCCGTAGCCATCCGGTCGCGGCGCCGCCAGCATCATAAATGGATTTTTGGCCAGCAAAACCGCCAGCAGCATCAGCTGTACCCCGGCATATACCGCCATAGCGCACGGTGAATTTGTCCGTGCCAGCAACAGGCCGAAGCTTGCATGAAACAGCGCCCATAAGAGAAAAGAGCCTTCCTGTCCTGCCCAAAAGGCGGAGAATTTATAAATCAAGCTGAGATTGCTGGACGAATAGCCAAACACATAAGCAAACTCAAATTTGTTGGTTAAAATAATATACAAGAGATACAAAGCCGCAACTGCAATACATACAGCGGACAGCCGGTAATAGAGTAACCCATTGCCGCTGCTCCCGGCTTTCTCCTGGGCGGATTTCTGGAGTGAACATGCCATATGGGAGTTCAGATAACTAAACATTGCGATTGCGGTTACTACCAAGGCCAAAAAAATTGCTCCGTAACCTATCATGATGGCTTCACGCTCCCCTGGTATTTAGACGGACATTTGATCAAAAGCTTTTCGGCAACAAACCGACCGCTTTGGTATTTGCCGATAGCGACAATACTGGAAGCCTGTTCCAGACCTTCCGGTTTTGCCCCTTGATAGACTACCGGCACTTCTTCTCCGGCTTCATCCCGTAATAGAAATTGCATGGTCTTACCGCTTTCCAGCACCGCTATCTTGTCAGCAGCCAGCACCCCGCGCACTTGAACTGTTCCCGTCATTTTTTGGGCCTGGGCGAAACTGACATACGGTGTAAGCGAGGATTGAAAAGCGGTAAAACTAAAGGCCACAAAAGCCAATACGATCAGCCAGCCCATCATGTGACGCCGTTTCATCATCTATCCCTCCCTCCGGGCTCCACGCTCCGCAGATTTTCGCCTGCGCCTGTCATCAACCTGGTAGTTCAGCGCCTGCCAAAAAATTGCCGTGCAGGCACCCAGAGCAGCCAGCAGCACCGCCAGCATCATTCTATCCATGTCAATTTTAGCAGCACTGTTGATGATCGGCGCCGGATGCAAGGAAAAATAATAACGTGGTACAATAAACACTAAAAAGGGAACGGTAACAAATGAGCAAAGCGAATATACCGCTGCAATGCGGGCTTTTTGCTCTTCCTCTTCAATTGCCGAACGCAAAGCCAGATAAGCTCCATAGAGTAAAAGCAAAATAAAAATCGTCGTCTGGCGGGGATCCCAGTTCCAATACGCCCCCCAGGTTAACTTCGCAAAAATTGCGCCGCTGACCGTTGCCAGTATGCAAAAACCAAAGCCAAGTGAAACTGCGGCCTTACTTTTCCGGTCATATTCCATCTGCCGGGTGCGCAAATACTGCAGTGCCCAAACTGCTGACAACAAGAATGCCAATACCGATACCCAAGCCACCGGGATATGAAAAAAAGCGATCCGAACCAAATTTCCTAATCCTTCGGCTGGTGGTACGATATAAAACACGGCATAAATAACCCCTGCCATCCAGCAGGCAATCAGCCATTTGCTACCATTGCTGCGTTCCATCACAATCCCCCTTACTCGCACCAGAGATAATCAAACAAAATTGATGCCGCAATTAAAACTGTAATATCATAACCGGCCATGAAGACCAGTTCCTGTATGCCCGGTACGCTGCCTCCCAGAATACGGGTAGTACCTGCAATCACCATTAGGAATTGCGGCAGCAGCAGCGGAAACGTAATAACGGTAAACAAGGTGCCTTTGCCTCCGGCATGGCAGACCATCAGTGCCGTCAAGGTTGCTACTGCAGCAATCCCGATGTCGCCTAAAATAAGGACAACACCAAGATCCAGCCAGAGCTCAATTGTGTAGTTTAACAAAATAACAAATAAGGGAAGCACCAACATGGTGAGTGCTACCAGGAGGAGGATATTAAACGCCGTTTTCCCCCAAAACACAGCCTGGCCATTCGCGTAGAGGCGCAGCGTAAACAGCGTTCCTGTCTCCTGCTCCTGAACAAATACCCGAGCTAAACCTGCCATAGCACAGAAAAAAAGAATAATCCATAACAGCGCTGCCGCCAATGCCGGACTGAGCTCTGCACCAGCTAAGCTCAGGCTGATACTGGCCAGCGTAATAAGGGCAAACATGGCAAGTGAGCTGATTGCGTGACGGCTGCGTAATTCGCAGACCGCATCTTTGCGTACTACCGCCCAAACCATCCTATACCAAGGCAAGCTGTTGTCCGGCATGATCGGCCTCCTCCGCTTCATTGGTAGCAATAATTACGGTTGCCGTTTTCGCCAGAGCCTCTTCGATCAAAGACTGTATGATTTGCCGGCCGGACGCATCGAGGTTGGATGACGGTTCATCAAGCAGCCATATCGAGGGCTGCAGCGCCGCCAACAGGGCAAATTTCAGCCGCTGCCGCATACCGGTTGAATAGGTATTTACCAATTCCTGCTGCCGTCCGGCTAGCCCTACCTTGTCAAGACAAGCTACCAGCCATTCGTCATTTATTGTAGCGCCGCGAGCCCGTGTCAGGAATTCAAGATTTTCATAACCGGTCATCGTTTGGTATAAAATGATTTCCGGCGAAACTAAGCCACAACTTGCCAAACGCTGCTCACTTACCAATTCTTGGCCGTTACGCCACACCTTCACCATGCCGCTATTTGGCCTGACCAGGCCGGCGATAATCTTGAGTAAAGTCGACTTACCCGAACCATTGGGCCCTGTTACTGCCAGGCATTCTCCCGGACCGATCCGCCGGGTAATATTACTGAACAAGCGCCGCTGACCATAGCTTTTAGCAATATCACTAAGTTCCACAATTACTCCTTGCATTGCTCTCCTCCTTGAAAAAGCCGTATGCAGTCATTTTCGGCGCGCATACCGTTTCCACCTAGCAGCCTCATGAATTGTTATACTTTCTTAAGATCTTGCGCTATTGTGCGTTGCTGTCCCTCCCGCTATACTAAATGGAGAGCATAGTATCGGGGGGATGTCAATGGCTATTGCAAGTATGATTATTCAGCCAGCCGCAAATGCAACAGAACGAGTCGCAACGGAGCTATCGGGCCTTTGTGGTGTCACCGTGAATTCCATTACATCTAAGCAGGAAATTATTATTGTGGTAGAGGCAGCCTCGCTGAATGCCGTCAGTGAAGTGGCACATGCCGTAGAAGCCATCTCCGGCGTACTAGGCGTCTTTCCTTCTTACATAACCGTTGCAGACGAGACTGCGGACTAGGCTTTTGTTACATTTACGGCACAAATTTTGTATTCGGGCTGCTTTGAAGTATCATCAAAAGCATCAATTGTAACAAAATTAATCATCCGGGATAATTCCGTATCATGAAACGGCACATATACCATCCCCGGCCGCGGTTGTCCGCGGCCGTTTACTTTGGCCTTTAATCGACACTCGCCTCGTCGTGATGTAATTTTAACCATATCGCCGTCTTTGACATTCATATGCTCGGCATCGTCTGAATTCAGTTCGGCATACATTTCGGGCATAGCCCGCTTCAGTTCCGGCACATTCATTGTCATAGTAGTCGTATGCCAATGCTCTAAAACCCGGCCGGTTGACAAATAAAACGGGTAGTCTTCATCCGGCATTTCCTGGGGATCGGCGTGAGGCCTGGCAAAAATAACAGCACGCCCATCCGGTTTACCATAAAAATTAATCCCTTCTTGAACAAACGGATCATAGGGAGCTGCATAGCGAATGCCGGTTTCGGCCGAGTCAGGCATGGGTACAGGCCAGGTAACGCCGCGCTCCTTCTTTAACCGGTCATAGGTGGCCAGATCCATTTTAGTGCCAATGGTGCATCGTCGATACTCTTCCCATATCTCATCATTGCTTTTATAAGGGAATAGCGCTCCGTGCCCTAACCGCTTGGCTACCTCAATTAACGCCCACACATCAGGTTTGGCCTCTCCCGGCGCTTCTACTGCCTTGGCAATGTGTTGCGTACGGCGCTCGCCATTTCCGTATACCCCTTCTTTCTCCATCCATAATGCTGCCGGCAAAATAACGTCAGCCAGTTCCGTGGTTCGGGTAGGATGATACGTCTCGGAAACAACCAGAAAAGTCTTTTCCATGCCTTCCCGGTAAAGTGCTAAGTTAGGAATAGACTGTCCGGGATTGGTACAGATGACCCACAATGCTTTTAAAGCCCCGCTCGCTGCCGCCCGGAACATTTCAATCGTATGGTAGCCGGGTTTAGCACTTATTTTAGCGGGATCGACACCCCAAATTGCTGCCATCTCTTCCCGGTGTTTTGTATTACCGACGACCCGGTGCGCCGGCAGCAAATGTGATAAGGCCCCAACCTCACGAATACTGCCGCAGGCACTGGGTTGACCAGTTAAGGAAAACGGCGTATTGCCCGGACGGCATATTTTTCCTGTCAATAAATGCAGATTATGTACCAGGTTATTGGCCCAAGTTCCTCTTATGCGCTGATTAAGTCCCATTGTCCATAGAGACATGGTATTTAAGCCCTTAGCGGCAAACATGCGGGCCACTTCCCGGATCTGCTCGGCTGGAAGACCGACAAGTCCGGCTACCTTCTCGGGTTCGAAATCAACAATAAAGGTCTTGAATTCGTCAAAAGTCAGTTTCTTTTCACCATGCATGAAATTTGTATGTTTCCCGATAAAATCCTTGTCGGCCAAATCCTCTTCGATAATGACATAAGCCATGCTGTTTAACAGTGCCAAATCCGTTCCTGGTACGAACTGCAGCAGAACATCCGCTATATCGGCAGTTCGTGTCCGCCGGGGATCAGCGACAATAATTTTAACCGCTTTATTCGTGTTTTTTCGGTCAATAATCCGCGAGTACAGAACAGGGTGAGCCTCGGCCATGTTGGAGCCGATAATAAAAAATACGTCTGCCTGTTCAATATCAGCATAGCTGCCCATTGGTTCATCCTTGCCAAAAGTCGAAACATAGCCGGCTACTGCACTGGCCATGCAAGTGCGGGGGTTGCCGTCAATATTGTTAGTGCCAATACAGCCTTTGAACAGCTTGTTAGCAATATACGCTTCCTCGGCTACATTCTGCCCCGAACCATAATACCCCACTGCGTCTGGACCATATTGTTCAATTATTTCCCGAAATTTTTCACTAACTAACTCTAATGCTTCATCCCAGCTTACTCTGACGAACTGACCGTTCTTTTTCACCATCGGGTAGAGCAGCCGGTCTTTAGTGTCCATAATTTTAGGCAGCAAAATACCTTTAACACATAGACGTCCTTTATTGACCGGGTTTTCAGGATCACCTTTCACTGTAATAATCTTTCCCCTGCTAACGCCTGCCAATACACCGCAGCCGGTTCCGCAATAGCGGCAGACCCCCTTGACCCACCTTTGGGCATCCTCAGACACAGCCGGTCCCTGCGTTCCTCTGCCGCCGGCTTCAAACGAACAGCCAGAACCAGCCAAAGCGGTGCTGACTGCAACGGCCTTCAAAAAATCCCGTCGGGAAACCATCATGCTACTCACCTTCCGGCAATATTTTTTCTACTTTCGCATCGCGTCCAAATGGCAGCTCTCACAGCTATCACGTGTGGGAATCGAATTGTTCGTTTGTATATTGTGAACAAGGCCGCTATGACAGGTTACACACGTCATGCCGTTGCTAAAATGTTTGGCTGTATGTGGATCTTTAGCAGTAAATGCTTTATCCGTATTCATTTTCACTTTTTCTTGGTGACAATTGTAACAATTGATGCTCCGCTCGTCAGCTTTAGGGGTAACCTGAGCGCCAGCAACATGCAAATACAATTCTTTCAGTCCCTTGGCCTTGGCTTTCACAGTCCCCTGAATACCCGGCTCGGCATGACAATCATAACAGGCCACATTTTTATGCGCAGACAACTGCCACGATTGGTACATCGAACTCATTTCATGACAAGAACCGCAAAATGCGGAACGGGATGTGTAAGCAACTGACCAGGTAGTGGTGAGTAGCAAAACTACTGTGATGCCAGCCAGCATCAGCAAATGACGACCAGTTGGCTGCCCTTTACCCTGCAGCATCTTCAAAATGTTCACATTTGCTCCCTCTTTTCTGTCGTTTCTTCCAGGAAAAACTGATTTTTTTCCGTGGGCAGGCTGCTATACAGGCACCGCAGTTTGTACAAGCCATCTGATCAAGCAAGGCCGTTCCACCGGGTTTTACGTTCATCGTGCAGGCATCAGCGCAGCAACGGCATTGCTCACAGCCATCAGTTCCCGCAGCAATCCGCAGTTTGCGCCACCTGCTCACGATTCCGTATAAAGCGCCGGCGGGACAGATCATCCGGCACCATATTTTTTTACGGTAAAACCACTCGGCTGCCACTATTGTCAAAAGTACTACCAGCTCAATCCCTGCACCGAACGCCACACCTCTGTTCAATATGCCGACTGGTGACAAAAGAGTAAACAGCGGTACTCCCATTATCCAATCGACAAACAGCAGCACCACCAGCAAGCGATAAGGCAGCCATCCGTTGGGAACAATGCTGTTGCGCGGAGATTTTATCAGGTAGATCAGTTCGAATAAGGTATTAAGCGGACAGATCCAGCCACAAAAGATGCGCCCTAAAAGCAGGGCCGAAAGCAGCAGCGGTACAACGGACCAGGCCAGGGGCCACCCTATTTGTTTGGCTGCCAAGCTAACCTCCAGCGCCGCAAGCGGATCGGTAAGAGCGACTCCCGCCAGCTGAGCTGAAATATAGCTTCCCAGCCAAACTGGATTGATTGGCCATAATACAGGGATTAGCATCAGAACAAATGCAGCAATCTGTATCCATTTTCGCAGCTTCATAATTTGCATCAGCAGCGTCCCGCCTTAATGGAAATAGCCGGAGGGTCGAGGATGCAGACATATTCACAGATGCCACAGCCAACACAGATTGTTCTGTCAACCATCGGCCGCTTATGCTCCTCAAGCTCAATAGCTTGAGGGTAAAATGGGCAGCTGGTGTAGCATAGCTTGCATTCATCCCCTTTCCAGGCCAGGCAGCTCTCCTTATCGATTTTTGCTATTCCCATCTTAACCTGGGGCTTTTCCACCTTTCTAAGCGCACCGCTTGAACAGACTGAAGCACACTCCAGACAAAGATCACAAGGAACTTTTCTCGGTACTATATACGGCGTACCAATTGCCAGCCCTAATTCTCCCCGGCCAATTTCAATTGCCCTGCGCGGACATCTTTGCGCACACTTGCCACAACGGAGACAGGCAGCTAGAAATTCGGGTTCACTTAGAGCTCCAGGCGGACGAATGAGCGTGTCTTTTGACAAATCATTCTTAAAGCCACTTAATACGAATGACAGTAACCCACCAACAAACAAAATAATCTTCGCTCTCCTTTCCATAACAGTCCTCCCATCTGTGGCTCACTCTCATCATACCGAATGGTAATTACAGCTCTATTAAGCAATTCTTACAAAAGTATTACATTGTTGGAAAAGTCAGAAATATTGCTAAAAAAATAAAGAAAGGATACCGCAAAACGCTTTTGGAAAAGCAATGCGACACCCTTAAATGAGCTTCAACAGCTGAATTTATAACCGATCCCCCATACCGTGCGAATGTAACGCGGTTCGGCCGGATTCGGTTCGATTTTTTCCCGCAGCCGGCGGACATGTACGGTAACCGTATTTTCATCTCCCTGATAATCACTCTGCCAAATTTTATTTAGCAGCTGCATTCTGGTAAATACTTGCTGCGGACTGCCGGCCAACAGCCATAACAGTTCGAATTCCGTACTGGTAAGGCTGACTGGTTTTCCTTCTACAGATACAGTCCGGGTTCCATGATCAATTGTAAGTTCACCGCATACCAGCACCTGGTTTTCCTGACTTTTGCGGCAGCCCTGAACCCGACGGATAACCGCCTGTACCCGGAGGACTAATTCAGTAGGACTAAACGGCTTTGTCATATAATCATCCACCCCCAGCCGAAAACCGACAATACGGTCAAGTTCATCCCCTTTGGCTGACAGAATGATAATCGGAATACTATACTGATCGGTCAAAGCCCGGCAAACATCATAGCCATTGAGCTTGGGCAGCATTAAATCGAGCACCACCAAACTGGGTTGTTCCTGTTTTACCATATTCAGTGCGCTTTCACCATCTACTGCCGTAACAACCTGAAATGCCTCTTTTTCCAGGCAGTGCTTAACAATCTTAAGTATCCTGGCGTCATCATCCACAACAAGTATTTTTTCATTAGGCAATGCTAACACCCCTTTGCAATAACCGGCAGTGTAAAAATAAACAGGCTTCCCTGCCCCAATTCACTTTCAACCCAGAGCCGTCCGCCATGCAGCTCAATCAGATTACGGGCCAGCGCCAAACCTAGTCCGCTGCCCGGATAGCCCCGTGTTTCCGCACTATCGACTTGCCGGAATTTCTCAAAGATATACGCCTGATCAGCTAAGCTGATTCCAATACCAGTATCCTTCACAGCTACTTTGATCACCGGCAAATTCAGCTGTTCTTCCAGTGCAGCCGAAATTGTAATCTTACCTTGTGCCGGAGTAAATTTAAGCGCATTGCTGATTAGATTCCGCAATACGTGCATAAGCTTTTCCCGGTCAGCCAGCACAAGAGGAATAGCCTCCGCAAATTCAGTACGAAGCAGCAGTCCTTTCTTGTGGGCAAGCGGTGTTACATTCCGCAGCAAACTTATGACTATTTCCCGGATATCCACCTCTGTACAATTGAGTTTAATAAGACCGGCTTCAATCTTAGACATGTTAAGAATATCATTAATTTGATCCAGCAGCTGGTGGCCGCTTTCAAATATATCCTGTAAATATTCGCGCTGCAAACTGCTGAGACTTTGACCTTCATCCAGCAAAATTTCGGCAAATGCAATAATTGCCGTCAACGGGGTTCTGAGTTCATGACTCATAACCGTTAGAAACTCAGACTTTAGGCGGTCGGTTTCCGTAAGCTTTTCGTTCATTGCCTTTAGCTTCTGCCCCTGAATGGCTAACTGCCGGTTAGCCTCCGACAGCATCCGGGTCCGTTCCCCCACCTTATCTTCCAGGTTAAAATAAAACTGATTTAATTTGCTGGCCATGGTATTAAATTCATTAGCCAATAAGCGCATCTCATCATAAGTCTGGACATCTGTAATTTGTGCTGACAGGTCGCCTTTCCCCAGTGCTACAACTTTATGAGTAAGTTCACGAATCGGGATCATAACAATGTGCTCCATCATTAGGTACGTCAAGCCGATGTTGGCAAAAACCATAAACACAATAAAGATGATTTGACTCATTACATTATTGCGTTGCGCCGCTTCAAATAGCGCCAGAGGAAATACCACACTGATTGCCCCGGCAAACTCACCGGCACTAAATCCCTCCTTAGCAAAACCGGCCACATCGATTTCCCCCGCCGGTTTACCATGACACGACAAACACGAATCATCGTAATATAACGGCACAAGATAGCGGAATACCCGGGTACCGTCAACTTCATGGTATCCCCACAGTTCTTTTAGTCCTTGATCAGCAGCAAGCTGCTTTAAGGCATCCACTTCAAAATTATCCGGCGCATTGCCGGGATCGCGCGAAAGCATCCGCGTTTGTTTCAGCCGGTAACCCGAATAGCCGTTAAATATATCGCCGATTCCTTTCCCCACTGCTGCCGGGTTTAGATGCTTAAACTCGTATCCGCCGCCGGAATCTTTATTAATGTCATCTTGCTTCAAGGCAATAAACGCCCTGGTAGCAATCAATTGCTGCGCAAGCACTGCCGCCTTTTCCTTCATTTCCGACTCGGCCTGTAAATTATACTGTCTGATATTCCACAACAAATTGATACTCATTAGGATCACTGTGATCGTAGCTATGCCTAACATGAATTTTGCGGTAAGGCTGCTCTTAAAGCGCATATCCTCAGAAACTCACTCCTAATAGCCTCTTCTTTTCTGGAAACATTCCCCATTAAAACATAAATCCCCTTTAGCAGGGGATTTAGTTTTGCATTTTATTTGCATTTTTCACAGTTTTTCTGCGCCATCCTGCTCTTTATTATTTCATACCTTACTAAATTTAGCTAAAATCACAAAGTACAAAGAAATATAAAGAATCGCAAAACATCTCTTTATATTTCTTTGTACTTCTTTAGTTGAAGTAGGCAAATAGTCCTATTATGATGAGATACGTAATAACTTGTCAATAATTATCACAAAAGGAGGAGTAAGTTTTGCTTTTTACACCCAAACGGTTCACAAAACTAATCGCAGTTTTCTTAACGTTTTTAATGCTTATCGGTAATCCCGCTGTCATTGCTACAGCAAATGCTGCAGACTCAGCAAACAGCACGCTAGCCAATGAATTTCCCGTATTAACCGTAGAAAAATCGGCGGTTAATGCAAATCAAATCGTTCTTAATCCCGATTCCAGCAGGTTAAGTACCGATCAAAAAACAGAACAATTTCTGAATCAACTCATTCCCTATTATCTGCAAAATGGGAAACAGCATGGGCCAGCATGGCTGAGAACTACCGATCTTAACCTTTCTTTTACAGAAGATTATAAGCCGGTATTTTCACTGGAAACCATCCAGCCCTTTTCTCAAACCTCGAAAAACAATGCTCTTTTGTTTTGGCAGGGCCGTTATTCCTATCAGAGCAGTGCCAATGCGACCGCTAACCTGGGGATTGGCTGGCGTAAACTTGCGGAAGATAAAACCAGTATTGTCGGCTTGAATGCTTTCTATGATTATGGCTTCCAGCATGATCTTTCCCGGGTTGGCGTCGGTGCAGAATACTTTAATAAATTAGCCGAATACCGGGCCAATTTTTACTTTCCCACCTCAGGCGACCACCTAATAGGAAAATCTACTTCTACCGCTGGCACCTTATATACCTATATAAGAGCAGTACAAGGTCTAGATTATGAAGTAGGATCAAGCTTAGCAAATGCTCCGTGGCTTGGTTTCTATGCTTCCGGATTTTATTACGATAATAAACATCACGATGACGAAAAAGGCTATCGACTGCGCAGTACGCTGCAGCTCTCTCCCCGCTTTTCTCTGGAAATGGGTTATACCAATTCCAATCTGTCCAACGGGGACTTATACGGAAAAATCCAATATCAATTGGCGGATAAACTGGGACCTTCTTTGTTCGGCGACAGCCATAAAGATAAGAAAACGAATGATATCAGCCATAAGCTGCTTCAAAAAGTACAGCGTGAAAATGAGATCAAAACTGAGACCTTTACTAAATTTGCAGCCGCTGCAGGCAGCGTCAGTACGACAGTTATCAATAGCAGTAATCATCAGCCAATCCAGGGAGCTATCCTGCAGGCCTACCAAAACGGTAATCCCGTCGGTAATTCCGTCACCACCAATGCTGCCGGAACCGGTGTTATCAGCGGTTTGACTGTAGGAGAGTATACAATTAAAGCCACCTATTTTGGCTACTCCAACGATAGCACGGTAACAGTACAAAAAGATCAGACCGAGAATACCTCAATCAGCCTAGCAGGAACCTGGGGAAATATTGTCGTGAATGTTTTTGACGCGCACGGCGCCTCGGTAAGCGGTGCAACAGTTACGGCCAATGTAATCAGTGAAGGCCACGCACGGTCTGAAGGAAATCTCTTTGACCGTATCTTAGGGGTAAAGACAGCATTTGCTGCTGAGACCGTATTTACACTCAGCCTGACAACAGGCTCGGATGGAACCGCTCATTTTAATAATCTGCCACCAGGCAATTACCGCTTTACGGTGCAGGCAAGCGGTCAGAGCATGAACAGTATACCGGCCAGCGTTCCTCTTAATGGCGGTACCAGCAAGGTAAATGTTGTGCTGCCTTCGTCCAATAACACAACCGGCAGTGCAGCAATTACCGTTACCGACGGAACCTTGCCGGTAAGCGGTGCCACTGCTAGTGTCACGGTAAACGGCACAACGCAGACAGCTACCACCAATGCTGCCGGTGTAGCAACCTTCAGCGATTTGCCGGCAGACAGCTACACCTTCTCGGTCAGTAAGGAAGGCTATAACAGTAATGCCGGTATTGTAGCAGTTACCAGCGGCGTGACCGCCGCCGGGACAATCGCGCTAACCAGGCAGATCAGCACAGTAACCATCACGGTTACTGACGGAACCAACACAGTCAGCGGCGCAAGTGTCACGTTAAATGGCACGACATCCGCTACGGATGAAATGGGTCAGGTCATCTTTACCTCTCAGCCGGTTGGGTTAACCAGCTATACAGTAACGATTGAAGGCTATGACACAAAGAGCGGCACCATAACGATTGTAAATGGAGGCAGTTCTGAAACGATTTCCATCATCAGACAAACCGGTACCGCCACCATCACTGTCATGGATGGGGATACTCCGCTCAGCGGCGCCACGGTTACGATCGGAGGCTTTGCCAATTGGACGGAGACAACTGACGCATCCGGCCATGCGACCTTTTCGAACGTTCCAACCGGTACTTATATTTTCTCGGCAACCAAAGCCGGTTACAACACTGTCGATGGAATCTTTGATGTACATCTAAATACAACTACAAGCGGAACCATTACCGTAGCACAACTCGGCACCGCCACAATTATAGCCAAAGAAGGAGCACTTCCGATTCAGGGAGCTATCATCAGCGTAAGCGTAAACGGTGTAACGCGGGCAGAAGCAACAAATTCATCAGGACAAGCACAATTCCTCAATCTTCCTATCGGCAACTATACCTTTACAATCTATAAAGAAGGGTATCAACTAAATACCTGCGGCGCCACTTTTATTAATGGAGTTGCAACTACAACGGTTTTATTAACCCGGCAAACCGGTAATGCAACCATTACTGTTATGAATGGAGAAATCGCGCTCAGTGATGCAAGCGTAAACGTAACGGTGAATGGTTCAGCGCAGACGGTGACAACAAATTCATCAGGGCAGGCTACCTTCACTAATCTTCCTACCGGTACGTATACCTTCACAGCAACGAAGAGTGGTTATGACAACAGTACCACTAGTGTAACGGTAGCAAATGGTACAACGGCCACCGGAAATATCTCGATGCAGCTACAAGCGTATGGAAATGTAACAATCGAAGTATGTGATGTGATTCAGATGCCTAGAAAAAATGTGACTGTATCTGTCAATGTCAATGGCACCATTCTATCAGGTGTAACGGATTCTTATGGGCGTGTAACGCTCATGAACATACCGGTTGGCACCCATAATTTCTATACGAATTTGACAAATAAAAATATAACTGTGCTTAAGAATCAAACTGTAAGTACAACGATTCAGGAAGGTTTTGATTAATCTTTTAAATAAAAAGTGCCGGAGTATCTAGTCACTGCAGAGTACATATCTCTGCAGTGACTTTTTCATTTTTTGAAGAGAAGCACCTGGGGTCAGGCTTGACTTATTTGGTTTTCTATCTGCTTATCACACTTAGTTCCATTCCTTTTTCAAAATGGCGTACTCAAACGTATTTTCATACTTTGGTGTTCCATCTGGATTTTTTACGAACGATATAAACTCTATATAATATGCTTCTCTGCGCATACCGAGCCGCTCACAGAGTTTTTGTGAACGAACATTGTAATCTTCTGTATAAGCATAGATCCGTCTTGCATTCTTATCATTAAACAGAAAATCCAGAAAGGCTCTTGCTGCTTCGCCTGCGTATCCTTTTCCTTCGTATTTTTCGTTAAACTGCCAGCCAACACTGTACGTATCAGGCTCATCTTTTGCTAAGAATAAATTCCCAATTACTGCATCAGTTTCTTTTAAGCATATAGCGAACTGGGTTTCATCGTCGCTTCGTTTCTTCACCTCGGCCACAGCATCGTCAAATGTGTTGAGTTTTTCATTAGCAAAGCAATTTACACGCGGGTGGGAGAGATAATCCCATAGTCCCGCTGCATCCTGCTCCTGAAATTTTCTTATAATAAGTCTTTCGGTTTCGATTCTCATCACGATAAATACCACCTTTTGAGATACTCTGTATTCAAAAGTTCAACTACTCCGATTACGTCTATTCGTAAATCACAGGTTGATTGCCACTAATAAGGACTCCATTTTAATGACCCAGGTCAGTTAAATAAGAAAAAAAACTGCGCATAGTACGCAATTTAAAACTTAGGGAATCGATAATTCGAGCATACCCTCCTCAATTCCCAAAATTCGTTCCAGCACCGATTCGGCAATTTTTGTTTTAGTATGATAGGTTTCCTGAGGTTCTTTTGAATACGCAACTTCCAATAAGCAGTCTATTGTACTCCAGAAAAAAGCAATCGTTTCCTTGATATAATCCACATGCATGGTACCCTCTTGATTTCCCTGACGGATAATCTCCTCCAAAAGAGGGTTAAATACGGTTTCGACATGCTGTTGCCAAATACTATAAACTAAATTGAATTGTTTTTCATCCCATAGTCTGTCTATAAGCACATCAACCTGACTGGGAAGTAACAGTTCGGAAATGAAAGTTTGCAGTTTGTTGATTGCCGTATGCTGGCGGCTTTTTAATTGGTAGGAAGTCGCCATTTCAGCAGCCCAGCGCGTGCAGATAGCTTCTAAAACAGCTTCCTTTGTGGGAAAGTAGTAAAAGAACGTCCCCTTGGCTACACCGACTTTTTTAACAATATCAACAACCATTGTTTTCTCATAGCCAACAGAAATAAATAACTCTAGAGCCGCATCAATTAACTCTGATTGCCGGACTTCGGGATCTTTTCGGACTCTCATATTTGTAGCAACTCCCTGACTAAAGATAAACTTACACTATCGCTTCTCAAGCATTACTGACCTTGGTCAATTATATAATAATCAATTTTGCATTGTCAATAAACAAAACATTCACCGGAGAAAAGAAAAACTTTGGTTCGCCAATGCGTCTGTTAACCATTGGGGGTGCATTTTTAGAATATTAGCCGGCAGATGATTTGTATCAAAAAAAGTAGCTTCAGCAATTTCACGATCATCTGCCTGCAGGTCTCCACCGATTACGCAGCATAAAAAGCTCAAAGTGATGAAGTGAGTGGCTGAACCGGACGGATAAGTAAAGACTTGCGAAACCGGATCGGAATAGACGCCCACTAACTTCTCTACCTCTACTATTAACCCTGTTTCTTCTTGTATTTCCCGTTTAATTGCGTCGGTAACCGTTTCACCAATTTCGAGGTGTCCCGACGGAAGGCCCCACAAACCATTATCCTTACGTTTAACCAACAATACCTGCCGCTGACCATTAAATATGACTGCCGCTACACCGGGTTTTACAGCATCGGGCCATACAAAGCCTGGGTTTCTCCAAGGTTTTACCTCTTCAGTGGGTTTAAACAGCTCCCACAAATGAGTGATAATCTTGTCAGGCATCCGGTAATCGTGTTTTGACGGAAAGCAGCACCTATCTTTGGATAAAAGAATCGCATCAATTCCCTGTTTGTGTGCACCTAACATATCTGTCTCTAGGCTATCACCAATCATTACGACCCGTGAACCGAAGGCAACGTTCTTTAAAGCAGCAGAAAACAAATAGGAATGCGGCTTGCCAATAATAAGTGGTTGTTTACCACTAACCTTGCGAATCAGCTCCACCATGGCTCCTGTCGCAATACACCGGCCATCGCGCCCCGGAAATGATTGATCCCCATTTGTGGCAATAAACCGGGCTCCCTGCTCTAAGTAGCGTATCGCCTGCTGGATTTGCACTAAATTTGTATTTTCATTATAACCTGCTACAACGGCTTGACAAGTACCGTCAACTTTAGTTTGAATGCCAAAGGCCTCCAACTCGCTGGCAAACCCTGCAGTGGCAATTGCAAAAACGTCGGAAATATTGTTTTTCGCAAGATATTGAGCGGTGGCCCACCCGGAAGTAATAATTTCTTCCGGTGATACTACAATTTTCATGGAATTTAAGCGATTGCACAGCTCTTGTCTGGTTGGCCGCGGATCATTCGTAACAAAACAAACCGTTTTACCCATTGCCCGGAGTTTTCGAATACATCTTCTGCTTCCTGCTAAAACAGCATCATCGAGGTAAATCACACCATCAAGGTCAAATAGGAAAACGTCATATTGATCGGCAATCATAAACAACAACCCCTTCAAAAAAAATAAGCCCGGAGAGATATCTTGACGCACTTAAATACGCCAAGCTATCCCCCTCGGGCTTTTTGTGCCAATAGGTGCCCCCGCGAAAGCGGGCTGTAGCGCTCGGTCGCAGCCCTCGTAAGAGGCGGAACCCTAGCTACCTTTTCCAAGCTTGAAAATGAGAAAATATATTGTTATTTATTATTGTAGCATGGTCATAGTATTTTGTCTTTGATTTTAGTTCGATGCACAGGAACCATAAATTTTAAATTGGGCATACTCATATTTATTTCTTTACCTGTTTAACCAGCTCTTCAGCATAATCTTGCCTTACCTTACGTGCTTTCACCATTTCCGCTACAACCTGATCGATAATATCTGGAGTAGCACCTGCTGCCACTGCTACGTTCCTTGCATGGAGGGACATATGGCCGCGTTGAATTCCTTCGGTAGCTAATGCCTTTAATGCAGTGAGATTCTGCGCTAAGCCAACAGCCGCAATAACTTCTCCTAACTCAACGGCTGACTTAACATCAAGAATCTTTACTGCTAATCGCGCCACAGGATGAACTTTGGTTGCTCCTCCGACTAAGCCAACTGCCATCGGCACTTCGATCGTACCTACCAAATCACCATCTTTATTCTTTTCCCATACCGTTAAAGAAGTATACCGGCCATTGCGAGCTGCATAGGCATGTGCACCTGCCTCAATAGCGCGTGTATCATTCCCTGTGGCAGTCACGGCAGGAATGATGCCGTTCATAATTCCCTTATTGTGCGTCGCGGCGCGATAAGGATCTACAGAGGCAAAGGTATATGCCCATACGATACCGTCAACAACAGCCTCTCCTCCTACTGTCTCTTTATCTATCACCGTTCGTACGCGGACCAGCCGTTTATCAGCCAAGTTAGACAAAATACGCAGATAGACCTTGCCGCCAGTAATTTGCTCAATATAAGGAGCTAACGCTTCAGCCATAGTATTTACCGTATTTGCTCCCATGGCATCCCGGGTGTCCGCAATCAGGTGCATAACTACCATTGTTCCCAATGGTGATGGTACTATTTGTACTTCCAGGTCTTTCATCCCGCCGCCTAAGCTAATCAGCATAGGGTCCTGGGAATTTGCTATTTCTATGAGTTTTTCACGAGCTTCAAACAGCTTAAAGCGGGCTGCATACGGATCTGCTACATTCACAATTTGAATTTGAGCCCGCATGATTGGTCCAGTATTACTTGTAAAGAACCCGCCCTTTACCCGGGCCATCCTAGCAGCATTGCTCGCCGCGGCAACAACAGAAGGTTCTTCAACTGCCATTGGAATGAGGTAATCCTTACCGTTAATCGTAAAGTTAACTGCTATCCCCATAGGCAGTGGCATAACACTAAATACATTTTCAATCATATGGTCTGCCGCTTCTATGCTGAGAGCACCGGTCTTAGCAAGTAACGAGACTTCTTCTTCAGTTAAGCTGCTAAACTTAGCAACTTCTTCAAGACGCTGCTGTGGTGATAGCTTATAGAACCCCTTAAACTCACTCGTTTTCATTTGCTATGCCCCTTTCTATTTTTCAATTTCCATTCGTAACAATGCTGATGCCATTGTTTTGCCCAGTGTATCAAGCCGTAAAGACTGGGTGGCACCCCCTCCTAAAGCCTCTTTCATCACAAAATTAAACCCGCTTAATGTAGGAACATCATAACGAATTACCTCGCCCAATACTACCCCTTTAAAATGCTCCTTTACCTTCTCTGCTGTAACTTGTTCTTGTAACAGTTCATAATCCTTCGGATCACGAGCGTATAAGCAAATATTACTGATGTTTCCTTTATCCCCTGAACGGGCGTGGGCCACATCTTTAAGTAAACACTTAGCCATTACTTCACCTCCAAAATATGTGGTGTCAATTTCACAGCATCACGAGGAATAAGGGTAGGCCAAAGTGCAATAATCTCGCTTACTTTCGGTCTTCCACCGAAGAAGCATGCACCCGGTGGTCCATTTAGTTGCAAGGGAGCAATCTCCGGTGCTAGTTTTTGAGCCTCCTTCTTATCCTTCGTTCGTATTGTCATCCGCATGACAACCTCATTCGGTTCGCTAGTAAGCGGGGCAGCTATCGGTCCATGCAGAGCATTTACCCCTAAGTAATCTACCCGTATTTCCTCTGCCTGGAGTCCCTTTTTAGCCAGCCGCTTTTTCAGTATTTCTGCTGCACACTGTGCCTTCTCATAAGCATCAGGCCAGGCAAAAGGTAAATAGCCCTCAATTTTATAACCGGCCTGGTAGCCAATACATAACTTTAATTGCTCAGGCCGCGCTTTGCCAAACACATCGTCAAGACGAACCTGATCCTTGCCGGTTTGGGTCAGCCTTGCTTTACTGACATCGACACTAACATCCGGTGTAATGTAATTAGCCGGATCATGAATTTCATAAAGGAGCTGCTCCTTGCAGGTTTGTTCAGAGATTAAACCACCGCAGCCAGGGGCTTTAGTAATAATAATCTCACCGGTTTCACTGACTGCCGCAATTGGATAACCAAGTGAATCAAGATCCGGTACATCTCGCCAGCCATAATCAAAGTTCCCGCCACTGCCTTGGCCACCGCACTCCAGAAGATGCCCTACTATAATACCTTTCGCCAAGTCATTCCAATCCTGCGGCTTCCAGCCATACTCATATGCTAAAGGTGCAAGGAACAAGCTGGAATCGGTGGCACGACCGGTTACTACTACGTTTGCCCCCATTTCCAGGCACGATAGAATAGGCTCATGACCGTAGTAAACATTAGCGTTCACAATCCGGTCTTTAATTTTGTCAAAATCCCGGCCGTTATCTAAGTTTTTCATTGTGATTCCCTGTGACTGCAAATCCGTCAACTGCTCTAACAAGTCATCGCCTGTTACATACCCTATTTTAAAATTACTAATTTGTTGGCTAATGGCAAATTTTTTAATTTCGTTGACCGCTCCTGGCACATTCATTCCGCCGGCATTAGATAGAACTTTGATATTCTTATCCAGGCATTCTTTTAGAATGACCCGCAGCATATCAATGAAATCCTGGGCAAAACCCCGCTCAGGGTTACGCTGCCGCTGACGCTGCATAATGGATAAGGTTAATTCGGCTAAGTAATCACACGCCAGATATTGCAGATTACCTGTCTTGACCATATGAATCGCAGCATCGTTACTATCACCCCAGAAGCCTTGCCCACCACCAATACGTACTGTTTTCAAAAAATCATCTCCTTTGTAACCTTACAGAAAACATTGTTGTATTTACTTGATTCCGAATAACGTAAGAACTATGTAACTTGATGCATAGTAAGTCATATACTGCACTCCTGTATGAATGCCAAAGAAGCGATTTAAAATACCCCCGAGAATCGCGATAGTTATGGAAATACCGATACCCACAATGCCAGCTTCATAATAGGAGAGAACAATAATCAACCCCGTGAACATGCTGATAATCGCTTCCTGGCTAACTGTTTGCAACACCCAGACGCTCGCTTTACGGGCATAATTCATCGAAAACGGATAGGCTACCAAAGACGCTACGATAATCCCTATAAAGCCATACAACAGATACTGATAGGGAACCATTAAGTTGTGCAAGTTATGAATCGGTTGAGAGGTAAATACAGGTGGGGCATTAAATAACGGAGCGGCCGGACCAAGCGCCATGGGGCTAAGCGGTATACCAAAGGCCATCAATGGAATGATCGTCTCAGCAATATACGTCGCTTCTGTCACTCCGTTCATAGCAGCCAACGAAGTAGTTAGCCTCTGATATAAGCTCTTTACCCGGGATGAGATAATCTCGCCTACCATAACAGTCATCCCGACAGGACTAAAGGTAAAGGTTAAGGCCGACACCGTAGCAGCTGCGGCAGTATACATCTTCTGCTCACCTGATAAAATAGCAAGCGGATTGGGAAAATACCCTTTCCAACTTTTTAGTTCAGGTGCCAGCCAAAACTCCCGGGGCTGACTGCGGGTAAGTAAGTGCCTTGATATTGGTGAAAGCAGAGTCACCAAATCAGCGAACATCGGGCCTATGGCTATCCCTAAGAAGATACTGATGAAGACCCCCTTACCTAACGCCGCAATGGCCATTTTGTTTAGTCCCTGAATTAAGAATGCAAAGGGTATGAGGACAAAGACACTGGCCCATTTGCCACCTGATGTATAAGCGATAATAACAGCAGCGATGGTAAAGATGATGGGAGCCCACGATTTAACTGCTTCAGCAAAGGGAGCTAACAGCGTGGCAAAGCCAACGGAGATTGGCAAGGCAACAAAAGCAGCTATAATGCCTCCCGAAATCATCTTCCGCAGGGCAATATGCGGTACACCCAAGCGGCGAAGAATACTGGCATCCTGAAGCATCGGAACTGCCATCGTATCGCCCGGAACTCCCATCAGCGCTGTTGGTATGGCATGTGTCATATGTTTGGAAACAGCAGCGGCTATAAACCAGGCAAAAACTGCTACAGGTGGAAATCCCAGTAAGATTACTAGCAGGGTTAACGGCGCAATTGTCGCCGTTTCATCGGTTCCGGAAATCAACCCAATTCCGGAAAAAATTATCCCTCCTGCAAGAGCAGCCCCTAACCCCCAAAATAGCTCATTGAGAAACAGTGCGTCCATCTTGTACTTCACCTACCTTACTTTTAGGATTTTTCCGGGCAAACAAGTCATATATCTGCAAGTCTTTCATTTCTTGTATAACCTTTGGCCCGACAAATTGAAGCTCTTCCGCCTCTTTATCTATATCAATTTTCAGTTCTTCTAACACAGCAAGACGGTCTCCCTCAGAAAACTCCTCTTCGTTTAATTTCCGCTTTGGTTTAAACAGCTTTGCTGAAATAATGGCAGATAAAAGACATCCTGCGATTCCTATTAGCAGTGCATAGGCAGTCATTAAATTTGCTGCCAGCTTAGAGAAGTTTGCTTGTAGATAATTGAGGCCTAGGATATAAAACAATAAACTGATAATAATTCCAATTCCCATTGCAATTGCAAGATGCTTGAGGTCGACTGTATCTCCCCAAACATCGGCATAGGGCTTTTTCTCCATACATATACCCCCTCAAATACTTTTTCAGCTTCTCCTACTTCGCTTTGTGCCTACTCGATAATATCCCTCCTTCTTGAACTGGTTCTCACGCAGCTTAAATCTGCAATATTCATGCCAAGCACTCTATACCATTACAGCGCTTTATTTTGCTGAATATTCAAGATGCTTTTGTGATAATCCGCAGCTCTTTTGTATACGACAGTAAACAGAACAGGGTTTTCTCATTGAGAAAACCCTGTTCCAAACGTATACATATGTATACTATATCTACAAATATCCGTAATTTTTCAGTTTCTTATAAAATGCTCTACGACTTATTCCAATCATTTTCATAGCCTGAGTCTTATTATTATTACAAACCTCCAAAGCTTGTCTAATTAACTCGCGCTCTTCGATCTGCCTGTTACTTCTTAGTGTCTCCATAGTAGAAAGCGTTCCGGATAATGACGATACACTTTGCAAAACTGCCTCGTTACTAATATGCCCAGGCAGATGCTCGATACGGATCTCTTGCTCCGTACACATAATTACCGCATATTCTATACAGTTTTGCAGCTCCCGGACATTGCCGGGCCACTCATAGGCTGAAAGAAAGCGGATCGCCTCGGCAGAAAGGATTCGGTCCTTTTTGTACTTTGCACTATTTTGGTGTAGAAAATACTGAGACAGCAATCCAATATCTTCGCCGCGCTCACGTAAAGGTGGTATTTTAATAGATACAACATTTAGCCGGTAGTATAAATCAGTTCGAAACTGGCCCTGCTTAATCATTTGTTCCAGCGGCTTATTCGTGGCGGCTATGACTCTCACATCAATGGAGATGCTCTGAGTACGGCCAATTTTTTCTATTTCTTTTTCCTGCAAAACACGAAGCAGCTTTGACTGCATGAAAGGCGACATGTCACCGATCTCATCAAGAAAGATTGTTCCTCCTTCAGCTAACTCGAATTTGCCTAGTTTTCCACCCCGTTTAGCCCCGGTAAATGAACCTTCCTCATAACCAAACAATTCACTCTCCAGCAATGTTTCCGGAATGGCTGCACAATTTACGCTAATCAATGGTTTGCTGGCTCTACTACTATTTTGGTGAATCGCCTTAGCAATGATTTCTTTCCCGACGCCATTCTCCCCGCCAATTAATACCGAAGCATCTGTTTTAGCAACGATCATGGCTTGTAATAACGCTTTGAGAAAGGCGGGATGCTTACCAACAATCGAATTACTTAATAAATAATCATGTGCCTCTAGTTGATTCCGAAAGTATTCTGCTAAGCCTTCAGCCCGGTTGAGAGCTTCACTTAGCTTTTTCGTCTCAGTCACATCACGGAAGATTGATACTGCAGCGATTATCTTTTTGTCCTTTTGTATGGGATGAATATTTACTACAACGTCTCTTCTCAGTGACTTAATCTGCACAGCCTTGCCTAATACAGGTTCGCCTGATTTTACAACATCAAGTATGGTTGCTCCAGGTTCAACTCTTTGTATTTGCCTGCCTAAAACATGATCTTTTGCGACGCCTAAAATCCTTGAGTACATTTCATTCACATAAAAGATGCGACCATCAGCATCAACGGCAATAATGCCTTCCTGAAATTTATCAAGAATCTGGGTCAGAACCCAATTGTCACATGCCTGGGTTAAATAGGAGAGCATCTCGTCATTTATCGCCATTATTTCACCCCATTGGCCCTGGATTTAGAGGAAAGGATTCTCTTTTATGGCTACCATATCCTCCTGCTAGAATCTAGTTGCACACAAGATTACGCCTCAGAAAAATTCCTATCAGCAGCACACTATAAAGCCATATATTTTTATGAACTTCTTATTTCCGCTTCGATATTGCTTACCTAATTCAGTTATTTTTAACCGATGAGCAAAAATAAAACTTTTTCACATTTTACTAAACAAATATACAATAAGATGCATATAAAGAAAGAGGGGGCATTTTACAACTTTTAAGTCACTAACAGAAATGTTTATTTTGATAATAATTAATAAATATCCTCAGCGCACCTAACATCTATTTTAAGCATTTAACAGAGAACTCCTTGAACAAGAAGCTCTTTAGGCGTGAGTGAGTTAAATCCTGGTAGAAGCAACCTAAACCGTAAAAAATGAGGAGGCCATTTATATGAGCGCAATAATTAAACAAAGTTTGCCAATAGTTGAAAAAATGATTCAAAATGCAAGCAACCAAAGACAAATAGCATTGAAAGAAAGTAAATTCAAAGTAAATTTAGATAATATAAAAGATAAAACAAAATCTACTGAGCAAATTGATGTTAGAGCTGAGGGGCACCATGACCCCAATACTGCACTCTATCTTGATGCTTCCTATCTTAATTCACCCCAATTAGATAGCATTGTTGCAAATGGGGTTGAAAACTGGTACTATTTCTACGTTCCATCAACATCGCCTAAGGTAAAAATTAATTATCGATTTATACAAGCTGCTAGTCAAAGTTGCATTGTAGCTTTATACCAATTACAGAGTGATTTAACTACTTTATCGGTTGTAGCTTTTGGAACTTCAGGAGAAAACGAAACGATTAATTATATTGATAATAGTTCAACCGGAGTGTATTTTTTAAGAGTTATACCACTTGTCCCAGCTAATAGTAATCCGTATGAATTCTATTTGCAATTACACAATAATTATGATTTAATTGGCAGCAACTTTTCTAATGCACGAGAGTTTACAGACGCATTGTCTGTTACTGGAAAAATTAATTATGTTTGTGATCAGGAATATTTTAAAATTACTTTATCCGAGTCCGGTTCTTATGTTCTTGCATCTCCATTAGGAAGTAATTTTATAATTCATTTGTATGATCAGAATTTAAACCCCATATTAACACTACCGATGACAAACGAAATATACCGAATAGATGGCTTCAATACTACAGTTTACTACCTTACTGTTGGATATTATGGTGATGCAAGCAGTTTTGTACCAATTGCTTCTTATCCCTTAGAGTTCACCAAAACAAGAATACCGGCAAAAGCTACATTTATCGATCTTTCGTACATTGATCCTGAAAAAGTTAATTGGAATGCTGGTATGCGTTACCTTGTGTCAGGATTTACGAATTTTATTGTTTCTGGTCGCATTATAGACAGTTTAGGCCGGGGCGTTCCTTTTGAACAGGTTCGCGTTGAATTAGTAGATGAAGCTTGGTCTCCCGATCATGGCAACAATAGTGTACTCTTCAAACGCCGCTCTAATATAGTATCAACAGATGGCAACGGTGATTTTCAAGTAGGCATGCAAACTCCTGTAGCGTATGGGTTATATAGTATTTATACAGTTCGATTGCATATTTACGACCACGGTGAACTTTATATTTATACTGCAAATGATAATTTCAACACCCATCTCGCAACTACTGCAACTGAAAATACCTTGTTTTATATCCTCGGTTATTAATTAAATAAAAATAAGCTGTCGACAAATAAATAGTCGACAGCTTATTTTTATTTTTTTAGTAGATCGCCTATCACAACTAAAACTGCAACTTACTTTATTGTCCGAAAAAATTATGTTACTCCGAATGGTAGAAACTTCTAGTAATCCCTAATTCTTAATTATCCGTTAATTAAATTAGAAATTCCTTCGATAATTATTTTAGAAACAATAATAAAGAGGTGCATTTGTCATGGTCGTGTCTAATGTCACTACGCTATATTCCAACAAAATTATAAAAAAGGCTATTAACATCACACCACCATTGCTTAAGACAAATATGCAAGATAATATTAGCAACACTAACGATCAAGCTGTGATTTTGACCTTGTCAAAAGCAGCCCAAGAAAAACTTGAAGACCCAAAATATGCCGATGGAAATCAAGAAATCATTATGAATAGCGAAACTCATGCTATTGCTAATCTTAAAGATCTAAAATTTAATTTTGGCAGTGTTGATGTACTTTGGGACAGATATCAAAAAGGGTTAGAAGCTCCACGGCTCGAAGCTCATCCAATTACGCCTTATGACTTTTTACCGGGGCTTAACCCCTATAGCTTTATGCAAGATGTTCTGGGATTAAATACTAAGAGCATGAACTTTGATGAAAAACTCATTCAGAAATTTAAAGATGTATCAACAATTATTACAGGAAATTCAAATATGGCGAGCCCCGAGGGCACTTTAAAGCCGGGCGGTATTGAGAATGCACTAACTCTTTATAAAGATGAGCTTAATAAAATTTTAGAATCCAATATGACTAATACAGAAAAAGAGAAAGCAACGAATAGTCTAAAAGGCTGTTTGATTGTGGCAGCAGGCGATGCATTGGCCAGAACATCGTCTATAGTGAAGTATTCATTTAACACTTTTCTTCCCGACGGCATAAAAGATAAAAATACGCTGCTTGCCTCAAATATGGTCAATTCAGTTTATCAATTGCTTGTCAATGGAATGGATTATATTGATGATAACAAAAATAGCTTCTCCTCACAAAAAATGATGGAAAGCATTAATAAAAAAGCGGGTAGTTCTTTGAATAATTTAACCTCAAAAGATTTTGACTTGTTTAGCGATTTTATAAATGAGCTTCACTATACAACTGGCATTTCTAAACCGTTTTTTGATAAGGTTCAAAATTCCGCAATTAACAATGAAATAAAATCTTACTTTAGGCAAATTTATAAGTTTGCATATGCACCATCTGGCCTATGATAGACCTGTCCGCACCTGCCATTATACGCATAACCCCACTGGTGAATGCGGCAACTGATGCTCTTACATCATTCACTTTTTCCTTTATGTCCGCCTACATAATCCGCCCGTTCAAGAAAGGTTCCCCCCGCCATCGATCCGGCATAAAAGATCGTTTTTTTGCCAAATCGCTTCCGAAGATCATCCACTGCTCTGTCCATGGCGTGTTTCTTGTCCTCTCCTTCATAAAATAGTTCCAACTGCTCAAGTTCCTGTGACACGATTTTCCCAACAGTAATATTTACCGATCGTACCGGTTCACCCTGCCACCGTTTACTAAATTCCTGGCGTGCCGCTTCACTAATGATTTCTGTTGAGTGTTCCGGGCGAATTAGTTTAATTCGTGCAGTAAACCCCAGCCGTAAACTCCGGTCCGAATATCCTATGCCTACATATACCTCTTGGCATTTTTCCTGGTGCTTACGCAGCCTGGCGCATACATCTCCCACCATTTCCTTGATGATCATTAAAATTTCGGCTTGTAGGTAATAATCCCGCATTAATATCTGATTTTTGCTATACGATTTACTTTTCGGCCGTTCCTTCTGGCTGATGATGCTCGCATCCAAGCCCCATGCGTGGTAATATAACTGCAGCCCTATTACGCCCAGAGTTTTCTGCAATAACAGCGGATTGGCGTGGGCTAACGCCTCTATTGTATAAATTCCCATTCGCTTGAGCTTCTGGTCGTATCCTCTGGATATGCCCCAAAAGGCCGTCAGCGGCTGTATCTTCCATACTGTTTCCGGTACCATCTCATACGTCCATTTTGCAATCCATGGCGGACGCTTTTTCGCTTCATTATCCAGTGCCAGTTTGGCCAGCAGCGGATTATCGCCAATGCCTATTGTGACGATAAGGCCCAACTCATCTTTCACCATCTTTAAGATGGCTTCCGCAATCGCCTCTGCAGGTCCGAACAAAGTATGCGATGCAGTAACATCCAATAGGGACTCATCAATGCTGTAAATGTGCAGATCTTCATCTGTTACAAACCGGCGGAATATATTCTGTATTGCCTGGTTTACATCGATATATAACGCCATATTTGGCTCTACTACCATAATCGGCGAACGCTTGGGAATTTCAAAGAGTCGATTCCCGGTCTTGATATGATATTCCGATTTCACCCTTGGGCTGCTGGCCAGTACAATCGCCCCCGCTCTGCTTACATCCGATACTACGGCAATATAGGCTTCCAGCGGGTCGAGCCCCCGTCGCACGGCCTCTACGGACGCAAAGAAGGACTTTGCATCGATACATAATATGCTCCTGCGGGGAAAACAAGAAAAATCAACGATTCCCATCACTTTTGCCTTCGTTCTCTTTTATCTGCTCGTTATGCTCAGACAGCAGCATTCCCGCCCACTTTACCATACTCCGGTCGACGTAAAATATCCGGATCATCTGCTGGTAAATAGGGATACTCAGTAAATCTATTGTATGTTCGCTCATCACTATCCACCTCCATTCACATAATACCAGAACATATGTTCTATGTAAATCTCAATAGATGTGGTAATTTATTCCACCAATCAAATAACGCCGGCTAAGATGGTTTATCAAAACCACCCTAGCCGGCGTTTCCTTTCAAGAGCCGTACCGGTTAACCTATGTTGCTAATCTCATCAATTATTAGTGATTTTGCAATATACATTGCATTTAGCATTTTCTTAAAGCGAGTATAATGAGAAGCTCCCTCTGCAAATTTCAGCTTTGCTTTTTCACATTTGCTGATAACCGAATATATGGGACGTAGTGCTTCTACCAGTTCGTCTTGTGTATATTTGTGTCTACCATTTCCATCTGTTATTAATGATTTTGAAACATACATTGCGTTTATCCTATTCGTCAGGAGTGTATGATGAGAGGTACCCTCCGCAAATTTGGGTTGAGCCTTTTCACATCTGATAATTATTGAAGAAATAATTAGTAGGGCTTCTTCTAAATCTTCCTTTGTGTAACGGTTCATAACATCACCCTTAATCAGCATACATTTAGGGGGTCAGGCTTGACTTATTCATCGACTTGACTTATTTTAAGCCGCATCTCGAAGCATGTAATAAGTTAGGTTTATTCTAGTAAATGCCTTAGGATCTGTAACCCTGATTCTAGTTCATCAGTATTTTTCGGGGTGCTGACTGCTAACCGAATTGCTGGTTCAACTACAGCGCTGCCAACGATAAAGCGTTCGCAACAAAACACTTGCACCCCATTTTCTTTTGCCCTCATTTCGAACTGTTTTCCGGTCCACTTCAGAGGCAAAGTCAACCAGCGAAATTGTGAATTTAAGGTGCCATGAACCGAGTAGCCTGACAAGTATTGATCAACTAGTTTATTGCGTTGCTGTAAGCGAGTAATTTTTTCCTGCACAATCTTTTGAGCAACACCAGTGCTTATCAATTGAGAAGTGACTTCAACCTCCAATGGAGCAGACATAACGTTAATATCGCTATTTCCCTTCTTTAATTGTTCTAAGTAAGGCGATGGCATTGATAAAAATGCTACTCTTAAGCCAGCAGAAAGTGAATTTGAAACCGTAGAAATATAAATGCTCTGCTCAGGAACCATACTCGTAATTGGCGTATAGGGGGAGGCTGATAAGAACGAATAGGTAGCATCCTCTATGCAAATTAAACCATATTGTCTAATAATCGACGCTAAATCCCCGCGTTCCTTTTCACTCATATAAATAGCTGTAGGATTATGATGATCTGGAATAACGTAAATACCCTTGATTCTTTCATTTTTACAAAGCTGAATGAGATAATCAATATTCATATTTTCGCCTATATACGGTATAGGTATCAACTGTATTCCTAAAGAACTTGCAATGTTCTTGATTCCAGGATAAACAACCGAATTTGTAACAATTTTATCTCCAAAACGAAAAAGAGAAGTCAAAATAATTGCTAGTGAATTTTGCAGACCAGATGATATAAGAATTTTTTCAGCAGTAACATGTAGACCGAATTGGGAAAGCCAGCTCTGTCCACTTTGTTTATGTCTAAGCCGCCCTGAAGGTTCAGCATATTCGAAAAGACTACTAATATTAACCTTTTTAATAATATGTTTCAGAGTGTCTATAATGTATTTGTTTTGTTCGTATAATGGATGAGATGCACCCAAGTTAATGCAATGATCTAAGCCACATTGATCTAACATCGGAAAATTAGATAAAACATCCGATGAAATATATGTACCACGACCAACTTCCCCCGAAATTAAACCTTTTGCCGTACATAACTTGAATGCTCTGGCAATCGTACTCAAATTTACATCTAAATAGTCTGCAAGTTCTCTTTGGGGAGGTAATTTATCATTTGGGTTTAGTTTTCCATTCCGCACATCCTGTTCCAGGGCCCGGGCAAGTTCAATGTAAAGCGGAACATTTCCTTTTTTACTGATATGTGGTTTCCACGTCATAGGATAGTTCTCAAAGGAATTAACCGGCATAATCCCTCTCCTGTCTAAATTGTTCTGCAAACAATTTTATCATTGCTTGCACACATTATCAAAACTATACTGGAATTAGAATTTATGCAGTGAAAGGAGAGGATCACAATAGTAAAAGAAATCCTACTATTGGGAAATCCAAAGCTCTATGAAATTAGCAGTCCTGTTGAAAAAAGGGAACTACCACAATTATCACCAGTCATTCAAGATTTACATGATACTTTACTTGCATTTCGGAATCAGTTTCATGCTGGCAGGGCGATTGCTGCGCCACAGATCGGAATTCACAAGCGAATCATATATATGTACATTAATCAACCTACAGTATTTATTAATCCAGTGTTAAAACTCATTGGAGATGAAGAAATCGAGGTTATGGATGATTGCATGTCCTTTCCTAACCTTCTTGTGAAAGTGCGACGACATAAAAAGAGCCGTATTCTCTACCGCGACATGAAATGGAATGAACAAGAAATGGTATTGGAAGGGGATTTATCGGAACTATTACAGCATGAATATGATCATTTGGATGGGATACTCGCAACTATGCGGGCAATTGATAATCATTCATTTTATATGAAATAAAGAGGATGTTTACTATGAAAAAAATTGGTATTATTGGTGGAATCAGTTCCGCATCTACGCTTCATTATTATCAAATGCTGCATGATTTATTCTATGAACAGTATCACCATTACTACTATCCCGAAATGGTGATTGAAAGCTTAAATTTTCAATATTTTACCGATCTGGAAAATGAAAATAAACTCGACGAATATAAACAATACATTCTTAAGAGCTTTCATAATCTGGAAAGAGCTGGTGCGGACTTTGCAATCATGGCAGCAAACTCGCCGCATTCTGTTTTGGAAGAAATTCGAAACGATATTCCCATTCCAGTACTTAGTATCGTGGATGCGGTTGGACAAAAAGCGCGTGATTTAGGTCTGAAAAAATTACTTTTAACTGGCATCGCTTACACAATGCGAAGCAATTTTTATCAGACAGGCCTTGCAAAATATGGAATAGAGGTAATTACGCCAACAGTAGAAGAACAAGAAATCATTAATAAAATTATTTTCTCTGAACTAGTGATCAACTTAGCGACCGAAGCATCAAAACAAACGTTTTTGAAAATTATCTCATCCTATTCAGTTGACAGCGTGATTTTAGGATGCACTGAGCTTCCGCAGCTGCTGTCACAAAATGACACGGACCATTGTCTTTTAAATTCTTTACAAATACATTGTGAAAAAACTTTAAAATATGTGTGTAACAGGTAGTGAAAGCAACTGTTAAAAAGGGACTGGCTCAACTCGAGCCAGTCCCTTTCGCCATACAAATATCGTCTATTGTGATTTCTTGCCCCGGCTCAAGTACGATAAACTCCTCATCCCATTGTCCCAGCAACAATTTATGCAATAATCGCAGCGACCCCGGGACAATCTCGTGAAGCATGTTTAGTTTTCGGGCACATTCCCGGACTTTGGGCACAACAGCTTCAAGAGGATAGGCTCCTGTATTGATTACTATAAACCGGCGATAATTTCCCAGCATCGTTTTCATCACCCGCAAGGTCTGCTCTGGGCCATAAAGAGTCATACACCGTTCGTATTCCCTTAGAATATTTTTCTCATGCTCCAGCCAGCCCTGAGTGAAAAAATAAGTATTCATTTCCTGAGACTTTTTCTTTCTCTCATCGGCTGATCCCAACAATAATGCAATACAATCATTAACCCTCGGGATAACGATTTTGCAGCTGGATGACTTTATCTCCATTAGGCTGTTGCCACAATAACCCAAGACCATAAGAATAACATCTGCGTTATTTATTTTATCAACTTCTGCTTGAATACTCCGATGGAGAGATTCCCTGCTAGGGTATGATCCTGAATCGACATAAACGACAGGATAATTTATTCCTGTTTCTTTCATCGCTAATTGCAGTTCATCCCGAATGGTCCGACAAGCTAAAATGTACATCCGCAGCTTAGCCACCTGCCCGTAGTTAGCATTGACCACGTTCACAGCCTTCCTAGATAGGAGGTGGCATTCAGCTGGAATCTGTCTTTATGGCAGACCATTCGCGAAATCCCGAGCGGCACATCGTCCTTGGAGTAAATGACTTGTGTTATGACCATGACCGGTTGAAACGGTTCTGTCTCTAATAAATTAGCCTGCTCTAGCGATAAAACATCAACAGATATCACCATTTCATTCCGCACCGGTACGCTGTCCTGGTGCTTGGCAATCACTTCGGGAAATGCAGCATATTCCAGTTGGGTTTCAAGCAAGGGCTTCCCCCTGAGATAACGCATGTATTTCTCTTCAATAGCACTCGGCAGATCATCCTTATAAAGCAGGCTCCTTAATAGAATCACTTTATCATCCGGCGCAAGTCCCAGTTGTTGAGCGTAACTATGGTTGTCGTAGACCATCTTGGCACTCAGCAGCTTATAGCGAAACTGCTCCCCGTCAGTGGAGGAGGCATTATGAAAATTGATAACAAGTTGATTCAATTTCGGGAGACGGACAAAACTCCCTTTCCCTTTTAGCGTCTCAATTAGCCCCGCTTCAGTCAAAAGGGCTATTCCCTGACGCACAGTCATCCGGCTGATTCCATACATTTCGCCTAACTGCTCCTCGGTAGGAATCATATCTCCTTCTTTTAGCTTACCGGATTCAATATCAAGTTTTATATCGTAGGCTAAACGGTAGTACATTGGCATTAGCTTTCTCATTACAGCACCTCAGGGAAGGCTAAATTTGCTAGAAATTTTTTTGAAAAATCGGGATGAGCTGCCAATTCAATACATTCAATCTGTCTGGATATACGAATACACCGTGCCAATTTCTCTTTGGATAACAACGTGTGAACTGCCCCCATCCCGGCCGCATTGCCGATAGACCTGACCTGCTCCCGGTTAAAGCCGGGCAGCATGCCGATAACTATTGCACTTTCAATATCAATATAATTGCCAAAGGCCCCAGCAAGTAAGACCGGCATTTTGTCGATCGTTTTTTCTTTCTCCAGCAGTATTTGTATTCCCGAACAGATAGCCGACTTAGCAAGTTGAATTTTTCGGATATCAGCCTGGGTAATTGAAATATCGTAACCGTTTGCAGAATCTGCTGCGTCAACAAGGACAAACTCCCATTGGTCGTTGTTATATTTCAGGCGACCTTTCAGACTGAGAGGGATTCCGCCAAACTCCCGGTTAAATCGACCGCTGGACGTAATGATCTTTTGCTTCAGCAGTTCCGCTATGGCTTTAACGACACCTACGCCGCATATTCCCAAAGGCTTACCGCCACCGATCGTCTTAACCCGGACCTCGTCGTCGATAGACACATCGGTAATCGCGCCGGTAGAAGCCCGCATGCCGTCCCGGATATGAGCCCCCTCAAAGGCAGAACCGGCAGCTGTAGAACAGGCAAATATTTTCTCGCTGTTACCCAATGTCATTTCACCATTGGTCCCAAGATCCACAATCAGGAACAGTTCTGGTGATATATCCTGATCGACTGCAATAACCGCCGCGATTGTGTCCGCTCCGATAAAACCGGTGGTATTAGGCAACAACAGTACTTTTCCGTCACAATTGATATTCAGGCCGCACTCTCTAGGTGAAAACGGTTTTATATATTGAAAACAGGCTGAATAAGGTTTGCGCACAAGGCACAATGGAGATACCTCCATCAATAAATGCTCCATGGTGGAGTTGCCTGCAATGGATAACGCATAGATCTCATTGGGAAGAACCTTAGTTGAATCACACAGTTCCTGGATAATCCGATTCAGACATTGTCTGATGGCTCTGGCTTGAGCCCCGAGGTTACCAGGTTTCTCAGTGGCCGTAATCCTTGAAACAACATCCGCTCCAAAGGCAGCTTGCGGATTGGTTTCCGAGCAAATAGCGATGACTTTTCGCTCATTGAAATCAATCAACATTCCCACCACTGTTGTTGTACCTATGTCAAACGCCAATCCAAATAAAGCTTGGGACGTATCACCCGCTTCAATTATAATGGGTTCGTTATTAACCATCACAACTGTCAACTGCTGGGGAGCGGTTTCCATAGCCTGAACCAAACGCCTCCGTAACTCATCGGAAACAGGCGTTGCTGTTAGCAAAAGACGGTCAACCATTTCGCACAGTGAAAAAGGCTGACCCACCATGTAGGAATCAGGCGTCAATACTTTCTTTTCCAGGACCGGCTGACCCTCAATGGCGAACTTTTCGGCAATATTGCCCTTGGTACTGACTTCAGCCCTCTTCAGTCTCGCAAAAAGATTTTCCTCCGGCCGGATTTGGCATGCTAAATATATATTTGGCTGCAGCTGCTTGGCAGGCTTGCGATCCAGACCAGTAACCGCACCATGGATCACCTGTATTTTGCATTTACCGCAGACGCCTCTACCGCCACAGTTGGCCTCGACGAATATCTCACCATCGCTCAAGGCTTGTAAAACGGTCTTAGCGGTGGAACAAGGCAGCGACTGCTCAACCCCTTCAACTACCAACTGGTAACCATCGGCCGCCCCCGTCCATTGACAATCCGGCTTTTCCATAGGCCATCACCTTGCTTACATCTTAACCAGCATTATAAAAATCCATATTATTATCATAATATCATAGAAAACTAAAACTTGAAACCAATAGTACAAGATAAGCTTTATTCAATCCTCATGGTTTTAATTTATCGTCATCTCAACCTTCACCGCTGCAAGACCAGAACCCCTCTTCCGTCAGTAACCATTGCATCCGAATATCGTATTCCTCTGCAGGGATTTTATCCACCAGTTGACAGGCCCAAGTAACTCCCAGCGACAGACATCCCTGAGCCTGAGCTAAAAACCGGTCATAATACCCCGCACCCATTCCCAGACGGTTCCCTGCGCGATCAAAAGCAACCGCCGGTACCACCACCACATCGATATCAGCAGGCGAAATAATCCCGGTCTTACCCGGATCAGGCATTTTCAAACCCAGTTTACCTATCACCAAGTCATCGAGATTTGTGATCGTAGCTGCAGTCATTTCACCGTATTTCTCTCCTAAAAGTGGTACACATACCCGTTTTTTCCGTCTCAGGGCATCTTGAATCATGCATTCAGTCTGGACTTCATCCGGCATGGAAAGATAGAACATAACCGTCCCGCTGTCCTGGTACAATGGCCAGCAGCAAAACTGACTGGCAATTTGTGCACTGCGGCTAGCCACCTCCGCAGCAGAAAGACTGCGTCTTTTCTCCCTCATCTCCCGGCGCAGCCGCTGTTTTTCTTCCTGCAATGCTCCCTGTGTCATCCTGCCGCTCCCCCAATGCCCTCGTAGATCACCTTTCTGGCCGGCCCAATCAGGTACAGGGACCCTGTCACGCAAACTACCCCGCCCGGCCCGGCCAACAAGCGCGCTTTTTTATACCCTTCACCAATGGAAGCTGCCAATTCTATCGCTTTGGCCTTACCCCCAAGCTGCGTGGCGACCGCATCCGGCTCCGCCCCCCGTTCAGATAGCGGTCGCACAATAACGACGTCGTCACTGGATCGGACAAGTTCGCCGGTAATACCGCCTATATCTTTGTCAGCAAGAATCCCAAGAAGAAAAGTGATATTTTTCCCGAAAAACACTTCATCCAGTGTCCTTCTTAGGGCCCTGGCGCCGTCCGGATTATGGGCTCCATCAATCACTACCACCGGCTGATCTTTTACCACTTCAAACCGCCCGGGCCAATAAACTTCAGTCAGACCTGCGCGAATTGCGGCCAGCGTTATCTTCGATTCCTTTTCGGCAAGAATCAGGGACGTCATTACTCCTACCGCGCTATTCTCCGCTTGATGCCAACCAAGAAGATTGGTGGTAAAATGACCAAAGTCGCCGTATTGACTGGAGGTAACAGCCACGACCTGCCGGTATCCTTCCTGCCGCATAACCGCTGCGGAGAAATCCTGTCCCAAGCTGTAAAGCGGCGCCGCTTTATTAACAGCTTCCGCCTGAATAACTTCCAGAGCCGCGCCTTTGGCTGCGGTAATCACTGGCACGCCTTGCTTGATTATGCCGGCTTTATGTCGGGCAATCTCCGCCACCGTGCTGCCGCATCGGTCAGTATGCTCCAGGGTCACATTCGTGATCACTGCTGCCTCAGGTATAACAACATTCGTCGAATCAAGCAGCCCTCCCAAGCCCACCTCAATTACGGCATAGTCCACCGCCGCCGCCGCGAAATAGTGAAAAGCTGCGGCAGTAAGCACTTCAAACTCAGTAGGATGCTCGCTGCCGGAGCATGCCATTGCGGCGACCAAATTCCCGGTATACTCGATTGCAGCGGCGAATTCCTGCCGGTCTATCGGTTGACCGTTAACCATCATGCGCTCGGTATACTCGACCAAGTGCGGCGAAGTATACAAGGCTGTCTTGATCCCCGAGGCCCGCAAAACGGCTTCCAGCATCGCTGACGTCGAGCCTTTGCCGTTAGAGCCAGTAATATGGACAACTTTGAAGCGCCGTTCAGGGTGGCCCATAAGGCTCAGCAATTTTTCGATCCGCGCCAAACCGAAGTTGATGCCGAATTTATTCAAAGAAGCAAGATACTCCAGTGCTTGTTCATAGGTCACCCAAATCCCCTCCTGCAGTTGAAGCTGCTACCACTCACTCTTGCGGTGTAAAACGTTCCAGGATGATACGGTGATCTACCAGCAATAACTCCTTGATTCTCCCTTTTATCGTTTTTTGTTGGCCGAAAATATTTTGCAGATATACTTCCGTGCCGGTTGGCACTACTTTATCAACACTTTCCAATATCAGGTTCTCCTGACCGTTTTCAACCAGATATGCGTTTGCTTCACACATAGTAATTCCTCCAGATCTTTATGCTTTGTTACTTTTCCTCCAGGCGGTTCAGCATGTAGAAGATCATACGATGACCTACCATCGCAAACTCCATGATCTTCCCATCAATCGTTTTTCTCTGACCGAAACTATTTTTCAAATCTAACCCGGTGTCGGTGAAAACTACTTTATCGACACTTTCCAAAATGAATTCCACTTTTCCATTCTCATACCGGTATGCATTTACTTCACACATGATAAATTCCTCCCCTCATTTCCTTGAAGCGCGGTTTACTTCCCCTTTTAATCCTTCCATACCGTTTTAACCTGCAGAAGCAATTCGTTGACTAAATGGGGCAGCGGCTCTGCCTTAGCCCCTATCACGTCAATGCGGACACGGTTAATCGGCAGCAGCAATTTCCTCGCCTTGCTCTTGGCAATAGCTTCCGCCATTCGTGGTGTAAGTTCTCCCAGCATGGAATGGGCGACAATGATCCCTAAGGGACCGACAATAATGTCCATTTCAGACATATTCTGAATGATAGCATTTTCACCGGTAGCGCCTTCATTTGCCCCAGCCTTAAGGAGTGCCGCCGTCGCCAGAGCATTTGTACCAAAAGCATAAATTTCCATTCTCTCCCCGAACTCTTTGCGCAATTTCTCGGTAATAGCTTTGCCGATGCCGCCTCCTTGACCGTCAACTACAGCTACCTTCATGATATCAATCCCCTCCGTAAGCCGGCTAGGAACCGCCAATCGAATCGTAAAAATCCCCGGCAATAACCGATTTTAAAATATAACCCGGCCGAAATGACCGGGTTATATTTAATAGCGGACGAAGCCCACTTTCTCGTAACCTTACCCAATCAGCTGGAGTGCTGCCGAAACACTTTTTGATAGGAGTCGCAATAAATGTCCTTGTTCAGGACCAACCGGGCGGTTGCGATGGCGTCGACCATAAGTTCATCGTTGACATCCATAATGGCGGAATCCAGGCCGGCTGCCATTGCCATTACGGCAAAGGTCCGGTTAATCAACGGCCGATGGGGCGTTTTCTGGGATACATTACTCAAGCCTACCGTTGTCCGGGGCGCCGGATTGGAAAGAGTTTTAATCTGGCGAATCGTTTCCAATACCTCGACGGCGTGTTCCTGGGCTACATTGACCGGCAGAACGATAGGATCAAGATACAGATCTTCGAAAGGCAATCCGTAGGCGTCGGCGTTAGCCACCAGCTCCATGGCGAAAGCGGTCCGGTCCTCCGCGCTTTTGGGAACGCCCTTATTGGTCATGCAAAGAGCGATAAGGGCTGCATTGTACTCGACAGCAAGGGGGAACAGCCGGTCGATTTCGGCTTGTTCACATTTGCATGAATTAATCATCCCCGGCCGTTTGAGTATTTTTAGCGCAGCCTCAATGGCATCGAAGTTAGTGCAGTCCAGACAGAGAGGTAAGTTCGTCACTTCCTGGACAGATTCAGCCATCCATTTTAAGGATTTGACCTGATCTTCGGCATTAGGGCCGGTATTGATATCCAAATAATGAGCACCGGCCAATTCCTGTTTTTTCGCCCATTCCTGCAGCGGCTTAGGATCCCATTCTACGACGGCTTTGCCTATATCCTTGAACATACCGTTAATTCTTTCGCCAATCATAATCATATGCATTCCTCCTACTATTTCGGTATCAGGTTCTTATATTGCCTGGGAAATCATTAGTTCCGCAATATTCTTCCGCACCAGATTGACGGCTTCCGGATGACGCATAACGAGGATGTTGACGCCACCTTCCAAGAGGGCGGTAGCAGTCATTGCTTCCCAGAGAATGCCGCGTTCAGCCTGATTTCCCCATGCGGGAAAATCGGTCTCAGGCGCATTGGCCTCTTTGGCGCGCCAGGCTTCATAGCCGGCAGTGACAATAATCGGCGTAGAAAGCATCTTGTCTCCCTGCAGCGCACCCAGCCGTCCTCTTTCGAGGATTGAGTACGTATACTCTATGCCATACCCTAAGCCGCCCGCACCGGGATCGACTACAATTCTGTCCACGGGAAGACCCATTTCAGTAATAAGAATATTCAGTTGTTTGCAGATATTAATATCACACGGGGTTAAGGCGATTAGATTATGGTTGTGAACCATGGCAGCCGCCACGATCGATTTATAATTGTTCTGTTCGGCTACACCAATCAGCAATTTCTCACCGGCTGCCGCCTCGGCCACCAGTGGCATAACCTGATTGTCTTTTTCCTCATCGCCTGATCCAGCGACAATAAGCGGAACCCCCACCGCGGCCAGCACATCTTTTACGATCTTGACGCATTCTTCGGGCGAATGATTCTCCAGATCGGGATCAGCGCCGGAAAGTTTGAGATAGATCATCTCCGCGCCGAATTCTTCTACGCATTTTTTAGCCCAGGCAGCCGGGTTATCGAGCACATCGGCAAAGGGCGCCTTCACGGTTGCATTCCATTCCTCCGGCAGACGGCTTTGAACCTCCATAGCGATGACCGGTTTATAGGGAAAGTCACCTTCAAAATGCAAGAATGGTAATGCCGTATCTCCCCCAACGGTTACGACACTGGTCCGGGTTCCCCCTGCATCTTTCGTTGCCCCGATAGTCACTGTGTTGATTTTCCCGGTGTTTCTTTCTTTGATAATTTGCAAGGCCATAATACCGCTCCTTTCTTTTATCATACGTTTACTTTGCTGCATATCTGATTGACGGCAATCACCGCGCCGGAAGTGGCTGGCAGTTCAATGAGCGGCTTGCCTTCCACATCATAGCGGGCCACTTCGGCGTCATAGGGAATCGTCCCGATCAGGTCCAAGCCCGTAGCGGCTATTTCCTGTTGCAGGGTCTCGATATCTCCTGCGTGATTTTTGGTCACAATAAGATAGATTTCCTTAATCCGCGAGTTTAATTTTTTGACCAGTTCGTGAACCCGTCCTGCGGAACGAATGGCTCGCGCGGAGGCGTCGCTCACGATAAACAAGATATCAATATTGCCTGTTACCCGCCGGCTGATATGCTCCAGGCCGGCCTCGTTATCCATGACGACATAAGCATAATTATCCGCTAAAATTTCCAGGTGTTTGCGCAGAATGTTGTTAGGGAAACAATAACATCCCGGCCCGTCAGGCCCGCCCATAACCAACAAGTCGACATCCTTCGTTTCTTCGAGGGCTGCTTGAAGCTTGTATTCAATATAAGGTTCCTGGGTCATGCCTGCCGGAAGGCCATGAGGGTCTTTGGTCCGGGCAATGATATCCGAAATGGTTTCACCCAGCCCCATTCCCAACGCTTCGTTTAGATTGGCGTTCGGATCGGCATCAACAGCCAAGATGGGGCGCTTTTGGTGTTCAATTAAATAGCGTATTAGTAATGAAGTAAAGGTAGTTTTTCCGGTTCCACCTTTTCCGGCTACTGCGATTTGCTTTGTCACAATGTATCCCTCCTGGTTTTGTCAACTGCCGGCCGACGGAAATAAGCTTAAATCGGTATGCGGCAGAAACAGCGCCGAAATGAATTCTTCCATAAATACATTACCTGCCGACAGCTCGACATAAGTAATGTGCTCAGCCAGTTTTCCGGCAGCTTTTATCGCGGATGCGGCCGTCAATGCAGCATAGGCCCCTTTAACCGATGCATTGCCGAAAAATTGGTATTTAGCAGTCCCAATATCAGGCAGCATCCCGATCTCCACGGCATCCGCAATACTCAAATAGCTGCCAAACCCGCCGGCTATGTAAATCTGTTCGATATCGGACTGCTCCATATTCACGGTCTTTAACAGGCAGCGTACTCCCGCGTATACCGCCCCTTTTGCCCGCAGCAGGTTTTTTACGTCCGCCTCGGTTATAACTACATCCAGGCCGTGACCGGCCTCATCGGCCCAAGCCAGCACAAACTCAATACCATCTTCTGCTTTGCGGATACGCGGTGTGGGCAGTTCCTGCATCTTGCCGGCCCGGTCAATCACTCCGGCTTCCCGCATTTCGGCCAGCGCGTCGATTAGTCCCGAACCGCAGATGCCCACTGGCCTCCCTTGGCCGATAACCGAATACGTCACTTCGTAGGTCTTTTTATCGATGACAACCCGTTCAATGGCCCCCTGGGTGGCCCGCATACCGTTGGTAATGCCTGCCCCCTCAAAGGCAGGACCGGCGGAGCAGGAACAGCTTACCAACCAGTCTTTGTTCCCCAATACCATTTCTCCATTGGTTCCTATGTCGATAAAGAGGGTCACAGCGTCTTCTTCGGCCATGCCATTGACCAGTGTCCCGGCTACGATATCGCCGCCGACATAGCTTGCTACCGCCGGAAAGTTATAGACCACCGCCTCGGAATGAACCTTTAGACCCAGTTCCCTGGCTTTTACGACCGGAAACTGGCTGACGGCCGGAACATACGGTTCCAGACGGATATACCGCGGATCAACCCCGAAAAACAGATGGGCCATCGTTGTGTTTCCCGCCGCAACCACGGCGCGGATGTCACTTGCTTCGATGCGATATTTGGCGACAAGGGTTGCTATCAGGCCGTTGATTGTATCCACTACGGCCTGTTGAAGCACTTCCAGCCCATCCGTTTCTTCATCGGTATAGATAATGCGGCTGATCACATCGTCGCCAAACCGCGCTTGCTTATTATGGGTTCCCGCTTTCCCGGTTACCGCTCCGGAAAGCAGGTCTACCAGATAGACCACTACCGTTGTAGTGCCGATGTCTACCGCAATCCCCCAGAGCGGGCTGTTGCCACTTGGAGCATCAATGCTGATGATACGGACTGCTTCCCCGACGGACGCATAGGTTACATCAATGCACCAATCGCAGCCGCGCAGAGTTTCAGCCAGGGTTCGCACTTGCTCCAGCTCCAGTTGAACGTTTTTCAGTCCTGTGACTTTTTGTAGCGCAAACAGCATTCGGCTGGTATCACTGCTGGGATCCACAATGCTGGGGGGAGGTATCTGGAGCGTAACCTTTTTGCATAATGGATCAAAAGGAAACGCCGACTGTAAATCAGGCCCGTCTGTCAGCATATCGCAGTGGTCATCAAGTAACACCTGAGACGAAGCAACCCGGGAAGACGCCGGTATTTCAACAACTACATCCCCCGCGACACAGGTCTGGCAGGCAACCGACCACCCGTCGCGGGTTGAATGGCCCTTGGATTTGATTGATCCGCTTACCACTCGCAGTAAGCATTTCCCGCATGTACCGCCTCCGCCGCAGCTGCATTGTATCTCAATGTTTGCTTTTCGGGCCCCTGTTAGTAAGTCAACACCGGCGTCAACTTCAACCAAAATATTATCGGGTTGAAAGAGTATGTTATACCTTTGCACTGGTGCGTTGGAACTTTTCACTGATAGACCTCCGCTCTAATAATTGCCCAAAGGCAAGGGTTCTGGCTGGTCACAAATACTACATTGGGTGCTAACATACTTTTGGTATTTCTCTGCCGCAGATTTCCTGTTATTGTTATACGAAATGAGATTTGGCAAAAGCAGGTATACCTGCAGCTTCCTGTGGTCCAACCAGTACATTCCACCCGGATTTTTCCTTGAGTTTGCCGCTGAGTACCGCGGTATACCCGGGAAGAACACAAGTATTATGGTTTACTTTCGCTTTAATTCCTGAGCTTTCCAGGAAGTCTGAAATAGAGTCGGCGCTGAATTTACCTGAGGCCCATGAAGTAAGGACAGAGGTCCCGTCAGTATCGACAGGCAAAATGTATCCGGGAATTTTACTGCCGGAAACTTCTCCTTCGACTGCAAAATAGGTAAGAGCGAAATTCGTGCAGATATATACGGGAGAGTCGGGACTCACTGCCCCAACTTCATAAATTTTAGCCTCGACCGCAATAGGCTTTTGCGGGTCGGTATAAACATTCTGCCGCCAGGCCAGCAGAGGCAAAATCTGCGACTTTTCATCGGCCTTTAAGACAATAATGCCGCCGAATTTAGCTACATAAACACTGGCCTGAATGACTTCTTCCCGGGGGTCCTCGGAAGTCGTGAAGGTAATTGTCGGATAGCCGAAGGGCCGGAATTTCTTTTTGACCGCCAGCCGGCGAATTTGCGTCTGGTCGGCTAGGACTTGGGAGGTGCCCCGGCTTCCTGTGTCGATCACCAATTCCTTGTACAAGGGTGCAATTTTTTCCACCAGTTCAGCCGTATCCGCCAGAGTACTGCCTTTTACTACAACCGGGCAGCTATGGGCTTTGGCAAGTTCCACCACTTTTTGATAATTGTCAGCTGTCGCGGCGTAGACCAGAGGCTTCTTGTCCGCAATGACCGGCAGTGCCGCTTCAAGGGCGGCAACATTTTCGCTGACAAGAATCAGTGGCAAGGTTGTTTGGGCGGCGACCTTGGCGGCGACTTCTTTAAAAGTCGCCGCATCCTTCGACGCATTAATAATGGCAATAGCGCTAACTGCCAGTTGCTGACCGACCCTTTCCACTTTCAGATCGTTAATTTTGGCGATTTTGGCTGTTACGTCACCGGCGGTCAGAGTGTCATTTACGGTGATTGCAAAGCCGGTGGGGTGACAAAAGGTTTTGTCATGCCGGTAAATAACCGTTTCATCTCCCAGGGCTAATGCATTCTCACCGACACCCACAGTAACCAGCCGGATGGGCGGAGCTGCTGCTGCACCCAGGTTTTCTTTCGCCTCTTCCGATACGTATGGGCACTGTTCCAGCGACGCTTTTCCTCCGGCCAGCGACATAGCGAAAGCCAGACAGGTTGGAGCCCCGCATTCCTTACAATTCTTTTTGGGAAGTTGTTTGAAAATATCTAATCCTGTTAAAGCCATACTGTTGTCCCCTTTCTCTTTTGTGTGGCTAAATATTGGTACTGCGCAATTCAACTTACATCATGGGGTCCATAGCGAATGCCGGGTGTTGTTTTTCTTCGAGGAAAGGAAGAATTTCGTCAATCGTAGTGCCAACCGTTTCGTCCGCGATTTTATCAAAGAAATCTTCATCCAGACCTTGTTTTTTGGCTTGCTGCAGCAGATCCGCCCGGAGGAATTCTTTCAGTTCCTTCGGCATCCAGACAATGCGCCCGATACCGCCGTCAGCCGGGATAAACTTGTTGCTTACAATATAGCGGCGACCGATGCCCATAAAGCCCGGAGATTGCAATCCCCCGCCAACCGAACCGGCCAGTGTCGAAAATGACATGCCACAAGGAGTATCACCACTGAATTCCCGGGTGGTAATCATGATGCCGTTGGCTTCCGGCACAATGGCGATAATAGCCTCAAAGCAACCGCAGGAAGTCATCGGACGGTCCATCAGGGTATAGAGGTTAACCTCTTCCAATGTCCGGTTTGAATTGTTGTAGAGATATTCATTGACGTTCTGCCACATGCCCTTCTCCGCATCAATACAAGCTCCTTTGGCAATCGGCTGATTCGGCCCGGTAGGAGTGATCTCATTGGAGGCTTTGGCGTCAAGCCAGCTGACAGCGCCGCACAAGCCAACCCGTTCAGGGGTAACGATGCACACATGATTGGGCGCAAAGGATTGGCACAGGATGCAGGAATAGAAATCTTTCACCGATTCGTCGGTCAGTCCGCGCAAACGGTCATCACGAGCATTATATTTTTCCCTGGCGAGCTTCAAATTCTCGTCAACTAAAGCTTGATCGGTAATCAGCGTTACCTGAACCCGGTCAACAATTGACGGATAATCTGACTTGAATTTCGCGATCAGGATTTCACCATAATCGCGGATCTTGAAGCCAGCCTCAGCCGCACCTTTGCTTATCCGCAGCCAGGCCAGATCTCTCTGAGCTACATGCCATAAGCCTTCGCCATAGTTGATGAAATAGTGAATGCGGCGTTCAAGCACTCCTTCAAAATCCTCTTGCATTTTCCGCCCGTAGATATTGACCATAATCCCCAGCGGCAGGCGGTCCCCTGCTTTTATGTCGGTTATTTCCGGACCAATGACGGTGATCTTGCCATCTTCGATGTCGTCAGGACCAACCATCCGCACCAATTCGAAAGCAGTTGTCTTACCGCCGCCAAATTCAAGATAGGTATCGGCGCGGCGAATGGTTTCCCCCTCAAAAGCGGGACCCACGGTAATGGGAACCGGAATATCGACAATTTTGATCTTAATACCCCGTAATTCCAGCGCCAGTTTTACCATTTTGTCATAATCCGGCTCAGAAACGAACCAATCAGGAATTTCTTCCGCCAGAATCTGGTCGGTAACTACCGGGAAACCCATGCCAATAGCGCCCATTTCGGCGGCAATTCTGACTTCATCCAGTTCACCCAGCGCCAGTACGAAAGCAAATACCCGGCGGGCTTGGTAATCAAGCTGCTGCTGACGTTGGCCGGGTTTTATCCCGCCAAAGGCCAAGCCGGCGCGATAGGCGAAATTGACAGCATGAATGGCCTGAGTGAAGTTACCGAGAGGAAATGCGATATAATCAATACCCAGCTTTACATTTTCCTCCAGTAACTGTTCGATAATCTCGTTAACCAAAAACAGCATCATGCCTTTGGATTGCAGGTTTTTAATCAGCTTAGCCGCTTCTTTTGAGGTACGGGCCTTGCCGATGATAACGGCAACACCTGGTATAGTGTTATCAACCAGCGGCACACCAAATTTTCTCAAAATAGGATCAGACAGAAATCCGGTCCAGGGAGCCGATTCCGGTTTGGCCCCGTGTAAATAGCGCAGAGCCTCGATGATATCGGCAGCATAATGCGTGGCTTCGCCGTTCAATTTCGCATTCTCGAAGTTCAGTTCTTCCCGGATATGACTGGACCGGATACGGTTCAAAATAGGCGGTAAATCGCCCAGAACATCAACTTCTTCACCGCTTAACGCTGTGATAACCGGCAGACGATAAGCTGTATCCGGGTATTTCACCGGGGTCTCGGCCCCATGTTCTTTAATCGCTTTTTCCAGCAGTATTTGAGCGTAGCTTGTAGAGATGATCGCTCCATCATAGGCAGCCTTAAACAATGCATTTGACATCTATATATTCCCCCTCCCAGTTACCTAAACTGTGACCTCTTAATTAGCGGTTTCACGTTCGGCATATTTTGCTTTGGCTGCACTGCGAATTCGCAGTTTCCAGCTTCGTTCCTCCAGGGCGGCCAACAACTTGTCGGTCCCTTTGGCATAATCGGTTTCCATGATGAAATAGCCGCCGAACACATCTTTGGCGATTTGAGTCACGACGCCGTGGACGAGGTCGCTGCCGGTGGTGGGCGCTATTACGCCAATGTGCACCGGAATGCCCATGGCGACATTCCAGGCGCCGATAGCTACGGCTTTTTCAGACATCGGCTCAGGCGCCGACGCGACAAAAGGTACGTCCGGAGTATCCACTCCCAGTTCGTTAGCCATCAGGGTCAGTAAAGAGGTAGCCCGGGAGTTGTCAACACAGGACCCCATATGGAAGATGAGCGGCAAAGCCGTCTTCAAGTCGGCTTTTGCACTGATACGGTTTAGGAACGCCTTGAGTCCGGGACCCGCATATGCCTCAACCGCCTCAGGGGTCAAAAGCCCGCTCATGGCATAAGCCTGGCCGGCACAGCCGGTAGCTACCATAAACACGTCGTTGGCCGCCATTTTCTTGGCGATTTCCACATGGTTTTGATTGTGAGTTCCTTTGAGGTTGTTACAACCGGCAAACAAAGCGACCCCTTTTAATTCTCCGGCTTTAATCGCCTCGGTCAATACGCTGATCGGATTATCCGGGTTGACAGAAGCGAAGATTTCCAGAATAGCTTCCAGGCTGAAGCCGGCGACGACTTTATTTTTGTATTCCTGGCGCTCGATTTTCTCCGGATCGCGCCGTTTATAGGTTTCAATGGCCAGGCGGATGATTGCCCGGGCGCTTTCAACGGCATTTTCCTCGTCAAATTCATAATGGTAGGAACCGGGGATTTTACTGATCGGCATTGTTGTAATGACTTTGGTGTGGAAACATTCGGACAGGCTGCGCAGACTAGGCATAATACACTGCACGTCGACCACGATGGCATCAACCAGCCCGGTCATAATTGCCAGTTCCTGAGTGGCGAAGTTGGTGGCGATGGCCACCCCCGCGCGGCTCAAAACCTCGTTGCCTGTGCAGCAAATGCCGGATAATTTGATGCCCTTAGCTCCGGCAGCTTTAGCCTCTTCCTGCATTTCCCGGGCCGTATCGACAACCACCTGACTCAGCAGCGGATTGTGGCCGTGTACGCAGATGTTAACCATTTCCGGGTCAAGGACCCCTAGGTTGGCTTCGGTCACCGTCGGAGTCGGCGTACCAAACAAAACATCGGACAGATCAGTAGCAAGCTGCATGCCGTCGTAATCTCCCAAGGCCACTCTCAACCCGCTGAAAATAATGTTGACAGGATCGGCATCATTACCAATGTGAGTCTGATGTAACAATTCAGCAATCGAGCCATTGATGCTGGACGGCATAATCGTGGTATCCTTAAACTTTTTCTTGCGGCCCTCGGTAACTGTTGATTCAACCCAGGTGCAAGGAGCAGTATCCTGGCGGCCGAAATCCTTCAGGGCTTCGGAAGCCACCGCTACGGCTACTTCATTAATTGATTTTCCTTCTGTGGGCAGGCCAATCCGCTTAGCAACTTTGAGCAACTTGGCCGAATCGGTGATCTTATAATCCTTGGCATGGCCTTCCCCTACATGAAGCACAGCTGTCGCAATATGCCGCCCATGATCAGAGTGGGCCGATGCTCCGCCAGCAATGTAACGGACGGTATTACGGGCCACAATAGTATAATCGGAAGCACCACAGATCCCTTTATTGGCGCCCAATTTTTTCGGGATAATCCGGCATGGCCCCTGCAAGCAAATCCGGCAGCAAATACCGCTATTGCCAAAATTACAACGGGGCTCTTGAGCTTTGGCCCGGTCAAAACTGGTCAGGAATCCTATTTTTTTCGCTTTGACGAGCATTTCCCGCGCGGCGGGGTCGACTGTGCATTTTTCAAATTCGGACATTCTTCTACCTCCCCTAACTGTTGGTAAATTGATAATAAACAACTAGCCTTTGAGACCTTGATTTTAAGCGTCAGTCTGTCGTCAGCCTATTTTAACTCCCTTGAAGAATACAGTCATACATCATTCGCATTTGAGCGCCAACCGGCTGACTGCTGTCCGTCACATCCACCGGCCCGCCCATGGCTGCTTCAAGAATTGAATCATCAAACGGCAGCATACCAATAATCTCGCCGGCCTCAAATTGGGTCCTCAGAAAAGTTTCTTCCTTTTCACTACGAATCTTATTGCCGATTATTTTTACTTTTTTTACGCCAATTTCATCGGCCAGATGCCTTACTACCTTCGCTGTTTGCGCACTATTTTTGGTGGGTTCCGTAACCACGAGCATGACATCAACTCCTTTGGATGTGCCACGCGTCAAATGTTCGATGCCTGCTCCCATATCAAGTACAACCACATCCTGCTTGCCAAGCAGCAGCGCATCAACTACGGCATGTAAAAATGAATTTTCCCGGCAGTAGCAGGCAGAACCCCCTTGTTTAATCCCTCCCATGCGTAAAAATCGGATGTTGCCTGTTTGAATGGTATAAGCATCAAGAATATCATCCACCTGAGGATTAAGGGTATAAAATGCCCCGCCGCCACTGCGTTCCGCAATAACCTGCTGCATTTCAATCAGGGGTTTGCTGATCGCCATAATTTCATCGTCAAGACCGATGGCGCTCCCTAAGCTTGAATCTGGATCGGCGTCAACCGCATATACTTTGTAGCCCTGGCTGGCAAACAATCTGGCGAGATTAGCCGCTACCGTTGTCTTGCCTACGCCGCCTTTACCGGATACGGCGATTTTCACGGGGATTACCTCCTTTAGTGATCCAACACTTTCCTTGATTATTTCCGAGTTATACTGTTCCCAGGTCAGGTACTTCGGCAGCAGGCAGCTTTCTTGCCGCCTGGGCCAGTTTACCGACACAAAAACCAGCGGCGACAACCAGATCCTCTGTGGGCAGGTAGTAAGGCGCCGTGGCATCAAACAACACTGTTGCCCTTGGCGGAAATTCCTCATCGCCAGCCCACAGAGCGTAAATGATAGGTAAACGCGGCAGGGCATTCAGCTTAATGCCATAGTTGCCGAACCGGCACGCGCTTGCCCCCAGCAGTTCCCCGGCCTGCAGCAGCAGGTGCGGTTTGTTGCCGAAAACGCCAATAAGATAGTTGGTAACTCGCTTATTAAAAGGCTCTAAATACAACATGCCGACCACCGGGATTTCTTTAAAGGAAATCCAGGAATTTGCTATCGTCTGCCCACTGGCCCGGATTAAATAATGCAAAAGGATTATTTTTTCCGTAACCGGTACCGTATCGTTTCTGTCTGCATAGACAACCTCACCCGACGGAAAACTGACCTGATAGCCTTGGCCGGCATAAACAATGGAGAAAGTACTGGTGGCGCAAGCGAAACTCGTTCCGCTGCTTGCTGCCATATCCTCGGGATTCCAGCGCTGGAAATCCTCGCAGGCCTTGGTGTATGCCGATTGATAGGCTTGTTTCAGGTTATCCGGTCGCAACTCACTTGCATGCATAGGCCCTCTATCCTTTCATATCAGTATCGAAACACCAGGGCTATAATTGATTGATATCGCGAAATCCTCCGGACGGCCGAACATCCTGCAGTCCCCCAAGCAAAGTATATATGTATATACATCTGCAAGCAGGCTTCCGACGGAATAAGGCCTTGCAGCCGGGGAATGCGGTTCTTAGTCCAATATTGGACGGGGCAGCAAGCCGGCGCCTGTCACAATATCGGATAAAGCGGCTTCCCAGCCCACAGGCATGATATGAATGCCTTTGACTCCTTCGACCTGCCGCAATTGTTTGATGAGCTCAATAACAATGGCGATCCCCTCGGTTTGAGGGTTTTCAGCCTTTGCCATCCGGTCGATCAATTCGTCCGGAATACTCATCCCTGCCACATTTTCCTTCATATATTGTAACGCCCGGACTGATTTGACAGGCAGGACGCCTGCCATAATATTCACTTGCCGGTCGATTCCGGCTTTGCGGACCAAGCTCATCCAGTACTTAAACTTTTCGATGTCGAAAATAGCCTGGGTCTGAATGAATTGCGCACCAGCCTGCACCTTCTTAGCTAAACGCATGATCCGCAATTCAATAGGATCGCCGAACGGGCTCTCAACCGCTCCGATATAAAACCTGGGAGCCGCTTTCATTGCTTCGCCGCTGAGCATTTGCTGTTCATCGCGCATCTTTTTGACCAGCGCGATAAGCTGAATCGAATCGATATCATAGACGTTCTTGGCTGTAGGATGGTTGCCAAAAGACTGATGGTCGCCGCTTAAACACAGAACATTGCGAACCCCCAGGCTGTAGGCTCCTAATAAATCGCTCTGAATGGCAATGCGGTTCCGGTCCCGGCAGGTCATCTGAATGATCGGATTGCCGCCATGCTGGAGAACATGCACAGCAGCCGCAATACTGGAGAGCCGAACTACCGCACTTTGATTATCGGTTAAATTGAAGCCGTCACATTTGAGTTTCGCCTCTTTGGTATGCTCAATGATATTGTGGGCCGAGGCCCCTTTTAAGGGGCCGATTTCCGACGTCACAACAAATTCCCCTCTGGCAAAACCCTTTTCCAGCCTGCTCTCGGTTGTCAACTCTTTCGTCAACTGCTCACTCATAGGAGTACATCCTCCCTAACATACTTGCGCGGACCGCCGTCCCGGGATTTAGACCAGTCTTTCACCGGAAAAACCTCGCACAAGGAAGCTTCCCGGCCCTGCCGCTTGAGTTGCTCGTAGATCAGGGCCCAGGCACAGTCGGTGTCCGGGTCAATTTCGCATTTACCGTTACTGGACCCGCCGCACGGACCGTTCAAAATACTCTTGGAACACCGGATCACCGGGCAGATGCCGCCAGTACTTGCCAGGATGCATTCCCCGCAGAGGCCGCAGCGCTCTTCCCAGACTCCGTGCTCGGTGGTCCCGCCGATAAATTTGGTGTTTTGGGCAGGCACAACATATTTGTCCGGGTAGCGTTCCGCCAGATACTGTACGCCGACCCCGCAAGCCAGAGATACAACACAATCAACGTCTTTGACCAGAGACTCCAGCTTCTCCACATATTCCTTGTCGCATTGGCGTTCCAATGTTTCGCTGACCACCTCGACGGGATTCCCCGCTTTTTTGCGCAAAATCCGCAGGCTGGTGGCCAGAATGTCTACTTCTTTTTGTCCGCCTGATAAGCAGACGGTGACGCAGCCCCCACACCCGGCCACCAATATTTTTTTAGCGGAGCCAATATAACTCTCTATTTCCCCGATAGGCTTTTGCTGAGCAACAATCATCTGCTTTTCACCCCCCTATCTCCGACAAACTTGGTGTTGACGGTTCACTCGCCATGCCCCCGGCAGCACGGTTCAATGGGCTCGGTCCAAGGGCCCGAATGCGTTCGGTCATTTCTTTTGCGATTTCGGCGAAGCGTGGTCCCATCGATCCCGACAGGTTATACATTGCCAGCCGTTCCCCCCCGATTCCCAGTTCATCAAGAATCTTCTTCACGTACTCCACACGCTTGCGGGCCCGGAAATTGCCGCGCAGGAAATGGCAGTCTCCTTCCATGCACCCGGCGACATATACGCCGTCAGCTCCTTCTTCAAAAGCTGTGAGCAGCAGGTTCTGCTCAATCTTACCTGAGCAAGGCAAATCGATCATGCGGATATTGGCTGGATACTGCAGGCGCATGGAACCGGCCAGATCGGCCGCCGAGTATGCGCAGTAGTAACAGCAGAAAGCAACGATCTTCGGTTCGAATGTACTCATGCGGATACCTCCTTAAACAGAGCGCGGACCTTTTCCAAGATCTGATTATCTTTATAGTGCTGCAATTGAATTGCCTTGTTCGGACACTCCCCGGCGCAGCTGCCGCAGCCGTGGCACTGGACAGCCTCGATACAGGCTTTGCCGTCTTCGCCAATACGGGGCACGCTATAGGGGCAGATGCGCACACAAGTGAGACAGGCGGCGCATTTATCCGGATCGACGTTTACCACAACCCCGCCCGCCATCAGATTATCCTGAGACAGGATGGTACTGGCTCGCGCCACCGCCCCTTGGGCTTGATAGATACATTCATGGAGATACTTGGGCGAATGTGCTCCACCGCATAGGAAAATGCCCTGGGAGGGAAAATCAATTGGACCTAATTTGGCGTGGGTTTCGACAAAGAAGCCGTCCTCATTGACCGGTACCTTCAGCATGGTCCCCAGGCTGCGCGCCGTGTCTGACGGTACAGTGGCCGACGCCAGTACCACAAGATCAGGGGTTAAATTAATGGTCCTTTTAAGACTCGGTTCGTGTACAGTGAGGCTCAATCGGCTGCCTGCTTTGGCAAGTTCCGGTTTTTGCTGCTCGGTATAAGGAATAAAGCGAATTCCTATGTCCCGGGCTTCCTTGTACTGGCTCTCCATAAAACCATAGGTGCGGATGTCCCGGTACAAGATATAAATGTCGGTTGCAGGCTGCCGCTTTTTCAGCAGCAGAGCGTTTTTGATGGCCTGACCGCAACAGGTACGGCTGCAGTACTTAATTTCCTCATTACGGGAACCGGCACATTGGATCATGACAATCTGTTTGGCTTTTACCGGCTGACCGGCGGCAAGCAGTTTCTCAAAGGCGCTGCCGGTAATGACGCGGGGATCTTCGCCTGCCAGATAGCCGGCGGCCACACGTTCTTCGCTCCCGGTGGCGACGATCACGGTGCCATGTTCTATGTCCGTCGCCGTTTCGTCTTGGCCACTGCGCACAGAAGTGATAAAGTGTCCGGCGTGACCGGAGAAATTCGTGATTTGCGTATTGGTAAAGACTTTGATCAGCGGATGGTCTGCAACAGCTGCAGTCAATTGGTGCAGATATTGCTGAACGTCGTTCCCCTCCAGATCCCGGTAAATCTCACGGGCATGGCCGCCGAGCTCCGCTTCTTTCTCGACAAGATAGGCGGTAAATCCTTGACTGGCTGCCGATAAAGCGGCAGTCATTCCGGCAACCCCGCCGCCGATAATAAGCGTCGAGGGAATCACCGGCACAGGATGCAGGTAAAGCGGGTCGTGGTGACGCACTTTGGCTGCCGCCATCCGCACCAGGTCCTTAGCCTTCTCCGTCGCGCCGACCGGCTCGCTGCGATGCACCCATGAACACTGGTCACGGATATTGGCCATTTCGAAGTAGAATTGGTTGAGGCCAGCTTCCCGCAGCATTTCCCGGAAAAGCGGCTGATGGGTCCGCATGGTGCAGGAGGCTACAACCACCCGATTAAGCTGTTTCTCTTCGATAATTTCCTTCATCCTTTTGATGGTGTCCTGAGAGCAGGTATAAAGATTATCCTGACAGTGAACAACATCAGGCAAACTTTGTCCATAGGCCACGACCTCCGGAACGTTGACAATTGAGGCTATGTTGATGCCGCACTGGCAGATAAAAACACCAATGCGCACCGGTTCTTCACTGACGTCCCGCTCCGGCGGATAGGCTTTGAGACGCCGCAAAGTGTTGCGGGCGTCCGCCAGCAGTTCCCCCGCTTTGGCCGCGGCCGCGCTGGCAGTCATGACCGTCTCCGGAATATCCCGCGGTCCCTGGAAGGCTCCGGCAACATAGATACCCTGTCGGGATGTTTCGGTAGGGCTGAAATCATCAGTATCGGCAAAACCGTAAGGATGAGCTTCTATCCCCAGCGTCGCCAGAAGAGGGGCAGCCGTCTTGGGTGGACGTACCCCAACGGCCAATACGACAAGTTCGAACTCTTCCTCGACGATATCGCCGCTTTCGTTGATATATTTAATGAAAAGGTTTTGGGTTACCGGATCTTCTTTTATGCTGGATATCATGGCCCGAACGTAACGGACGCCACCTTTTTTCGCGGTTTCAACATATTTGTCAAAATTTTTCCCGTAAGAACGCATATCCAGATAGAAGATGGCCGGTTCAACATTGGCGTCGTGCTCCCGGGCAATAAGCGCCTCTTTGGTAGAATACATACAGCAGATGGAAGAACAGTACTCCGCTCCGTTGTCACCGCAGTCACGAGAGCCTACACATTGGATGAAGGCAACCTTTCGGGGTGAAGCACCATCCGACGGCCGCACCACATGGCCTGTGGTAGGACCGGTAGAAGACAACAGGCGTTCAAATTCAAGGCTGTTCAACACATTGGGGTAAATGCCGTAGCCGTATTCACCCTTGAGGCTTGCATCGAAAATATCGAAGCCGGGAGCCAACACGAGAGCGCCGACGGACAGGTCAAGCATTTCATCGGTATCATCATGGTGAATGACTTGTTTTTTACAGGCCTTTTCGCATTGGAAACACTCGGAGCAAATTCCACAGTTCATACAGCGGCTTGCTTCTTCGATTGCTTCTTCTTCGCTCATGCCCAGAGCCACTTCGCGATAGTCTCCACTGCGAAGGCTTGCCGGGGCAAAGGCCTGTGACAGGCGGCCCATCGGGTGTACCGGGGTATTTTCCGGGAGAGTGAGTTTGTCTTGATGTGGCTTTTCCCTGTTGGCAGCGATTTGGGCACCGTTTAGATAACGGTCAATGGATATGGCTGCCTCATGAGCACTCGCAACCGCTTCAATTACTGACGCCGGGCCGTGAGCTACGTCGCCGCAGGCAAAAATGGCAGGATCACCGGTAGCCTTGGTCAGCGAATCGGCAGCAACAATTCCCCGGGCGGTCGTGACTTTCTTTTGGCCCTGCAGAAATTCCAGGTCTGCAGCCTGGCCGATAGCCATGATCACGGTGTCTGCGTCGAGAAGGATGGTACGTGTTTCGTCATAGCGGGGATTAAATCGCCGCTCGGCGTCGAAAACGGCGCTGCAGGCTCTGAAGCCAACGGCGCTGACTTTCCCGCCGCTGCCGACAATTGCTTTCGGGCCCCAGCCGGGATGCAGGATGACTCCTTCATCTTCGGCTTCTTCGATTTCCCAGACATGGGCCGGCATTTCGCCGCGGGACTCCAAACAGACGACATGGACTTCTTCTCCGCCCTGGCGCAGCGCTGAACGGGCTACATCCATTGCTACGTTGCCGCCGCCGATAACGACGACTTTTTTCCCGACCCGCGGGTTTTGGCCAAGTTTGATATCCCTTAAAAAGCCTACTCCGGGAAGAACCCCGGCAAGACCGGCGCCTTCAAGCGGCAGATCCCGGCTCTTTTGCACGCCAACGGCGATAAGGACTGCATTATATTGCTCTTTTAGCTCTTTTAAGGTAATATCGCTGCCCACGCGAGTGTTATTGCGCACTTCAATTCCATGCCTTAAAAGCATGTCAATTTCCCGTTGAACAACGATCTCCGGCAGCCGGTATTGGGGAATCCCGTATTTCAACCAGCCGCCCGGACTGGGCAGTGCTTCAAAGATAGTAACCTGATAGCCTTTCTCCACAAGGTCGCAGGCAGCTGTCAGCCCAGCCGGTCCGCCTCCGATAATCGCTACCCGCTCTTTGCGGGTGGGAGTATATATTTGTGATTCGGCTTTGGCGAGTTCCTCCCAGCCATAGTCGGCGGCCGCCCGTTTTAGGGTGGCGATTGCCAGCGGTTGATCAATTTCCTGCCGGTTGCATTCCGCTTCACACGGATGGTGGCAAATTCGGCCGCAGATACCGGCGAAAGGCAGGCGGCGATGGATGACTTCCAGTGCTTCGGCGAATTTTCCCTGAGAAAGGAGAGCCACATATCCTTGCACATTTGTTCCGGCCGGACAGGTGGAGCGGCACGGTGGAACACCGCGCTTGTCGATCATGAACCTGTTTGGCACCGACTGCGGGAAGAGCTTATATACCGCTTTACGAAGACCCTGATCCTGGTTGAAGCCATCCTTCACCTTAACGGGGCAGGCGTCGACGCAGTCGCCGCAGGCCGTACATTCGTCAATATCGATGAATCTCGCTTTTTTCCGCACCTGGGCGGTAAAGTTACCGGCTTCTCCTCCCAGCTTCTCCAACACCGAATGAGTGTGAATGATAATATTAGGATGGCTCAGGCAGTCACTCATCTTCGGTCCTAAAAGACACATGGAACATTCATTGGTCGGAAAAGTTTTGTCAAGTTGGGCCATCTTCCCGCCGATCGACGGTTCATCTGTGACCATATGCACAAGATATCCGCCATTGGCAAGATCCAGAGCGGACTGCATTCCGGCGATTCCTCCGCCTAAGACGAGGACGGAGCCGATTTTCTCCTTGGTTGACGCAGGCGGTGCTTGAACACCGATGCTGCTAACTTTTGCCATACTATTTTCCTCCCCTCTCGGCCACAGGAAGTACAGACATGGGATCGATCACATGTTTACGCAGCCAGGCTTGGGGGGCAGGAGCACCGAAAGCGATGCCCATCAACTCGGTAAAGTAGAAAATAGGCATTGTTTTGGCCACTTTGGTCTGGCGGATGTCCAGGTTGACGTGGCACATCGGGCAAGCGACTACAATGGCCTGAGCCCCGGCGCGCTGCGCCTCGGTAATGAGCTTGGCAACCAGCGTCTCCACCACCTCGGTACGGGGCAGGTTGAGGGCGACGCCGCAACAGTCGGTTTTGTAAGACCATTTTTTAACATCCGCCCCCAGGGCTGAGACCAGTTTATCCATGCTCTGGGGATGTTCGGGATTGTCGAAGGCCACTACGTCCTTGGGCCGCGTCAGCAAACAACCGTAATAGGTCACTACGTTGAGGCCGGTAAGCGGACGGATGGTCTTAGCTTTGACGGTTCGCAGCATTTCTTTGCTGCTCAGGATTTCCAACGGATGGCGGACCTGAATCGTCGCCCCGTATTTGTTCCCCACGATCTTCTCAAGGTCGCCGTTGATGCCTTCGGCTTCGGGCGCCTGTTGACGAATCTGGTGATCAGTATATTTCAGCAGGTTATAACAGGCCGAGCAGGGGGCCAGAACATCGTTTTCGGCCTGTTCCGCCAGGACAAGGTTGCGCAAAGGCAGCGCCAGCGATAAATAATGATTTGTCGCATGGGCGCTGGAAGCCCCGCAGCAATTCCAGTCTTCGATTTCGGTAAGTTCAATGCCGAGTTCTTTGAATACATATCCGGTCGAGGCATTGTATTCACTGGCAGTAGAATGGAGAGAGCATCCGGGATAATAGGTCATTTTCATTTTCTCTCCACCTCCTTCGCCTTGCGGAAAATCTGCTTGATTTCCCCCACCCGTCTGATACGGTCAGGCAAAAGCTTGAGTTTGCCCTTAGTCAGGAATTTGATGCCTACGCCCATGTCTTGCGTAAAAGTGAATGTTTTCAGCTTGTAAATGCCGATGAGACCTGCTTCATACGCGCGTCCCATTTGCCCAACCATCATCAAAAAGGACTGATGGAAAGCCGGAGTCTTTGTTTCATGGCCGGAAAACCCTTCCGCCAGCGCCATTTCTCGCAGCGCATCCATGATTTTCGAGGTGTCGATACCGTTGGGACACCGTGCCGCACAAGTCTTGCAGCCCACACACAGCCAGATACTGTTGCTTTTGAGGACCGCTTCTTTTTCCCCCAGCTGAATCAGCTTCAGGATATCCGCATTGTACGGCTGCATGACAAAGTTCACTGGACAGCCTCCGGCACATTTCTTGCAATTGTAACAAAGGTTGATATTTTGACCGGATTTAGTCTGGACCTCTCCGACAAATTGGGAAGAAGGGGTTATCCCTGCATCCGCCATTGTACACGCTCCTCTCCTCACGAAGTCTGCCGCGTTGCACGATCGGAACATCTTCGCGATTTACTTTTCCATCAACCCGCTAGAACAGTCCGCTGACTCTGCCTGTATTGACATCTACATCAATCCGGCGATAAGCGGGATCGGAACCTGTTCCCGGCATCAGACTGATAGCACCGGCCATCGGGCAGAGGAATTTGGCGCCGCCGTAAACCAATACGTCCCTGATTGGCAATCTCCATCCCTTGGGAACGCCTTTCCATGTCGGTTCATGGGACAGGGACAGGTGGGTCTTCACCATCATGGTGGAATAGTCGGCATACGAGGGATCAGCTTCAAACTTCTTGGCTTTCTCTTCAGCCAGCGGCGCCCAATCGACGCCATCGGCTCCGTATACTTCCTTGGCGATAGTCTCCACCCGCTGCCGCAAAGGCATTTCCAGCGGATACAGGTAGTTGAAATTGACTTCTTCCTTGCAGGCATCGATAACGGCATCCGCCAACTCCAGGGCTCCGTCGCCACCCTTCAGCCAGTGCTGGGAGACGGCGGCCCGGGCGCCGGCCTGTTCGGCGATCCGCTTCACCAGGTCATGTTCTTCCTTGGTATCGGTGTAGAAGGCATTGATACAGATTACCGGCTTAATGCCTGATTTTTTAATAACATTGATAAGGTGAATCATATTGGCGCAGCCTTTTTCTAAAAGTTCCAGATTTTCTTTGGTATATTCGTCAGGAAGCGGACGGCCAGGCACCACAGCAGGTCCACCGCCATGCATCTTCAAGGCGCGGACAGTGGCTACCAGGACAGAGACCGATGGTTTTAGTCCGCTTAGCCGGCATTTGACATTCCAGAATTTTTCGAAACCGATATCTGCGGCGAAGCCGGACTCGGTGACATGGTAATCGAAGCATTTCAGACCGATACGGTCGGCAATAATCGAGGACTGACCTATGGCGATATTGGCAAACGGACCGGCGTGGACAAAACAGGGCTGCCCTTCAACAGTGGAACAAAGGGTTGGATTAATCGTATTTCGCATCCAGGCGGTCATGGCGCCATCAACTTCCAGGTCTTGGGCGGTAACCGGTTTTCCGGCCTTATCATAGGCAACTACAATGTGCTTAAAACGTTCCCGCATATCAGCCAGATCCTTGGCCACCGCCAGGATAGCCATCAACTCGGACCCAACGGCGATACCGAACTTGGAATGCATCATAAAGCCGTCTTGCTTTCCGCCAAGCCCCATGATAATGTTGCGCAGGCCTTGGGCTGCAAAGTCAAGGACCCAGCCCATCTCCACGTTCTTGGGGTTAATGTCAAGTCTTCTGAGATTTCTTCTGCCCAACTCGGCGTCATCATAATTGGCCTCATGCTGCATCCTGGCATTCAGGGCGACCATCGCCAGATTGTGGGCGTTCATAATGTCATTGATATCTCCGGTCAAGCCCAGAGAGAACTCGGTCATCGGGATTAAAAGGGCGTTGCCGCCGCCGGCAGCAGTACCCTTGACATTCATGGTCGGTCCGCCCGAAGGCTGCCGCAAAGCGCCGCCAACGTTAACGCCGCGCTTCCCCAGTCCTTCCATGAGACCAATGGATGTCGTTGATTTACCTTCTCCCAAAGGGGTAGGGGTGATGGCGGTTACCTCAATATACTTGCCATCCGGTTTATCCTTGAGGCGGTTGATCACTTTCAGGAAATCGATCTTCGGCGTCTTGCCGTACGGAATGATTTCATCTTTCTGCAGACCCATCATTTCCTGGTATTGCTCAGTTGTGGGTATATTGCCCTCTGCCAGTTCAGCAATCTGCCAATCTTTCAATTGCGTAGCATCCCAAGCCATATGTATACATCCCCCTTTTATTTCGTCAATTATGATTTACACTCGCTCAATCTGACCTGGATCAACCATCATTTCTCAAGCTGCAGCTCTGCGGCTTTCAACGTATTGTGCAGCAGCATACCGATGGTCAGCGGTCCAACTCCCCCCGGCACAGGAGTGATATAGCCCGCGACTTCCTGTACCTCGTCGAATTTAACGTCACCAACCAATTTGTCACCAACCCGATTGATGCCGACATCAATAACGATCGCACCGGGTTTCACCATGTCCTTTGTGACGAACTCTGGCTTGCCGATAGCAGCGACTAAGATATCTCCCTCCCGGCAAACCGCAGCCAGATCCTTCGTGCGTGAGTGACAGACGGTTACAGTCGCATTCCGGGACATCAGCAACATCGTCATCGGCTTGCCGACTATATTACTCCGGCCAAGAACCACCGCCCGTTTTCCTTCGACGGAAATACCGCTGATTTCCAGCATTTTGATAACTCCGTAAGGTGTACAGGGCACAAGTCCTTCTTTACCAATGGTTAGGTTCCCGACATTTACCGGATGAAAGCCATCAACATCTTTGAGCGGGCTGATCCTCTCCAGAACCAATTCGCTGTTGATGTGTTTAGGCAGAGGCAGTTGCACCAGAATACCGTGTACCCTGTTATCGCTATTTAACCGGTCAATTTCTTGCAGCAGCTGCTCCTCGGACGTCGTTTCCGGCAGCCGTACGACCTCCGAGGCAATTCCCAGTTCCTCACAAGCCTTGTGTTTGCGATTCACGTAAACCTTGGATGCCGGGTTTTCTCCTACAATGATGACAGTCAGCCCTGGTTTAATGCTCCGGGCAGCCTCAAACTTAGCAACATCTCTTTTCACGATTTCCGTCAATTGCTCAGCTATCTTTTTCCCATCCAATATCTGCGCCGCCATAAATACGCTCAGCCCCTTTCTTGTACTTTCTTTGTTCTAATTTATATAGACGTATATACATCGGGTCTTGTAACAGCCTCACCTCATTCCGTTTATGTTTTACTATGCCTTGATCATCTGCCGGCCGTCATTTCTCTGTGTTTATTGTGAAATTTTTAACTTATTCAGCGAAAAAAAACCATTTGCGTCGAAAAGACGAACTCCCGAATTGAACTTTTCTGTGCCATGGGAGACGCCTGTGAAACGAGGGCGATGCCAGCAGCCACGTTGATAAAAAGCATTAACTCCGTTTTCTGATGCCTCTTCTTTTATAAGTTAATGTACAGCCTCTCTTATCTATATGTATATACAACTTCGCAAATTACAGTAGAAATTCCTGTCAGAACATTCTTAAAAATATATTTTTTTTTGAGCAGAAACTTTCGGCAACCATTAGAGCGATTTTAGATGAAATATTTGCGATCGAATGATATTTGCCAAATCGCCGAGGGTACTGCAAGCCACCATATGGGAATATTTCTGAAAAAATCCTATTGTTTTATGGCGGGACCATTCGCTGCTAGGCAGGGTATTCAGCCAGATAATATTTCGCACTTTTTTGTTCAATACTGCCAATTCGCTTATGGCGGCCTCACTTTTCATCGTTTTTGCATCGCTTACGATAATGACGACCATCGAAGGACGCAGCACTTTTCGATGGTCTTTGCACAATGTTGATAAGCTCTTCGATAGATCAGTGCCTTTTCCCCATTGCCCGCTTTGGGCCATCATTTCACTCATAAGCTCAGCAAAGGGTTGTTTCTTTTGGAATTTGACGGTCATCCGTTCAAGGTCTTCGGCAAAAATAAAGCTTTCAATCTGATCAACAAGACTGGACAGCCCGTATATGAACTGGAGTACAAAAACTGCATACTGGGCCATCGAGCCGGAAACGTCACATAATAACAGAATATTGGGCTTCGTCCGCTTGGCCGCCTTATATTTTAGCTGCAGCATAGTGCCGCCGTAACGGGTATTATCGCGAATCGTCCGTCTCAGATCAATTCGTTCGGCAAAATGGGTCTTATGATATCGCCGGGACAGTTGACTGGACAATTCTTTCGCCAACTGTTTGATTAAGCGCCGGACAAGTGGAAGGTCCTGTTCCCCGATTCGTCGCATATCTTTGTGCAGCAGTGTCTGCATTTCAGCTTCCAGACACCGCGCCGCCTTTTCCACTGTTTGATCGATAATAGGCTCACCGCATAACCGCACCGGAAACGCCGCTTCTTCCTCTGCCGCTAACTGGCGCCGCCAATACTCCAATGAACCAACGACAACTTTTTCAACTACATGTTTAAAATTTAACTCAATGTTGTTTCCGCCGGATGTCTTTTCCAAAAACGAGCACAATCGTTGCCGGTCCTGGGGCGCCATTTGCTGGTACACCTGGCGTAGCTCACCGGATATATTTAATTCATGGCCCTGGAAGGTCAATTCGTCAGCCTTCCCCCTCCGTTGTACCGGCTGACCGCTGGTCTGTTCCCCGGCCGGTGGTGGCTGTTGCTTGGATTCCAGAAAAAAAGCGACAAAGGCCTGACGGAAGACCGGTATATCTTCATGCCTTTTTATTAAGGTCGCCTGTAATGCAGCCCTTATATGCTGCGGATCTGCCCAGTCTTCCTGCAGTAAAGCTTCGGCCGCGTCCAGCATTTCCGACGTGCTTACCCGGACCCCCAGCCCTCTTAGGACATGGCAAAATTCAACAAGCCGCTTTGCCGCATTCACTTTAACCCCTCGCTTCACCTTGCGGGCATTCCCTTATTTGCATGCAAAGTTCCTCCGTGCCGCCTTTATCTTTGAAGTGCCGGAGGTCCGCCCCGTGCTTAAAAATAAGCCCCAGCGTATTGTTGACGGCGGTTTCATCAAGAGCATCCGTCCCCATCATCACCAAAGCCCGAGCCCAATCGAGACTCTCCGCAATTGCCGGCTTCTTCTCCAATTCAGGAAACCGGCGAATGAACTGGAGAGCGGTCGCAATCTCGTGAGCTAACTTGGGGCCAAGCCCAGGAACTTTCTTTGCCAAAATTAAGGTTTCCTTCTGTATCGAGGGATACTCAAGGTACAAATAAACACACCGGCGGCGCAGGCCGTCAGAAAGATCGCGATCATGATTGCTGGTCAGAACGACGATCGGTACATGCTTCGCCTTGATAGTCCCCCATTCGGGTATCGTTACCTGATACTCCGATAGCAGTTCAAACAGAAACGCCTCAAATTGTTCATCAGTTTTATCAATCTCATCGATCAGCAGTACTGGTCTTCGCGAGACTGTTATCGCTTTCAGTAAAGGCCGTTCCAGTAAATATTCGCGATCAAACAAATCCTTTTCACTACTGTCTGTTAGACAATCTTTCTGAAGCTGTATTTTTAGCAATTGGCGCTGATAATTCCATTCATACAGCGCCCGGCTCTCATCCAGCCCCTCATAGCATTGCAGCCGGATCAGCTCGGTCGCAAAGACTGAACTTAACACCTTGGCGACTTCCGTTTTTCCCACACCAGGCTCGCCCTCTATCAAAAGCGGTTTCCCCAGCTTGAGCGCCCAGTATACGGTCATAATGACCTCGTCTTCGGCAATATAGCAGTTGTCCTGAAAAGCCTCCTTCAATCCTTGCAGACTGATTTCCATCATCATCCTCCCTTTAATTTGCTATAAACACTTCCGAATACCGTTAAAAGAGAATAACTATACTGGCAGATATAACGTGATGCTAAAAGAAGGGACGCTCCATCTTGATAGAGATGCGTCCCTTCTTATTGTCTGATCGACAATCCATCATTTTCCGGGCTCAGCAAGAAAGACCGCTCCCAAGGTTGGTGCTGATCGCCTGCTTTGCCGGTTTTGACCCCACGACCGGGCTGATGCTTTTGCGGGCGGCGCTTACAGCGGCATAAGCGTTTCTACAATATTTGTCGGCACCGCAATATTGAGCTACCTTTTCATCTACCGGACCACCGCCGATTAGGACTTTTATGGACGGGTCCACCGCCTTCACCGCAGAAACCGTTTCTTTCATTGCATCAAATGCTGTAGTAAGCAGGCAACATAACCCGACCGTTTGCGGCTTATTCATCTTAACCGCTTTCACGAAAGTTGCTGTGGCAACATCGACTCCTAGATCGACAACTTTAATTCCACTACAGCTTAGAATCGCGGAAACAATATTTTTACCAATATCATGAATATCGTCCTTTACCGTTCCGATAACCATCGTACCGATTGCTTTGGACTCACAGCCTGAAGTGAAGAAAGTTTCCATCAAAGCGGCAGCACTGGAAAAGATGTCGGCTGACATAATAAGCTCCGCTAAAAAGTAATCACCTGACTCATAGCGTTTTCCGACCTGTTCCATCCCTTGCTGGAGCTGAATAAGAATTTCCATGGTGGGAACGCCCTTAGCAAGTTGTGCCTGAACCTCCAGCAACACCGCATTTTCATCCAACTCAGTCAAAGCTTGAACGAGATCAAAGTTCTGCACACTTCCACCTCCCTAAATTCAAACTTGAAATACCTTTACAAACCACCGTTCGACTCCGGTTCAACGAAAGGCATCACACCAAAACACAGTCCTCCGGCTAGGCCTTTAACAGTCTTCCGTCCCTATATTCTTTTATATATTGGCAACAATACTTATCCGATCCTGCTATGACTTTTGCGGCCCCCAATAGTGCCATTAGCTTTTGATCAAGAGGATCCGCAATCAACGTATCGATGCCGCAGGTTACAAGCGCAACGGCGAGAGCCTGATTTAATAAACGTCTGTGAGGCAAACCGAAAGATACATTGCTTAATCCGCAACAGATATGAACCCCGGGAATTCCTTCCTTAACCGCCCTGACAGTATCCAATAGCACTCTGCCCGATCCGCTATCCGATCCAATCGGCTGAGCCATAACATCAAGATATATATCCCTGAGATCCACCCCATCATTCGATAACTTATCCACGAGCCGGCAAGCAATTTCAAAACGCCGCTCCGCCTTTGCCGATATACCGGTATCATCAAGACACAACGCGATAACAGAAGTCTTATAGTATGTAATAAGCGGTATTAACTCTTTATACCGGATATTCTCCAAGGTAATTGAATTGACAATTGGTTTTTGGCGAGTCACAGCTAAAGCCTGCTCCAAGGCGATTGGATTAGGACTATCAATACATAGCGGTACAGCGGTTGCTTCTTGCACACATTCCGCCAGCCAAGCCAAAAGAGGAGCCTCCCTTTCACCAAACGTTCCTGCGTTAAGGTCTATGCTGTGGGCTCCTGCCTCAATCTGATCAATGGCTATTTGCTGTATAAAATGTTTATTCTGTTCTGCAATTGCCGACGCAATGGCGCGAGTACTACTATTAATTCTTTCTCCGATAATATACAAAAACAATTCCTTCTTTAGCGAAAAAAATTGATTTCAAAGGAGGTTTGCATTTTCCCAAACAATAGTTTGTTAAAACATTCACATATCATTTCGTGAAAATTCTATCAATTAAAAGTATGGTTGTCAAGTAGTATTTTTGTGCACGAACGCAAGCTCTCGGTGCCAACTAGACGGGGTCAGGCTTGACTTATTTAATTGGCTTGATTTATTTTCAAATTACATTGTAGTACCTTTCCACGCTCATATCCACGCGTTGCGATGGCCGAATCAGTATTTAACGCTAGCCCAGCTTTGGTAATAGATTTAATTCCACAACTTGATATATCAGTACAGTTCTTGCTAAGCTGCTGCTCATTTTTTTGAGAGTAACTATGAACTACGTAAATAAGTCAATTATCAAATAAGTCAAGCCTGACCCCATAGAATTAATGTCATGCCCTTCTTATTGACGGCCAAGCCTGTGGTGGTCGCCTTCGGTTTATTAACTTTTCTTTGCAATATACCAATAAGGAAGTGCTACCAATAGTGTCCCGCCGATGAAGTTGCCTACTGTGACCCAGAAAAGATTATAGGCGAAACCATTCAGAGATACGCCCACACTATCTGGAACAAATAGCGCCGCCGCCAGCAGCGTCATGTTCGCTATGCTGTGTTCAAAGCCTGTTGTAATAAAAGCAAACAAACACCAAAACACCATAATTAATTTTCCCGTCTCTTCCTTCATTCGAAAAGAGCACCATACTGCCAGGCAGACCAGCGTATTGCACAAAATTCCCCTCAGCAAAAGCTGGTCCCACGGCAGCGCCATCTTCATCTGCGCCGTCTTTACAATAAAAGCCCCCGTACTACCACTAATCAGCCCCGAATAAGCAAAGAGTCCTGCTAAAAACACTGCCCCAATGAGATTACCGGCAAAACTAAAAAAATAAATCGCAAGGACTTCGTGGGCTGCTACTTTTTTCTCTAGCTGCCCAATTGTCATCACCATGTGGTTCCCGGTAAAAAGCTCCGAGCCAGCCATGATAACAAGACTCAGAGCAATACCAAAACAAAGTCCCATAACAATTCTAACGATCGGTACTTGCCCCTGCGACAATAATCCTCCAATCGTAAAGATCAATAAGATTCCAAAGCCCACATACATCCCGGCCAAAGCCGAGGATAGGATGTATTTCGCTTTGCCTGCTCTTAACAAATCAATCTTGGCTTGCGCCGAGGTCGCTACTTTGGTAATTTCCTCGTAATACATGCAATTTATCCACCTTCACTATTCCATCACAGACCCATAAATAGGCTACCTTGCTCGGTACACCAATTGGACCACTCCCGAACTGTACCTTCGCACATCCGTAAGCCCAAGGCTGAGCCGCTCACGCAAACTTTCGAATAAGGGTTTGCCAGCGCCCAGCACAACCGGGTGTACAGACAGGCGATACTCATCCACCAACCCAAGATTGATAAACGTGGAAATTAAGCTTGCTCCGCCATAAAGCCATACATCTTTACCATGCCCCTGCTTGAGCTTTCTTATTTCCGCTTCGATATTGCTATTAATATATTGTACCTTACCACTTGGATCTTTGCATGTGGTAGAAAATATGATTTTCTTTTTGCTATGAACCAGTGTCCAAATTTGCTGTTCATTCTCAGAAGCATGATCATCAGGGGTATATTCGCCCCATAATTCGTAGCTTTTTCTCCCATACAGGATTGTGTCTATTTCACTTAGAAACTGCTCAAAGGCCATTTCCTCATCCATGATACACCAATCTATTTCCCCATTTGGCCCCTCTATAAACCCGTCTAAGGTTACCGCCAAATCTAAAATTACTTTTCGCATCTAAATAAGCCTCCCTAGCCTTGCTGCTGTAGCAGCAAGCATTGATTTGCTAATCGTTACATCAACATTTAGCTAACCAAAATTTATTATCGCACATCTTTTCGTTAAGTCCAATACTTAGCTGCAAGTAACTACTTCAGTAGCTTTGCTGCAACCAACGATTATCAGCAAAATCTCCTATTCCCTAATAAAATAATAAGAAAAGCCTTTACTATTTTTTAGCAGCTGATAATTAAACTTCGCCGCCTCCGGCAGGAACTGCTCTCTTTGCTTATCTCTCACGATGATCAGACGATCAGATAACGGGGGCTTCTCCCCAAAGTCAGCTATCCCCTGGGTCGGCATGGTGTATTTGCTTGACCAGTCCAGCTCTTCTTCCTCACGGAAATTCACTTCACTTCGCGGAGTAAGCTTGACTGCAACCTTGCCGCTATAAAAAACCGCCGAAGTACTGTAAAACTGATATATCCCTATCTTCTCCATTCTAAGGTCGACCATACTTTTAGCCATCTCTTTTCCTGACCGGCTTTCCGCTATGATAGGAAATAGAAACAGGGAAAGGATGATATATGACCCCGCTTGGCACAGACAAAGCAATTTAAAAACATCGACTGCAGTCCGGTTGCTTGCATTCCACACGCTGAACACCAGAAACAGTAGGAGACTGCCTGTAGCCAGGCCAAGTTCCCATCCCGCCAGATAGCGATGAGCTGCTGCCATATAACCAACCATGAGCAAGGCCACAGGAACCCCTATCCAGTAGAAAAGTTCCTTCGTTTGTCCCTGTGCCAGCATCCGCTCCAGTTGACTAGCTGTTAGGATTGCCACGGGAAAGAGGATGGGAAACGTATAGGTCAGATATTTAGTGGCCATTAGCGAATAAAAGCCCAAATAAGCAGCTATCCACAAGAAAAGAAACAACAGCAGAGGAGACTTCCGGGAACGCAACTCTTTATATCCTTGGACCAAAGCTTTGATGGCCAGAGCAGACCAAGGCAGCATACTGAGCAAAAATACAGCAAGGTAATAGTAGCTCACATTATCTTTCGGATGTTCGGAAACGGTTGCCCGCAGATAATTATGAACACCGAAAAAGTTATTGATAAACTCCATGCCGTGCAAGGTATACATGGCAGCGTACCAGGGCAGTGCCACAATGGCAAAGAGCAAAACTCCTGTCAGCAGATACATTTCTTTAAGTTCCGTCCAATTGCGCTGCACCATAATCACTAACAGCATGACTAAAGCAGGCAGCAGAACGCCAATCGGCCCTTTCGTCAATACAGCCAGCGCCATACTCACATAGGCAGCCAGATACCATCGTTTGGTGCCATCCATCTTTACATACCCCAGATAAAAAAATCCCAGAGCTGCGCAATTAAACACAAAGAACACCATATCGGTAATCACTAGTTTAGCCAGTACTATATACTCGAAGGATGTTCCCATAATCAGCGCTGCTAATAATGCGGACCTTCGTGTTACGGTCTTGCTTGCAAACCAATACAGCAGCACTACTCCCACAGCAGCAAACAAAGCAGGCGCCAGCCGAGCTGCCCACTCAGAAAATCCAAAGAGTTGAAAGGATAAGGCCGTAAGCCAGTAAAAGAATATAGGCTTATCAAACCAGACATTTCCATAGATCCTTGGTGACACCCAGTCCCCTGACAGCACCATTTCTTTCGCTGTAAGCGCATAGTTCGATTCTACCGGATCGGTGATGGGTATAGCTTGGTTAAAAAACATATAGCCCAAAAATGAAATCAGAAATAGGCCCCAATAGTTTTTTGGGGAAGTTACAAGTTTGTTTATAGCATTAACTATTTTCATTGTCATAAATCCTCTCTAATAATAGCAACTTGTTTTCATTAATTAAATTTTTCAACATTAATCGGAGCTTGTCCGTCGTCCATGCTGCCGAGGCAGACGTAATAATGGACACAATTTCCATCACAAAACAGTGAAAAAATCATTCTTCACCTTCGGTGCTGCAAAGCACGCAGCATTGAACATAAGCCGTCCTTTAGCGTATAAGCCGGCTGCCAATGAAGTTCATTAACTGCAGCCTGATTGTTCAATACCGAACGTCGTATATCGTTGTCCCGCGCCGCATGGCGAATCACCTCGGGCTGTTTTCCAGCGATTTGCATGAGCAGTTCAAGCAGCTCCTGAAGGCTGGTCTCCTTCATCGTGCTGATATTATAGCTGCGGTTTGCTGACTGGGAAAATAACGCCTTATAATTTGCTGCCGCTATATCTTTCACATAAATAAAATCCCGGGTCTGCTTTCCATCGCCATATACGGTTAGCCCCGGACCAGCAAGCAATCGATTTAAAAATATACTGATCACGCCACCTTCACCGCTATCACCCTGGCGCTCCCCATACACGTTGGCATAGCGCAATGCAACATACTCTAGCCCAAAGTTTTTATAATATAAATTCAGATAATGTTCCCCTGTCAACTTGCTTTCACCATAAAAAGAAATCGGTCGCTTCTTGCAGTCCTCATGAATCGGTAAAACGGCAGTATCGCCATAAATGGCCGCACTTGATGCGGAAACAATTCGCTTTACTCCCGTCAACCGGCTTGCTTCAAGCAAATTAATGAATCCACGAATATTCACATCACAATCGTAATAGGGATCTTTCAGCGAATTAGCTACCGTTGTTTGCGCGGCTTGATGCACAACATAATCAAATCGCTCGCTTGCCAGCAACTCCGTAAGATCCGCATCCCGAATGTCCTTTTTCAGAAAAACAGCCCCCGGATTGATATTGCGAAATGCCCCGGTGCTCAAATTGTCCAGAATTGTTACCTGTATATCCGATTGAAGCAATAAGTCAACAATGTGTGAGCCTATAAAACCGGCTCCCCCTGTTACTAATACTTTCATTTCTGCTCTCCTCTCACTGCTGCAACTTGATTTTTTCCGTACCACTTTTGAATTCAGCACTGACCCAGTATAACGGTCGCTGCTTAACCTCTTCAAAAATGCGACCAACATATTCACCGATAATCCCGAGGCCTACCAATTGAATGCCTCCAAGCGTCAATATGCTCACTGCGACCGTAGCCCACCCCGGAACAGCATCAGCGGTAAACAATTTCGTGTACACCACATTCAGGGTCAAGCCAAAACTCAACACACCAAAAAGTAAGCCAAGATAAAAGGCAACGCGCAGGGGGAGTTTTGAGTAAGCGGTAATACCGGCAAGGGCAAAAGAAAGCATCTTTCTGGGTGAGAACTTAGACTTCCCGGCAAAACGTTCCGGCGCCACAAACTCCACATGCGCTTGCCGATACCCCATATCGCCAATGATCCCCCGGATAAATCGGGCTTTCTCCTTAAAAGACCGGAAAGTTTGAACAACCTTTCTATCGAGCAGCCGGAAGTCTGATCCGCCTTCCACGATATGAACATCGGACATGCTATTAATTAACCGGTAGAACATACTCGAGGTAAACTTCTTTAACCAAGAGACGCCAGTTGTATCTACGCGGATGGTTTGCACGACCTCAAAACCTTCTTCCCATTTGCTCAGCAAAAGCGGCAACAACTCCGGCGGGTGCTGCAGATCACCGTCCATGGTGATCACCACATCCCCCTGCGCATAATCAAGACCGCAGGTTAAAGCCACTTGGTGCCCAAAATTTCGTGCCAGAAGAACCGCTTTAACCTTTGTATCCTGCTTGGTCATGCGTTCGAGAATCACCGCAGTATCATCACTAGAGCCATCATCAATAAAAATTAATTCATAAGCATAGCCTAAAGGCTCCATATACTTACGGACTTCTTGGTAAAAAACATTCAGATTCTCCTGCTCGTTAAAAACAGGTACAACTACTGAGATCAGTTTCATTTCTATCTCCGCCCTCTCTTTCGTCAAATCATAGACCCTGCACTCTGCCGTGTAAGCAACGAGCAATTGAAACTCGACTCATTGCTAGCCAGTCGAGCCTCAATTGCTCACGTCGGTCTGCTGATCTCCAGGTCTATCTAATTCATCTAGTTCGGATTAATGGTTTAATAGTGGCTATTCCCACCTTGCTCTCCATAATAAATACGAGAGTAACTTTGCTTTGGTTCAAAGTAAGGCAATTTTTTATATAAAAAAAACAAGACACCAAAAGTGCCTTGTCTATATACCTGCATATTTTCTATTATCTTCCATCAAACGTTCATCAGCGAACCCGAAACCTAAAGGATTTTGCTTCTTCTACAGAAACTAAATTCTGGGAATTCATCGCTTCCGCCTTTTGCCTTGGCCCTGTCATAATCCGCTTGACTTGTTGAGTGGAATAACCTTTTTGTAACAGTTCCTGTCCAAAATCATCCATAATGTGAAGCATATCGGGCCAGCCAAGCTCTCTATCATATGTGTTGACAGATTCTGCATAAATCTTTTGCATAAAGGATTTTACACCTTCATCACCAAGCTCTGATTGCCTAATATCATCGAGGATTAAAAAAATCTCTTTTACCACCAGGTTGTCGCCCCCGGCCTGGCTTCTATCCCCATCCTCGCCAGCCACCAAGTTAGGCACTGGCTTAAATTGCAGCCAAAATTGTTTCACATCCTCGTAATACGCTTTGCCTAATCCATTCTCTTTATATAAGGTATACATGTAAGAAAGCATCCCGGCACTGATACTTCCCGGGGCGCTTGTATCAAATGCCGGCCACCAAAGACTGAGAACAGCCTCTTCAAAATAAAGCATTTGTAATTTCTTTTCACTTGTCTCTTCGTTGGGCAATAATTTCCAGAAATATTCTGAGATCAAAATAGCATTTCTCAATCCTAATTTTCTGCGTTCAGCAGTTTCTTCCAGCCAGCTGTCCAGTAAGAATTGAGGCACCTCAACTACGCTCAAATATTGCTTGTTCGTCCGGGGTATCAGGTTTTCATAAAACGTGGTCCGATCCTTGACTAGTGTAATGATTGTATTTGCGTTCTCTTCATGCAGTTTTGCACAATAAGCTGTCACATTAGTGCTCTGATCCGCTATTTTTACATAAGGAGCAGCTAGCAAAAAAGCGTCCTGGGCAGACGAACTGAAAAAAGTAAACTTTCTGCCAGTTCCCTCCGATACATCAATCCCTTCTCGTAAGGGTAGTCCCGTAACAACTTCCATGTCCCGATCGATTTCAACAGTTATCGCAAAGGCGGCAGGCAGGTGGGAGACATTGCGCGCCGACAAGTTCTGGATAGGCTCATTACTCCATCTGCTCTGATACTCAGCAATGTTGTATACCGGGTTTTTACCTAAAACCGGATACCATGCATGGCCAGACCGTAACAAGGTCATCGCCGGTGAAACAAAATTGATCAATCCCCTCGGCTGGGCCTCATAGTCTGTAAACCACTCCCCTACTTTGCCCGAATAATGCAAAGCAATTTCCATAGTGGCTCCGGCAGCAAGAGGCTCATTTAGTTTCACCGCAACAAAGTCACCTTGTCTTTCCCAAACAAGTTGTTCACCACTGCCATCGGTTACATGCTGAACAGCATAATAATTTTTCAAGGTCAGAGGAATCTCTTGTACCTGGCTGTCACCTGTGTTTTTTAAAACCAGCTTTACATCACAGTCTACAGTATTCAGGGCTGTTTTCAAATTAATATCCATTACATAGCTAACCGGTTGCAGCCTATTTGATCGATCTGCTGCTTGTCCGGCATCAGCCACCGCATTCTTAAAAGACTCTTGATAACTTTGCTCGCGCGCTTTATACTCCAGGACGAAGGAAAGAGAACCAGCCAAAAATACAGCAAAGGCAGCTGTTGCCAGCACTATGGTTGATAATCCCCGTTTTTCCCTAGAACGCCGCTTACTATAAATATAATAGCTGCCTAAAAACAACATTGCGGAAAGCCCCAACTGCTGGCACAAAACCATTGGTAAAAATCCATTCTTAGGAAAGCGCCCTGTAAGCTGTGAAGGAAATTCTGTAGCGGCCAGATTATATGCCAAATTTACCGGTGGCAACCAATATGGCAATAAGGTATTATGATCACCATCAAGAATACTACTCACTAGTAGATAAATAGCGGTTATCAATGCGGCTAAAAAAATATTGGAACGACAGATCGTATCTATAAACAAAGTAACACATATGGAATTGATAATGATCAACAAATAATTCAACCAATAGTTCCCTAACAGGTCAAAAAAAGGCACTGGCGCAGGAAAAACGAACAGTACCATCGCCGCCACGACGAAAAACATCTGCATCCCCAGCAGACCTAAAAGCAAAAAGCTGCTTACTGCTCTCCCTAGCAGCAACTCCCAATCTTTACAAGGAAGTGTGCTAACAATCTCTACCGTGCCACTGCGCCAATCCCTGGAAATCATACCGATATTCCAAAAGACAAAAAACAGATAGAAAACCGCAATGGCTTTAAGCGCAAAAAATCGCTCCTCATATAAAGAGTAAAATAAGAGACAATTGACTATAACTACAAGTACCCAATAACTAATACCTTTTATGCCTACTCGCATTTCTTGCAAGGCAATTGCCATTATATTATTCATCGTCCTCTTGCCTCGCTGCTTCCATCAATGACTTATAACCGTCTTTTGCAGGCGCATCTTTTACCTGCCAACTCATTCCTGCGGCCAGCTTAGCAAGTTCATCCGGTTTTCCTTGAAATACCAAACTTCCTTGACGTAATACCGCAACCTCAGAGCAACAAGCTTCAATATCAGCAATGATATGGGTAGAATAGATAATCGTTATTTTCCTTCCCAGTTCAATGATTACCTTGCGGATATTATTGCGTTCGACAGGGTCAAGACCAACTGTAGGTTCATCCATGATCAAAAGCTGGGGTTTGCCCAATAAAGCCTGTGCAAATCCCAGCCTTTGTTTCATGCCAAAGGAATAAGTGGAAATCCTTCTATTCCTAACCTCTGCAAGATTTACTACTTCCAGGGCCTCATTCACCTGTATTGTTCTTGCCTGTTTATTTGTTAGCCCTTTTAATACCGCATAATACTCGAGCATCTCAAAACCGGTCAACCTAGTGTAAAAACCAAATTCCTGGGGTAAATACCCCAATTGCTTACGAATTACAGCTTGCTCTGAGCATAAATCTAAGCCATTAACTGTTACCTTACCACCCGTAGGCTCAATCATCGTTGCCAGAATCTTTAATAAGGTACTTTTCCCCGCACCATTTTCCCCTAAGAGACCGAATACACCTGTGCCTATGCGGCAAGTAATATCGTTCAGCGCCATGCAATTGTTGTTGTATTGTTTATTGAGGTGATTAATTTCTATCATTATCAATACCATTTCTTTCGCTTGTTGAGTCACCCTGGGATACTAGATAGATATAGGCATCCTCCAAGGTGGGCTCCACAGAACGCACCCCCGTAAGCTCCGGCCGAACATTGCTTATGATCCTTATTTCATACAAACCGTTATCAGCCCGTAAGCTGCTGACGATTAATTCATGTTTTTTCTCATTCCACTCGCGCTCAGACAAACTAGCTTCCCAAACAAAGCTTCTGGCAGTGTCTATCATTGCAGAGATTGGACCTTTAAACTTTAGTTTTTTACTATGTAACAACATGATGCTATTTGCCAGGTCCGTTAATTCTGAAACGATATGAGTACTCAATAGGACAATACGTTCAGAGGCTAACCGGGAAAATAAATTGCAAAAATAAAAACGTTCTTCCGGGTCAAGTCCAGACAGTGGCTCATCCATAAGGAGAAGATCGGGGTCGTTTAATAACCCTTGGGCGATACCGACCTTTTGGCGCATCCCCTTTGTCCAGTCCCGTAAGGTTTTATTAGGAAAGGAAGCAATTTGGGCAATATCCATTACCTCTTCAACCTTTGCACCAGCCACTGCAGCAGGAATCCCCTTTAATTCTGCAAAATATCGCAAAAATTCTTGCGCGGTCATTTCAGGATAAATGCCAAAGTGCTGAGGCAGGTATCCCATATGGGCTTTAAACCTGACACTGTCAGTAGGGAGAAACATTCCATTAAGAGATACTTGACCAGTTGTTGGCGCAATAATTCCTGCAAGGATGCGTAATAAAGTCGTTTTGCCCGCCCCATTAGGTCCAGTCATCACATGTAATCCCTTAGGTAACGAAAGGGAAATGTCATGGATTACACAATTTTTTTTAAAACATTTTGTAATGGAAGATAGCTCTAACATATTTTTCTCTCTCTTTTATCCCTCTTGGGAGTAGTCCATATTTTCGACACGCATATAGCGTAGATAGATTGCAATCAATATGAGACCGATCGCTAAAAGTATCATTGGTACTTGCTGTATCAAGCCAGTTCTAACTAGATTGATTTGTATAAAACTTTTTCCAACATCACTTTGTTCAAAAATAATTTGCGCTACCCACATGATAAATGATGCTCCGCAGCCATACATAGCGCCCAAGCGCAAAGAAACAGCCAATGCGATACCTAAGAAAAACACCATGGGTGCCAGCCATGCAAAAACAGCCTTCCATAACAGCATTTTTTCATTGGTCAGCATATCAGAAAAAGCAAGGGCGATCATCCCCGTAGCAGCCAGACAAACAATGATCGTATATCCCAAAGTCACAATAATTCTGGCACTAGCCAATTGGGCAGGTGTATAAGGACAAGACGCTTCCAGTTCATTTGTACCATAAAGCTCTGCTCTCTGCTCATAAAAAAGCGTTAATAGTCCTAGAACTGGCGCTCCATTTGTTAAAAAAATCAACGCAGCTCTATCACCGTTCGTTAAAAAGATGCCTGCAAAAATAAGCAAACTGGTCATTGCCATAAACCGCCAGCTCAAAATATCCAACTGGATTTCTACCAGACGTAAGACAGAGAGTAGACTGCCATCACTGGCAGACCTTTCTATTGCTACTCGATCAACAGGTTTAAGAATGGGAACATCATCATGACTAGCATTTTCCTGCAAAGCTGCTTTGAGATTACAGAGCAAGCTGCTGGTCATCGCAGCAGTAGGCTTAGGAACGGTATATTCGGATAATTTATTTAAAACAGCAACCATCTCTTCATCATTTTCATCCTTATCAATCTCGTTAAGAATTTCTTGATATTTATCCAAGTTCTTCGCCCCCCTCTTTAAGCAGTTTTTTAAGATTATGCAATCCATGAGATAACCTTGATTTAACTGTCCCCACAGGAATATTCAATACTACAGCAATTTCTTCTATCTTTAATTCTTCATAAAAACGCAGGACAACTACTTCGCGGTGAATATCTCCCAATTGATTTAGAACTTCCATAATCGCCTCCCGTTCATCCTGCTTCTGCAAGAATTCTTCCGGCGTATCCTCATCGTCCCGAACATTATCACCCATCTCAAAACCAGGAACCGTTTTTTGCACATATGCGCTTTTCAAATAATCCTTACATGTGTTTGACGCAATTGTATAAATCCACGTTTTGAAAAGAAACTCTGAGTTGTATTGCTTTATATTCCGGCATATTTTGATAAATACCTCTTGGGTAATATCGTTAGCGCTATGGTAATTTTTACTCATCCGATAGATATAGGCAAATATCTTAGAATGGTAGCGAGAAACCATAGTCTCCAATGCGGTCTCGTTTCCCTGCTGCAATTGCCTTGCAAGTTCTTCATCAGAAATAATTTACTGCCACCTCACTTGAAACCGTTGTACTTAGGGGGTCAGGCTTGACTTATTTAATCGACTTGACTTATTTCCAGATTGCATTGTATTACCTTACCACGCTCATATCCACGCGTTACGATAGCCGCATCAACATCTAGTTTTTTCGCTAGCTCCGCTCTGCTATACATTTTTGATTCAATAATTCGATATATTAGGTCATTTCTTGCTTCAGCAACTTTACGAACCCGACATTTTCCCAATAGTTGCTCGATAGATATGCCTCTATCTACTGCTATTTTATCAGCAATTTGTTCAAAGGTTCGCTCTTTCTTTGTAAAAGGTTGCTGCTCATCTTGCTTAGCTGGAAGGGGGGAATTGTCGGCAATAATATGTTGCCTCCCCGCCTCAACTCCAATAACTTGATTAATTCGAATTTCTTTTTGTTCTTGATAGACAAGGTCACCATATTGCTTAACTGCTTTTGCCATATCATCATTAAACATTTGTAAAACAACGATTGGATTTGCAGAATTACCGCGTTGCCCCAACAGGTAATTAGTATGGCTGCTCCACTTATAATTAAGGCCATCTGACAGATTCGCCCGACAAGGGTTTTGATGTATATAACATACAATTGAGAGAAGATAAGAGTCACTGTTACACAAAAATGCCTTATACCGTTGTTGAAATACATGTCCAATATGTCGATACTTTTTATTGTAGTATTGGGTATATGTTTGTTGGATTCCCTGCATGATTTTGGATATTGGTATCTGATCTATACAGACTAGTAGATGAACGTGATTATCCATGAGTACGTAGGCAAACAGTTCAAACCCATACTTTTGTTTATACTTACCTACTAGTTCTAAGTACTTATCTTTATCTCCGGCATCTAAGAATATATCCTCCCGATTGTTGCCTCTCGCAATAACATGGTATATAGCGTTTTCATAATGTATCCTTGGTTTTCTCGCCATATAAACCCCACTTTTTGAGATATATTTGCCAATAATTATGACCTGTAATTACAAATAAGTCAATTTTTAAAATAAGTCAAGCCTGACCCCATAAGACTAGCCTGGTCCCAAATTCGCAGAAAAAAGAAGCGTCGCGATCCGAACTGGATTTCGCCGCCTCTTTTTTGGTTAATTACGCGTTTTCACGCAAAATTGTTCTACCTTACCATTAATATCGGTACAGGTCCAAAGGATCGTTTTTTCCCTAACCTCCGGCACCAATCTAGCCGGATAATAGCCCAGTTGATAAGGAATACGAATCTCAATCGCCTGAGCCGGGCATGCCTTCACGCAGGACATGCAGTCCCAGCAGTCTCTTCTGCTGCGGCAATGTGCCTTTTTACCGGCAACTGTCATTAAATCGCCCGGGCAAATCATCTCGCAAGCGCCACATCCAGTGCATTTTGAGTTTATGATTACAGGGGGCATAGCCTCACCTCCACTAAGGTTTAAGTCTGTCGCCGGAAACCAGTTGAACATAGGGCCGCATAAACATTTCGACGCGCCCTGTCTTAACATCATACCGAGAATTGACAAAACCATCGAACCGGACATCATCCTTCGCCGGATAGTCGGTTCGTGTCTGCCAGCCCGGCCAGCGGGTTTCTTCCCGGTACAGCAGATGATGCACAAGCACTTCAGCGACATCCAGCCGGTCAATTATTTCATGCGCTTCCATGAGTTCATGCCAATCGGCCGCAATCAGAAACTGCACCTGATCCTTGAGAATCTTCAAATGACGCAGGGCATATGCAAGCCCCTGGCGATTCATCCGAAAAAACTGATGCACGCCTCCTGCGTACTCATCCATCAACCGCTGCAGTCTTTCTTCCATTTCGCCGGGTTTAACACCGTCGCCGACATTGCTTCGGCGCAGCAGCGGCCCGAAGACACGCTCTCTTTCTGCCGCGATATCGCTTGCTGCGATTGTCTTATGCTCCACAGCCCGACAATAGTCGACGGCTGCTCTGGCGGCGATCAGGCCCTCAGCCGCGCAACCGCCGACAAACTTGTTGGGCGTACCGCCCGCCACATCGCCACAGGCGAATAAGCCCGGCAGCGTCGTGCCTCGTTTTTCGTCCACCCAGTAGCCGCTTGCCGTATGGCCGCCGACAATATAAGGGTCCGATCCATAAATCTCAATCGGGTCCCGCCGTATATCCTGGCCCCGGCTGGCTAAAAACAGTACGAATGTGGGCCGTTCATTCAGGTAGTCATACTTCATATCCTGAACCTGCTCTTCAGTCATACCGGTAGTATCGACAAAACAAGGTCCACGCCCGTCACGCCACTCTTCCATCGGGACATTGGCCCGAATATAGCGGGGCGCCGCATCCCCACCCAGATGAGCATACCGCTCCTCCAGTATCTTTTCACCCGAGGCATTGATCATCGGCGTCTTATAACCAAGCGAAATAGTATCAATAGGTCCGTTAAAGTCTTTAGTCCGGGTGGCGCACCATCGCATTTCAAAGGTTGTCATCTCCGCCCCGCTGCGAATTCCCATCGCGTAACCAGTCCCCACATTGTACGGACAGTACCAAAGCTGATGGTGGCTGTCCTGCCCGTCATTCTGGTAGGGTTTGTAGAGACCTGCCGCACCACCGGTTGCAATGATCGTGGCTTTAGCCTTAATCACATACAGCTTGCCGTCGCGCACGCCAAAACCATAGGCGCCCGCCACACGCTCCCCCTCCAGGATGTAGTTTGTCGCGACAATGCGGTTTAAGATCTCACAGCCAGCCTCTCGAGTCTTCGCTGCCAGGATCGGTTTCATTTCCGAACCGGAAATAGTGATATCCCATTTGCCGCGTGCTTTATATTCCTCGCCGTCTTCCTCGTATTTAATGGGCATGCCCCATTCTTCCCATTCCTCGATTGGCTTATTAAGCAACTCCGCCATGCTCATAGTTAAATCCTCACGAATAATGCCACCGGCTTGCGACCGGCTCCACCGTACGAATTCTTCGACCGTCCTGCCTTTCTTGAGATAGGTGTTGATAGCATCCATACCGCCTGCCAGGCAGCCGCTGCGATCAATATGCGCCTTTTCCATCAGTGTCACCTTGCAGGCCGGATCAGCCCGTTTGGCTTCAATCGCCGCGAAGCAGCCGGCATTGCCCGCGCCGATAATCAGAATATCGGTTTCCAGACATTCGGTCTGAATATCTTCCAGGTTTTTGATTAATGCATGTTTATTCATATCCTTCTCCTTCCGCCAACTTAAGGCTGCCACATCGGATAACCGTTAAACGCCCACCAGGGCACCATGACAAAAGCTATGTAGACAATCGCCAGCAACGTTAACGGCGTGCCAGCCTGCATAAATTCCCTGAAGGAAAACTCATCGGACGCGTACGCTACCAGACAGGCGGTCACTTCCATCGGCAAAATCATGGCGTAGGTATCAACATTGAGCACCGCCAGCGTAAACGCCACCGAGTTAAGCTTGAGCAAAGGCGCCATCGCAAAGACAATCGGGGCCATCAGAGTGACCGCCCCGACATTGCTGATAATGCCTAGCCGCAGTATCTGAATGGTAATCATGACGAACAGCAACGCGCCCAGCCAGCCCCAGTCCGGCACCCAATCCACCATTCTGGCGGCTAGGAATTTATCCAGGCCAGTTTTGCTAAAAGCCGTCACCAGGCAAAGAGCGCCGGCCAGGAGCAGCCAAGTGCCCCAAATGGTTTTTTGCTGAACCTTTTTCCAGTCAAGCGGCAGCAAACCGGGGATAAAAACGCTGGAGACAGCAATAAGGGTAACGATTCCCGTCTGGATCTTGTGATAATCGCCGGTAGCCCACAACAGCACAGCAAAGCTAAAACAGGCAAGCACCATTTTTTCCACAGCATTAACAGGCCCCAGCGTCTCATTCTCCTGCTTGATTTTAGCCGTTCCACCGGCAATATCCATGCCGGCAAGTTTAAAATGTCTGACCACCCACCACCACATCAGCGGAAACATGCCCAGCATTGGACAGTGCAGCCAAAACCAGCCGCCCCACGATATTCCCGCATTGGCCTTGGTGTTGAGCAGGTTGGCCATTATTACGTTGCACATATGCCCTGTAAGAAAAATCGGCGCGGCAAAAACAGCGCCAAAGCCGATCCCTGCCATTGCCAGCGCTTTACGTACCCTCTTCTCTTCGGGCGTTTCCCCCATCAGCCGGTTCACGCCCTGGACAATCGGCAAATACATGCCCGCTCTGGCAACAGTTGCCGGTACAAATAGCGCACTCACAGCATGCGCTAGAAAAAAGCCGCTAAGCAGATTGGGAACCTTGGGTTTGACCCTGGCCAGTATGGATAGCGCAATACGCTTGTCTACACCCGTCACCTGCATGACACCTGCAAGTATAAAAGCACCTAGACACAAATATGCTTCATTGCTGGAAAAACCGCTGAATGCATCAGCAGGATTGGGCAGCGCACCGGAAATCGAAAGCATGACGGGAATCATTAATCCCGAAATGCTTTTCGGCAGAGCGTCTGTAATCCAAATGACCATCACCCAGCCGGTAGTAGCCAGCACGGCTCGCGCTGCGGTAGAAAATCCCTGAACCGTGGGAACCAGAGCGACAATAGCAAAATAAACGACCCAGGCGGCAATGAAGCCCCCGATCGCCACACATGGATTTAGGCCTGCCGCTAAAGCATTCCGCTGATACCAAGGATAAACCGCTCCTTGGGGGTCGAGCTGCGTCTGTACGGACATGTATACACCTCCAAACGAATTTTATCCTCAGTGTAGCATGTGAAAAGCAGAACTTGCTGTCGTCCAGACGACAATTATTTAAATATTAAGAAAACTATTGACATAAAGTAATTTATCGGTCAATAAAATCCTGTAGTCCCTTTATATTCAAAATCTCGATGTATTTTTTATTCGTTTCAATGAAGCCCAGGTCTTTCAGCTTCTGCATGGTTGTTGTTACTGTCTGGCGGCAGGAGCCGACAAGGGCCGCCAGCTCCTGCTGCGTCAACGGCAAACTCAGGCGAATACTCCCGTCTTCGTCAGAGGCATCCTGCTGTCTGGCCAAATTCACCAGCGCCCGGGCCAGACGCCGGTCTACTTCCATGGAAACCATATCCGCGACCATTGTTTCAACCTGCCGTAAGCGGTTGGCAAGCGCCGTAGCGACTTTAACCGCGATTCCCGGCCTTTCCTGCAGGATTTTGCGGAAAGCCTGACCGTCAATAGCCCAAAGCACCGCGGGCTCTAGAGTCTCGGCATAACCGCGCCGCGACATGCCATTAAGCACCTCACAGACACCAATCAGATCGCCGGCCTGTCGAATCCCGACAGTGACCGTCTTGCCCCAAAGAGTATTCCGGTAAATTTTTATATGACCTTTTTCAATAAAGTAGATATAATTGGCCGCATCTTCCTCCCGGAAAACGGTGTGGCCCGTTTTTAGCTTACAGGGATAAGCAACCTGCTGAACCAGCTTATACTCGGTTTCATCCAGCGTAACATAAGCTTTGGGGCTATACAGATTTGTGTAATTAACCACAGCAGCCTCCTGGAAAGTTTTTCTCATCGGATGATTCCCTTTTCCATACTTTAATTCCTGCGTCTGTCGTCGCCAGCTTTGCACTTACGATTATGATTGGTAGACAAAAAAATGCCTATAAACCCCTTTCTTGGGTTTGTAGGCATTTTTTCGTAGGGGTCAGGCTTGATTCAATAAGTCAATTATCAAAATAAGTCAAGCCTGACCCCATCAGTATACCTGTCCCTCTGGCTCTGTTATATATCTGCATCTGTTGCAAAGGCCTCCGTGCCCATTGGTGAAATGGTGACAAAAAGGCGCAGGACATCTTCGCCGCTGTTTATAACCTGCAGGCTTTCCTGCCCATCAACCTGCATTAGTTCTCCCACCTGCAACGAGGTTTCATTGCCATCTGTGACAACCTTGGCCTTACCCTCCATTACCTGCAGGAAAAGCGTTGATTCTAGATGTGTGTGCCCCGGCAGTATTGCCCCTTTGGCAATGTTAAGTATAAAGGCAATTGCATTATCGCTTTTGAAAATCATCCGCTTAGCGATTTTTTTCTTAGGCTCCTGGAAATAATCATGAAAAACAAACTTGTTCACAGGTAAACCCTCCTTAATTTAATTTCAAATTTAATATCCCCGAATTGGGGCATATATAACGGTGCCACCAGGACATTTTTGACTCTCAGCCAATAATGGGTTCAGCGCTCTACCATGGAAATTGCCGGATCCCCATATAAAAAAGCATCAATTCATATCATCCTTCACGAAATAAAAGCCAAAAACGGGGGACAAGGTAAAAACCTGTCCCCCGCTCTTTTTTATGTCAGGAATGTCAGGAAAGCACCGTATCCTTTGGTTCCGGCGCAGCCACATATTTTCGCAGCCTTTTCGCTAACGGCAGGGCGATAACCGCCGCCACGCCGATCTGTACTAAATTGCCGGGGATAGAGGTCAGTGGTGCCACCCAATTTCCATATATAATACCTTCGGCACCATAGTAACCCACTACTTTAATCAGGCCAGCGGCCACTAAGGCCAGGATATACGCCGTCAAACTCCGATTCTTTTCACAAATTGCCCCGACCGTATATCCCATCAGGCCGACAATCACCAGCGTAAATGGAGCCCACAAAAACCAGCCGCCCACTACATCGAACAGGGCCATACCAATACCGCCGGCCAGAGCGCCGGTCCAGCGGCCATAAAGAATGGCGAAAAGGAAAAGCGGTACATTTCCCAAATGAATCAGTCCGCCATTGGCGGCAATAGGAAGACGAAGATTGACAAAAGATGTGCAAGTAAATACGAGAGCAATGCCTAACGCGGTATAGGCCAGTTGTTTTGTCTGGCTGAAAGCTTGTTTTTTCATATCTTTTTCTCCTACCTTTATTTTTTAAATCACAAATATAGTATAACCCAGGATTGTTCCCTTTGAAATATTCAGATTGATATTTTTGAATAGGTACAGTTTTCAGTACCATGGTAAACATACGAAGGCCGGCTGAGAAGATTTCTCTGGCCGACCTATGGGAAAAGAGCAGCAGACTCAAGATAAATAAGCGGAAATGCGGCGCTTAATACTTTCCGTCGTCTAACAGCAAAACCGTTCTTCTCAATAAACCCAATATATTCCTCCGGTGTCCACTTCGAATAAGTTTCAAATCCCAAGAGTTTTAGTATTTTGGCCTTCAGATTCCTGTCTGAGTTTTCTAGGTGTCCATGCGAGAAGGTTGGTGCTATCAGTAATCCACCGGGTTTCAGTACCCTGTGGATATTTACAAGTGCTGCTACAGGGTCTGGAATAATATGCAAGGCATTGGAAATGATGACCGCATCAAACGAGTCCTTCGCAAAGGATAAGGCAGTAGCATCTTCGATGGAGAACGTAACATTTGACGGAGCAGCTTTCTTTTTTGCGGTTTCAATCATTTTCGGGGAAAAGTCTGTTGCTTCAACCTGCCGAACAAATTTAGCTATACCAAGCGCAATTAACCCAGTTCCCGTGGCAACTTCCAAGACCCGCATATCAGCTTTTAACACTTCCGACATCAGATGATACATCTCTTCATATGCCTTTTTGCTAGACCAATTCATCACGAAGTCATATATCCCGGAATACCGATTCCAAAATTCTTTGTTGTCGCCCATAGTCATTACTCCCCTGATCTAAAATTCCATCAAAAAACTCTTAGCTACCTTTATCATCAAGTCTTTCTGCTCTCGCCAAAAGGCAGCAGCATTCCACGTGTGTTGATACTGTGAATCGGAATGGATACAGCAGGTAATTTATGGTAATACTGTGTCATTATAATATAATTGAACGGTTCAACTCGATGATCATTATAAATGGAGGTAACACAATGGGAAATATAACGCTAGTTCCTGTATGGATAATTCAAGATGTTTTAGTTTTAATTATTGCCACTTTAATGATTTTTTATATAATTGATAACGAAGAGCGACCAAAGATTGTATTAATGCAGTTCGTATGCTTTGTCTTTTTTTACGCCTCGGTCTTTGAAAACGTTGCTGTATTTATGGGATCTATGGGGAAAGAAGGTTTTTACTCATATGGGAACAGTATCCTAATGATATTCAATGTGCCAATAACTGTTCCAATTATCGAGTTTCTTATCGTTTACTCAACGTTACGTGTTTTGAAGACGATAAATATACCGTCATGGACTAAACCATTCATTGCTGGCCTTAGTGCTATGATTTTTGACTTTTCACTGGATCCAGTCGCAGTAAAACAGATTTTTCAAACTTCGGAAGGAGTCATTGGCAGGTGGGGTTATTACCCGCTCCCTGGAGAACCTGTCATATATGGGGAACCTGTCATGAATTTTACAGGATGGATCTATATAGCCGGATACTGGACTGCATTTATTTTAATCGGTGAATGGTGGCATAAGAAGAGTGGCTATAGTAATCTAATTGGCTATATATATCCGTTCTTGGCTGCAATTCTTTCTCTAGCTTGTTTGCTTTCACCTATATCCAACTTCTTTAATTATATGGGACCATTTTTCACCAGAACATCTGATATGCAATGGGTAATGTTGCTCTCTCTTTCTGTAATTTCAGTGGGAATTTTAGCGTTAGCCTTCGTCAAGTTCTGGGATCGTAGGGTTGTTAGCTCTTTGAATTATAAAAAAGATTTTCCTATCATGCTTACTTTCCTGGGTTTTCCTTTGGTTAATACCTTATTTTGTGTGATTGGTGGGTACATGGAGATACTATGGCTTGTTGTCCTGGCACAGGTGTTATTATTGTTAGGCTGGAGTGGAATTTATATTTTGAGTAAAAAGTTACTCCACAAAGAATGAAGAACTCCCAACAAGTTAGATAAATATTTCAATAAGCAAGATGAAAGGGCTTGCTGCCTGTGTAGAATGTGTGGTGTGTGTTGGTATAACAAAACAATAAACGGTGAGGATTTTTTCTCACCGTTTAACGCCTTCTGTTGCAAAAGCAGATTATACAAACAAATTCATTTTTTCTTCCGAACTGGTGTCCAAACTTCGCTGTAAGCGTAATCCTTTTTATGCTCATCCATTTTTGAAAAGGAAAAAGCAGGCATGTTAATGACCTCATAATCGGAAGTGGGCAGCCATTCGGAATAGACTCGCGCCATGGTATTTTGTAGAGTGAAAGGAAACGGCCCTTCATTCGGAAAAACTGCCCAGACGCAGGCTTCTACCGGAACTTTCACCAATCGGTCGCTTACATCCTCTTTTGTTGTCAGTACGCCAATCAGATGGGTCAGCTCGCCTTCTTCTTTCAAAAAGCCGGCGTCTGCTTCATAAGAGGCGTTGACGACTTGATAAGGCTCTATGTCTTGCAGCGCGTGCATTTCTTCTCTTTGCTCTTTTGTAATGCTCATTGCAAGCTCTACAATCGCATTGTTGACGCCCGCAAATTGCATGGGAACTCGCTTGCTTACACCAACCAGATAAAACGCTGGTTTTTCTTCGATTCTACATTCCATCGTATTTCCTCCTTTGATTGTGATGACAAACGAAAGTTTGGGGAAGGGCTTGCTGATTCTTTTTTTGGCTGCATCCGAGGGCAAAAAGCCGCTCCATTTTTTGAATGCCCGGGCAAAGCCATCCATTGACGAGTAGCCATATTTATAAGCAATGTCCGTAACTTTTTCCCCCATCAGCAAATCTTTATTGGCTTCCGACAACCTTCTGCTTTTTATATACTCACTCAATGTCATTCCCGCAAGATAAAAGAATACCGTCCTGAAGTGATAATCTGAGATTCCGACATATTTAGATATCTCTTCCAGGTCCAGCTCGTCAGTCAAATGTTCTTCGATATACTCAACGGCGCGGTTAAGTTCTTGTAGCATAGCCATCCCTCCCTTCGCTTCTACATCATATCAAAGCTGCTTTGGCAATACTCGACTTTTGCATGTAAAAAATATCGAATCCCATAGAGGTAAACTATCTTAATTGTGAGCTTTTTTCATTTCATGCATACATTTTATCACGAAGCATAATTTCACTAATCATGTCGATAATTCAACAATAAAGAACAAGCACCGATACCACCTCAAACGGCGGCACCGGTGCTTGTTATCCTATGTCACCGCCCTTTACTGTGGCCGGCTTTTATGCTACCTTTTTCTCCATAAACTATAGTTGGAAATATATTGCATTTTTTCTTTTTACTTCCGAGAGAACATATTCCACAATTCCCACATCCCATGAATCCAGGATCCGCCTGGCTTCATGGGATGTGTTTTCTTATCAACTTTGCCACACACTCCACGTGCATCGAGTTAACATAAGGTATGAAAAGAAAACACAATTAAGGCCTTTTCCTTTATTATTCCATATCAAAGATACTTATCAGGTTATTTTTTATGTAATCTTACTATCCTTCTGTTTTCGTTCGCGTTCTTGTTCCCACCACATGATTAATGAAATAGAGAAACCTAACCAAGTTGCGCCAGCGACATATCCCGCTATGACATCACTTGGGTAATGAACCCCCAAGTAAATTCTACTTATTCCTATGGCTAATATCAATAGCACCGCAATAATAGCTCCCGCAATACGCCAATGCAAAGATCGCTTTCGAACAATAAGAAAAGCTACTATGCCATAAAAACATAACGATACCATTGCATGTCCGCTCGGAAAACTAAATCCTGACTCAGCTACTATTTGAAAAGCTTCCGGCCGGGCACGTTCAAACACGCGTTTTAACATTTCATTTAAAGCAGATCCACCTAATAGACAAATGGTCAATCCTTTAAGCTCAATCCAACGTCGCAAGGCAACTAATGTTGAGATCGTAATAAACACTATAACTCCGTAGGAAAAACCGAACCCAAGATTCGTTATTGTTATCATTATTCGATCTAATTCAGAACTCGCAAAATAACGAATCAGCCCGATAAAAGCACTATCAAATATTCCAGTCGCTTGTCGGAATATGGTCTTCCAAGCAAGCACCCCAAACAGAATTAGCATGGCCGCACTGACAACAAGTGTTATGGCTATGTAAAAAAAGGGCCACCGGTTCCGTATTTCTAGTAGACGATCTTTAATATGCACGAAGGTCGGGAAACGGCTTGCAAAATGAAAAATCAGCCACAACAAATACGGTATCACAATAAGACTGGCAACGACAAGAAGCATTAGTCCACCAAGGACAATCCTGGTAAATGGCGATTTCGAAGGAGAAACGACCCATGGAACTTCCTCAAAATCATTGCCTGAGTAATTGGTAAGTTGTCCACCCAGTATAATGATCTTACCGTGGATCTCTGCACCAGGCAAGACAGTCAAATTACCATCGACGATTATAGCCCCTTCCATTATCCTTCCCGCGACAACAGCATTGGCACTTGATACTAAGAGCCTTTCAATTTGGTGATGGGGCTCAATTTGAATGTCTTTATGAGAAAAAATGCTTGGTGGCTCATCGTCCCTATCATTATTCGCAGTCACAAGAACCTGTATGCTTAACAGGAAGATTAGAAGTAATGTAATGACTAATGATTTTCCCCGCAAAGCGCTTCCCCCTTCCCGATATCGATTAATAATATAATGTAGCAACTATGCCTAACTAATCATGAGTTTATCTATGCTCCCCGGACTACATAGACGATAACTGTGAGTGCCGCTATTGCTAACCTATATACTGCAAATATAGCAAAATTATGTGTTTGAAGGTATTTGAGCAAAAAACTAATACTGATAAGACCTACTATAGCTGATGTGATGGCTCCAACCAAAAACAAGGGATTGGCAATGTTATGAATGATGCCAGGAGCTTGCTTTAATGCTGCCCCAGCAATAATCGGCGTGGCCAATAGAAAAGAAAACTTGGCGGCCGCTTCCCGTGTAAAGCCTAACAATCGTCCTGTAGTCATCGTAATTCCTGAACGGGATACTCCAGGAATTAAGGCCAACGCCTGGGCGACGCCAATCAAAATTGCCTGTTTAAAAGTGATTTCTTCAAAACTAACGATTTGAGTTGCTTTTTTGTCAACATAGTAAAGAATAATACCCATAACCGCTATACCCGCCGCAATAATCAGTATCTGCGATCGAATAAAATGCTCAATCACTGATTCCAAAGCAAGTCCCGCGATCCCTCCGGGAATGGTAGCCGCCACGAGATACCAAAACATTTTCCCCTCTTGCGTCTTCATCCCCTTAGATAGACCATGTGTAAGCAGTTGCAGCCAATCCCGGAAAAAATAGATCAACACTGCTATTAGTGTTCCTACATGGAGGGCCACATCTAAGACTATATCCGTGTTTTCACCTAAATACTGAATAATAGGGTCCCAGTCAAAAAACCAACGTGTAAGAATTAAGTGCGCTGAACTGGATATAGGCAAAAATTCGCCAATACCTTGCACAATTCCAAGAGTAATTGCAATATGCCATAACATACCTACGTCACGCTCCCTTTTAATAAATAGTCACGAAGTATTTCCTTATCTGAAGAACAAATTACCCCAACGCCACGAGTACCGCCCCCAACGCAATCAAAGCAACGCCGATACCACCTAGCATACTGATCTTTTCCCCCAATAAACTAACGGCTATGATAGTAGCGATTACAACGCTCAACTTATCGATGGGCGCAACCTGGGATACATTGCCGAATTTGAGGGCCAGAAAATAAAACAACCAGGACAGCGCTCCGGCAACACCACTAAGGGCTATATAGGTTATAGCTTTTTTATCAGCGATGATTGCCGGGATTTCCGCTAAGTTCCCCTGGCACACAACAACTAGAATCAAAAAAACCGCCATAATGACTGATCTGATAGCCGTGGCGGTATTGGCATCAACCGATTGCAAGCCGATTTTGCCGAATACCGCTACTAGCGCCGCCATGATAGCGGATAACAATCCGAATACTAGCCAAAGCTTCTCCATATTCATCCCCCTACGATACTACAAGCACTTTTTTAGAATAGCGCCAATGTAGGGAATCCTTTCGACGTCTCTCTTGGTGAGGCCACCGGTAACAATCATAATTCCCCCATAAGCGAGGCCGCCGCCTAACGCAGTTAACCCAATTACCAACAATTCACTCTGCGCTATGGCTACCAGCGGATCATATAAAAAATACATCACTCCTCCCATGACTATCGCCGCGCCGATATTCTTTAATAAGTCACCGGCATTAAGAAAAAAGCCGGTATAACGGTGGACGAAATATAAATTCAAGGCGGCTGCAATACCGATATCAACCAAAGTTGCCCAGGCAGCCCCCTGTATACCGAGAGCGGGTATGGCTGTGAGTGTCCAGTTGAGAACAACCTTAACCAGAGCGGATACTCCCATGTTAATCACCGGAATTGACGTGCGTCCCAATCCTTGCAGAACACCCGTGGTAACCTGGTGAATGCCAAGCAGGAATACGCCGCCCGCCAGTACCCGAGTGGCTTCAGCCGCGCCGGGAGCGTGGTAGATTACGCTCAACACCGGTTTAGCCAACACCCATAGCATCACGCCAAAAGGAATTGTTGCGATATTAGCTAGCCGCATGGCACCAGCTGTACGATAAAAAATGTCCTGACTTGCACCAAGCGAATGGACGCGAGAAATCGTAGGCACAAGGCTGGTAGCCAGAGCGGCGGTTAAAAGCGTCGCTAAATTAACCAACGGCACAGCCATACCAGTCAAATAGCCAAACAGTTCAGTCGCTTGCTCGACCGAATACCCCGCCTTCTCCAGCCTCAGCGGCACAACCAGTAGGTCTAGGTTTGCCACCAGCGGCAGCATGATGCTTGACAATGACACCGGCAACGCCAGCTTCGCGATACGCCGGATAAGAGCCGCGCCTCTTTCCTGGTGAACTGGCACAGCCTCGGTTTGGATCTTTGGATGGCTATACCTTTTTAAACGGAGATAATAGTAAGCCAGTACTACAAGGGCAGCAGCTGCCCCCGCACCGGCTCCCAGGCTGGCGCCGCCGGCGGCGAACGCCAAGCCCTTGGGCAGTAAAAGGCTGGCAAAGACGAGCATGGCGGCTACTCTAAAGAGCTGCTCGACAATCTGTGAAACGGCCGTCGGCGTCATGAGCTGCCATCCCTGGAGATAGCCGCGAAAACTGGAAATGAGGGTAACCAGAAATATCGCTGGCGACAGGGCAATAAGCGAATAGTACGCCCGTGGGTCGCGAATGATCCGCTGCTCAATCAGCCAACCGGCTCCAAAATAAAGCAACAAGCTTAGGACGAGACCGGTAACAATTAGCAGAATGAAAGACAGATGAAAAACGCGAGTAGCACCCCGGTAATCCCGATAAGCTACTTTTTCTGCGGTGATAATAGAGATAGCCACCGGAATGCCAGCAGACGAAATGCTTAAAGCCAAAAGATATAACGGGAAAGCCATTTGATAAATGCCAATGCCTTCGCCACCCAATACGCGGGATAAAAAAATCCAGTTTAGACTGCCGATTCCTTTAACCACTATGCCTGCGGCTGTCAGGATAAGCGTGCCCTTAAAAAATTGGCTGCCCCTGCTTTCTTGTTGGCTGTTTTCCTCCTTCACATTCTCAGTCCTCGTTTTGCTATTTACCTCATAGGAATCTGACATCATACCTCCTCCTATGACGCATTAGTTACATTGTTCCACTAAATTGCCAAGCCTACTTTTCGCATTTTTACTATAGGCTTGTTAATCATCATCATGTGCGCGGTCTTTGTCCGAAGCAATCCGGGCATAAAGAATATTACCGTAGAGATTCTTCTGAACCTTCACTTTGTCTCCGATTTTAATATCAGCGATATTTACCGCTGACCCGGAAAGATCACTGTTTGAGTCCTAAAGAAATTGGCCACGGTAATATTATTGTTGCCAACACTTGTAACCACTCCGCGTACTTGAAACATGACGTGTGCACCAACAGCAAATATACCAAGCATGGCAGCCAGCACTACGATACCATACAATTTCTTTTTGTGGGCAAGCACAATATTTTGGACTTGAGTAGCAAGATATTTGATCATAGTTAATTTCCTCCTTTTATTGATTAGCTCAAGGGCTAAAAATAGGTGAATATATTACTGCGGTAAACTAACGATAAAGGAACTTCCTTTCCCTGGGGTGCTTTCCACTTTTATTTTTCCGCCATGGACATCCACGATCCACTTGGCAATAGACAGTCCAAGGCCAGTACCACCTTCTTCCCGCGATCTTGCCTTATCGATTCTGTAAAACCGCTCGAAGATTAGCTTTAGGTCTTTTTCGGGAATGCCTTCCCCCGTATCGTGCACGGCAATCGTAACTGCTGCTTTCGGAGTTGCTGTCCTTTTGAGCGAAACCTCCACCTTGCCGCCGGCAGGCGTATATTTAATTGCATTATCAACCAGAATCAAAAGCAGTTGGCTTATTCTTTCGCGGTCGGCCATAATAGGAAGCGGTTCATCACCACTCATTGCCAAAGTAAGCCCCTTCATCGCCGCTAACGGTTGTACTGAACGAATCAGCGGCTCTGCCACGGCAATCAAATCGAACTTCTCTTTTATAATATTGGTTGCTCCAGCATCGGCCCTTGCGAGAGTTAATAAGTCGTTAACAAGTCTAGTCATCCTGCGGACTTCATTTTTCAAGTCATCAAGCACTTGAGTAGAGAATGGCGATAGCTTTTGATCATTATCAATTTGCACCGCCTCTACGGAAGTCTGGATAATGCTAAGCGGAGTACGCAGTTCATGAGAGGCATCAGCGACAAACTCACGTTGCCGGGAAAAAGCTTGCTTAATGGGAACCATTGCCTTCCCTGCCAGAAAGTGTCCGGCAAAAGCAGCAATGATCAGAAAAACAAGGGAGAGTATCACCATCATAATTAATAGCATTTTTAGCATGTGATAATACGCGCTGATATCTTCCCCCACAAAAACAGTGCCCAGCAGTTGGGAGCCATCGTATATTTTCATGCCACATAACATGACTACGGCTCTGTCTCCATTAGGAAGACGAAATTTCTTCAGCTTAGCTTCTCCATCCGCTGCGTCCCAATTGTGGATAATACGTAGCACACCATCCCGAATTACATGTGATGGTTCCTCGGAAGCAGCCAACTGGCTATTGGTATCAAAAACATAATAAAAAATCTTTGCACCATGGTCGAGATCCTCAGTTTCCTTCGATGGCAGTTGAAAAAAGCCAGTCTTTTCTTTATACATCCCCGCTTGTTCTCTGGCCTCTTCTTCCGCGAAAGACCGAAGGTCCTGCCGTTCTTCCTGATAAAGAATCCAGAGCAGACCAGCAGAACTTGTAACAATAAACGCCATCATCAGCAACATCATAACCATCGCATACCGAAGAGTTAACCTGTTACGAATTTGCGTAAACATCTTGAACCTCCAGCTTATAGCCAACGCCCCGAATAGTTTGTATGACGACAACATCCTCAAAAGGACTCAGCTTTCGCCGTAACAGACGTACATAGGCATCCAGGTTGTTCGAAGAAACATCGTTTTCCAATCCCCATATTCTCTCTAAAATAACTTCACGAGGAATTACGCGCTCCTGATTGCGGACCAGCAGATCGAGCAGTTGAAATTCGCGACTGGTAAGCTGTACTTCCGTATCGCCCCGTCGCACACAATGTGTCAGACCATTAAAGACTAAGTTGCCGACCTGCAAAATATCGTCCTCTAGTCTCACTCTACTGCGCCTAGCTAAAGCACGTATCCTGGCAAACAACTCCGCAAACTCGAATGGCTTCACAAAGTAATCATCAGCTCCCGTATCCAACCCCAGCACCCGGTCATCAACAGCGTCTTTTGCTGTCAACATCAAAACAGCGCCGTGATAACCCCGTTTACGCAGTTGATCACAGACGGCAACGCCGGTTTGACCGGGCATCATCCAATCCAAGATGACTACATCATAAGGGTCATAAAGCGCGTACTCCAGCGCCATATCCCCGTTTTGCACCCAGTCAACCTGGACCCCCGATTTTTCCAGCATATGCTTGATTAACTTTCCTAACTTTGCATCATCTTCGGCTAGTAATACTCTCATCTAGATCCCCTCCTTATCCAGCATCAGCGACGCCTCTTATTCCGTAATTAAATAATAAGAAAAGTCTTCACTGTTTTTTAACAATTGATATTTAAACTTAGCTGCCTCCAACAGAAACTGGTCTCTTTGCTTATCCTCCACAATGATCAGACGATCGGATGGGGGCTTCGCCCCAAAATCAGCTACTTCCTGGGTCGGCATGGTGTATTTGCTTGACCAGTCCAACGCTTCCGCCTGACGTGAAGACACTTTGCTCGACGGCGTAAGCTTGACTGCGACCTTGCCGCTATAAAAAACCGCCGAAGTGCTGTAAAACTGGTACATCCCTATCTTCTCCGCTCCAATGTCGACCATACTTTCTGCCATCCCTTTTCCAGACCGGCTATCCGCTATGGTAGGAAATATAAACAGGGAAAGAATGATATATGATCCTATTTGGCACAGACAAAGCAATTTAAAAACATCGACCGCAGTCCGGTTTCTTGCTTTCCACGCGCTGAATACCAGAAGCAGTACTAGACTGACTATAGCCAAACTAAGTTCCCACCCTGTCAGATAGCGATAAGCTGCAATCAAATATACAAACATGAGCAGCGCCATTGGAACCCCTATCCAGTAGAAAATTGCTGACGCTTTATTTTGCGTAAGCATTCGTTCAAGTTGAATAGCCGTTAGAATTGCCACGGGAAAGAGGATGGGAAACGTATAAGTCAGGTATTTAGTCGCCATTAGTGAATAAAATCCGAAATAAGCGGCTATCCACAGGAAAAGGAATAACAGCAGTGGAGACTTCTGGGAACGCAAGTCCTTGCATCCTTGGATCAAAGCTTTTATGGCCAGAGCCGACCAAGGCAGCATACTGAGCACAAATACGCCAAGATAATAGTAGCTCACATTATCCTTTGGGTGTTCGGAAACAGTTGCCCGAAGATAGTTATGAACACCGAAAAAGTTATTGATAAACTCCATACCGTGCAAGGTATACATGGAAGCGTACCAGGGCAGCGCCACAATGGTAAAAAGCAAAACGCCTGTCGGCAGAAACATTGCTTTGAGTTCCGACCAATTGCGCTGCAGCATGATAACCAGCAGCATAACCAGACCAGGAAGCAAAGCACCGATCGGTCCTTTGGTCAATACAGCTAGCGCCATGCTGACATAGGCTGCCAGATACCATCGCTTAGTGCCATCCATTTTTACATACCCCAGGTAAAAAAATCCCAGGGCAGCACAATTAAATACAAAGAACACCATATCAGTAATAACCAGCTTTGCCAACAGAATATACTCGAAGGATGTTCCCATAATCATCATGGCCAAAAGCGCTGTTCTTCGCGTTGTTGTTTTGATTGTAAACCAGTATAGCAACACTAATCCTGCAGAAGCAAACAATGCTGGCATTAAACGTGCTGCCCATTCAGAAAAACCAAAAATTTGAAAGGCTATGGCCGTAAGCCAGTAGAAAAATACTGGCTTATCAAACCAGACATTTCCATAAATCCTTGGTGACACCCAGTCCGCTGTCAGCACCATCTCTTTCGCTGTAAGCGCATAGTTCGATTCCACCGGATCGGTGATGGGTATGGCCTGATTAAAAAACATATAGCCCAAAAACGAAATCAGAAATATGACCCAATACATTTTGGGGGATGCTACGAAGTCGCTTACGTCATCGAATGTTTTCATTGCCATAAATCCTTTCTAAAAGCATCTACTTGTCTTCATGGATTAAAAGAATTTTATCCTCTTGAACAACAAGCAGGCGAAGCTTACTCTGCATTTCCGGGGGCAGTTTCTCATACTTTTTCTTTTTCATAACCAAATACGCCGTGTCTTTTTCGCTGGCTGTAACTGCCTCCAAATTCTCCTGGCTTAGCTCCGTACCCGCTATCCCGCTGTAGTACATAAAGCCGGGTCGGTAAAATTTTTCAACATAAACCGGAGCTTGTCCATCATAGTGCTGCTTAAACTCGTTGACAAACGATTTTACCGAAAGCGCAGGCGCAATAATGGGCAGGGCCTGCGTCATTAAAACAGCGAAAAAAAGCATTGCTCCCAGTACCTGGGTGATAAAGACAGCGCGAAAGTTCCGGCGAAAGCTCTGTAACAAAACAACAGCCGTTAGTACAGCTAAAATCACTGCCAGGACCTCGACTGAAACCATCAGTTCTGTCGCTACCACTGTTCCGGCATAAACCAAGCCAACAATCAAGAGTAAGGTGACTATTCCAAAAACACCGGCCGAGTATTTTAACGCCCGCTCACGCTTCTCTGCCCAAATTTTATCGAAATAATAACCGGTCAATAACGCTAACGGAGGATACATCGGCAAAATATATGAGACAAGTTTTGTCTGGGATAACGAGAAAAACAAAAATACAACCGACGCCCATGTAACCAGGAAGACACAGGTATTGCGACATTCTCCCTTTTCTTTGACCCCTGCCAAAAAGGCCTGAACTAAGAATGCAGACCATGGGAAGAAACCCAGGATTAACACCGGAATGTAGTAATACCAGACTGCGCTTGATGCGTGCTCGGGCTGCAAAAAACGAGTTACATTGTGAAAACCTAAAAAAGTGTCAATAAAGGCCATGCCATGGAGAGAATACATCGCCACATACCATGGCAGAGCAATCAGCGCAAAAAGTACACTCCCTCTAACCACCTTCATCGTCTTTATTCTGTTTAAGTTGCCCGTTACGAGTAGATACCAGGTAATAATCACACCGCAAAAAAAGAGGGCAATTGGACCTTTTGTCACTACTGCGAGTGCGGTACATCCATACAACAGATAATATTTCCGGTGCAAAAATGCCAGTAATGCCGCCGTCAGGAAAAAGGTCAGTGTCATATCGGTGACAGCGGCGTTGCCGAGATAGAAATACTCCAGACTGGTAGCCAACACTAGGGCGGCCAGCAAGCCAGCCCGCGCATTGAATAGTTTTCGGCCCGCTAAATAGACAAGAACAACTCCGCTTACTGCGAGAAAAGCGGAAGGAAAACGGGCGGCAAATTCACCAAATCCAAAAATCTTAAATGCTGCTGCCACCAGCCAATAATACATCGGCGGCTTATCATACCAAAAATCGCCATAAATCCGGGGAGAAATAAAATCCTGGAATTGCAGCATTTCTCTAGCTGTCTCGGCATACACAGGCTCGTCCGGGTCCAACAAGGGATGCGTTCCCAGAAAGGAAAACATGAGTATGCCGGCTACACATACAATCAGGGCAATCGAGAGCCAAATTTTTTTATTTATCATAGTATCAATAGTCCCTTTCCAGCTTGTTCCACTTCTTCAACTTCAGTGTTACTAAACACGCAGCATTGAACATAATCCTTCCTTTAACGTATAGGCTGGCTGCCACTGGAGTTCATTAACTGCAGCCTGATTGTCCAATACCGACTGTCGTATATCATTGTTACGCGCTGCATCATGAATCACCTCAGGCCGTTTTCCAGAGATCTGAATCAACAGCTCAATCAACTCCTGAAGGCTGGTCTCCTTCATCGTGCTGATATTATAGCTTCTATTTGCTGCCGGTGAGAATAACGCTCGGACATTGGCAGCCGCTACATCCTTAACATAGATAAAGTCCCTAGTCTGTTTTCCATCGCCGTAAACGGTTAATCCCTGACTGGCAATCAACCGATTTAAAAATATGCTGATTACGCCACCTTCACCGCTGTCGCCTTGACGCTCCCCATACACATTGGCATAGCGCAGTGCAACATACTCCAAGCCAAAGTTTTCATAATATAAATTCAGGTAATGTTCCCCTGTCAACTTGCTCTCTCCATAAAAAGAAACAGGTCGTTTCTTGCAGTCCTCATGAATTGGTAAAACGGCAGTATCGCCATAAATGGCTGCACTTGATGCGAAAACAATCCGCTTTACTCCCGATAACCGGCTTGCCTCAAGCAGATTAATTAACCCACGAATGTTCACATCACAATCGTAATAAGGATCTTCCAGAGAATTAGCCACCGTTGTTTGGGCGGCCTGATGAACAACATAATCAAACCGCTCTCTGACCAGCAAATTCTTAAGGTCCTCATCCCGAATGTCCTTTTTCAAAAATGCGGCTCCTGGATTGATATTACTAAAAGCTCCGGTACTCAAGTTATCCAGAACAGTTACCTGGATATCCGATTGAAGCAATAAATCGACAATGTGTGAACCGATAAAACCGGCTCCTCCTGTTACTAACACTTTCATTTTTCTTCCCCCTCTCAATGTCGTAAGTTGATTTTAGGTAAGTATCTTCCATTGTGTAGTGGGTATTGCAATCTACCACGGGCATTGCCCTTTTCAGAAGCGGTGGCTTCTGTGTCACTTTGAAGTTCAGCGCTGACCCAATATAATGGCCGCTGCTTAACCTCCTCAAAAATGCGTCCAACATACTCACCGATAATCCCTAGTCCTACCAGTTGGATGCCACCAAGCGTCAATATGCTCACTGCGATCGTGGCCCACCCCGGTACAGCATCTGTGGTAAACAATTTCGTGTACACCACATCCAGAGTCAAGCCAAAACTTAACACTCCAAAAAGCAAGCCAAGATAAAAGGCAAAGCGCAGGGGTAGTCTTGAATATGCCGTAATACCGTCAAGGGCAAAAGAAATCATCCTCCTGGGCGAAAACTTGGACTTGCCGGCAAATCGCTCGGGTGCCACAAATTCCACCTGTGCTTGCCGATACCCCATATCGCCAATGATCCCTCGGATAAATCGGGCTTTCTCTTTAAAACACTGAAAAGTTTGAACAACTTTTCTATCAAGCAGCCGGAAGTCTGACCCGCCTTCCACGATATGAACATCGGACATAGTATTGATTAACCGATAGAACATGTTTGAAGTAACTTTTTTTAGCCAAGAGACGCCAGCTGTATCTACGCGGACGGTTTGCACGACCTCAAAACCTTCTTCCCATTTCGTCAGCAAAAGCGGCAACAGTTCTGGCGGATGTTGCAGGTCGCCGTCCATAGTGATCACCGCATCCCCCCTGGCATAATCAAGCCCGCAGGTTAAGGCCACCTGGTGCCCAAAATTGCGCGCCAGAAGGATCGCCTTAACCTTTGTATCCTGCTTTGTCAGTTGGTCGAGAATCACTGCAGTATCATCACTGGAACCATCATCAATAAAAATTAACTCATAGGAATAGCCCAAAGGCTCCATATACTTACAAACTTCTTGATAGAACACATTCACGTTCTCTTGCTCATTAAAAACAGGTACAACTACTGAGATTAGTTTCATTTTCATCTCCGCCTATCCGTAAAAAATCAAAACGTATATTCAAATGCCTGTTTGATCTACACGACCAACTTACATCTGCAAAGTGTGGGGGTTAAAATGGCTTCGGATATTGCTTGTCTAATTTGTCAGAGTGAGTGTAACAATTCAATCTGAAATTTCTATGAAAAGGAAAGGCTGTACGTAATAAATTTAAAAGAATGCGAGTAACTGGAGCAGCGAATAGCTGTGCAAGCAACTCCCCCGAAATAGTCAAAATCATGGCCAGACAAAAGCGTTAGAATACGTTATCCGTAGCTCGCGCCACGTCGGCATATTTTTTCAACAAGAATTGAATAAAGATCATGCCGATGGCAACACCAAGGAAGACACCGGCTGTCACCTGCAGCGGTGTATGCCGGGCAGCCTCCACCCGCGACCAGGCGATGATAGCGGCGCAAGTGTACCACAGCCAACGCAGACGAGGGAACAGAGTTGTCATCGTAAATGCCATTGCAAAGGCATGCGTGGTATGACCGCTGGGAAAACCGCCGCCCACACCGCTGGGCCTTAGCGCCCACTCACCAAACGGTATCAGTTTGATCGACTGAACAATCAGCCAGACACCCGCATCCATAGCCAGCGTCGAACCAATAATGCCAGGCATTTTTTGGCGCCAGGCCCAGACAAAAATGATTCCATTTGTGGCCAGTAAAAAAATATTGTTGCCAATGCCGCCAATCTGGGTAGCAAAATGAAACAGTTGTCCATCATCGGTTTGTCCAAACATGTAGACCAAGGCAATGGTAAAAGCACCTATAATGACAGACAGTTCAACTGCTAAGCGAAAGCCGACTTGCCTCAGCTTCATTGAATTCATGCAATTGCACCTCCATTACTACTAAGAAATTTTTGTACCTGATGACGGCAAGCATAATGAGTGATTTAAAACTCTATCAAAACATTAGACTCTGCTCTCTGCCTTTGTAAGCAATGAGCAATTGAGACCCGGCTGATTAATAGCCGAGTCTCAATTGCTCACGGCGGTCTGCTAGACTGTTGGCTTCGATACTACAACCTGTCAAGCTGAGTGTAACAAGTCAATCTGAAAATACTATGAAAAGGAAACTTCCAGTAGATAATTTAAAAGCTCATCCATTCTTTGATCAAAGATGGATGAGCCTTTTTGCTGTTACTGCTTACACATTTTTTTCTTGCTTTGATTCTCTATGCCTGGAAATCACTTTGAAACGTAAAGCTATCGAATCTTTTTTTCTGCCATAAGAAGCTTGCCCCCAAACATTTTAAACGTAAAATACATGCCTGCAGCAAAAGGTAAATATTCAGCAAGAATTCTCCAGACAACAGCTAAAAGGCCAACCGTGCCAGCCGGTACAAAATTGCCAAATAGGTAAACAAAGCCACCTTCCGCAATACCCGTCCCGCCTGGTGTCGGAGCAAAATAAAGCAATAAATTTAAGATAATCATTCGGCTTATAATGATTGGCCAGTCCACGGCAATGCCCAAGCCAAGAAAAAGCGCGGGAACGATTGCATACAAAGATAACAGGCTTAAGCCGGTGTCAATAAACACTCGTGCCATACCGCGTGGCGAAGACAAAAGCAAACCGATTGAAGCTTGGATATCACGATACAGCCTCCATATACGACGACGCAGTGGCTTTGCTGCCCGCTTTGCTATCCATAAAACGGCACGCGCCATCGTTTTGGTGCGCACTCCCCATGCACTGCCTGCCATAATTCCCAACAACGCAACCACTACTATACTTACAAATTCCGGCTGCACCCAGGGGATTAGGATTACATCCAAATAAAATACCACGGGGAGGCAGATGATTAAAAACAGAATAGATAAAATCGTCCGAACGAGAACTAATACTGTCGCTCGTCCTGTCGGCATCCCCAGTTTGCGGAGGAAAAGAACCTGAGCGACCGGCCCGCCGGTCGCTCCCGGTGTTAACATGGCGAGAAAATAGTTGCTCAATATCACCTGCAATGACTGAAACAGGCTGATCTCCTTTCCTGCCATTTTTGCCAGAGTGATTAAACGAGTGCTGTCAAAATACATGCCTAAGCTTAAAAAAAGAAAAGCCAGCATTATTGACCAGGGGCGAAAAGCACTTAAATGGCCAAACATACTGATATCCCCGGTTAAATAGATAACCGCTCCCGATACACCGATTATGAAGAAAAACAGCAGGACTACTCGTTTATAATAGTTCATCGGTGTTCCTTTCTCTTGCGCTTTGATTGTTTTTTGATCACGGCGCAATTCTGTAACTCATCCCCGTCGTCTGCACCATCTGCATCCTCGGTGGCTAGGTCGGAACTGTTCTTTTTAATTGAATTTGCTCCCCTCACAATGCCGCCTGTTTTTTTAAACTTAACGAAAAGTAATACCCCGGCAATACAGACGAAAACTACTAATGCAACAGTTCCCATAGAAGTTGCATTTTCCAGCATTGCAATCGCTTTTGGCCCGAAATAGTAAATCAAGACCCCCTCCAATAAGAATCTTTTGGCCCTACCTATAACGGATGCCAGGATAAAAATGGGGAGTCTGACGTGAAACATGCCGGAGGTTAGTGTAATTACTTTGTAGGGTATCGGTAATAAAGCACCGATATATACTGCCCAAGCTCCGTATTTATCGGCTAGTAGCCGCATCTCTTCAATATAATGTAATGGTATGAAGCGCTTAATTACCGGAAGTCCCCACGCTTTTCCGACAGAATAGCCAATCAATCCACCAAGTACAGAAGCAACTGTAGCTACCATGCCATAATAAATAGCATTTTGTGGATTGGCAATTGCCATCGGAATGAGTAAAAGGTCTGGCAATACGGGAGAAAATATGGATTCCACGAAAGCAATAACAAACAGACCGACAGTCCCGTAATGATTAAGATATTGTATAATAAACTCCATGATAGTTCTCCTTACTGGTTAAATAATGTTGTATACCGCCAGTCTATATTTTAGATCTCACGGTAATTTACTAACTGAATTTCGTGCTTTTTTATACTTTCTAAGACTTCCTTGCACTTTAGGGCCTCTAGTTCTTCCTGCCAGTGATACCCCCATGGAAATGACTGCTCCAGTGCCTGTGTATCTTTTCCCGGATGCACCATAATTTCAGATATCCCCTCTGGAAGTTCTTTTAAAATATGAAGCAAAGATGATTGCCTCATAGTGCCTCCTGCCAACATGCCAAAAAAATGCTGAGGAAACAAAAAGCCCATCTTTGTGTATATGCTTTTCGCCAATAACGAACAGCCTGTAAGAGCTGTTTTTGCAAAAAACCGGCTTATATCAGGAAATCCCATCCCCAGAAAGCTTATAGGTTCCGCCGGTATTCTTATCTTATTAACATTAAACTCTTTAGCAACCCGACTAATCACTTTGGCCAATCCCGGAAGGACATGCAGATGTTGGTGGCTGTCGATGTGCGTAATCTTAATCCCTGTACCTGCCACTTTCTGCATTTGGCAGTGAAGTTCCCATTCTATATGCTCTTTAGCAATTTGACCACTAACATATCTCTTAACGAACTGACCATAGTTTGGAAAGAAGTCCCCTTTCCGAGTTACCAGTGTATGAATATCGCCGCGTGCTATCGGACGTGCTCCAACCAGAGTCAGATGCACGCCAACACCAAGCTTCGGATGTTTTCCAGCCAATCTAACTGCATGTTCAAAGGAGTCTCCGCCCGCCATAATGGATGTACTGGTCACACATCCCGCAACATGAGCCTCCACTATACCATCATTTATTAACTCATGCAGTCCAAAATCGTCAGCATTAACGATAAGTTGTTTCAAAAAATCACCTACTCTTTGCTATAATAGTTGGAAAGCTTGAAACTAAGTCTAGCTGATGATTCTGAAATTATCATGAAAGTTTACTATCCGTACAAAAAAAGAAACAATATACAGAGAGTTGCCTATCACTCAAGCCTTTGTTACTCAAATAATCGTAATAGTTTCAAAGCATCAAGCAAGTATACTAAAAGGTATTGCGGACTGAAATTTATTCAATCCGCAATACCTTTGTCACTCATTTGGGACTACTCCAATCACCAGTTTTAATGCTGCAGATCATCGAAGCAGCAAACCTATTGAAGTATAAATCATATTATTTCTATAATCCCAATCCCAGATCGCAGTACAAACTCTACTCGCACCAGATCTATTACTTTTACCTGCTCTATCAACATTCCGAAGAGATCTTCGTCAAATTCCCCTATCGTATCCATGGACCGCAATGCCTCAGTTATATCCCTCATTCTGCCAAGGGTTTCCTGCCGTGAGATTTCCGCCACCGTAACACTCGACCGCTTGGTTTTCAGTTCTTCCATCCTACTTGCGATCCGGTTATACTCATCACTATAAATCGTATCATCAATCCCTGTCTTTAAATTCAGTTTGACCAGTGCGGCCAACTCCCCCTGCCGTTCCTGTAGTTCCCCGTCAATCACCGCCAGATCCACCGTACTGGTCTGCTCACGGAAAACCTTCTCGATATTCTCCAACATGCATGAAATAAGAGTATCTTTATCCGCTAACAGTCGGTTCACAACCCGTACAAAAGCCTCCTGTAATTTATCGTCATCCAGCGTTGGTAAGCTGCAACCTCTCTTTCCATCCTGGCTTCGAGTCCGGCATATCCAGACCGGCTTCTTGTATTTCCCCGTACCCCAGTATGTTCTGGTGAACTTCTTACCACATCCGCCGCAAATTATTTTCCCGGAGAAAGGATACTTGTTCGTATACCTGCTGCGGTCTTTATCTCCTCCAGCAAGCTGGCTACGACGTTCTATCTCCCGCTGCACTGCCTGAAAGGTTTCCTTAGAAATAATGGCAGGGTGGCTATTCTCGACAAAGTACTGCGGTGCCTGACCTTCGTTTTTTACTCGCTTATGCGTAAGAAAATCTACGGTAATTGTCTTTTGCAGTAAGGCATCCCCGGCGAGCTTTTCGTTTTGTAGCATCTTTTTGATAGCCGACTCATGCCAAACCGTGTTGCCGGTTGCGGTGAGAATGCCGTCAGCCTCAAGTCCTTTTTTAATTTGCCTAAGCCCCTTGCCATCTACCAAATACTCCTTAACTATCCGCTGCAAATGAGCAGCTTCCTGTTCGTCAACAATCAGTTCACCATTTTCGTCCTTGTCAAAACCCATGAATTTCTTATGATTGACGCGTACCTTGCCTTGCTGAAATCGCCGCGTAATCCCCCATCGGGTGTTTTCGCTAATAGAGCGGGACTCGTCCTGGGCAAGCGAACTCAGGATAGTCAATAATACTTCACCTTTAGCGTCTAGTGTGTCGATGTTCTCCTTCTCGAAGTACACTCCAATGCCTTTATCTTTTAGCATTCTCACATACTGCAGGCAATCTAATGTGTTACGTGCAAACCGGGAAATGGATTTGGTAATGATCATGTCAATTTTACCTAACAGACAATCATCGATCATCCGGTGAAAATCCGTGCGTTTCTTGGTGTTGGTGCCGGTAATACCTTCATCGGCGTAAATACCTGCAAACTCCCATTCCGGGCGCTTTTTAATATGCTCTTCGTAGTAACTAACCTGCGTTTCGTAGCTGCTAATCTGTTCCTCTGAATCGGTGCTGACCCGGCAGTAAGCACATACCCTCTTCTTTGCCGCTATATCAAGTCCCCGGATTACCTGCATCGGTTTGGCCGGGATTACAGAAACCACTCTACTCATACATTTCTCCTCTTTCTATTGCAACCCATGAATACCGCGTTCTTTTATAAACTGTTGCTCTATAGCCAGTCCATTTTTCAGTTCAAAAACTAAGTGCGTTGGCGTGAGCACTTTTACCCGCTCCACCAACGCACTGCATATTTCTTCATCAAACTCTTCCATTATATAAACTTGACCTTCCAGAACCGACGCAATTTCCTGCGTCCTGGCCTTAACCTCAGCCAGCCTACTGTCATCGCCGCTTAGCTCATTCTTCTGGTTGCGCAATTTTTCCAATTGTTGTTTCAGCCCATCATATTCCGTCTGAAACTCCAGAGTCTCACTGCTGTCCTTGATTTGCCTCCGAATCAGGGCTTTCATTTGCTCGCCAACTCGCTCTATTGCCAGTTCAAGCTTACGATCATGCCCGCCTATGCTCTCGATCCGCAGTCCCTTTTCCACATTGTCCAGGAAGCGCTTCAGTAGTGTATCCTTGTGTTTATAGAGCTTATTGAATGCCCGTACAAACACGGCTTTAAGCGTAATATCATCAACCGCTTTCATGGAGCAGGCAGCTTTCCCTTCCTTAAAATAAGTGCGACACTGCCAAACAATCTGCTTGGTTGGCCCATTGCAGTTCCAAGACCGCCGCGTGAAGGTCGCCCCACAGTGGTCGCAAACCAACTTGCCGCTGAAAGCATACCGATTGAGGTATTTCACTCTATCGCCCGGAAGATTTCCGTATTGCGCAGCACGTTCCGCCATCAGCTGCTGCACCAGGTCAAATTCCTCCCTAGTGATAATGGCTTCATGGTTGTTTTGCACCCGATACATTGGCAATTCGCCCCTGTTCTTTCTCTTCCGGTGTGTCAGATGATCTTCCGTAAAAGTCTTTTGCTGGACTAAGTCGCCGCAGTATTTTTCATTGGTAAGAATTCCTCGAACTACAGACGCCTGCCATTTCGCCGATCCAGTTACCGTTCGGATATTCATTGCGGTCAGTAGGTCAGCTATCGCCTCTGTGCCTTTGCCAGCAATATACTCGCGAAATATCAGTTTTACAATCCGAGCTTCGGCCGGATTAACCTGTAACTGGCCGTTTTCGTCCAGATCATAGCCTAGAAAGCGGCTGGAGATGACCACTACTTTGCCCTTTTCAAATTTCTTCCGGTAGGCCCATTTTATATTTTCGGACGTGCTGCGGCTCTCTTCCTGGGCGATAGAAGCCAGCACAGTCATTAGCAGTTCACTCTCGGCGCTTAATGTATTGATGTTTTCGCGTTCAAAGAACACTGCCACACCTAGCTCTTTTAGATAGCGAACGATTTCCAGGCAGTCTGCCGTATTGCGGACAAACCGGGAAATAGACTTGGTGATGATTAAATTAATCTGTCCGGCTTGGGCGTCTCTAACCATCCGGTTAAATTCGGTTCTCCCCTCTTTTTTCGTGCCGGTGATGCCACCGTCCGCATAAATGCCGGCAAAATCCCACTCGGACTTTTGCTGAATGTACCCGGTATAGTAGGCAACCTGATTTTCATAGGAATCCATCTGTTCAGAGGATGCTGAACTAACCCGGCAATAGGCGCATACCTTGAGTTTAGCTCCTAACGGCGCTTCAGACATTGCTGCATTTGTTTTGGGGAAAATGGTCAGAACCTTCTTCATCACTTGCACCTCCTTTTTTCCTGTATAGAAAAAACCGCCCACAGGCGGTCATGTGATTATCGCCAGCAAAACATGAGCTGGCCATTATTCGATTCGATAATGTCGGCAATTTCTGCAACAGTCATCACCGCAATCTTTCTTTCAGCAATCCCTTCAATAAAGACAGCGGCATCCGGCTGTGCACCGTTTTTCACTTCCTCCGCCATTTCATACCATTCGCTGGTTGGCGAGAGCCGACAATAGATGCATATTGGAGGCTGAGCCTTTAACGGCACATCATTCGTTACGGGCTTGTCCTGGGATACTCTTTTCACTTTTAGGGCACCTCCTTTCGTCAGTGTGATGTTAGCTCTGTTATTGCCTCAAAGCAAGTTAATCCTGATGCGGAAACATATTAATTTTGATAAAAAAATAAGGCTTGGAGCAATCACCAAGCCGTCGTATCATTGATGGTCCATATTGCTTTCTTCCTGTACCAGCCGAATAACCAGTTCCATCTCCCCTTGTTCCACTTCAACATGGCTCCCGGTTTTAAATCCTAGACGCAACAGCCACTGTCCTTGCAGTATGATGCAGGGTACATTTGGTTTAGAATACGCCACAGATGAATAGATTTTTAATATACGTTTGCCCACCACCAGCCCCCCTATTGTCTGGCATGTTAACTCTGTTTCTGCTATATTGCAAGTTAAATCCGGTTACTGGGCAAAACTTTTTCTGTTCTCGGCATCGATACGCTGAAACTCCACCTCGGTGATCAACCCTTTATTCAACAGTCGCTTTAACAGGTACTTGCTGATTAGATACTCCATATTTGTTTTTTCAGGTATTCCCATCATTGTCCCTCCCTTTCTTAATACAGCCAATGCCCTAGACCTTCCTATAGGACATTGGCTGTATTTCTTAATGCGGTATCGTCAGGATAACTCCCATTCTCGACTGATCTGGGCGGTCCAGGTTGGCATGCCCGTAAACTCCTAAGTACCCGGTATTACCGTAAGGAATGATAAGCGGTATCTTTGGGACATCGACCTTCCAGCTATAAGCAGCAAACACTTCCTGATAACTGCCGCCAATCTGGAATAAACGGTCGGGATAGGCTTTGATGTTATATTGATTCAAGATAACCGGCGCACTGGGGGCAATGGGCTCGTTCGGTGCTGGATCAGTACCGGCCAACGGCAAAATAGGAATACGGTCCGGGTGTTTAGGGTCGGTGACAATCGCAAATTGTCCACCAGATTTCTTCAGTTCACCCCTGATCGTCTCTTCCAATTTCGCCTCGGTAGTCTGTACCACAACATCCGGCACTTTCTCTTCACTTTTCTTAATCGCACCGGCTATAGCTTCGGCTTGCGATGGCGAAAGGGGAACTTGAGCGGCGTTTGCCGCTCTGTCCACTCCGGCCGGCGTCGCCGCCTGCTCCTGTGATTCAAGTGTAATTGGCACCGGTGGGTGCGCCCTGTTCCAAACGAGCAACCCAACCAGAAAAATGATGATGGCTAAAGCAAGACCTAAAAGCTCCCTTGCGTAGTTATCAAGCCAAGGAAGGCGGTGCAATCACAGCACCCCCAGGAGCTTGCCGATAACGGCGGCCAGCAGGACAATGACCACAAGGGTGATCGAACGGTACTTTTGGACAAAGGGCTTCAGGAATGCCTTTACTTTGTTCAGAATTACCGCTGTTCTCGTGATACTGATGGCGCTCTGCACCGGAATAAACGGTGCCGCGTCTTTGGCTAGTGGGGCCACTTTACGACCGGCGGTAGTCGTGGTTTTGTTAGTTTTATTGAATTTCATAGGGGTAACCTCCTCAAATAAAATAAACGCCCTTTTAGGCGTCAAAGCGGGTTAAGTTATTGGCGCGGATCGTTGCTAACACTTTATTGGCATAATTCGGGTCGGTGGCATATTTGGCACCCATCAGCCGCACAAACTGCGTAATATCCGGCAGGGCGGCGACGGCGGGAAAGTAGCACGGCTCCTGGGTCATCAAAATGCACCAGTCGTCGCAGGCGTGCAAGAGGCTGGGGTAGTCCTGAAACTTGGCCCGGATCGTCACATAGCGGCCGCCTTCGTATTCCTGGGTAGGCAGTTCAATGTAAGGGCCGGTGCCATTCCATTTGCGGCCAAATAAATTGTATTGGCCAATGACCGACCGTCCCCAGCCGCTCTCAATGGCCCCTTGCGCGATCAGCACGCTCGCGGGCAGGTTATAGCACCTCGTCTGCGCCTGTGCCGCCGGCGCCAGCCACTCAATAAATTCATCTGGAGTCATTCATTTATTTCCCCTTTCTCGTGATCAGGCATCATACCCGGAAGAGTATTCCACTTGCTATCGACGACCCACTTTCCCCAACCAACGGCAGCGGCCGTTGCAATAGCGCCAACACCAGCCCAGCAACTGGCAAGGTCGTAATGCGCGCCGCCCTCACCGTTCCGAAAGAAAGCGTACAGGTAGACAAAAAACAGGATGAGCGTCATCGTCAGGATAACGCCCACCCAATTGCTGTACAGAAAACAAAACCATTCTTTTATCATTTGTTTAATCATTTTAATAGCACCTTTTGTATAATAACCATCACAATTCCCGTAATGATGCCGGTTGCACCTGCCGCTTTCCAAACTGCCATTTCCAGAGCGTGCAGCCGCTTAAAGATCACTTCATCGTTTTTCTCCAGCGTTGCAATTGCTTTGCACTGACCGCTGTGCTGCATGCAGACCCATTCGGGCTGTCCCATTCCCTCACCGCTTTCTAAAAATTTAATACTTCTGCCAGCTGAGTTGTTATTCCGTTACCTACTCCAATTCATTGTTAATAGAATAAGCGACTTTCACATCCATTTTACTTTCGATATTTGCAGTCTATATTTGTACATTTACTTTGGTCGTCTAGCTTATGTCCACAAATAGGACAACGAATTGCTTTAGCCATTCAAAAATTCCTCCATTTTTGTGTCATAGGCCGCTTTCAGTCTGCTCCTTTCATTATTTAGCTCATCCATAAGAACAGAATCAATATTACGAAGGGCTATAATATACGCTTGATCATTTGCGTTGAGTAAAGGCTCAAATTCGGCGTTGAGTAGATTTATTTTTTCTTCTTTTGTTAATGGCCGGGGAATAGAGGGGTCAGTAAAATTTGTACCATCATAATCCCACCCCTCCATCACTTCCGGCCTATTTGTTACATCAACAAACAATAATGAGTGATGAAACCTATGAGAGTACATTTCTTCTAAAGTCTCATCACTTTCAAAAATCCAGTGAGCTTTATTATAAAGAATTTGTGCATATCGCATCATCGGCTGCTCCTTTTTAATCTTCTAGTACTTACCATTGGATCAGGACAAAACCCTGTGAGCCCTTGCTACCGGCTGCACCGCCGGAACCTCCACCAGCGCCACCGGCACCAAAGCCGCCCGCATTAACTGTTGGTTTTCCTGATCCCTGGCCAAAAATACAACCTCCCCCAGTACCAACCGAACCGAATAGTTCGCCAATGGTCCCTGGGCTGCCACCTGGACCGCCGGCATTCCCACTATCGGAAGTACCTGTCGCACCGCCGCCGCCAGCACAAGAAACATACGGCCCGAAAGAGGATGTGCCGCCAGCGCTCCCGGCATTCCCTCCTGCACCGACAGTAATTGTAATGACTTCCCCGGGAGTAACAGCCGTATTCTGGGCTAAAATCGCATGTGCTCCACCACCGCCGCCACCACTATGACTGTCACCTTCATTGACGTAATGACCTTGTTTTCCACCTCCGCCGCCACCACACATACTAAGCCATACTTCCTCAACGCCTTCCGGAACTGTAAACGTACCGGAATATAAAAACATCCTATAGCCACGAGAGGGAGTAGCTGGAATGTCCGCGCTAAGAATGCCGCTGCTGTTAATGGAAAGACCTGAACCGGCTATAATTCCCCCTATTGTCGTTGTAGTCGCAATGGGCGGGATAAAAGTCATAGGTTTCCCGGTAATGCCGCTCCAAGCTACAGCCAAAGCGGTTGTGGCAGTTGTGGCGGTTACCGCATTTCCTGTGATACTGGCGGGCAAGTTTCCGTTAGCATCCAGTCTGAGGATTTTATTCGCTGTAGGAACAGTGACGATTTCAGAGAACGGAACTCTAGTTGCTATTTGGGCATCTACAAATTCCTTGTTGGTATAGGTTTTATTCAGGTCGGCGATTAGCACCCAGGTAGGCGTTAAATTCTTTAATTCAAAAACCTGATTTAAATCGGTTCGAAAACAAAGCATCCCGACTTCCATATTGGTAGTCGGGAAGGCTGTGCCGCTGCTGCACGACATGATGGTACGGTCATTGTTTAAGATTTCCGTCCGGCTATCGGTCAGCGTTTGCGTGCCGGCAATAGGAACGAATTGTTGCATGCTAGCCCTCCTTAGTATCCGTCGGCAGACCAAATAATGTCACCGGCAATAAGACCGCCGCTCATATCATTGATCTGAACGTAAAAGCCGACCTCCGTAATGTGCGTGACATCAGGCGTCCCACCACCGCCGCCCCGAAGCTGGACCAGAACCTGTGGCGGCGCATAAAACCGGCGCTGAAACGGGATAAAGGTATTCGCCGCCGGAATGGTACAGGTTCCGCTATCTGTCTGATCCGGCACATCCACCGTCAGCCGCCAGTCAGTAACTCGTGGTCTGCCGGTGGTCAGTGGCCCTTTAAGAACAAGGGCAATCAGCGCTTTCCGATACTCCAGCTCGCCAGGGACAAAGGTCGTGAACGGCGAATACCCTACGGGCGAGTTCAGCTTTAAAAACTCGTCCAGCGACAAATCACCCGTGCTAAAGGCAAGGTCACTCACGACAGCATTAGCGCTCCGCAGGTAGGTTTCGACCGCCTGAATGGCCTCAAAAAATGCCGTTATCTGGTCTTTACTGTGGGCATCCGCCATAGCAAAAGACTCCGCTAGCACCCGCTCGAAGGAGCTTTGGGTTGCTGCGGAGTCTTGGGTTTGCCAGACCTCCCATACCTTCTTTATGGTTTCCATCACCCAGACCTCAGAAACGGCTAATGTCTCAGTGAAGGGCTTGGTTACAGCACTGGCTAGGCCCTCGCTAAGAAGAGCACTCTCAAACACCAGGTAGTGAAAATCAACAGTTTCCTGATCCTCTTCATCCGTATTCCAATCCTCAGTTATAGTCCGAAGCATATTCCATACGGGCGGTCTGTCCGCCGTTTGCCAGAATTCCCGGCTGTCTATTGTTGCCAGCCGGGCGGTAACTTCCCCGGTCATCCACCCTTCTTGCTCTAGCTTCACGGCTATTTTCGTCAGCACTTCTGCTAACGTCCAGCTTTCCAGGCACATTTTGATGGAGCTTTGCGCTAAGGTATCTGTCATAGCCCAGCCTTCCGCTTGGGATATGAATGCGGCTTTTTCCAGTATCTCAGCCACTCCCCAGCTTTCCGCAAGCTTTACCTGCGCCAGCCAGACATCACTCCACTGTTCGCTTACCTGCCAGGCTTCCAGTATGAAGCGGGCAAGCGCTTGCGACCAAGCCTCCGCCATCTGCCAGCCTTCCCGCGACATTAACTGATACTGCTGTTGCCAAGCTTTCCCGGTTGCCCAGCCTTCGCCCACGCGCAGGGTATATACCATGGGTTTGGCCTCATCCCATGTTTTTCCGCCGTCAGGAGCGTCCCAGGTAAATCGGGCCGTATCCCAGGAATAGGCGCTGCCCGGTAAGGAAGATATGTCAATCGTTGTGACGTATGCCATTTGCTCTTCCTCCCTGTCTCGAACTAGCTCAATGTAAACTGGAATTGCGCAGTCAAGGTGTCATTCTCGCCCTTGTTAATCACATTAAAGAGCACTCGGTCCAGCATGGTTCCCGCACTGGACGCATTAAAAACACCAGCCTCCGTGATCGCACCAGTGGCGGCGCCGGGTCCAAAGGTAGAACTGAACGTCATAACCTGCGTCCCGGCCACATGTGCGTATGTAGCGGCCTGGCGGGCAATTTCGCTAACCAGCGCCGTTTGGCCGATTGCAGGGGCGGTCGCGCCCGTTCCCAGGGCGATATAGCCAAACGCGGACGGCCGACCGCTGGTCTTGCCCAAGCTGTCGCAGATGGCGTCAAAGCCGCTGCTCACGATAATGTTATCCTTGCGGCACACCTCCACCGCTCCATCCGCTTTGCGAAGAGTGAGGGTCAAGCTGCCTGTTACTTGTACATTCTTAACTTCCATGAGGACCTCCTGATTGTTAATTGCATTTTGGATATAAAAAAGCGGCCGTGAAGTTTCCCATAGGCCCATAAGCTCCTCGGAGCTTCCCGCCGCATTCGCGCTGAATGAATACACATACAGTTTTCTTGTCGTTTCGGTTTGCACAATGCCCACTGTCAGCCAGTCCATATCCATATAGTCCACGGCCACTTCATTTCGATGGCCGAACTGGTCCTCCAGGTAAAACACATCTTTCCTGACATCATAGCCCGCCATCAGGTGACCTTCCGGCCCCACCAGCGTTAGGTACACCGAGTTATCCACTATCGGTTCAGCCAGGCTCACGTAAAAGACTACATTATATAAAGAAGGAATGTGAATATCCCAGGAGATCTGCGTGGTGTCCTGAATCACAGCTCCCTGCCGAAACGGGCCGCTATCAAAAGTTACGTTTGCGGCTTGTCGCGCCAGTGTGCCCCGGTCGCCGTTTACGGCACCGTCCAACGGAATGGACTCGATAATAGTTGCCGGTATGCCCTTAAATAGCGAAATCCGGTGTTCAAGTGTAATGCCAGTGATATCCCCGTCCGGTTCCCAGGGCGTTTGGGCCTCTACATTATCCCAGGTGAAATGAGCGCTTTCCCAAGTGATGCCGGTATGCTCCACACCAATCATGTCGGCCAGGATGGTATTGCGTGCCGTAAATGACTTGGGGAGGTTGACTTCAACAATGTGTTGGCCTCGAACCGCGCCGTCGGCAAGTTGCAAGCCGCCGTCCCTCACGTAGACGTTAAACATCGCTCCGGTCCAGCCGTTAGCTACCTGGTCTATGGTGACGATAGCGTTCCGGTTGCCAGCATCCATAATGATCACACGGGCATTCACGGCATTGATGCTGTAGTTGCCGTATCCGTCGACGGCTTTGAGCCAAAAATTATGGTCTCCCGGTGTTGGAAACAAACAGTTGTAATAGGGGCTGGTTGTTTTGCCGATACGCTGCCCCACATTCCAGTTGGCTCCCCGCCGGATTTCATAGGTGTATGTCGTTCCGGTCCCGGCAATAGCCTGCCAGCGAAAATCCAAATGGTCTCCAATCCGCACAACGTCAAAGCCGGTAACATCGGGCGGCACGGCAAACGAGGCCAGGACGGTGGCCGGAGCGACCGACGCATTGCCACTAGTGTCGATAGCCACGATATGAAAGGCAACTATTCCCGCCTGACCAATCGGCACAAACAGGCTAGTACTCATAATCCGCTCGGCAATCAAAACGCTGGCGGCCATAGCGGCACCGTTCATGCCCTGGTATATGTTATAGCCATCCAGATCCATTTCAGTATTAGCTCGCCACGAAAGCAAAAAGCCGCCGGTTACTTCCCGGTAGGCAAAGCCAGCCACGTTTGCTGGAGGCGTAGTTTTGCCGCTAATATACAGAGACTCGGACACAATTCCGGGTGAAACCATACCGATGTCATTGGTTGTCGAAACCTTTACCACATAGGTGGTTAGCGCCTTCACTCCCGTAATGGTGGTGCCGGCCGAACGGATGCCGGATTCCCACAGCAACCAGTTACCGCCAACGCCTTCGCTATACCAGACGGAATATCCCTGTACATAGCCACTGGGAACAGGCCAGGAAACATGAATCACGGAAACCATGCCTCCGTCCGGCTGCAGATAGGTTTCCTGATTGACGCTTACCACGCTGACTTCCACCAGCGAGCGCTCATAACCGCTATACTGCAAGATCGGAGCATCAATGGTTTCCTCATACACCGCCGCAATGTACTCGATGCCGGTGATCTTCACCTTCTGATCGCCACTCTTGGCAATGTTTACGATTTTAAATGGCTTCGTGACAACATTGGAGCTGCCAAATGCGTAAATGTCATATTTCTCAGGCATGACCGGAAACGGCGTCGTTACCGTCAAGGTATTTGTGATGATGTTCTGGGCGTAGCCCTTTACGGGAACCTGGATAATCTGGTCGGTGTATAGCCGGATTTTGATGGCGTAAGACCTGCCCGCCAGCAGCGTAACCTCTTTATCCAATGTAACGGTGGTTTCAGTGGCGCTGACAATCCGGCCGCCCGCATCGCCCCACTTGGGAATATCGTGCTGCAAGTCGATCACATCGCCCAGCACGCAGGCCATGGCGTCGATATCGGCATCCCAATGCTCTGTGCGGATTAAATACTGATTGCATCGTGACAGATAGGCAGCCTCGGTATAGGCGTGCTTGTAATCGGTAATGCCGTAGTAGGTGGTTTGCACCGGATTGGCCGCCAGGGCAGTCGATTCATAGTTCGGGCCGTAATAAATGGCCTGGTCGGAGGAATAGTCTTTGTCTTTGTTATAGAAAGTGACTTCCACACTGGTGGCTCGGTCTTTGGTACTTTGGAACTCGCCCTTGAAGGACTTCGCTGTGATGTTGCCGACCGTGAACAGTTGAACCGGCTCGCTTGGCCGGTCGCAAATGCAGGAATACAGAGTGCCCTTGGGGATAATTACACCCCGGCCCACGATGGAAAACCGCGCCAGGGCATCCCAGAAGCTTAAGTTTTCCGATAAATAAATATTGAGACTGAAACGGTAATCGCCGTCCACCCACTGCTGATCGGCATAGGCCGCTGCAGCGGCAAAGGCGCTGTAGTCAATCCGGCTGGTCGGGTTACCGTCGACGCAGTACTCATACTGGCCGTTATTTATGTTCATGAGATACTTGCACTGATGGATAAGGTCGTAACTGGCCCAGAACGGGTTAGAAGCACGCCGTTGCTCATACTGGCTGGTGTCGGGATTCCAGACGTAAACGGTCAAGCGTGTCTGTTCCCAGGTTACAACAGGATCGGAATTGCTAAGTTGATTGGTGGCCAAGGCTCTAATGCCCACCAGAACGCGGTTCGGATAGGCAAAGTCGTCATAAAGGATGGTCGACAGCATGGTCCAAAACACCCGTGTAAGATCTCGCGTTGATGTGCCGGACTTCCTGGCGCAACGCACCCGCACCACGTACTGTCCCGGCGGTAGGTTGTCCAGCCGGTAGGTTGTCCAGATTGATGTATTTTTGGAGTCGCTTGTGGTGCCGCCACTCTCTAGCGGCCACTCTTGCCAAGCACCGTATCCCGCCCGCCGATACTGAGCCGCCACTGTTACCGAGGCCGTTCCCAGGCCGCCATCATCCTTGACGCGGGCCAGACCGTACGGAAACTGTACGGTAATCTGCAGCCCCTGCACAGCGGTCCCAACTGTCTGCTCGGTGGCCCAGTCTCCCTCGGTGTTCAGCTCGTAGCCAAGCTGATAATCGGTAATGGTATCATTGAAATTGGCAATGGGAGGCTGGTCGTTCGTTCCCAGACGGATGTCGTAAGTAACATGCAAATAATTGCCGATGGGATTACCGTCGATAAAAATGTTGTCAATGGAATCGACCGGGCCTTCGCCGCCGGAATATAAGAGGTTTAAATACTGATTACTCCCGTCCGACGTGACATGCCGGGCCAGAAGAACCGGGGCCACCCGCACCGTGCCATAGGTTTTGGCCACCGGCGTGCCCGGCCTGTCGGTAGGGCGCGGGCCGCCCCAGCCGTAGGTGCTGGATTGCTGCTGCTCTTCCTGTTTCGGCGGCGGCAGAATAGCATTGGCGATACGGCCGCCGACGTATTGGCCAACGGCAGTGAAGACCGATTTCCAGAAAGAATTGCCACCCAACTTCCCGAACACGCCGCCGACATAACTCATAAGGGCTACGCTGACAATCGCCCGAAAAAAATTTGACAACCCCTTGTCCAGCATGGGGTGCACTACTACGTTATCCTCATCGCCTGGAACCAGAGTGCTCCATTCTTCTTTTTCCAACAAATGTCCGTTCACACTGACAGTAAAGTCCGTGTTCGGCCACTCCCGGAGGATGGGCATAATATGCTCGGCGATCGTTGCCTTGGTATTTATATGCCATATATCCCTCTTATCCGGCGCAATGGGATTGCGGACAAAAATTAGCTTCATGACAACCACCCCGGTAGGTAATAGCCTTCAATCCGCTTCTTCCAAAAGATGTGATTGATTGGGACAATAGTCACGCCGCCCGCCTCGTGAGCGTGAATGAATCTCCCGCCACCAAGGTAAACGCCAACGTGATCGCAGATTCCGGCAGTGGTAAACACCATCAGTGCAGGCACTGAAATCTCTCCGGCACACCGCACCCACTGTTCACGATTTGAGGTAACCCCGCCGGCGACCGAAGCGCAAGCGGCGCGATAATCCGGCAACAAGATTCCGAACCGGCGAAACACCTCGACGGCCAGTCCCCAGCAGCAGTAAGAGTCCGGTCCCATGGCATCGTCGCGGAAGGGTTTTCCCACCAGGTCAGATATTCGATGCATAAAATCCCCCCATTCCCGGACAGCCACCAAACCGAAGGGAGTTGCCACGCTGCTTGCAGTCGGCCAGCGTATGGTGGCAGGCCGGATACCTAGCCAGTGTCACCGCTGGCACGCCGCATTTGATGCTACCATACTTCCAGCAGCAAAAATCCGGCAAATAGCGGTCAGCAAGTGCCCGGAAAAACAACCAGAAATCCGAGCCGAGGGTAAAGGTAACCCACTCTTCATCATAGGCCGTTTTTTGAATCGTAAACTGTTCTTCGATCTCCGGCACCGAAGCATTGAGATGCGCCGCATGGACTAGTCGAATGATGACGGTGCAATCAGTCAAGCCATTGTATTCCTCTAGGTAGGCTTGGACGGCACCAGAAACATTAGATACTTGAATAGTAATGGTCGACATGGCCTTCATGTCCTGGGTGTTATCTGACAGCAGCATGGGAATGGGTTCCCAGGAAACACCGTTCCAGGTTACCGTCTCGTTGTTCTTCGCCAGATGAGCGCTCTCGCCGTTCGGCAACTGAAGCTCTACCAGCACGATCCACGGTAGGTCACTCGCGAGCTTGTTTTTTTCAATTAGTCCGGCGCTCGAAAACGCTAACGGCATAGTCTCACGCCTCCATGATCGCGATTTCCACGTGCCAAAAGCCCGGTGATACCATGCTGGCCTTGGGCACAGCAGTAAACTGCATGTTCACCTGCCGGCTGGTAATCGGGTCGGTCCAAACAAAGATATGGGCGTAATTGGCCTGGACGAAAGCCTTAAATTGCTGGTAATCCGCATGCGGCATGGCTGGCCAGGTATAGGCGCCACCCATTTGCGTCCGGGTATAGCGAGGACGGCTGACTGTATAGCCGCCGTCCGTCGGAGAAGATATTTTGTTATCAGGAAATAAATCGTCCGCTGGAAAGGCCGGCGGCTGAATAGCAGGAAACATTGGATAGCTCATTTAACCCCTCCCAAAAAAGAAGTCCCGCGAACCGGCCACGTTGTTCTGCACGCCGTCGATCACCATCTGGACCAGCATCGATTGTGTTGCCGGATCAAAGGACGCCTGCTGAGAAACCTGCACTTGCTGGCCGGTTTTATTGATGACTGTGACGTTAACTTTGGGAGCGGCAGATCCGGCGCTTGGCGTTAAGAGGGCCTGGGTTTGGCTGGCGGTGTAAATATGGGCAGGGTTGCCGAAGTAGGCCAGCTCGGGGCCTTCCTCTCCGACAATAGACCAGCCGCCGGGATTATAGCCCCCGGCTGCGAACGTCTGGATCGGGTCGACCTCTGCCTTGCTAGGGATAGAGCTTAACTGTTTAGATGAACCTCCTGCAGAAGCCGAAGGCGTACCTGCCGTGGGCACTCCCAATATCTGCCCAAATAACTGCTGCAGCGGCCCCATGATATATTTATCTGACCACATTTTCAGAAACATCTTTTCAATGCTCTCAACCATATCTTTAAAGAAATTTTCCAACGCTTTGGTAGCGCTCTCTCCTTCAAAGGCCATCTTGTTCAGATTGTCCTGAGCGCTCGCATAGACTTGGTCCCAGGTTTGTTCTATGGTTTGGGCATAATTAGTCTGCCGGTTTTCGATATTGCGAAAAGCAGCGGAGAACGCCGTGTCGTAGTTCATGGCATCCAGCTCATATTGCTGGTTCATGGCATCGTTCAGGCTCTTTTGAAGAGCCAGTCGCTGTTCGGTATTCAAGGTTGTTTCCTGCAGCTTTTGCTGCAGATAGGCGATTTCAGCGGCTAAATCCTCTTGCCGTAAGGCGTCAGCCTGCTGTCGGGTCTTGCCTTCCAGATTGATCAAGAGGGAGTTATAAGTCAGAGCGTCTTGATATTCTTTCAACTTCGCGTCCGTTTTGGCTGTGTCGCGCTTCTGAAGCGCGAGGTTCTGCTGCCCCTTCGCCCACGCCTCTACTTCCGTCTTGGCTTCCTGGTCATTGTCATCCACCGCGATAGCCTTGAGGCGCGCTTCTTTTTCCCTGGCGATTTTGTCCAGTTCAATCTGGTACTCGATATCGGCCTGAGCCTGTTTATCATTGATAAGCTGAGCACCAATCAGAGCGGTTTGATTCTTAATATCCGTCCACGCCTGCTGCCATACCTCACGAACCTTGCCGGCGGCCTTCTCTTGGTAGAGAGTAATTTTTTCCGCCAGGCCCGAAGTATCGCCACCGGCACTGGCAATCTGCGCAGCCTGATTTTGCATGCGGGTGACTTCTGCCGTAATCTTGGCCATACCGGACTCATGGGCAGTGCCGCTGTTCTCCATGATGCGGCGCTCCAGGTCGGTCATAAGCTGCTGGGCCTGCGCGTTGGCCCGTTCGAGTTTTTCGGCGGCCACTTCAGCAGCCTGGGCGGCAGCGCTGGTGTCGATGTAGGGAGGCGCCAAAACGGTCGGCTGCTCCTTCAGCTTGTTCAGATCGTCAAGGAGCTTCTGCGCATTATACTGGGCTGGATCAAGCTCGTATTTTTTCTGTTCTTCGAGTTCGGCGTCTGAAAGCGGCTGCAGGCGGGTGCCCTTAAAGGTCATACCTAACAGATTGGGAGGCGTTTCCGATTCGACTTCCTTGTAATACTGCCCGTTAATCTTTTTAACAACTGCTTTCGGGTTATAGCTCGCCACCTTATTTTGCAGGCTAAAGTAATCCATGGCGCCCTTGATCGCCAGACCGATGGCGGCTATGGCAACACCCCATGGCCCCAATAGGGACGCGCCGAAGGCGGGAGCAAACGCGGCGATGCCTTTCGCCCCAATGAGATAAGCGCTAAATTCGCCGGTAGCGATTATGGTAAGGCCAATAGCTCTTTGCATTTCGGGCGATAAGACACGATAGCGGTCGCTTATGGCCTTTAAGGTACTCACCTTATCCTGCAGCACCGGCAGCAATGAATTGCCAATTTGGACGGCAAGCGTTGTACCGATACCGATGACCGACCGCATCTCCCGGGTCAGCTTGCGCCAGCCATCTACCGTCTCATTGCTGACAATAAGGCCGCTCTCTCTGGCCTTTTCCGTAATCGTCTCGATTTCTTGCCGGGACAGGCTGAGCATGCCGGCAACCTTCAGGCCTGTCTCGCCAAACAGGTCCATGGCGACACGGTCCTTGTCGGCTCCGTCGGCCATGTTCCGCATTTTATCGGCGATCATTGTAAAGACCTCACTGACATTTTTGTTGTTGATCTGGTCAAATGACAACCCCAGGCGCGAGAAAATATCGTCGGATCGTTTGCCCTCGACAGCGGCCTTTTGCATTTGGTCCTTGGCGGCCGATACCGCTTTGCCTAGCTTGGCAAAATAGCCGGCAGCCTCGTCGATGGAGACGCCGGCATATTTGCCGATGGCCAACAGCTTACTGGCATCTTCCGCCGTACCGCCGATCACCCTGCGCAGATTAAATACCGCATCAGACCAGCTTTGGGCGGCAGATACAATGGACGCGCCAATGCCCACCATGCCAAAATTGGCAATCAAGCCTTTGATACTGCCGATGGAACTGATCATGTTGTCCTTAAGACCGATGACCGCCGCCTGGGCCTTGGCAATATCTTTGGTCGACTTATCCATGGCGGCGCTGACGCTGTCGCCCATCCGCCCTGAGTTGTCGCCAATCGTCTTAAACACACTGGACGCGGAATCCATCGCCTGGATAATGATTTGTACAATATTACTGGCCGCCATGTTACCGCCCCTTTCCGCCGGATGCATCCCAAGCCTTTTGTAAGACCAAGGCTTCCAGCGCCCGGAGCTTGGTCATTACTCCCGGCGTCAAGTTGATTTCATATAGCCGGGCCAATTGCTGGGTAGCCCCATAGTCAAGCCCAACGGGACCGCTCATTCCCACCCGCCACTGGGTGGACATCAGGGTCCATAGGGTCCAGGCCGGCCGGTTGACTTCGCATACCGCCGGCTGCCTGCCTTCGCAGGTGTCGCAATCGGTGTTTTTCTTTAAAAGAGCGCAGTCCTGGCAATAGTCAGCGCGTCCGTCAGCATGCCACTGCCAGACGCTTACGAGTTTTTTACGTCGTCAGCCAGCGCATAGGTCAGACGGTAGGTTTTGTCGGCCAGGGCAATAAAGTCGGCGTACGGCACTTCGTCGTATTCCGGGCCGTCAATGTGGTAAATTTCTTTCGAGATAAACTCGACAATCCGGTCATTCAGTTCGGCAATGGTCGCACCATCTGGGCGAAACTGCGGGTCGGCCCCAGCGGCTTTCAGTGCTTTCCGTTCCCGGCGGTTTAAGCTGCGGGCTGCAGGCAAAGTAATCTTAGACATACATACATCCTCCTTAATAGGTTGGTTCTGAGTTTGTCAGCGTGGCCACAATGGACACGCCGCTGGCGTTGGTGTTGTAAAACGCCCGAAACGGCAGGGAAATGGAAACCCCCTTCGGCCCGTCAATGCCAGGCGAAGTCCGCTCGTAGATGATCTCCGGCAGCAAAATGTTCAGGCTGCTGCCGCTCAAGGGATTGCTGAGATTGAGTTCAATGGACGAGGTCGCCCCGGCGACCGCTTTATTTAGGAGCGCCATTGAATCAAAAATGGCGGTTACCGTGCCGGTCACGGCCAGCATTCCTTCCGGCAGTGAGCCGCGAAAACCGCCGCCCCCCAGCGTATAGACGCTGCCATCCAGGCCGGTATCGACGGTCAGCTCCACCTTGGTCACATTGGCTAGAAGCTGGCCATCGTCTAAGATTGATGCCATAAAAGCTCCGAATTTACTCATGGGCCTTATGATGGGTTCTACTAAAAAAGACGCCGTTGCCAGCGTCTCTTTGCCTCCCATGATATCGATGGTCGCCTGCAGGTCTTGATTGCTCACCTCAAAAGCCGTACTGAACTTGGATACTTTGCAGCCGTTATATAAAAAATATTGCCCGATATCCGGGAACTGCTGTTCCAGGCAAAGGCTGGGCTGCGAAAAGCCTGGCTTAAAAGTGTGCGTATACGGCGAAGTACCACTGTCGGTTGTATCCGGGCTGCCAAATAATCCTTTCAGCCAATAGCCAATGTTAATTTCATCGACTGGCACCACCACCGGCCCTTGTACGTCGATATTACCCATTCCCGGCGGTGCTACATCCCGCACGCCGCGAATGGTTTTATCTTCAATCAGCGATTGCTTGGCCGTGATTTTTGAACTAGTGATTGGCAGGATAAAGCCGCTGGGGCTGGGCGGTGTGACACCATAGGCCGTTTCATAAGCCAACGCCAGCCGCCCTCGGTAGCCTTGGGCCTGAATCATATTTCCTTCCCCCTCTCTAGTAGGTAATTTGCGTTCCCATTCGTACCGGAACCTGGATGGTAACGTCCATCCGGCCGGGAAATTGAGGAAAAAAGTCGTTACTCTCGAAGGAATACTCCACGTGCGTCACCGGGTAGGACGGGTTGATTTCGGCGATAGTAGTCAGGATGAGCTGCCCCAGTTCGTCGGCCTCAAACAAGCCGGTATTTTCGGTGATCCCGTCCCGCTGGGTGACCTGGGGCTGGATGATGGACCAGCCAATACTGCCGGTATAGCGGCATACCTCCTCGCCGCCGCCTTCCACTTTGCCGCCGGGAAAGACAATCACCAGCGGGCAGTTTTTATCGTTTGGCGGCTTTTTGCCGTCGATCCCCACGTACAGGGACAGCGGCTTGTGATACTTTTGCATGCAAAAAGACGAAATGGCGGCGCTACCAGCGATAGCGTCCCGCCATTTCTGAATAAAAACTGTAATAGGGATTGTCGGAAACATCGCTTAGCCCCTTACCCGGTATTTTCTGGTTTGCTTGCGCGACGGTGGCGCGCCGGTTCTGGCGTACTCCAGAATCTTGTCCTCGATATGCGCCGCTGCCTTGGGGGCCAAAATGGCCTGCATCGGCCCGAAGGTATGCCGGGCGGCAACGTTAATCTCGCTCTTAGCGGACAGCGACACGCCGGCAGCCCAGAAATAGCGGCGCATTTTGTCGGTGATCGCCTTGCTATACCCTTGCTCAATATTTTCCCCCAGCCTAACGGCGGAGTCCGACAGCCAGCCAACACGCACAATCTGCTTACCCGCATCGAATTCATAGCCCACGGCGTTCACCAATTTGCCGAGCGGGCTGTAACGCTTCTTAGGGCTATTCCCGAACACGGCTTCCAGCCTGGCCCGCATATCGGGCGGCATAAATTCGGCATATGCCCGGCCACCAGGGGCGCGGCTCTTAATGCCGGCCTTGATTTGCTGCTGGGAATACCAGCCGAAGGATTTTAAGGCTTTTCGCAGCCAGTCCGGTTTGGTTGTCGCCATGTATTCCAGCCACGGCGTCGCCCCGTCAATCAGATAAAAATCAACATTGATCATGACCAGGGACTCGCTTGGCAAATCATCTGGACCAAGTGCATGGCGCTGTCGGATTCCAGGATATTCGTAACTTCCCAGGTAGCAGACTGATAGACGACTTGATCGCCGGTATCGGGGCTGGGCACATCGCTGGCCGCGATCTGGAGCGTCGCCACGGCGGAGCTTCCTTTGGTTTCAAAGGTGTTGCCCCGCATGGCTGAATCGCCCAGGGTGACAACCGCCGGAATTTGTCTGCCGTTATAAAGGATGAGTTCGGCAAAGGCGTCCAAGTCTAAAAATATGGCGTTATCCCTGGCGATTTGCTCTTTAATCGACATTACCCCACCCTCACTTTGTAGGCGGAGCCGACTGTGCCGCTTAGGATCACGTGATCAAACTCCGGAAATTCATCGTCAATCGCCTCTCCCGCCGCTAAAGTATCGGTCAGGTCCGGGTCGCCGTTGATCGAAAAGGTTAAAGGCTCTGTGCCGGTATTATGAGCCACAAACCGCGTCATGGCCTGCGAAAAGACCAGTGTATCCTCCAGTGTGCCGGTAATGGCTGCCGTGATCAGTTTTCTAAGCGGCATCCGGTTGGTCAGCACAGTGGTTTCATAAACCGCCATAGTTACCTCACCTCCTTATAAAGAATAAAGGGCCGGTGCGGCCCTTTTACTGTTAGAAATGCAGTTTTACATACCCGCTGCCGGTACCGGTGCTTTTGGCCTGCACGGCATAACCGGCGTAGACGGTGTCCGTCGCGTTATTGGTGAGCCAGTGATTGGCCGGGTCCCAGTATAGCTTGTCGCCCTGGCCGTATGCGACCGCCGGATTGGCCGGCCCCAGGAAAACACCGCGCACGACCACCGGGCCGGTTGCGCCTGGCGCAATTCCATTGCCGGTGACAATACCGAAAGCGCCGGCCAAGGGCACCGGATTGCCTGGAAGAATGGGATTGTCCGTAGTGTTGGTGAAATCTATGATATCGCCTTGCTGGGTAAAAACAAATTGCGGAGTCATGTGAACATTACCTCGCTTTTTCTATTTATTTACCGGGATTCATATACAGTCCGCGCCAATCAAGCGCCTTGACACCATACTCGATGCGGATTTTATAGGTAAAACCGTCTACCTGGAAACCACTTTGCTGCTCAATATACGGCGTATCCTGTCCATTTAAGAAGGCTACCTCAATTGTATCGGTAATCGCTGGATCAGCAGCCAGATACCAAGCCGAGGGATTAACCACATCAAGAAGTGGATCGGTAATCATGGTCACAATGTCATGCAGGACATTGACTGCTCCGGCATTTGGCGCGGCCGGATCAGCGGCAGATTGTAGGAGTTGCTTTGATGCAAACATCAATGCCACAGGAGTTAGCATAAACTTGGGCCGGATATTGAGTGGCGTCGCCGTTTTTAAACCGGTCTGCAGCATCATCGCCTGAATAGCGGCTTGAAGTGAATCTTTAGAAGGTGCCTTTTTCAAAGTCGTTGCTATATTGTTGTGGGTTGGGTCAAAAATAGGTGTATTGTCATACCCCATTTTCGGATTGGCAGTCAACGTCTGGTATACATCCTGATTGATAGTCATTCGGGCCGCAGTAGCCCAGCGAGCTGGGAAATCCACCAGAGCATGCATATCGTCATTTAAGATATCCTCGCGGGTGATAGTGAACAAATTACCGCGTTTAGAAAGCTGAATCCATTCACCTGCGTCTGTCAGTGTAATGAGTTTGTATTCCGCTCCTTTCCCGACATTTTCAAGCAGAGGTACTTCCGAAAGCTGCGCCCGAAGTGCCGGCTTATAGTCGTTTAAAACGCCATGCTTGGTCCACATTGGATAGGTAACAGGCGTAAGCTGATAAGCATTCTGCATGGCTTTATCGGCAACATTTTGCAGGATGTTGGATATTACAGAAGACTGCACCATTTCGCGGACCAACAAGTCCCGATCAAATGAGTCAAACCGCTTACCGGTACTCCGTTCATATACGAGACGACCTAAATCAACCATATTCACACAACGTAAGGATTCAAAACCTGGTGCAGGTTTTGCAACTTTTAATCCCGACCGCCAAACTAAAGCATCAATTGCGGCTGCCCGAAATTTATCTTCATCATCGGCAATAACCCGAATCTCTGGCGTCTGAATCACAGGTGCTGATTTGCGTTTGGCAATATCCGTCATGAGGGCCTTGCGCGCCTTTTCCACGCTTACACCATTATCAATAAAAGTATCTTCTTTCAGCCCGGTTTGTTCCCGGAACGAACGGAACATGGCCCGGATTTCCATAACCCGCACCCGTTCTGCCTTGGCGGCTTGCTTGCGCACTACCTGCAAGGCGGCGTTGGAACGGCCAGCGTTATTTTTCTTCATATTTCTCAATACCTCCGTTTTCGGTTGGCACGCATCTTCACACGTCCCTTGTTCCTCGCAATTCAGGCAGCAGTTGTTGCTGCCATCCACCGGGCATTTTCCTTGGCTGCACTCGTCGCCTGCCAAATAATCGCACTCAAGGTGCAGGTCCTCCGTATCTTCCGTGGTTTCCTCAGCGTCCTCTTCATCCAGCAATTTATTATCCTGATCCTCGTCGACATCCCGGTCTTCCTCGTCGTCCCACCCCTCGTCTTCGTCGTCCTCCAAATCCTCATCCAGGCCTTCATTGTCATCTTCGTCTTCGTCAGCCCGAAACGGCACCAATGCCTTTTGCCGTTTGGTAAGAACGGCAGCAACCGCTTTTTGAATCAGTTGCTGCAAGTCGTCCATACTGCGTCCAACGCCCACAGTGGCATCTGCCGGTACACTCACAATGCTGATCTCAAAAGGCTCCCAGCTACGGGCAATTTCGCAGGGTCCTTGATACAGGCCATCTGTCGAAGTCTCGCCCTCCTTCACCGTCTCCCAATCAGTCACCCGATAGCCAACCGACACGCCTTTTAAGGTGCCGCTTAAGACCTTTTGATAGATCACATCGCTGGCCTCATCGGTATCAAACCGGATCGCTGCCGTGCCTCTCATCGCTTTGCTGTCAATCATCGGGGTAAGCACTTTTCCGATGGGTTGCGCAGGGTCATGATTAAATAAGGCAACACCGATATCTCCCAAACGAGTTAAATCAGCGTTGCCTTGAGCATGCCCCAGTATTTCGTTATAGCCCTCCCCATCCCACCAGTAACGTTGTACCGGCTGGTCGCTGGAAAAGGATACTGGTACAATCCGGTTCTTGGTGTCGATATTGGCCGGTTCAATCACCGCCTCACGGTAAAACGTCTTATCCAGACTGCTCCGTTTCTTATTTCCTGTCCTGTTCGCCATTGTCTTCCTCCTTCTCGGCGATCTTCACCACGCCGGTGGCGGCGTCGATGTTGATCCCCTTTTCTTTTAAGAGCACCCGTTCCCTGGCCTGCTGCTCGATGATATCCTTGTAATCCTTGCCCTGTTCGGCACAAAGCTGTTCCAGCGTTGTCAGCCCCATGGCATATTCTAATTTACTAGCTTGCACATCTTTAAGGGGGTCCACCCAATCCCAGCCCGGCGGCAGCCACTTGTGCTTCATATATTTTCGTTGGTTAGTAAAAAAGTCCGGGATCTTCAACCGGCCGCACAGTACTGCGGCGGTAATAACCTCTTTATAGACCGCCCGGGAAAAATGGTTGATCAGCCACTGCTGCACCGGCTGATATGTCCTTCTGTCCTCCAGGGCGCTGTGCCGGGCGGACGAATAGTTTACCTGCGATACGTCGCGGCTAGTCGCCTCATAGGAAAGGCCCTGACCGGCCGAGGAGATACGATAATTCGTCTGGACGAAATCGCGGGTATTGCTGTTGATCCCCGACGGGCTGGCCACATCCATTTTTTCACCGGGCAGCAGGTACTCGATGATGCCGGGCTCAAGGTAATTCCGGCGCTGCCGTTGGTGATCCTGGGGCATCTGACCGAGCCGACCGGCAACCCCTTGGGGCGTGGTTTCGACGTACGCGGCAAAACAGGCGGATATCCGCGCCTTAACTCGCTCGGCCTCCAGGTAATCACCAATGTCCTGAATGGCATCAATGCTAGACGCCAGCAGCGACATGCCGCGTACCTGGGTAACCCGCTGTTTGGTAAACAGGTGCAGCACCTGATCCGCCGGAATTCTAAGCGACTGGAGGTTATGAAGATAGTGATCCAGCGTCGACTGCTGGAACCAGTAAGCCACGGGACGCAGCATGGCATCCACCTCCACACCCGAATAAATTCGATTACCGTTCTCGCTGTTTTCAAACAGGGTGGTGTCAAACATGTCTGCCTCAATCAGTTGCAGCCGAAACGGGATAAATGGAGCATGTGGATCATGGATTTTGACCGCGACGATATCCCCATCGACGATCATGCGTCTTAAGTTCATCCTTTGCATTTCCGTAAAGGTTAGCTGGCCTGTGACATCACAATTTTCCTGTTCACACCATTCGTTCCACACCTCTTCCAGTTCTTGATTTAAGGCATCATCGTCGGTCTTGGCCTGGACGTTAATGCCGAGGCCAATGACATTGCGCTCAAACGGATTAATGATAGATTTGGCAATATCGTTGTTGCGCTCCAAATCACGGGCAATCAGAAGAATCCGTTGGCGATAGGGCTTGTCCACCAACTCGCCGCTACCCCAGGCGGCATTGGCCCGGCTGTTGAAGCGCCCTAGCATGCCGGCATCGTAGTTCCGCTGCATGTCCTGCTGCTGCTTAATGTCCAGCGCCTCACGATAGGCTTGCCGTTCAAAGGCTGCTTTCGGGGATATCCAGCTTACAAGCCGGTCAATCGATTGGCCTAATCCCAAGGGGGAATCCCCCCTTTGCGCAGTGGCCAGGCCGCATAAGCGCGAGTTGTGCCGCCAGCCGCAAACTGTTCATAAAAGAGCTCTTCCTGCAGGCTTTTACGCATGACCCTGAGTTTTTCCATATCCGTTTTGCGGTATCTTCGACCACTAATTTGCATTTCTTCTGCTCCGGTAATCAAAGCGGCTATCGCCGTCTCCACCTGTAATAAAAGCTCCCGGACAATACTCATACTCGCTCACCTCCTAAAAATTAACAAAGACGACACAAGGTCGCCCACTTACCGTTTCATCCAGTTGCTCGTATTCCCCAGCCACTTGTTGCCGCTTATTACGGGCTGTGCCGCCGAGGGACGGATGATCACCGGCTTTTGCAAATACCGGGCGCCGCAAATCTCGGCGGCTAGGGCGCAGTTTACCTCCACATCGAGAAGATGGTTCTGAGCATGGGTGCTGACCTTCGCCCATTCATAGCTGATAATGCCCGCTTTGCTTTTTTTCTCAATTCGTTGTTCGGATACGATTTGATCAGCATACAGCCGGTCGATATCCTCGGGCACCATCCAGGCGCCAGGCATATTGACCTCATGAGCCAGCCGGCCAGCCAAAAAGTCTTTAAACTGGTTGGGGTCAAAGATATACAGGATCAGGCCCAGGCCCATGTCTTTTTCAATTTTCGTCTGTACATAGCGAGACCGAAGCGGCCGGGAGGCCCCCTTGGTCGGCACACAGATGTCCTGGTTATAGGCGCAAAATTTATAAACTTCGTCGGTGTTATACCCAGAGTCAATACAGGCTTTGGCAATGTAGGCAACCTCGCCATTTTCGTTTGTCGGATAGGGACGCCGAAGGATATTCTCGATGTCCGCCCAAGTCTCTGTGCGCCCGTAGTCCACCAGCCACGAGGTCAGATCAGGCCCCCATGCTCTCACGCCCCACCAAAAGTGATTGAGCTGCACGTCGACACCAGCCACAAGCAGCTGTGCGTCCTGATGAACTCTGCCTTTCGGGTAAGCGGCGCGTCTGGCCAAGACGAGATCGGAGTTGTGACGCTTGGCCTCGGTTTTCCAGGGTTCTGCCAACCAGGAGTTGACAAAGTTCTGTAGAAGGAAAGGAAACGCTTTGGATTTAAGAAATTCGGCGGCGATATCGCCAAAGGTGAGCCAGGGCGAATAGATGCTGGAAAGGTGAAAGGCCACCCGGCGGGAAACTCGCCCCGTGGTGTTGTCGGATATCCAACGGCCACCGCGCAGCATATCCGGCTTGTGATGGTCCCGGATGATTTCCTGGCAATGCTCGCAAACATACCACGCCACCTCCCTGACCTGAGCCGGCTCCCGCATTTCCTTGGGCCATCGGACGTTGCTCATCTTCAATATCTGATGCTTGCCACAATGCGGACAAGGCACATAAAAATAGCGCCGTTCGTCGGCGCTCTCGAAGGCTTGCCAGATAGCACCCGTCTCCAGGGTCGGGGTGGATATCAAGACAATTTTTTTATTGTGGAAGGTCTTGGTGCGCTCTCGCGCCAGGCTGATCGGGTCAGCTTCCTTGCCGGCGTTCGCCGGATATTTGTCCACCTCATCAAGGAGCAGGTATCGGATGGGCCGTGACGACAACGACGCCGGCGAGTTAGCCCCGGACAGCGCCAGGTACATGCCGTCAAATTGCAGTTCCAGCGTTTTCGAATCCTTGCTGTTATAGCGTACATCGGTTTCCGGTATCAGCGTGACCATGGGCTGGATGCGGTTGGAACTAGCGAACTCGGCCAGTTCCAGGGTCGGATAAACCAGAAGCGTCGGACTGGGGTCCTGAGCGACGATATAGGCGAGAATGTTTAGGAGCGCTTCAGTGCCTCCGATCTGGGACGCCTTGCAAAAGATAATTTCTTCGATATCTGGATGGGTGAAGGCATCCATAATTTCCTGCAGGTACGGTGTGCGGCTGGTTTGCCATCTACCGGGCACGGCGGCTGTTTTTTCATCTAAAATCCGGTAGCGATCCGACCACTCGGTTACGGTTAGGAGGTCCGGCGGTTTCAGTATGGCGATGGCATCTTTCAGCCACGCCGGCCACTCAAGAGGTGTTCTTTTTCTTTGACCGGCGCGGCGGAGTGTAGACTCCGTCAATGCTGATTTGTTCGAGCCCATCGGTTATTACCTCATTGACCATTCTTTCTATCCTCCTCGCAGTTACCGCATCCACATGCGAGGCCACTTCCACCGATACCCGCCGGCCCAGTGTCAGGAGCGAACGTTTCAGGACAATGAAAAATCGCTGCAAGGTGTCGGTGGTTTCTTCCGCACTGACATATTTGCCCTTTAGCTCCCCGAGCTTGATAGCGGCCGAGGCAGCAGCTAGCTTCTTTAAATCGGTGTCTGCTTTTAGCTTTTGCTCCTTCAGCGCTACGGCGTCCGCCTGCCCCTCGGTACGGATGCCGCTCCCTACCAGCCCCCGCCAGCGAAGAATATCTTTGAGGCACCACCAGCCGTGTTCTTCTTTGGGGCATCCATCTCGGACCCAGTAGGTCAGGGTGGATTTATCTATGCCCAATAATTCGCATAGGTCTGAGGTGGAAATACATTTTTTCCCACCAATCACGCGCCCCCACTCGTCTGCCATATCGGTCGCTCCCTCCTTTCCGCCCATAAAAAAAGAAGCCCTTTACGGCTTCTTGCTGAACTTTCCTTCTATTATATTACTGTGATCCGGCCTGCTTCGATTTCCTCCTCGATTTCGTTCTCAGTATACATCACTATCTCGGTATCCCGAGGGTCTTCGGAAGCCAATACCCAGGCGTTATGCCATTTGCCAACTAGCCTATAGTTCTGTTTACTGCCTTTCAGTGTAAGAAGGGTTCCTTTAGCGTATTTCATCGTTTTAGCCTCCTGTGCTTTTGTTGTGTTCATGATAGCTCTTAAGGCACAGTTAATCAACTCATTTCTTCTGTTTTCATCGATTATTTTCGATTATCTTCGATTATCTAACGATTGCGTATTTGAACGTAAATAAAAAGGAAACCGGCGTCGGCTTCCTTTTTATTTACTTATTATTTTATAACCAGCCAGCCTTCCTCCAGCCCTTCCTCGATCTCGGCCTCGGTATATAGTATCACCTCGGTGTCTTCCTCGTCTTGTGGCGCCAGTACATAACTGTCATTTACAATATAGGCTGTGCCAACTAGCGTATACAGTTCATCATACGATGCAAAAACAGTTCCTTTAGCGTACTTCATTTTTACACGCTCCTACTTCTAGCTAAATTATCCCGGAGCCGTTCCTCGCGAATTTTGTGAATTAAGAGAACGTCTTTTTCTGTTACATATCTGGGTGGTACAAATATATTCAATTTTTGAAGCTCTTTAGAAACCAGTTTGCGGGGGTATCCTAGTATCATTTTCTTTTCTCCTTCCTGTGCTTTGTTGTGTTCATGTTAGCTCTGAAAGCACAGGAAATCAATAAATATCTCTATTTTTCACACGTTTTCTCTCTAATTCTCTATTTTACTAGCAATACCTGCCGCCACCAATCCATCCAGCAATCTCCGGCTTTTCTCTTCTATTGTCCGGGCGTTAATATCAATGCCGAACCCAGCGAATTTGAACACGTTACCGACCACATACGCGATGTATTCCTCGATGTGATTCAGCGTGTCCCGGTGAAAGCACTCGTTCCACATTTCATCGACCACCGCTTCCGGCGATCCGCTATATACTCTGTCATTCATCATTACTCGCATTATTATCACCACCTAAAGTTAAAATTCGGCTTGTATCGCGGCTCTTGTTCCGGGAAAGCCGATTCCTTGATCGCCCGGTGGAGAATGCCGATATCAAACCCGGCCTCCTGGTAACCTTGCTGGATGATATAGTAATATTTATTACCTGGCGTACCAAGCGGCGGCCCCTCGTTCATAATATACACCATCGCCTTGACCCGCTCTCCCTTAAAGGTGACTGTCACGATTTCCTTACGATAAAGGCGGGGAAAGCCTTCGTAGCGGTCTAGCGCCACCTCATCGGCGGACTCAATCTCCCAGAGAAGCACCGGCACTATCCCAGCGGCGTCCGGTTCAATATTCATCACTGCGCCGCCATCCATCCCCCGAAAGGTTGCTTTGTATCCCCTGAGCTTCGCCGGTCCCAATACCCGCGCGGTCGGGCACCGCATTGCCATCTGTTCAATATTCAAATTGCTACCGTAAGCCAAATAGATTTTAGTCATCATTATTCCTCCACTCTTTATTGAGGCAGGGCGGCAAAGCCGCCCTGCCTTATTTTCTTATGACGCCGCGTATCTCCAAGCACTGTTACCCTCTAGCTTGGCTAAAAGGTGCTGCCTAGCCGTTTGGAACTCGTCGCCGATCAGGCCAAGGCGTAGAAGCCAGGTCCGAAAGGTGAACTTTTCGTTCGTAGTAGCCGTTTTTCTGGCCGACGCGCTCTTTTGTGCGATTGCCTGGTGGCTGATCGCCAGGCAAAGCTGGATGTACGCTTTTATCTTCCCGGCGTGAGTGGTGGAATTAAAAAGCCTGAATTCCACTGTCCCTTTCGTAAAGACGGAGTGGAAATTCAGGCCATGATATCTGCTTGCGTGATAATGATAGTTGGTTTCCCCGCTATAGGGTTTATACCAAAGTGTTCTTAGTGCTTCCATGGTCGCAGGTTTAGTGCGGTTAATATCTTCTATCAAGCTGCCATTCACCTTTTGGCAAAATCTTCTCATCCGTGCCTCGTCAACTTCAAGGGCTTTATAGAGCATGTCCTCTTTGCTAGCCATCAGGTTGACCAGGTTACGCAGCGTTTTGGCGGTATGGTTGGCGGCATCGACATGAATATGGATGCCGCAGCTACTATTGGTGAACGCGCCTGCCTCGCGAAGTCTTCTAATTAGTTCCTGAATGTCTTCGATATCTTCATACCGGCTTTTAGGTGATACCACCTCGACTTTATATTCGTCTCCTGCCGATGTCCGTGCGCCGTTTACCTTTTTTTGAGCCGTAACGCTGCCGTCCTTAACCACTTGCCAGGTGCGACCTTGGCGGTCAGCTACCCTATAGCTTCCATATGAGGCGCTCTGGCGGCCGAGGCTTGTACCAAAATAGGCGGCGATGGTTGTTGCTGCTTGGTATCTAGTGATTCCGGTGAGTTCAATTTCGATGCCGAAGTACTGGTTTTTCATGCTGCTAACCTCCTGTGCTTTTGGTCACTGTCATGTTACCTCCAAATACACAGGAAATCAACTCAATTATTCTATTTTTACATGTTTTTCTTTTGTTTTATCAATATTATTCACGTTTACGTCAATTATCACAGTTTTACTCTTTTAAAGCCGTTTCCAAGCCCTTACAATACCTATCTTAAGTAATTCAGACGACGGTTTCAGGAGTAGCCAAATGTGCCTTTCGCCTTTTCACTGCCTCATGAACCTGGTCCTCCGTTCGGAAAGAACCGTTGCCCTCCAATCGGCTAAGGAACAACCTTCGAGCAAAGCTGTACTCCTCACCGATAAAACCGAGCCGGAGCAGCCAGACCCGGAATGTATATTTCTCATTGGCTGTTTCTTTTTCATTTGGCGTAGCATGTCTTTGCATCATAGCCATGGCATTTACTGCAAAGGCAAATTGAATATAGGCAGCAATGATCTCTGAACTCAGCGTTGCAGCAAACCAACGTAAGGTGATCTTATCCTGAGTAATCGCAAGACCCGGTGAGACTTCGCTACCTGACACTTCCAAAAAATCCTCAATCGTTTTGAGACGAACGGTGTTAATTTTCTTCACAATCTCAGGGATCATAAAGGGTTGGCCAGTGCCCATCGTTTTAGCAATCAGCCGTTCCTTGGCTGAAAGGATATTAACAAGGTTCTGCAGCGACCTCCCCCAGTGGCCATCAATCGAGAGCGTTACTGCCGCTCTCCCTTCCGCTTCTATCCCATTCTCTTCAAGAACTTTCAAGACCGCGAACACTTCGGTCACATTGTCTAGTTTTACTCCTTCGGTAACAATTGCGCCAGCCTTGTCAACAAGCCACTCGCGTCCGCTGCCGTTAGGCTCGGTGATTAGATACCCAAATCCTCGCGTGCCTTGGTAAACCGCCTGTGTGCCAAAATGGGCGGCAATCAGAGCCGCCACCTCTTTTCGCTCGCGACCAGTTACCTGCATATGAAACTGAAAATCGTGCTTTTCCATATAAAGCCCTCCCTTGTTCATTTCGTCAGTGCACATGTTACCATGAACACGCGGGAAAGCAAGTTAATTCTTCCACCGGAAAACCCGCACCATGCTTTACCGTATTCTTCTAAAAAAATAGAAACAAAAAAGCACCTGCAATAAACAGATGCTTAACGTGAAGCAATGACGGGGCGGGTTAGGAATTGCCTATAAAATATCTTGATAATTGGTCGCGCCGTAAAGGATACGCATAATCACAACTTCCTTGTCGAGTTCCTCTACTAGATAAAAGACCAGATAATTATCTACGATTAGTTTCCGATACCCACGTGCTTTGAGCGGCTCATCCAGCACGTACTGACAAGAAAACGGATATTCTTTTAAACGCATGATTGCCGCTTCGATGTGATCCATCAGCTTGTCTGCAGCAAGAGCAGCAGACAGTGTACCGAGAATATACCCATAAAATTCATCCAAGTCCTCTTCGGCTTTAGGGGTAAATTTCACGCGGTAATTATGCTCTGCCATGTTTTTTTCTCAGCCGCTTAAATACTTCTTCACCGTCTAACAGCGGCATTCCATCAGCGATTTGTTTTTCCGCTTCCGCCAGTTTCTTGTACACTTCCACAAGCGCCATTCGCCGCTCATAAGTTTCCATACTCATAATAACCATGTCGCCATAGCCATTTTTGGTAATAAAAATAGGTTCTTGCCGTTTGCGGCATAATTCAGAGATTTCGTTTGTATTTCTTAAATCCGTAATCGGTCTGATTTCCGGCATCTCCATCACCTCTATAAATCATTGTGACATTATTATAGCATAATTACGTACAAAACAAAACTTAATACGCACGCTCATCACAATAATTTAGCATGCTGCCACCTCACGGGCGACATCCGCATGGGCTTTTTTCTCTCCATCCCGCAACAGGAACACGCCTTTATCGCTGCCGACCTGACCAATATACCGGGTGACAATCACGTCGGCATATAGCGGGTCGATTTCCGAGGTATAGCAAATGCGGCCAGTCTGCTCGGCGGCGATCAGCGTGGAGCCGGAACCGCCAAACAGGTCAAGGACGGTGTCCCCGGTCTTACTGCTGTTTTGGATGGCATTGGCCGGAATGGCCAATGGCTTCATGGTTGGGTGATCGGCGCTCCGGCTGGGCCGGTCGAACGGCCAAACCGTGGTTTGCTTGCGGTCGCTGTTCCAAACATGGGCCGCGCCCGGTCGCCAGCCGTACAAAATCGGCTATAGCAATAGGTAAGATTTTGATACTATCTCCATCTTTTCCCCTGCTTCACACCGGACATGAGAGTTTCCAACTCATCCGGCGTTCCATCAATGATTAGTAACGTTAAATCATATGGTTTCCAGCTTGTAGTCTACACTTATTGATAGACTTGAGTTCCTCTGCATTAGGTTTCACAATGTCTAAATACTTCTGAATCGTCTCTGCTGAGGTTGTATGAATCAAGTGGTGGACGTCCCTGGTAATAAAGATCAGATTATCGTACTGATCTGTTCCACCTGTGGCTCTCAGCTGGATATGGTGAGCTTCCATTTGCCCAATTTGCAGTATTGCTTTGGTAATTCGACAAAGGCCAGCTTGTCCAATGTACAGCGAGATACGGTTGTCGTTATATTCGACGCTTTCACCTTGTACTGGGTTGCGCATTAAATAGCGTACGATTGCCATATTGGCGCGCTTCAGTTTTTGGTGTATTAGTGCTCGACCGGCAACCGTGAAGTCACAGGTTTCCTGTTTAAAGTTCAATGGCGGTCTTGTGCTAATGCATTGTACTGGAAAAAGAGTTATTGCTCCAATACTATAAGTCCGCTGATTGTATTTGCCATAGAACTTCAGGAATGCCCGACTTTTGATTCCCTTTCTCTTTAGATGATGCTTCAGTCGGTTATACAGACATCGATTGACTACAAAGGCGATTTCACGAAAATCCTTACTCACCGAACTTGCTATAGCGTAGTAATTCTGTAGCCCCAATACCGTAGCATTATAATTGCTAACATTTTGGGCGGAGGAATTCTCCTCGATTCGATGGATTGCTGTTTTAAGTCGTTCAACACACTTTTTCTTTGCCTTATCAGTAAGCCTTGATTCGATCACATGCGTTTTTCTCTTGGGGACAGCCTTGATCTTGATCCCTAAGAATTCCGTATATTCGCGTCTGAGATTTGTGATTTTTGATTTTTCCGGGCTGATTTCCAGTCCCAGTCGCTCTTTTATCCACGCTTCTACTGCTGCGAATATTTTTATCGCATGATTATAAGACCTGCAAAAGATCTTAAAATCATCGGCGTACCGGACAATATACATCTCTTTAAGGGTTGTTGTTCTCAACGCCTTGCTGTGTGAACAGCAGTTCTGGTATGCATGCCTGGTTTTCATTGACAACCATTGGCTATCAATCCACCAGTCCAGTTCATTGAGTACGATGTTGGATAGCAACGGGGAAAGTACGCCGCCTTGCGGCGTTCCGACCTTCGGAATCCCTTTTCCTTTGACCTCTGCTTTTAACATCTTTCCGATGATGCAGATGAGATTCTTGTCTCGGATGCCCAACGTCCACATTTGTTTTAGGAGTTTTCCATGATTCACATTATCGAAGAATCCCTTTATGTCAATGTCCACAACATAGTACATCTTATTGATGTTTACCAGGTGATATGCTCTGGCAATGGCATGGTGCGCGCTTCTGTTCGGACGAAACCCAAAACTATATGGGTAAAATTTCGCTTCACAGATTGGCTCCAGAACTTGCAGAATGCATTGTTGCAGGATTCGGTCTTCGATTGTCGGAATGCCTAGCGGCCTTTTCTTTCCATTTCCTTTATCGATTTCCGTCCGCCTGACACTGTGGGGAGAGTAGTTCCTCAACCTCTTTTGAAAGTAGCGAACTATGTCTTCGTTAGTGGCGTTCATGATGTTCCTGATTGTATGTCCGTTGGTGCCGCTGGTGTTGCTACCCGTATTTCGTTTAATTTTGCGATAGGCGAGAAGTATATTGTTCTCTGATTCTATGATGGGAATCAGGTTCTTGAAGCATTGACCGTTTTGGCTCCTCTCATAGAGTTCGTCAAAGGTTGGTTGTGTGTCGTAGTACTCGTTGTAGCGGAGTTTGGATTTTTTGAAACTCTTCTTGCAAGCTGTCATTAGTCGGCTATTTTCCTCTCTTTCGATTGGATTTCGCCTCTGTTAGTCTTACTCGAACCTAATGATTACCATGATTTTACGTTTTTCTCATTGACTAAAGGCTATCCCTCCACAGCTTATTATCGCTGCTTCCTCGGTACTATGCCTTCACTTTCACGTTGATAAAGGTATGTTATGTCTTCCATACCAACGCTTCGCAGGAATGAAGTCCTCCACGTTCAACGCTTACTCCGTTCCTATATCTCTATCATTCGATGCCCTTAGGTTCTTGCTATGAGCCTGCTCACACGATGCCGCCTGTAACGGCATAGGGACTTTGGCTTACACGATTCCTACTCATCCCCGTGAGCTGTACAACCTGTACACCTCGGCATTTCTACCGAATCTGGCTTTAGACCCGTACATTCGCAAGTTCGTCAGTTCGTTATGGCTGTTGATTGCCGAACATTCTAACCATAGGCACCGGACTCCCGCCCTATCTGCTACGCGTTCCACCTCTGGCCCGCTTTCGACAGCTTAACCTGTTTCGATAGCATTCAGACGACTTTACCGAGCTTATGACACATTTTCTCTTCATAGAATTTGTGCCATTCGGAGTTCTTAGAGATAGCCCTTCGGGTCGTTACTCCCTCATTTGACTATTTGAGATACAAGTTCTACAAAATCTTGCGATTTTGCGCCTAACCTTTTCAGTTAGGAACGGATCGCACCATGCTGCCAGTGGTAGTCCTGGCGGCCAAGCACCATGCTGTTTTTTACCCAGACCAGGCATTGCTTTAACAGCCAGCCGGCATCCACCATAGCTTTGCGGAAGTTCAGTCCCTCGGTATCCGCATGACATACATAAATAGCACCGCCTGGTGCCACTACTTCCAGCATGTTTGTATACGCTTGCAAGAGAAACTTGTAAAAATCGCCATCCGCCATGCTATCGTTTTGAATTTTCAGGCTGTCCGCCGTTTTACCGACATATGCTACGTTATACGGCGGGTCGGTAAAGACCATGTTGCACAGCTTGCCGTCGGTAAGCCGCCGGACATCTTCCGCTTTGGTGGCATCGCCGCAAAGCAGTCGGTGTCGGCCCAGCAGCCAAATATCGCCGGGCTGGGTTAGCGGTTTTTTGATTTTGGCGGCTTCCTCCTCCGCGTCAAAGTCATCCTCGACCGCCTGTTTTTTAGCCGGCTTGGTTTCTTCCTCCTCCAAGACGGAGGCCAGCAGGTTCTCAATCTCCAAATCATCAAAGCCGGTAATCTCTATGTCCATGTCGGTTTCTTGAAGCTCGGCCAGCAATTCCTGCAGCTTCGGCAGATCCCAGTCACCGCCTGTCTTGTTGAGCGCGATGTTCAGGGCTTTTTCTTGGGCAAGCGGTAGGTCTACCAGGGAAACATCGACGGTTTTATGTCCTATCGCCTGGAGTATCTTTAGCCGCTGGTGGCCGCCGACCACCACATAGCCGCGCTTGCTGACGATGATCGGGTCAATATAACCATAGGTGAGAATGGATTTTTTAAGTTTCTCGTACTCCTTATCCCCTGGTTTCAAATCAACGCGCGGATTATATGGCGCGGCATTTAAATTTTCAATGGGCAGTTTGACAATTTCCAAGTCTTTTCCCCCAAACAAAAAAACGCCCACATAAACGGACGTTTAAGAATTTCAGTTTGCAATTGTTGAATACCATGTTTTTACAACTTTCAAAATCCGCCAACCCTCAATAACGCTGAATTTGCGTGTTTAAAAAGTTGAAAGGTTGAACAAATTTTTTTAATTTTTCGCGGGAATTTATCGCGGCATCGCCGACCCCTGCGGCCCCCACCCCGTAAGAAGGAACCGCCCGATTTATTGCCAGTAAATGGGTGCCACACCTCATCACCGGATCGGACGGCACTGCTTAGGGATGATCGCACCATGCTTTCGTTCCACGGGCGGGGCGTTGGCTCTCATCGCTTCCCGGCTCGTGATATAGCCGCTGCATTGTCCTTGACACCACTCCACCCGATTTGCCATGCAGACTTCCGCACTGTGATTCAAGCAGTCCGTCCGGCTACACACTACCGTTGGCATAAGGCCACCTCCATAAAAAGTAAGACCGCCCCAAACAGGGCGGTCCTCAAGTATTTCGATGGTATCATTATAGCACGATCAAAGTCAAAAAAGTGTCTAGACTTTTTCCAGTTTCATATTGCCTTTAAGGCAGTTACTCCAAAAAGTGCGACGGCGAATTTCCTAATCGCTTTATTCTTCATATCGTAGACCGACTGCCGTGAACTATAGCCAAATTTATCAGCAATCATATCCTTATCCAGCTTTTCTACATACCACATGGTCAATACATCTTTGTACTGCGCGCAGCCTGCCTCCTGACAGATCGAATGCAAAACGTCCTCAACCTTTTCCATTTCCGTGAGCGTCAACTCCCGCATCTCCTGCCACTTTTGCAGTTGAAAGATCTGGTTTAAGGTGTCGTGCGATTGAGACGCCCGAACACCGGTCACGTCCATGCTTACAGCACCCAGCCCTTTCGGTGCGGTCTGCCACGTTAACTGACCGATCATCCGATCGGCGTGCTCGACGCTCTTATTGAGTTCCCGGTAATAGCGCAAGTAGTTTTCTGCTTCCCTAATGCAGTCCATGCTTAGTCCTCCTGCCTCGGGTTGATTGTCTCACCGTTAGCCGCCTGCCGGAGCCATTTGCTAAACTGATAGGCTTTATCTATTTCTTTCTTGGGCTCATCTTTATGCCCCATTCGTAGCAAGTACTTCAACGCATTGCCGCGTAAATATCCCTGAAACTGCTCTGGAGGTAAATACATCTGCAAAATCTCTATAAGTTCAACTGGAGCGATTTGATAATGTTTTTGCTGGGCCGCTGACCCTTTACTCAGTGGCTGCATCTTGCTTTTCTTAGATAGATGCTTACCCCAGCACTTCCGGTTGCAGAAATTCCTCTCGCTGATGTTGTTTTGATATCTAAGGAAGCCGGAACCGCAATAATCGAAGGTAACCACTTTCTTGGTCATCTAGTCCTCCTGTACCGAGTGTATTTTTTGAATCGTTTTTTTCTTGGCTTGCTCCTTGGCCTTGTTGGCAGCTTTCTGCTGCTTCTCGGCCCATTTAATCCGCCGCTTCCATTCGGAATTAATCGGCAGCATATTCATGGCTTGTCCTCCCACTTCTCATTTCACTGGTCACAATCCAGGCACAAACAGGGCACGTATCGGGCACAAATGTCACGATAAGAAAAACCGGGTGAACCCGCACAAATACTGACTTTCTTTAGAATTTGGGTCACAGTCTCTATATAAAAATATATACTTTATATATTTATATATATTTGATAATTCTTCTTATATATAAAATAGAAGTGTCTACTGTGACCATCAGTGTTCATAAGGGTTTCATCCGTTACCTGTCGGAGACTTTTCCATACCTTTCGGTGACTTTACGCCCCTTGAATTTTTGTGTAAATCCGAAACGACTTGCCGTCTATCTTTTTAAAGGCCGTTTTAAACAGGTTTTTGCTGCTTAGAATCCGGCCAAAATTAATATTGCTTACCGGCACCAGACCGTTCTCTCGGCACCAAAATGAGTATTGTAGATAGACATCCCGTGCAATCTGATTTTCCACCTGATGACTTTCGACAAATAAGAGAACCGGATTGTTGATGCCCTCATACAGCTTCAATTGTTCAGCCACCTGGGCACTGTCCGTAAACCGCTTATTTTTAAGTAGCCGCTTAAGACCGGCAACGGCAAGCTTCAGCAAATATTTCATGCCGTTTTCCGTCAGCAACTTATCTTTAATAAACGGGTCGTAGTCCGGGTCCGACGCGCTAAATTTCGCGTTGAACGGAATAATAACCAATCGACGCATGAAGCCGTGGCTCTGGTCGTTAATCCGGGGCATTTCGTTCGTGCAAAAGATCAGCGTGGCATAGTTATCCAGAATGAAGGGCGTTTCACCCTTGTTCTCCACCATAATGCTCTCGCCGGTAACGAGCTTTTTAAAGATGCTGGAATTCTCCCGGTAGTTAGAGCTGATATCGTCACCGATGTTCGCCAGCTTGCCGAAGAGCTGCGCGTTGACAAAGCGCCGTTCAAAGTCGGCCGGTTCAAGCGTTGCGATATTTTCCCGGCTCAGCATAGTTTTGATCATGTCAAGAAAGGTGGATTTTCCGTTTTCACCGCCAGCGGTCAGAAAGAAGGTTTTACCGAAGGATTTTTTCCGATATAGGCAATACCCAATCATTTCTTCAAGCAGCAGGCGCAGGTTATTGTCCTTACAGGTAATTTTGCCGAACACCGTGTCGACGCTCGGGTCATAGGCGGTGGGATCGTAATCGTAAGGGATTCTGTTTTTCAGCACAATCTTAGGATTGTAATCCAGCAGACTATCGGTTTCAATATCGTATATCTTGCTTTTCAGGCCAATGTAGCGCGGCTCGGCCAGACTGACTTCGTTATCGCAGGTCACCTGGATATAGCGCAGCACCTCACTACGCTGGCTTGATGTTAATGTCGGAATTTTGCCCAGCATTTTACGCTCGAAAAGCTCCCAGTTGTTCGTGTACAGGCCGTTCTGGTAAATGTGCAGCATGCCATCGATACGAGCTACATGCTCGTTGTTTATAAACCAGCGGGCAAACCCATCGTGCAAAAACTTGCCGCGTTCACCAAAGAAAGTCTCTGTCGGGAACGCCTCATCGCGGGTAATGGTATCGATCTCCCGCTGCGTGAGCGGCGTTTTAAGGATAAAGCGGTTTATAAGATTGATGGCCTCAATGATGGACGTTTTAGCTATTCCGGCCGATTGCAGCTTGATGATATAGTTAAACAGTTCCTGGTTCCGGCCGTCGCCCTCCCCGAAATGAAACCAGTCTACTGGAGTGATTTTAACCGGCCGCAGCCAATCAGGCAGTTCGTCAGGCTCCTCAGTCTGATTCAGCCACTCTCTGGCTATGCCGCTAACCACCAGGGGAACGAGGCCGTTCTTTAGGCCCACGCCGACATCGACTTTAATGCCAACCGGGGTATACGCCTTGACTGATCTGTTTTTCACACTGTTCACAGCCGGGTTTTTGAAATAGAAATGCAGGCCCCTGGTTGTTTGCAGGATATTGCAGTTCAGTTCCAGGTAATTGACGATTTCATGGACAATCTCAGCCTGTTCCTTGTTGTCCACGTCGATCTGGATCATATCGTCTGCCAGCACACCGGCATAGTCTCCCCGATCCGGGGGAGACGGCCGCATCTCTTCCATTTTTTCGAGAGGCACCTTGCCCTTGGTCTTTAGATATCCCTTGTACATACTCACTTTGCACCACCTGCCAAAAAGTCGTTAAGGCGTTTTTTTGCGACATCGATATACCAGGAAATGTCCAGTTTCGCAGGCAAAGGCAGGTTGTTCACATTCCCGTTTTCGATAAAGCAGCGTTCAGGAGTGTTGGCGATTTTTTCGATGCGCTCCAGGGTTTTCTGCTTGAACACGCCCGCGTCATGCCTACTGCGGGAGGCGAATACGCGCAAAACACGCTCGCTTAAAATTTTATCCCCATGCATGGCGTACATATATTTCCGCGACACCTTGACGATTTTTTGATATTCCATAAGGTTCGTACAACCTATTATGGTCTCTTCCATCGGCGTCCCTTGGATGAAATATTTGATTAGAGCCTTGTTGACGATAGGCAGGTCGTTGTCTAAGACATCGAGCTTCTTGACGTAGGCCCCCTTGGACTTATAGGTTTGATCCTTGTGAATAACGATGTAGTTGTTCACATCTTTTTGGAAGATCCGCTCGAACGTCTCAAATTCAAGCACCATGCGGGTGCGCTCTTGCCACTCGGCGCAAATAGCTTTAATAAAATCGACATCATCGTTATCGAGTTTTACGATTACGCCGTCCGTGTTGGATTGAACGACTTTGCAATGCGGTTCCAGTTTCTCGATGAGATCCAACAGCAAAAGCTGGCCGCCTACGCACACGTTGTTGGCCTGGCGCGGGTCGTACAGAGCGTTGTACTTGTCCTTCATGGCCCCATAGGTACTGTTCAGCACGATCTTGTACGGCTGCTGCATGGGGTTTTTCTCTTTTTTCAGCCGGAGGCGTTCGTCCCGGATTTGCCTGTACTTCTCAGGATCGACGACACTGCGGCTGAGAAAACCGTATTCAATCATTAGGGCGGGATAGTAAGAGGCCACATCGATATTCAGAAACAACCCTTCCCCTTGGTAATTGTCGATGGCTCCGTGAATGCCGCCCCAGGCAAAAATATGGGGAACGCCGGCGACGAACACTTTCAAAGACTTGTTATAGTCCCGGTTCGCCGCTTCGCCATACCAGTCGGCAATATGCCGGTATTTACTGAGGCGAAGGGTGTCCGGCAGCGTAATATGAAACTCATCATGATAACTTTGCCGGGTTGCTTCCAGGATGATCGCCGCAAGCTGTGGTTTGGTTTTAGCGATGTAACCTAGCGGTAATTTAAAGGCATTTAACAGTGACAGTTGGCTCTCAAACTCGTCAGTCCGGTTCAGGAACACTTCCATGGTTTGCTCCACGTCATGGCGGCAGTACTGTTCCACCTGACGCAGCTCCGCTGCTGTCAATTTGCGGGCGGTCTTAAAGCTGACGTCGGTTTCCCGAATATCATTGCCCATATACCCTTCAAGCTGTTTGAGGCCGTGATAGCTGGTCATGATGTCAAATACATAAAGCTGGATTTTGTTAAACGCGTTTGAATACTCCCAGCCTTTGCGGTCTTCGGCAATAATGAACTTTGATATTTCGTACGGGTCAAAATCCAGCAATATCCCCTTCAGGATATACTGGTCGTAGCTGCGCGAGTTGTAGCCGATCCATATTTCGTCTTTGTTCTTCTCATAAAAACGGCGAAGTTTTTCCGGGTCGTTGATGATGGTATGAAAGGTCTGGGTGCTGGCATCCGCCAACACCACCAACCAGTCTAGGAGAAAGACCTCAAAATCAAAGAAAATCATGAGTCGGAGAAAACATCCTCAATTTTGTACGTCTTATAACCCTTGTCGTTTTCGCCGTAGTCAAGAACATATTCCAATTTTTCCGTTTCGATGGCTTCCGTGATGTCCATCAGCATGTCGTTGTACTGCTTGAAGTTATCAAAGTCGATTTCCACACCGGATTCCAAGCTGCGCAAGAAATCATTGGCCATGTGGATACCGAAGCCGGTGGTCAGCATTTGGTAGTAAAAAACATACTGGCCCTTGTAGTCCCCGGCGATAATTTTCATCCAGCAGGCCAGCATGGGATCATCGGACTTCTTGCTGGCCTTCAGTTCCAGCTTAGTGATTTTCACTTCATACTTGCCTTTGGGCACATCCTTAAATTCCTGCTTGTTTTCCGACGCTTTCTTTACGTCGTCTTTGAGACCGGTAGTATCGATTTTTTTATCCCATTTTTCCCAGATATTAGCCATGGTAAATTTTCTACCTCACATTCAATTCAATTACGCAGATCTTCTGGAACGTCTTTTCGGCTTGTCCTCATCTGTAGGAGCAGCCGCCTCGGTTGGTACTTCACCCCCTGTTTCTTCGGGGGCTTCGCCAGCTGGCTCATTTATAACCGCCGCTTGCGGTGCAGGTCTGGGCTTAGTGTTTGTTTCCGGCTTGGCCGTCCGGTACAATGCCATAAATTTGTCATAGTCTAGTTCCACCCGGTCGGTGCCGAATTTCAGCCGCCCGCCGCCAAATTGCACAGCATCGGTTTTGAACTTGATAAAGCGGCGGTCATCCTCTTCGATAATGACTCGGCCCACGATATCCACCATGCCGGCGATTTTATTCGCGTATTTTTCCTGCAGGTTGGGTTTAATGGTGGTAATCTTATCGCCGTTGCGTTTGGTAATCTCGGAGATAATTTCATGGCTAATCAGAATGACGCCGTAACCGGCGTTGGTCAACCGACGAATTTGTGGCAAGAACTCGGTCCGCACCATATCATAGCCCTTACCGTAACCGGCGTCCGCCTCATGGGTAATGTTCAGCTTGTCATACATATAAATCCGACAGTGTTCCAGAAGATCTTCCACCAGGTCGATGACGATGGTCTTAAAGTCGTGCTGGCCGATGCACAACGTTTCCACCGCATCCTTAAACATCTGCCAGGCAAACACCGTATCTTTGATGCGACCGTTCACCTTGATTTCGTCCCGGATGATCAGCCGGGCACCATCCACATATTTGACATTGCCGTCGGTATTCAAATGCAATACGTCCGGGGCCTGGTTGGCAAAGGTGGTTTTGCCGCTGAACGGCACGCCGTACAACCACAGTACCGGGGCAGTCTCCCGGTCCACCTGGACCCGTTCGTTTTTGGGCAATAGTAACATATAATCAATTCCTCTCATGCAGTATTCCTGGTAATCGCACCAGTCGCACAGTTTTGTGGGGTTCTTCGGATATTCGGCGGCGCTATGAATGCTTTGGATATCCTGGAAAAACCGCTCCACTTTTTGCGGATCATACTCAACTACCGAGACGGTTACCTTTAACTCGCGCAGCGTTTCCAGCAAGCGCCGCCGGAACTGGTATAAGTCCTCGGTTTTCTTTTGCCGGATCGCTGTCTTAGGGATAAAGATATATCCCAGGTGGCCCACTTTCAGATGGTGGACTTTTTCCAGGTAGTACTTATATAGGTGCAGCTGTTCGGATTCTAGATATCGATCCACGTTGTTTGAATACTTGAAGTCAAAGATGTCGACCGTGCCATCGCCGTTTTTGACAATGAGGTCGATATAGCCGACGAAATCCTTTGTCTTGACTTCTAGTTCAAAGGTGGATGCGTCGTAATCAATCAGCGCCCGCACTTTCGGCAACAGGATTTCCAGCTTGATCGTCTCGTGGATATGAAGGTCGGTAAGGATATTAAACTGCTCGGCATACCACCGCACCGCCGCCGGTATGCCATCCTCGATGCCCATATGCATGGCCTTGCCAATGATAAGCGGATTGTCCGCTGCCGGGTCCTGTATTGTTTCGATGCCGTCCAGATAGCGCAGCTTAAATTTATAAGGGCACTGGACAAAGGTATTGACTCTGCTGTGGCTAAATCGCACCGGTCAGCACCTGCCTTTTGAAACCTTCAAATTCCGACGGTCGAAGTACACGCGCGTGTCCCCCCGCCTCCTGGATTTTGAAGAGGTTGTATTTTTGCAGGACCGTGGGTTTGCCTTTTTCGGTCTTTAACTCCAGGGCGACGAACCGGCCGTTTATGCAGCAGAGTATGTCAGGAATACCGGCTGTCTGATAGCCGCCGCCCCATACCTTCACGTGATATATCTTCTGAGACCGAAGGAAGGCAATGACCTTGTCCTGAAACTGTTTTTCCGTCAACCGGCCTCCTCCTTAAACAGCGCATCGGTAAAGTCCCGGCGCTGTTTTAGCACTTTGAGTATTTTAACTTCCACCGATTTCTCGGTTATGGGGTAATAGTAAAAGCAAGTCTTGCTCTGGCCGATCCGGTGAATCCGCTTTTTGGATTGCTCGAAAAGCTCGGAGCTTAAGGGCAGCGTGAAATAAATAATGATGTTGCTACGCTGCAGATTGTGGCCCATTGCTCCGGCCTGGTACTGGACGCAGGTGATGCTGTTCGAATGGGCTTCGTAATTTGCCAAATCCGTCCCTGTGCCATTGATATAGCTGATCGGCCGGTCGGTCAGGGTTTTGATTAGTTCAAACTCGGCGGTAAAGTTGTAGAAGATGATGACCCGGTCATTGTTCGAGTCGAGCAGGTCGCGGACGGCCGACAATTTGTTCTTGTTATACTGGCCGCAAAGCTGCCGCTGGTAGAGCAGTTGTTTCAGCGTCGTGTCGCCGACCAATTCGGTAGTGTCCAAGGCAAGATACCGGTCCCGCTTAAACTGGCGGTACTCCTTGGTCGCCTTGACCTTCACCATCGTTTCCACTTGCTCCGGCAGGTCGAATACCTCATCGGTCTTCATGAACACCGCGCCATACTGGCGCAGCTTGGCTTTCAGCCGGTCGACATTTTTGTACCCGACCACTTTGGTTAAAGGGAACCCGCCCATCTCGATTTTTTCGGTAATGACGTAATGGTCATAGAACAGCTTTTTGGAGATGTTCCAGCCAAGCAATCGGCACTGACTCCACAGTTCTTCATACTTGCCGCCTGTGGGCGTCCCCGATAGCAGGATTACATTGGTCGGTTTCAGATTCAGCACATACTTGGTGCGTTTGGCCGTTTCGTTTTTGATCAAGCTGGATTCATCTAGCAGGAGCGTAAAGTCCGCCCAGTTAAGATACTCGCTCCGCCGCCAGGCCAGATCATAGTTGATCACAGACACCGGAAGCTGATAGTGGATCTGAAAATGCTCCTTCCAGTCGTCGATCTTGGATTTCTGGCACACGACCAGGACCGGCTTGTCCAGCTCCTTCGCCTTTTCACCGGCGACAAAGGTTTTGCCGAGACCCATGTCGAGATAATAGGCCACGCGGCTTTTACCGTTAGTCTCAACCAGGCATTGGTCCTGATGGGGATAGAGCTGGATCATGGTTCCGCGTGAGGGTATCTCTTTTCGCAGCGTTCATCAAAATATTGCACTGGGATATTCCGCTCTATAGCCACTTCGATCTCAGCGCGCATGCCTTCAGTAATCCTCTTGCCGAACACCCAAAGTTCATCCGAACGCTTCAAGAGTTCAATGCCAAGGCTCATTCCTAGCTGTCGTTCTTCTGGAATCGTGTCATCCAAGAAGGCGGTGAATATGGCGTGCGGCGCCAGCGGCAGCGCTCCTTGCTGGATGACAAACCGGCAGTAGCCGTAAGCCCGCCGGATATTGGTTTCTATGTCTCCCCGTAAGGGAGAGCAAACGTACACAAATTTCAAATTGCCACCTGCCTGTCTGGAAGTGTTAAGGTTTCAATGGTTTCACCGGGGAAGGCCCTGATTAGACCAGCCAGCAGTTTCTTCCCCACGGTTCGCCGGCCAGCCAACGCATTTGACAGTGCGCCCCGACTGATTCCCGTTTGTCGGGCAACCCGGCATGGGTTCGTTTCATACTCGCTAAAGAGTTGCTGGACTCTGGCGCTATTCAGTCGCACTGCTGCTGCCCCTCACGGAGCAGCGGCTGGAACAGCTTGTCTACCAACTCCACTGCTTTCCTTTTTGCCGCCTTGCTGTCTAGTTCTGAAATCGTAATAGACTTGAGCTTGCTGCCTTTGGGAATTTTAATCTGGACTCCCTCAATCCAAATTTCCATCGTTTCACCTCTTTCGCTATGTTTTGAGGCCGTAAAAGTGCCTCTACCTTATAGCCACGAAAACGACGAAAGTTGAGGGTCTATTTCTAAAGTTTTTTCTTGTAAATTATGGAACTGGTAAAAAACTTAGATTTATCAAAGGCTTTCGGTTATTGATTTTGGTTCAATAACTTTCTTAGTTTTTTATAGATCAGATCCAAGCGATGGCTAATGGCTGATATAGTAACCCCTTCCTCCCTGGCAACGTCCACTATCGTGCGCCCGTCACCAAAATACAGTTTCTGAAGCAATTTGCGTTGCTGAGGAAGCAGCTTGCCGATTGCCTGGCGCAGGGCTTCCGTTGTTTCCCGCATTTCGATAGAGTCAGCAAGTTCCTCACTGGTAGCTGCCAGTTCAACGCCTATCTCAGCTAAAGCGTCAATCGAATGATGCCGTCGGCTTTCCCGCCGGTCACTGTTTTTGACTTCCTCGTCAATACCAATCAGCACTTTGCTGATTGCTTCCGACACCTCAATCTCCACCGCTTCTCCTGTCAGGAATTCATACTTAATTTTCATTGATCATTCTCTCCTTTGGGTGAATAAAAAAAAATAGCCGGATGAAGCTAATAAAAATTAGCTTCATCCGGCTATTTGGTAACTCAAAGCGGTTTAAACCGCTGGTTCCGTTGCTCGGTATGCACGGTATTTTATTGTCAAAAATAGTTAAGGTATTACAGTTTAGTGATAAATGAGATACTGGCCAACTGCTTTATCCATAAAAGTAAAAAAGCCAGATAAATTGTCGGTAACAATTTATCTGGCTTCTAGGTAAATCAATACAGCCGCTGACTCGTATTCCTTCTATTATCCACACCTCTGGCGCCCGGGGCACTTACTTAATCTTGCTAGGTAAAACTTAGTAATTTTTTTACATTGCATACACTTTATTGCAATTAGACCCCTGGAATCTTCTTCGATATCAAATAGGCGTCGTCCACAAACGGGACATTTCACTTGCTCAGACAAACAAATCCTCCTAAATCTTAAAGTGGGAAAAGACTCCATTTTTTGCATCAGTAAATTGTAGCCAGTAGCGAGAGCAACCGAAAGACCAAAATCACAACTAGCAAAAACGGTTACTTCTCATCGAAATTATAATGTTTACAGTAATATTTAGTCAATTGGTAATATGTTCTTTATCATTATAGTAATAATTTTTGTATACTAATATTATGTTAAGGATATGGGTCGCTAAAGGAGGATTAGAATGGATTGAAATTCCTCGGACATAAACTCAGAGAAATTCGTAAATCGAAACGTCTTACTATGGAACAACTTGAAAAACTGACAGGTGTGAAGCAAAGTAAGATTTCCCGCTATGAGACTGGAAAAGAGTTTCCAAACAACAAAACCGCCACAAAGTTTGCTGATGCCTTCAAGGTTGACCTCTGCTACTTCTACCTGGAAAATGTCGTGCTGCGCTCCGGGCAGATGCCTGCATCCGAACTTATCTCCCCTAACGAAAAAACCCCTTATATTGTGCTGGGGGAGCGGGCCGAGAAGATAGGCTTTCCCCTGGTCATGTTAGAGGCAATTGTAAATTCATGGGAGAAAAATGAAAAAAAGAAGCAGGAAAAAGATTAACTTTTTCTTGCTTCTTTTTGAATTGCTGCCACTAAAGCATCCACGTCTACTTTCTCGGGCAAGGTTGGGCTGTTCTTATAGTAAATGTCAAATCGGTCCAGATTATTTAGTACGCCTTTCATGAGGCCATATAAGGTAAGTTCCGTTATATCTTTGATATCGCACACAATTGAATTGTATGTGGGCATCAAAATCCATTTACTCTCGCCAACTGGACGGAAGAATACCTGAAACGGAATTCCTGGCTTCCCAATCTCCTGAATGATGTCTTGAGTTGCATTCTCTATGGCCTCCGAAATTTGATCTTCGGTCGGAATATTAAATGCATAGGAAGTACATTTTTCATAGAATACATTAAAGTGGTCCATTGTCCAAATTAAATTGTGGGTTATCGCATTACCAAGAAATTCGAGGAGCAGGTTTTTGTCGCAGATAATATCGCCCTGAAATAGTTTTTGCCATTTGAACGCGCCGCACACGTCCCGGAAATACAAACGAAAAGAGTCTTGAGGAATCTCAATCATACAATGTCCTCCTTCAGTAATTTTAAAAATCAGTTCAATACTTATTCTTGTACAGAAACTCATATTATTGAAATATCGTTTTGTTTCAAAACCACTACTGCTCACGGCTATTTTCGCTTTCTCTAACTGCCACAAGCGGAGTCCACAAAATCAAAAAACAACTAAGATAAATGCATGTCTATCGCTAAATGGATCATATATGTCTATGCAGAAAATAAAGTAAGAGCATCCAGGTGAAGGAAGTGCTTTTTTCGTTACTTTTAGCAATATAAGTCCACTTCTGGAACCACCTTCATTGCGCGATCTTATCTTATCTATTCTGTAAATGTGTTCAACGATAAGGCCCCACTGGGATTCCACTTAGTAAGAATTACCGCCTTATGTCCATTATGCTTTCAATATTATACAGACGCCCATACTGGACTTGACGAGACTATGAATTGCTTAATTTTAACAATGCTTGCTAAGGCACATATACAAAGTTTTTTCTTAGATATGTGATATAGCACTCCATGAATATATAAGTATACATTCATACATATTATAACCCTGTTTGTAGAGTCTATATAGATTAATTTTTTAGGATTAATAGACCTGACTTTACTACGTGGCAGTATATTCTATTTTCACTGTCCTAAAGAAATCCTGACCCGTACTTGAGTTCACCATCCTTAAGATTGTATCTGATAGAGTATGCTGAAACTAAACGCTGGTATGACCTAAACCTCCTATACCTGTACATGAAACATTATCTGACCGATTATAAATTCCCCACCGACGATCGCTTGACAATCTATAGCGCTAATGGTACTATTGTGGCAAATAATAAGAGAATTAAGATTGGACAATTACATAGAGCGAGATAGGTGCCCGCAAGGGCTTAATAGGGAAGACCGGTGTGATACCGGCGCGGTCCCGCCACTGTAATAGGAAGCAAATCCAAGGATTACCACTGAGACGCGAAAGTCTTGGGAAGGTTTGGACGAGCGATGATCTAGAGCCAGGAGAACTGCCTATCTATCAATCACCGTTTTTACCCACGAGCGATGGGGAGGGGATATGGAGCAAGTGATTCCTGCTCGGTAATTTTTGCCGGGATTTTGGCTAAACATCTTTCTCACGTAACGATCCCCCTTCCTGTAGATCTCAGGGAGGGGCTTTTTTATTCTTTGTGTATTTCTTGAATTTACCTGTAAATAAACTTCTGCATTTCCCAAATTCTCATATTTACTTAGAAACACCACACGTTCTCCTTTACGATGATGCTCGGCTAAAAAGATTGTGGTCGTCGTATCCTCATAAAGATACCCAATACACTGAGGAGGTGATGTCGACCCACTGAGGATAGCACAATGTATTGATAAAGAGGAGGAAAACAATTGAAAAAAAGTATTTGGTTACTCATGACAACGTTTTTACTTACCGTCTGTTTCGGTGTTCTATCCTTCGGACAAAAGACCTATGCCGCAGAGCCTACACCAGGTAAAAAAGCAATTCTTGTAGTCAGCTTCGGTACTACATATCAGGATACCCGTAAACTGAATATTGAAAGCGTGGAGAATAAAATCAAGGCTGCTTTTCCGGAATATGAAGTCCGCCGTGCCTTTACTTCCCGCATTATTATCAAACGAATCGCTGAGCGCGAAGGATTAAAAATTGATACAGAAAAGCAGGCTCTGGATAAATTGAAGGCTGAAGGTTACAGTGAAGTCATCGTACAGCCCCTGCATATGGTAGCTGGTGATGAATATGACAAAGTGCGTCGGGCAGTTGATACCTACGCTCAAAACAAATCCTTTGACAGAATAGTGTTAGGACGCCCACTGCTCTATTTTGCGGGCCAGGAGGAACGTCCAGACGATTATCTTACCGCTATTGAAGCCATACAAAGCCAATTACCCAAGCTAAACCGTAACGAGGCCGTTGTCCTTATTGGTCATGGTGGCGCTCATCCCGCTAATGCCGCTTATGCCGCTCTACAAATGAGATTTGCAGATGCCGGTTTGAAAAATGTCTTTGTAAACACTGTAGATGGTGAGGGATACCCGTCCTTAGACAGCGTTATAGCAAAATTAAAGGAACAAAAAATTAAGAAAGTTACCGTGATGCCGCTGATGCTAGTTGCTGGTGACCACGCCAACAATGACATCGGCGGAGACGAGGCCGATTCAGCCAAGACCAGACTTATTAACGCCGGTTTTAAAGTGGATGCCGCTATCCGTGGCTTGGGTCAAAACCAGATAATCCAGAATATCTTTGTACAGCATGTGCAAGATGCCATCGCGAATAACTATACCGAAAGAGGCAAAGATCGTCCACCCATTCCCGAAATCAACTAATAACCTATACAAAACAATACAATAAAAGGGCCCCGCTTCATATTTGAGGCGGGGCTCTTTTATTGTATTGCTATCTAGGCAATTTTCCGTCCGCCTGCTAATAGCGACATGACTGAACGGGTAACAATCGGTTTGCATCATCATCCGGAAAACGATGACCCGTACACCAATTGAGTTAAATATACACCAGCCTATCTCACAAGTCATTTTTCTGAAAAGAAGCGGCGTACTAATTTATTTTCATAACTGGCAACTTTCTGGCAAATACTAAACTGATATCACCAAAGGAGGTTTACAACCTTGCTGGATTTTTACAGTATCATACCGCCGCTGGCTGCCATTATCGGTGCTGCGGTTACTAAACGAATTATCCCCTCTCTGGTGCTGGGATTACTAGCCGGTACCTTGCTACAGGCAGGCGGCAATCCGATAGGTGCCGTCCTGCTGACCGGTCAGGCACTGGCCAGCGTAGTGGCTGATGAAAGTCATGCATATATTATCCTATTTCTATTTGGATTCGGTGCCCTGGCCGAGATGTTTAAGGTTGGTGGGGGCATCTCCGGCTTCGCAAACATGACTGAGCCTTATATTAAGAGTGAACGTGGTGCCCTGCTCAGCGTCCTTTGGGCATCACCAGTGACTTTCCTTGACTGCTGCTTTCATGTCATTGCGACAGGAACCATCAGCAAGCCCTTGTTAGAAAAGGTCGATGGTTCCAAAGACAAGCTGGCCTTAATTGTCAACACTACGTCGTCTCAACTCATCGTCCTTATTCCCTTCGCTACCACCTATGTGGGTTATATCCTGGGAGTCATCGGTTCATCTATGGCGCAAGTCGGCTTTACTGGTAACCCGTATATGGTCTATTTGTCGGCAATCCCATTTAATTTTTATTCTATCAGTATGTTAGGAATTAGTATCTTTTCCATCTTTTACTCATTTCAGTTTAGCTGGCTAAAACTTGCTCAGCCTGCTTACAAACCAGAAGTGACCGCCGGTGATCATGATTCCCATGAAGCCCACGACGAATGTCATTATCAAGAAAAAGTCCCGCCCCGGGTAGCTAACTTGCTCCTGCCACTAGTTTTCTTACTAACACTGATTACATATTTGTTCTGGTTGACTGGTCAAGCCAAGGGAGAAACCTCGCTTTTAGCAGCACTGCTGAATGCCGATTATGAAAAAGCTATTTTTGTGGCGACTTTAGCCACGCTGGTAGGCACAACTCTGCTCTATGTACTGCAAAAAATTCCTATGAAAGAATTACAAAGCCATTTTTTAAGCGGTGGAACCGAAATGCTTCCCCCGATCGTCATTTTAATCATGGCCTGGGCAATTACCGGTATAACGCAAGAACTAGGCTTTAATGCTTTTATTAGTGGCTTACTGGGAACTGCAATGCCTCCGCAGTTAATTCCCATCATTGTGTTTGCTATAGGGGGAGTAGCCTCTTATTTTATGGGGTCTTCCTGGGGTACCTGGGCTTTGGTCATGCCGCTAGCTATGTCCTTAGCTGTAATTACCGGAGCCAATCTTGCGCTCACAGTCGGTGCCGTTCTGGCTGGAGGCTCAATAGGTGACAGCCTGTCACCTCTAGGTGAAACACCGGTATTAACTGCAGCAGTTATGGATATTCCGGTAACGAGTCATGTCAGCTATGTCTTACCCTACGGGCTGACTGCCATCACTCTGTCCACGCTTGGCTACCTGGTCGCCGGCTATATTATACCGTAGTCCATAATCACAACAACAAGGAGGTGTATCGTTATGGGTGGCGAGCGGGGAACCATAGCACCGGAATATCTTGCTCTGATTTTAACCGCAATTTTCGTTGGAACATTAGCGCGGCTGCTAACGCTTAAAGTTGATTACCGCCAATATCCTTCCCATCCCAACGGTTATATGATTCACCTGGTCATCGGGTTTATTGCCGCCGCGCTAGGCGCTTTTGCCGTACCGGCTGTCATGACCGGCAATTACACAGCCGTCACTTTTTTAACATTGGCGCTGCAGCAATTCCGGGATGTGCGAAAGATTGAGAAGGAAAGCTTGAAAGATTTGGAAAGCACGGAATTTACGCCGCGTGGCGACGCTTATATCGACGGTATCGCCAAAACCTTTGAGTCGCGCAATTATATTGCCTTGGTCGTTTCTTTAGTAACCGGCGTTATTATTCAAGCCACAAAAAGTTTGGCGCCAGACTTTAACCTTATGCTAGGAGCACTCGCCGGGGGAATTGTCTTTTTGTTGCTAAAAAACTTCTCCCAGGGCAAAACGGTGGGTGATATTGTCCAGGTTGCGTTGGGACAAGTAGAAATTAAAGACAATGAGCTTTTCGTCGATGGAATTTTTGTCAGTAATCTTGTCGGTACGAAAAACGCCCAAGAACTTATCACTAAGGAAGGCGTCGCTGTAGTGCTCGATCCAATCGCCGATCACTACCGGGTTGCTCTTGATAACTTTGGACAGCGAAAAGCCATCTTATTTGAAGCCACTCGCACACTAGGTGTCAAGCGGTATCACTTCACCCGTAAAGATTTTGCTTCAGGCAAAGTCATTATTTTCTTCGTACCGATCTTAAGAGATGAAGAAAAACTAATCCGGGTGGTGCGAAACACCCCCCTATTAGAATCAGTGAAAAAAAGCCACGCCTTATTAAACCGTAGCACGCTGGGAGGTGATTGACTATGGGGCGTGAAGGTGCTCAACAGCAAACTGCCAGAATTATTGCCGCCGTCATCTTAAAGCACCATAAGGTACTAGCCGGGGACGCTTTCGTTCTGGAGGCGGAAGACGAGGCCGAGCAAGAGCAACTAACGCTGGATTTAGCCAAGGCGGTCAAAGCCGATGTAGTCCGACTTAGCAATGGCATCTCCGTTATTCTGCGCGATTAGGAGAGGAATTGGACTTCCTCTTCTTTTTTATTAGTAAATTTTTTACATTTTTTCGTGAACTTTTAGGAACTTTATCCGTCTTTTATTAATATAAAGTTTTACTGCACCTGAGAACGCACGGCATTTCTGCTGCAGTATTACAGGGAGGTTACATATGGGTGACAAGAAAAGCACGGATAGTCAGGAAATAGAAACTCAAACACCAGATAAAAAATCTGGGACTGATCTAAAACAATCTACGGAGACGAGTGTGGAAAATCAGCAGGAGGAAATCAATAGTATCGACGGACAGCCCCCCCTCCCAGAGAGTACTCTTCAGATTAAAGCGTCAAATCATACTACCATAGTACAGGATTTGTTTGCAGCAATCGGTGTGAGATTTGGGAAAAATCCAAAGAAAAAATCTTCCAGCATAGATAAAGATTCAAATGAATTCAATACAGTACCAACTGAAACATCACAGCTTTCTAAAGACGTCCTTCCGCCCTCATCGAATGATGACCCTAAGGAAGCTGGCAATGAACCGGCAAAAGTTATCTCAGAAAACCAAGAGCTAGGAACTGGCGGTAATGCCGTAAAAGTTACAGATGTGAAGGAAAATAATAATGAGGTTGAAGGTATTGACAGTACAGTTGCGCCAGCAGATGGACTTACGAAAGTACCTACAAAGCGATTCCTTACACGCAAACTCGTTATTATTCCGTTGATTATTCTTCTATCATTTTTAAGCTATAAGCTATATTCCTTTATAACAGAACCCCGGCCTCCCAGTGAAGATGTAGTGGCTACCTATAACGGTAAAAACCTTACAAAAGAAGACCTCTTAACCTATATAAAAAACAGGGGTTATAAGGAAGAACAGCATGGCATCTGTTCAAAACACGGCTTTGACCATAGTAAGTGCGATCAAACTGAGGAATGTGAAACCCACCCTATCGATAGCCTGGAATCGTACAGACAAATCATAAAAATGATCGCCGTACAGCAGATTGTTGACGATTGGGCGAAAGAAAAAGGAATTATACAAAAGGATAATGTCAAGCATGATTTTAAACATCTTGTCGAAGAGGTGAGTTTAGAGAAACTTGTGGACAAAGTGCATCAAGACCAGCTCTCTCCTGATAAGATCGATAAATGGGAAGTTCAAAAATACTATGATGCAAATAAGGAAACCTACAAAGATAAGCCTCTCAACGAAGTTGAGGACGATATCAGAAACATTCTGACCGCAGAAAAAGAGAAAAGCTTCTTTCCTGAATATATTGCAAAGCTAAAAAAGAATGCAGGGCTTATCGTAAATTATGACATTCTAAGGATTGATAATCCAACAGAAATAGACTTGAGGAAAAATGAAGCGTTATTTACCATTCACGGAAAACCCTTTACCCTTGGCGCATTCCAAGATGAGTTCAAAGAGCTTTCGCCGGAAACACAGGCTAAATTCGCCAGCTTTGACGCCAAGAAAAACTTAATAGACCAGTTAATAACTAAAGAACTTCTTTTGGAGGAATCAGGCGATGAGCCTGCAGAAAAGGAAAACAGCGAGGAAATTGCGACAATGAAAAGCCAGTATTTAAGCCAGATACTTCATAAGGAAGAAATAGACGAAAAAATAGGCCAAATTACTGATGAAGAAGCACTGAAGTTTTTTGAAGAAAAAAAGAGTTTTTTTGTTGAGCCTGCTAAAGCCCAGATCAGCCTAATCCAAGTTGCGCAAGGTCCATCTGAGGCAGAAAAAACCAGAGCGCGCCAGAAAATTGATGAAGCGCTGCAGAGGTTAACCAGCGGTGCAGATTTTGCCGCCATTGCCAAAGAATATTCAAGCGATTCCAAAGCAGCTTCAATGGGTGAGCTTAAAAGCTGGATCTATGATAATGAACACTTTGATCCCTCACTGAAAAAAAATATCTTTACTCTCCAACCGGATGAAGTCAGTGGTGTTTTTGAATATAAGGGAGGGTATTATATCGTAAAGCTGTGGCAAAAGGAAGAGAAACGACAGCGGTCCTTTGAAGAAGTAAAAGATCAGCTAAAAAAAGCGTTGCTGGATGAAAAGCACCGTAGTAGAGAATCTGGTCTAGAAGCTGAACTACTTACGAAAGCGCAGTTAGTCATTTATGATTCTTCTCTTAAAATGCTGTTGAAAGAAGATAAAAATACCCAAATATAATCGAGTAAAAGAAGGTGATGCTTGTGGAAAGAAAAGAACGCACCATTCTGATTGCTATTTTGGCAAATCTTATTCTCATTGTTTTACGCTTTTACCTGGCCGATATTTCCGGCAGCTTGGGGCTAAAGGCCAATGCCTGGCATTCGTTTACTGACGTTTTTGTATCGTCGGTAGTTTTCTTGGGATTGTTCATTGGCCGAATCGGGATAAAAAAACATACAACTGTCTTAAGTAGGCTGGAAAATATTCTTGCGCTATTTGTAGCCGCCTTTATTTTCTATATGGGTATGGAGGTATTGTTTGAAGCCTTGGAAAACGAAGGAAAAGAGCTCAAATATGTACCTTTTACAGCTGCCGGTGCCTTTTTGGGGGTCATAATCAATTATTTTATGGCTCGCTATAAGTTGTATGTTGGTCAACAAACCAATTCACAAAGTCTTCTTGCCGATGGTTATCATTCTAAGATGGATATGTACTGCTCCATCGCTGTTTTAATTGGCTTGTTGGGTTCCTTGTTCAGTATGAGCAGCCTAGAAAAAATAACGGCGATTATAGCTATGGTTTTTATTTTCATAGCTGCGTATGAGATATTCACAACAAATCTGAAGGCCCTAATTTCAGGAGAAAATCACGTAGCTGACACCGGAACCTTCCACTTCCAATTTGCTCCCCACAACAAGAAAGTATTAGCCGGGATTGGTGCAGCCTTTGCTACAGCCTACTTCCTTTCCGGTGTTTATATTGTTAAATGGGATGAGCAAGGGATTGTCCGCAGATTCGGCGCCATTACCCAAGGCAACGTGCCTCCCGGACTCCATTACCGTCTCCCTTATCCTATTGAAAAAGTGGTACTTGTGAAAAAGGATAATATCCAGAATGTGCAGACTGGTTTAAATATGCTGCTGACTGGTGACACCAACCTTGTCAATGTTAATATCGGAATCCATTATAGGGTATCTGATGCAATAAAATATGCCCTCAATGTGAATGACTTGAACAGCTTAATTACAGAGGTAGCAACTGCTAGCATTCGCCAGGTTGTTGGTGAAAAGAATATCGACTATTTACTATCTGTGGGAAAATCAGAAGTAGAAGTAACTTCAAAGAACCTCTTGCAAGAGGCGTTGGATCGAAATAATACCGGTGTGCAGGTGGTAAATCTACAGCTTTTAGAAATGACTCCCCCCAAGGAGATTGTGGATAGTTTTCAAGATTTGGCAAGTGCCAGACAGGATAAAGCAACCTATATAAATCAAGCACAGGCCTACCGTAACGCCATCATCCCTGAGGCGAAGGGAAATTCATATAAGATGGTCAAAGAAGCAGAAGCCTATAAGGATGAGAAAATTAAAACTTCCCAAGGTGATGCATTGTTATTTGTGCAAAAATTCGAGGAGTATCAAAATTCAAAAGGAGTAACCGAATACAGGCTTTATATGGAGACAATGGATAGAGTATTACCTAAGGTGAAAAAGATATTGCTTGGCGGTAATATAAAGATGGAAGGCACCGAATTATGGCTAACGAATGGCGCAGCAGTCAATCCGATTCTTAATTCAGGGAGGCAGTAACGAATGAAAGCAACTATAGATGTAAGAGAAAGGCTCACTAAAGCCAACCCTAAAATGATTGCAGGTGTACTTCTTAGTCTCCTGCTCCTATCTTTAAATCTTATCGTTTATACAGTAGATACCACCGAATATGCGGTTGTAACACAATTTGGAAATCCTGTAAAGATCGTGTTAGAACCGGGGCTACAGTTTAAGCTACCTGATCCCATCCAATCGGTGCAGCGTTTTGACAACAGAATTCAGGTTTATAAGGCTCAGCCATTAGAATTATTGACTAACGATAAAAAAAGTGTCACGGTTGATTATTATGGAACCTGGCGCATTATCGACCCTGTGACTTATATGAAAGCTGTCAAGGATAAAGTTGGCGCAGAAGCTAGATTGCTTGATGTCTTTTCATCAAGCTTAGGTATTCAATTAGGTCAATATAATTTAGATGAACTGATCAATGTAGACGCCAACAAATTAAAGCTCGCTGCCATGATGCAAAATACGGCTGAGAAATCTAAGGAAAAAGCCAAGGAATACGGCATCGAGGTAATTGATGCGCAAATAAAAGTTTTAAATTTCCCGGAAGCCAACAAAAAAAGTGTGTTCTCCAGAATGAAAGCCGAGCGCGAGCAGATGGCCAAACAATACCGCTCTGAGGGAAGTGAAGAAGCGAGCAAAATAAAAGCCGACGCTGAAAAGGAACAAAAGATCCTGCTTTCCGAAGCCTATAGACAATCACAAAAAGTAAAAGGCGAAGGCGATGCTGCGGCCATAAAAACATATGCTGAAGCGTTCCAGAGAGACCCCAAATTCTATGAGTTTATTCGAGCCCTGGAAACCTATGAAAAAACCATTGATGAAAAAACAACCCTTGTACTTCCTTCCAATGCTGAAATTCTAAAATATCTGGGAAACAGCCCATCTGGAAATTAAGCCTTAACCATTTAACAGAAGGAGGTACCTACCACCGTGAGTGAAGGAAACCAACTACAACCACCGAAAAAAGATCTTAAGAAGCTCCTTAGTTCGCTAATCCAAATCATAAAAGACAAGTTGCAGAATTTGCCTGTTATCATAAAGAGTCTCTTTAATAGTATAAAACAAAAATACAATGAGAATGACCGGATCTCCGTTATTGAGGATATTACGAAAGCATTTCAGCACATTAACCCTAAGAAAGCAGCACAGGCACTCTTGTTAGGATTTCTGCTGATCTATGTTCTCACCGGCATTTACATTGTGAATCCTGGTGAGCAGGCCGTCATCAAGCGATTTGGCAGTATCTTGGATAAATCCATTTATGAAGGCATTCACTATCGACTACCATGGCCGATAGACAAGGTTGAGAAAGTGAATATCGCCGAGGTGCGCCGAGCTGATGTGGGCGTCAGTTTGCCCGATCATATACATAAAGATGACCCACCACAAAACATTCAGCTGCTAACCGGTGATGAAAACATTATCAGTACTGAAGCCATTGTGCATTATAAAATTAAAGACGCAACCAACTATTTATATAGTGTAAATTCCAATGATGAGCAATTAGTGAGAACTAGTGTTGAGGCAGCATTGGTTTATCTCACAGCAAGCATGGGCGTAGATGATATTTTGACCAGCGGCAAAGTGAACGCTCAGTCAATGGTTATGAAACAGGCCCAGAGTATACTCGACAGTTATAACTCCGGACTACAGGTTACAAATTTTAATATTAAAGCCATTGTACCTCCCACTGAGGTTGCTAATGCCTTCCGGGATGTTACAACGGCAAAAGAAGACAAAGAAAAGCAAATTAATCAAGCTAAAGGGTATTATAACAGCCTGATTCCGGAAGCACGAGGCAAGGCCAACGAACAAATTACCAAGGCCGCTTCTTATAGAGCAGAAGTAATAAATAAATCTAAGGGTGATGCCCAAAAATTTGAAGCCATGCTGGGAGAATATCAGAATACAAGTTCGCAAGATACTACAAAGTATCGTCTATTCCTAGACACAATGGAAAAAGTATTGCCAAAAGCTAAAAAATTCATTGTTAATCCAACAGATGGTAAAATTAATCTAAGGCTTTTTGATCAGGCCAATAATCCGGCTAGCAACTAACTGGTAATAACTGCAAAAAACAACGAGAAATGCCGCGCATTCTGCGCCGTTTCCCGTTGTTTTTTTACACTAATCTACATTTTTTACCCGCAGGCGAACTTTTCAGAACTTTATCCGTCTTTTATAACATAGTATATTAATTACGTATATTAGTTACCTTAGTCTAGATAGTGTACAGATGGACTTACCGTCTCCGTTCGCAAATAGATAGCAAAATCTTTGGCGGCAAGTTGGGTCTACAGGTGCTAAATTGGTTCGTCACTCTTGCTATTTTGAGGTGATCCATTGTTAGTGGAAAACTAGCTGGACTCTGCCATAATTCGGCACCTTAGTTCCCATTCCCTACAGGTTTATCAGCATTACTGCCAACGGTCCTGTAAATTTATTTATCTGTTTTTTTGCCTCTCCCCTCCTTGGAAGAGCTAACTGTTTTTTACCTGGAAGGCATACTAATTTATTAATTACGGTTCACGATCCCTCTTTATACAAAGATTCTCCACTCACACTGCCAGCATCGTTCCTATAGTCATTACATTAGCGCTAATCAGTGTGGTATATTTTACAAACGTGTCCGAGAAGAATGGCGTCTTACCCCGGCTACTCCCCTTGTCAATGCTAATCGGGATAGGATAGTAGTGTGGTGTTATGATGGAGGTGGTGATACCTGCTTTGACCGAAGAATTATCTACAATAATCCAACAAGCTATGACCGGAGATAAGACTGCCTTTAGCAAGCTGGTCTGGCGGTATAAAGATCATATTATAAACATTGCGTTCGGGGTTGTAGGCAATGCTCAGGATGCCGAAGATATCGCCCAAGAGGCTTTTCTCAAGGCCTATTTGTCCATCAACCGACTTACTAGCGCCAACGCTTTTTACCGCTGGCTTGTCAAAATTACCGTCAATTTAAGCATTGATAAAAAAACAGCCAATTCCCTGGGGAGGATCCAACCCCTTGAGTCAGCCCTACCTCTTTCAAACCCTGCCCAATCACCCGAGTTAGTAGCTGTACAGAAAGAACAGCAGCGGCTGGTATTGGCGGCATTGGAACAACTTACTCTGGAACAGCGAACAGTATGGGTACTTTATGAGTTTCAAGAATTACCTTATAATGAAATTGGGCAAATTCTCAATATCCCTCTAGGAACGGTAAAATCCCGCATCAGCGCTGCCAGGTCCCGTCTGCGCGAGATTCTGGCGCCAGAAAGGTTGTGACAAACATGGATTGCAAAACATGTAAAGATTTGTTGTGGGAGCACCTTGATAATGAGTTGAACAATGATTTAACCCAGCAAGTAGACGAACATTTAGCAAATTGCCCGGCCTGCCGGACTGAGCTTACTTCACTGGCAGAAACCACTCGGTTTCTCAAAGAGCACATGCCGGTGCTTATCCTAGATAACTCCTTTGTTCAAGCAACGATGAACAAAATTGGGTTAGCCGAATCGGGCGGCGCCTTTTTAAAACCAATCATCGGTATCGGTTTAGCCTTGACTGGCTTGATCATTGTCACACTGGTAATCATAAGCCCATTTTTTTTCAGTTTGCTCTGGCTCATCGGCAATATTATCTTCACCCTCGTCAGATTGGGAACCTTGGTTGTTAAAACCACTCCCTTGCTGCAAATAATTAGCGGCGTAGCATTATCCACATTGCTATTCATCGTACTGGCATCCATACGACGCCTGGCCATACGCCGCATCGCTTAATCAAAGGGAGGTCGTCTTCATGCAAAAAAAATTTTGGGCGGCTGTTAGTCTGGCACTAATGATACTGACGGTAATCACCCTGCCGCTACAACCTGCATCCGCAGCCAACCGGTTGTCAGGCGATTCGGCCCCGGATGTCATCGATTTTAAAGATGTGTTCATCCCCCCAAACGCCTTTGTCGAGCATGTGGTGGTCATTGGCGCCGATGTAACTATTGCTGGCAACGTAAGCGATGAGGTTGTTGTCATCAACGGTAACCTGACCTTGCTGCCCACGGCACAGCTTGAAAAACGTGTCTTTGTCCTGGGTGGACGCTTTACCGAAGAAGCTGGCGCAGTCGTAAAAAGAGGGATTGTGAACCTGGAATCAGGTTCTAACAACATAACCAGTATTCTACTTGCCGCATTGCTGGTATTTCTCTGGGGATTTGTCCAACTGACCATAACCTTTACTTTTCTCATGATCCTCCCAGCACTATCTTGGGGATTTCGTTCCCGCTGCCAGCGGCTTGAATCAGTCTGCCAATCGTCTTGCGGCAAGGCGGCCGCCATGGGATTGCTCTTAGGCCTGGCGTTTTTACTACTGGAAAGTTTACTGATGGTCAGCATTATAGGGCTACCTTTGGCACTCGTTGTAGGTCTCTTTTTTCTCCTAACCGCCACTTTCGGTGCCAGCGGCGTATGCTTGGCTATTGGCGGTCGACTTGCCGCCAAAGCAGGTGAATTTGACAAGCCTGCTTGGTTAAAATCACTCTATGGCGCTGCCTTCGTCTCATTGATAACCAATATTCCATTTATTGGGCCACTATTCTTAGCTTTTATTTTATTACTTGGTGTTGGATTAGTCAGTTTGGCTCTCTTTCAAGAAGCCGACACTCCTCTTTGATTACACTCTAAAAAGGGAGGCCCTTATGAAGGACGACGTGTGGCTAGCTGGAATCATAATGGCCTTTTATCTTATCTACCTAATCTATCAACTCATAAGAGGAGCTTCCCTATGAATGAAACGATTTTAGTGGTAGAAGACGAACCAGCCATTAGCAAAATTGTCAAATTGTATTTACAACGCGAAGGATTTACTGTTTATACGGCAGCCGACGGTGAACAAGCTCTGGCTATGGAGGAGGAATATCGTCCTACTTTATTAATCCTAGATGTTATGCTTCCCAAATTGTCGGGCTGGGAAATCTGCCAGCACATCCAGCGTCCGGTATCCATCATCTTTCTGACAGCTGATTGCAATGAATCAGACAAGCTAACGGCTTTCTCACTAGGGGCTGACGACTACATTACCAAACCTTTTAGCCCCAGAGAACTCGTGGCCCGGGTTAAAGCCGTTTTACGCGCCTCTAATCGCCCTTCTCAATAGCCGTCCCCCACTAACGAGCACTTCTTGCATGGTTCAGAAAATAGCTAGTAAATTTTCCAGAACCACTATGCAGACCCTGGCGCTGGTTCATGTCTTTTAGGAGCATTCTATTAATGACAAATTCATCATCTCGAATATGGGAAATTGACTTCTTTAGGGGAATTGCGCTTCTGCTAATGGTAGTCTTTCATCTAATAGTTGATCTGACTGATTTTTGGGGTTATAACCTGAACTACATGGACGGCTTTTGGTATTACGAAGGTAAATTGTCGGCAATTATGTTTATGGCAATCGCCGGTGTCAGTTCTACCCTCAGCATTTATCAGTTTCGCAAAGGTGTCGTTGTTTTCACTTGAGGGCTGTTGATTACATTGGTTACCTATTTGTATAACCCGCAGACGTATATCCGGTTTGGCATCCTGCATATGCTGGGTAGCTGTATGATGTTCTTTCCTTTTATTAAAAAGCTAAGACCAATTGGGTTGATACTGGCCGGAACGACAGTTATCGCCTCCTTCTACTGGACGATACAATTTACCACCCCCTATTCCCTGCTGCTGCCGTTCGGTATAACACCGGCTGACTTCACTTCTCTTGATTACTACCCACTGCTGCCTTGGTCAGGTTTTTTTCTATATGGAGCGGCGTTAGGACAGCTATTGTACAAAGAACGCCGTTCCCATCTTCCACAGCCCCGTTGGCTACAGCCGCTTGTAGCATTAGGTCGTCATTCACTGGCCGTTTACCTCATTCATCAGCCGGTGTTGCTGACTACCCTGTACATTTTGCATCGCTTCAAAAATGGGTAGAAGCGGTCTATCGCGTTAATAATTTGCTCTTTGGTTTCAACAGGAAATGCTGCGCACAATGTGCAGCATTTCCTGTTTTTTTTCCATTGGATGAACTTTTCTGGAACTTTATCCGTCTATTATTTATAGAAAGCTGGTTGTTGTAATCTGCCTACCACTTTTGCGAGATCGCATGCCTAAATGGCCTGCAAAACATAATAATCTTTCAGAAAAAATTACATAACCATACGAGGTGATAACATGGAACGGCTCATCCTAGAAGCCTATGACAATGCAAAATCCAATGAATTTTTCGTGATTACCACTATGCTGGAGCGCTTGGTCAATCGGCGCTATTCGCTTTGCGATCCCCGTGGCGATATCACTACGGGGCAAGTACGTCAGATTCTCGATCGTCGAGGTATGGACTATACCCTCGCCAAAAACAGCAAAAACCAGAAATCGGTCACCAATACTGGACACAGCATCTATCGTAAGCGGACCAAAAGGATGGCAACTGCCATGAAATAAATTAGTCATCCTCCAGTTCCTGGTTGACTGGCCGCTATAGCACGGAGGTTGGCCAGGGCTGTTTATATAAATGGTTTGCCTGGTATCGGGGGACATGATACCGGGCAACCATCTGGTTTAGAAAATATGAGAGCCTTCAACAAGCTAATTCATTTATTGAGGTTTCAATGAGAATAAGTAATAGCGTCAGCGTCTAGGTAATTGCGGAGGTTTTGTACAGATTGGAGTGCCTGTCGTGCAAGTTACAACAATATTTAGCGCAGTCAGCCAAACCACCAAACTGGCGATTTTCTTTGCTATTATTTTTTTGTTAAGCACAATCGGCTTTCTTGCTGCAAATGCCGTTGTTACAATGACAAATACAATTTATCAAGGTGTAATGGTGGCAGACATTGATCTTGGCGGACTATCCGAAGAACGGGCAAAACAAAAACTTTTAGCAGTTTATCGCGCCAGAACTGCTGAACCTATTCAACTCATGTATGCCAGCAAAACTTGGACGGTCTCAACTGCCAACATTGAACTTACTATTGATGCAGACCAACTGGCACGCGCAGCTTACCAAGTCGGCAGAAATGGTCCTATAGTAGCACAATTGAAAGAGCGCTATCTTACAGTTAATCAGGGATATAGAATACCTTTATCCATTTCATATAATACGGAGAAGCTCAATCAGTTATTGATAGGTATCAGCCAAGCTATCGATATCCCCCCGAAAGATGCCACACTTATTTTATTAAAAGAAAACAAACTCGTCCTTATACCTGACGAGTTTGGACAAAAGCTTAATATTGTTAAAACGACGGAAGATATTACAACCAGTATTACTACTCAAGGAATCTTTTCGATTAATCTGACGGTAGACAAGACGATGCCACAGACCAGCTCTGCCGATTTACAAGAGATTGATCGTGTGCTTGCCTCCTATACTACCCAATTTGACTCGTCGGACACTAATCGTTCTGAAAATATTTATCTGGCTGCCAAGAGTATCAATAATACGTTGGTACGCCGTGATGATTCGTTCTCCTTCAATCTTGTTGTTGGCCCGCGTCTCGCAGATCGCGGCTTCAAGAAGGCCCCCGGCTATATTAATGGTGTCCTGGTTCCTGACTGGGGGGGAGGAGTGTGCCAGGTGAGCAGTACAGTTTATAATGCTGCCCTAATGGCTGATATGACCATCGTAGAGAGAACTTCTCATATTCGACCCCCTGCCTATCTTCCCCTTGGCCAAGATGCCACTGTCGCAGACAATTTACTCGATTTTATATTCCGCAATACTACTTCCGGAAATATTTACCTTAAAACTGATGCTGTTGGGAATCAGCTCACGGTCACTATTTTAGGGAAATATAGCGAACATACTCCTGAAATACAAATTGTTGCCACAAGTACTAAAACCATTGAACCTAAGACGATTATTAAACAAGATGTAACTCTGGAGTTAGGAAAACAAGAGGTAGAAGTAGATGGACTAAAAGGCTTCTTGGTAACGACATATCGAATTAAAAAGTTAAATGGAAAAGAAACCAGCCGGGAATTGCTCAGTACTGATGAGTTTGAGTCCGTTGACACGGTAGTACGCATAGGAAGTAAAGCTCCTAAAAAGACTTCTAAATAAACCAAACAGGGAAGAAGTAACTAATTACTGTATAATCTGTTTTTATTATGCCGATAGCTAAAGCGCCGATTAAGTCCGCGGTAAGAAATGTTGTCATTTACTTCAGATTTCTTCACGAGAATCACACAATGTTTTAGTATAGTACTCGTAGAACCTTATCGCAATTGTTTAAGGAGACGCAACAGATGAATAAAACAAATCGCGAAATAGTAGTTAAACTCACCGCTGTCGCGATGCTAGCGATTCTGGTTGTGAGTGCTTACCTTGCCAAGCCTGATTTGTTTGCAACCATATGGTATTTGGCTACAAGCGGAGATATATCCGGCACGATTGAATTTCTTCGCTCCTTTGGGGTCTGGGCCATTGTGATCAGTATAATTATTGATATACTCATTAATATGGTGGGATTTTTACCTTCTATTTTCATTTCTACTGCTAATGGTATAGTTTTCGGTATAGGACCAGGCATTGTGATTTCCTGGTTTGCCGAAACCATTGGTGTAATTTCGAGTTTTATTTTAATGCGAACCGTGCTCCGCAGCTCTGCGGAGGAACTAATCAAAAAGAGTAAAATGCTGCAGAAAATAGATGAATTTAGTGGTTCCAGCGGGTTCCAAATGATGCTTATTGCCCGAATGTTACCCTATTTTCCATCTGGAATCATTACCGCCTTAGGTGCAGTAAGTCGTATATCGCTGAAGGATTATATTCTGGCTAACTTTCTTGGCAAGTTACCTTCAACTGCATTAGAAGTGGTGGTAGGCTATGATGTTGTAAACTATCAGGAAAACCAACTACGATTAGCGCTGATAGTTTTCGGGGTAACGGTTATTTATGGACTGTTATGGTGGCATAACAAAAGTAAATCGAAAAATGGTCAATCTAACTAATTAATTTAGGCACTTTAAGTCAAATAAAAATGTAATGGAGTGATGGCAGATGATGTGGATTATATTTTTTATGAACTTGTTTGTGATAATTTATGTTATTAATATAATTGCAAAATTGAAACTAAACGAAGATATGGAATAGCAATAACGACCCAGATGGTTAAACACCATTTGGTTTATATAAATTCCCCTCCCCCTCTTCATTGTTAAATCTAGCTATTAAGTCTGTATTTTATGCGCAAAGCCGCATGCTCTGTTTATTAGGTTGTCCCAAAATTCTACGAAAAATATCCTGTAGGTAAATTACCTACAGGATATTTTTCGTAGAATAGGGTCTATAGCACAGCCTACTTACGAAAGTAGCACTGATCAATGCCTTGCTCCTTAGCATTTTCTTATTTTTCGGCCAATTTTCATGGATTGTACCGCCCATCTTGTCTACTTTTTTAATCCATCGGCGAACTTTTTGGAACGTTGTCCGTCTCTTGTTATATAAAGAGTTTGCAGGTGACGCCATAGGACCAGACAAACATGTAATTGCCAAGATAAACTTAATATTAAGATCGTCACTAAACCATTATAGAAAATATGAGTATGACTCATATATTTTTCATTTCTACACAACCTGAGAGATATACAACGAACACAAGGCGGCAAGTTTATGACGCATTATATATATAACCGACTGCTTATCTGTCTTATCATCCTTGGCCTGCTGGCAACAGTAGCCGTGGACTGGCAGCGGTATAAGGTAGAAGAAAATAACTCCACTGTAGAACTGATTATGGACTATGAAGATATTGCGGAATTGGCGCAAATTGTCGGCGTGCCGCCACGCTCTCTACTGGGGCAGTTCAAAGACGCGGGAATTACCTCTCTGGCAGTTTATGAAATGACTCTGGAAAAACTAAGTAAGAGCGGTCAAGTCACCGTTTTATCTGGTGCTTCCTTGTTGCAGCAAAATCAGATAGGAGCCTTGAATAATCCTTTTTGGCACAACTTAGCTGCTACTGGAGGCATTCAGGTCGAAGATGTATATGTGGTTGTCCACGATAAAAACTCCTCTGAGGAAATAAAAAGCGACTTGATACGACGGTTAGGTCCCGGCAAAGTATCCGTTCTGGCAGAAGGTAACGAGCCGATATTAGCCGTCAAAGCCCAATATGAAAAAGTGCTAAAAGAGAATCTAGGCCTGTCCACAACAGAACTAAAAGAGGTTGTTGCTCAAGGCTTTTATGTAGTGCCCCGCCCTTCTAATTATATGAAAGTAACCATGTCGGACGTAAGAGCGGTCTTTGAACGTCTAAATGTGGTTTCACAAAACAACATTTCGGCCATTGTATTTGTCGGTGATGAGGTCTTAGGATATCCAGATGCGCTGTCTTTGACTGCTGACCAAATGAAAAATCGCGACTTCACTATTGGCATGATCGAGCATCCATTGCAACTACAATTTTTAAAACAGAAAGGTCTTATGGAAGTAGTTGCCGCCATTCAATATCGCGCCGCCAGACTATATAGCATTCCCCAAGCTGAGCAGCCACGACTGAATATTGCGGACGCAATCCAGCGCTGGGTAATTGCCGACCAAGAAAGGAATATTCGCCTTAATTTACTCCGCCGGTATGATAAACCGGAATCAGGAAAAACCTTGATCGAAACCAATCTGCAATATATCTCTGGCGTCAAGCAGGCTTTGCTGGAAAACCATTTTACTGTCGGCCGGGCCGGTACCTATCAACCGTATTTTGCCTCTCCCTGGCTCCTTGCTGTCATTATTTTGGGCACAACCGCTGCGAGTGTACTTTTGTTGTCCCTTATTCGTCCGTTCCCGGCGCGTCATCAGTATCTGTTAACGGCGGTCATAGCAATGCTATTGATCTTTTCGGTGCTAAGCGGCAGAGGCGATGCCGCCAGACAAAGTGCAGCTTTGGCCAGTGCGATCTGCTTTCCGGTACTAGCCGTGACCTGGCAAGTTGATCGCTGGCGACGGCATGAAGTTTCAGGCAATCTGGAGACCACTGCCGGATTCTGCAAAATTATCGTTCAGGGAATTAGTGGGCTTGTAATTACTACCCTGCTGTCTTTGGTGGGCGGGCTGTACATCGGCGCCCTTCTCAGTGACGTGCGGTTTCTTTTGGAAATAGAAATTTTCCGCGGGGTCAAGCTAGTCTTCGTCGCCCCCTTAATATTGATTACCCTTATCTATTTGACCCGGTACAAACTATTTAACCCTAACGGGCCAACGGAAAGTGAAAATTTTTGGCGTCAGTTAAGCGGGATTGGGGAGCGCCCGGTTACCATCAAAGTTTTAATGCTATTTGCCATAGCAGCTATTGCCACCTGGGTATATGTCGGACGCTCCGGCCACACTGCCGGTGTGCCAGTGCCTGCAATTGAATTAAAAATCAGGGCATTTCTGGAACAGACAATGTATGCCAGACCCCGGACGAAGGAGTTTATGATCGGCCATCCAGCGTTTTTATTAGCAACAATGGCTTTCTACCGCCAATGGCCGCGCTCAGTTCAATACAGTTTGGTGGCAGTGGCTACGATTGCCCAGGGATCCCTAGTAGGAACGTTTGCCCACCTGCGAACACCTGTATTTATGTCTTTTGTACGGGCCTTGGATGGATTGGCGCTGGGCGCTATTTTTGGGGTAGCGGCAGTTGCCGGGCTCTACCTGGTATCAGTTTTGGTATCCAAACGTAACCTGCGAAAGAAAGAGTGAAAAAATGACAAGTCGAGTTATCTTTTTATATAAATTTTTACTGGAACCAGGAAAAATCGGCAGCATTACTCCTAGCTCGTCATTTCTGACTAACGCCATGTTGGCCAACTTACCGTGGGACCATATGGAAACGATTGTGGAGCTAGGTGCGGGTACCGGAGTGTTCACCAATTTTATTGCCGAACATAAAAAAGAATCGTGCCAGGTACTTGTAATTGAGAGGGATTTCGCTATGCGCAAGTTGCTTAAGATTTCCCATCCCACATTTCATTACGGTGCCAAAGCCGAAAAACTGGACAGGCTTCTTCACATGCGTAATCTGCCGCCTGCAGACTGCATTATATCCGGGTTACCCTTCGCCGCGTTTTCTGAGCCGCTACGCCATAAAATTATAGCGGCAGTATATCAATCACTCAAGCCTGGGGGCATTTTTGTGGCTTTTCAATATTCATTGCAAATGAGAAAAACGCTCAATGATTACTTCACTAAAGTAATTATTGATTTTGTACCGCTAAATATGCCGCCAGCCTTCGTCTACTCCTGCAAAAAAACAGGCTGTAGCAATCTATGCAGGATGTTGAAAAAATGAAAAAAACCATTTTAATTCTTTCAGCATCCTTCGGTACAGGGCATGATCAGGCGGCAAAAGCCATTCAAGAAAAGCTAGCCGAGCAAGCTTGGGTGAAGAAAGCAATAGTAATCGATTTTTTCGGAGCAAAGTCCTCCCGTTTTTCTTCGCTAGTAAAAAATACCTATCTACACATGCTACAGCATTACCCGGATTTTTATGATTTTTTATATCACTTTGTTCAATCGCCACACTCTGCCCTTATCACGCAAAAAGTCAGCGCAAGTTACCTAAAACGCCAACTGCGAATGCTCTTAGCAATTCATCAGCCGGACTTGTTGGTCTTTACCCATCCCTTTCCTTGCAGCGCAGCAGCTCACCTGCGCAAGACCGGTTATCTTAATATACCAATCGTAGCGCAGCTAACTGATTTCTCAGTGCATCGTTTTTGGGTTTATAACGAAGTGGACGAGTACTGCATTGCTACGGAAGCAATGCGGCAGGAATTGCTAGCTCAAAGCATTCCGTCATGCCGACTGACAGTTACCGGAATCCCAATTACCGCTAAATTCGGTAACAAAATGGACCCGGCAAATCTCAAAATGGAGCTAGGACTAACTGAGAGTTTCCCGATATTATTGATCATGGGCGGTGGATTAGGTTTAGGTGCTATCCCTGAAATAGTACGCGAAATTGCTAAGTTGCCTATACCAGTAAACTTGATCATTACTGCCGGCCACAATTACCGTCTGACAGAAGAAATAGCGGCATTACTAATTCGTCACCCGACCATCGTGCTGCCCTACACGGATCGCATCCCCGAATTGATGGCCGCCGCCGACCTTCTCATCACGAAGCCCGGCGGCCTGACCTGCGCTGAGGCCATGGCCATGGAACTGCCTATCATCTTTTTCCGTCCCTTACCTGGGCAGGAGGAGGACAATGCACTATACTTGGTCAGCCAGGGCGTAGCCCGCTGGGTCCATTACAGACAGCCTCTATCTGATGTCATCCACTCTATGCTCAACTCTCCCGCCCATCTGGTCGACATCAGATGCAATCTGCGCCAACTGAAACGTCCGAAGGCTGCAGCGGCAGTCTGCTCTGTCATAAAACGTCAATTGTTCGATAAGCCACTTGGCTATGGTAAGGAGTCATGTAAAACTTGATTATATAAGAATAAATTAATATTCTGCTGTTTGTCACCAACGAATTTTCCGCTAAGCCACACTACGTGCTTGTGGCTCTTCTCTGCTATCCGTTTAACCTCCTTAACCTTCAATTTTTCGGTCTTTGCCAGCTTGTGCTGGCGCCAGCATCAAACACTATATTCACAGCAAGATTTGTAAGGAGAATAAGTCCATGAATTACATTTTTGACTATATAATGATCCCTTTGCAACTAATTATTGTTTTTTTTACCTTGTATTATTTTATTATTGCCTTTTTTGGGATTTACAAAAAGAATGAAAATAAGATACTTACACCTAAAAATACATTTGCTATTATAATTGCTGCACACAATGAGCAACAAGTAATTGGACAACTGATAGAAAACCTACGCGTACTCAATTACCCACGCGAACTTTACGATATGTATGTTGTGGCCGATAATTGCAAAGATAAAACAGCTAATATTGCCAAAAATGCCGGTGCCATTGTATTTGAACGTTTTAACCTTGAACATCGAGGCAAAGGCTACGCCATGGAATGGATGTTTGAAAAACTGTTCACACAAAAGAAGCAATACGATGCTGTCGTGGTTTTTGATGCCGATAATTTAGTTCATCCAAATTTTCTTCTCGAAATGAATAATCGCCTGTGTAAAGGTGAAAAAGTTATTCAAGGTTATCTTGATGCCAAAAATCCAAATGATACCTGGATTACTGCTACCTTTGCAATTTCATTCTGGGTGGTAAACCACATCTGGCACCTGGCTAAATATAACTTGGGATTATCAAGCGTCCTCGGTGGCACTGGCATGTGTATCTCCACAGATATTTTAAAAAAATTCGGTTGGGGGGCAACCTGTCTGACTGAGGATATGGAATTCACCATGAAAGTGCTATTGATTGGTATCCGTACAACTTGGGCACATGATGCCATCGTGTATGACGAAAAGCCACTTACTTTTAAACAATCCTGGAATCAGCGCGAGCGCTGGGCTCAGGGCCACTTTGATGTTGCCGGTCGCTATATTCCGAAATTGCTGATAGAAGGAATAAAACGTCGAGATATACGCCTCTTAGATGGTGTTCTCCATCTCGTTCAGCCACATTTCCTGCTATTATCCACAACCTTTATTTTTCTAAACTATATTTATTATATTACCCCTTTTTATACCAATATCTTTTATATGATTCTACCGATAGAAGTATGGACAATAATTGCCATAGGCCAATATGTATTTCCAATAATTATCCTTGCTAAAATTCGAGCAAATCTGATAACCTGGGTTTATTCAATTTTTTATCCTCTTTTTGTGTATAGTTGGATACCAATCACCATCTTAGGTTTTCTGCACCGAAATGATCGTAATTGGCATCATACCCAACATACCCGTAGCCTAAGCTATCATGACATACTCTTAAATGACACTGGTGAATTTCCCAAGGAAAATCTTATGGGTAAGCAAGCTACTAAATAAAAAATGGCTAATGCTCCTACCAGATTCTGCGTCTAAAAGGGCACCATCAAAGAATGAATATTTTTATCTTAAAAGACAGCAGTGCCAAACGAGGTAACCGCCACCCACAAGGGTTGCTGGTTGCCTCGTTTTATCATGATTTACCAAATAAAGGATTGCATGGGACGTTCTCTTACCCTCATAGATATGATTGTGTGCAAATTCAATAAACTGAGGAGGATTGCGTCAATGGAAATAGGCTATGCTGCGCTTTTGACTGCCTTCACTGCTGGTTTTTTTTCCTTTCTATCTCCCTGTGTATTAGCTGTTTTGCCAACCTGTACAGCATTCCTAGGCAGCGCAGGCAGAGCCGTCCGATTTCCCCACAGGTGGCAATTGTGTATCAATATTGGCATATTCTTAAGTGGATTTATCGCAGTCTTTCTTATTATAGGTATCGGCGCAGCCTACCTTGGTCAAGCCCTGCATAGTTATCAACACATCATTAGTAAAATAGGAGCAGCATTCATGTTTATAATGGGCTTACAGCTTAGCGGGCTCCTTTCTTTCTCTTTGATCAGCCGTAAGTACCATTTGCGCTTTCCGGTAAATGCTGACCCAGGCGGCATCTTTCTTCTGGGTATGGCCTCCACTGCCGCCTGGACCCCCTGCAACGGCCCGCTGCTTGCACCGGTATTAGTGTATGCAAGCGCTTCACCCTCCTTATTAAAAGGAGTCGCTCTCTTCTTCGTTTATGGCTTAGGGTTTTGCCTGCCCTTTGCATTGCTGGCGGTTACATTAGAGCAGTATTTGAGTAGGATACGCCTCTTTTCGCGCCGATTGAATGTGGTACAGCGCATAGCAGGTATACTGCTGGCAATCAGCGGGATTTTAATCTTTTTCGACTTAGTAAGCTAATGACTTGGGGGTTATTTCCAGTTACCAAAGTATGAGACAATAAATGCAGACTATAGCACACTAGTAATAATTCGTAAAAGCTGGCTTGCAGGCAGGCGGCTTTTTGGGTCTGCACGAAGGGTAACAAAGCGGCATACAGTTTGGCATACAGTTTGGCATACAATTAGGCATACATTTGGGCGCACACATTTGCTGTCGTTCAAACTCATCAGGCAATTCTTCAATCTCCGGATTATCCCAAAGTCTTCTCAAAAGTATCCCTCCAATATATATACGAAATATCTTATGTGTTATTTTATGTTGCTATAGATAATGAGTTACATATGCAATTGCGTAGGATAAAATTTTTGCTGCCACGCGCTATCATCCCAATTTCTATGTAGTTAAAGCTAAAAACGAAATAGTAGTAACAAGCACACCCTCCGCAGAAACACTTGCAGAGAGTGTGCTTGTTTTTAGAAACATTCTTCTTTAACCGCATTGCCAGTTAACGGATAACCCGCCGAGCACCTAGGTACCGTGAACTCCAATAGTCACTGTCTAGGCGATCAATGGCCACGCCACGACTGGAACTTGCACTGATAAACCTTCCGCTACCTAGATAAATCCCATTATGAGATGGCCCAGGCTCATACGTTGAGAAAAAAACCAAATCACCTGGCTGAAGCTGCCCATAACGCACTGGAATACCCACTTCAAACTGGACGTCAGCCGTACGAGGGAGATTTACCCCATTTAAGGCAAATACATATTGTGTAAATCCCGAACAGTCAAACCCGCCAGGGCTCGTCCCACCCCAAACATAAGGCACTCCCTGATACCGCTGGGCGGTTAATATAATCCGAGCAGAAACTGCACTGCTCTCTCGCCCCCGGCTCACTTGCGGCACGGCAGTTCGAAGCACACGCCATGTATCCTCGCCTACAATTCCATCCACAACTAATCCGTTCTCCGCCTGTAGGGCTTCCACCGCAGTTTGGGTCCGAACACCGAATACCCCATCCGGTAATCCTACATCGTACCCAAGACTTATCAGACGTTCTTGGACAGCCCTACTTTCATCGCCACTATCTCCGAGGCGAACAGCAGCAAGTGCATTTGCAGAGCTACCCCATAGCACGGAGACCCCTAATAATACGGCTATCGTCCATTTGCAATATTTCACTTTTCCCAATGTACCCCGCCTTCCGGCGCCTCCGAAGTTAGCTGTCGGGTTAGGGCCAAGGCTTAGGCCCCGCGATCATGTCGCTTCACCCCAATTTTGGGTCCTCCGTACCTGTTATACCAGGATTCAGCGCATACATTTTTCCGATTTAAAATAACCAATATCCTTGTTCTGTTATTATAGCGATAACGCCATACTATTCCTTGTCCACCGCATCCACAGCAGCCAAGTGTTCTTCATACGTTTTATTAAAACGGTGAGAGCCATCCTTGGCCGCCACAAAGTAGAAATAAGGTGTGTCCGCCGGATACAATACCGCTTGAATAGCGGCCATACCAGGACTGGCAATTGGGCCTGGCGGCAATCCAAGATTCTGGTAGGTGTTATACGGTGACATAATTTGGGTATCTGCGATAGTAAGTTCGGCTTTAGGATAGCCTAGAATATATTGTACAGTCGGACAAGACTGGAGCGGCATGTTCTGTTTTAGGCGGTTGTAAAACACGCCTGCAATAACTGGCCGCTCTGTATCTAGCTTAGCTTCTTTTTCCACCAGTGAGGCCAATGTCACTGCTTGATGAAGAGATAGCCCCAGCGCTCTTGCCCGTTCCCGCATATCGGTTGTCAGCTTTTTATCAAAATTAGCAACCAGCATCTTTAAGATACCTTCTTCCGTCATGCCTGGGTTGATGCGATACGTGTCTGGAAAAACATAGCCCTCAACTGGATAGATAATCCCAGGCTGCTGTACCATGTAATCCAAAGGCGTAAAATTTCGTGCCAGCGCCTTAAATGTAGCGCCGTCACCCAACCCCTGCTCATCAAGTAACTTTGCAATTTGCTCCACATTGTAGCCTTCGGGAATAGTCAGCAAACGATACACTGTATCCCCCCGAACCATCTTATCAATGATATCCGACATACTCATTTTGGAGCTAAGGACATAATTACCAGCCTGGAGCGAGTTTTCAGCCCCTTGAACTTTGGCATTGATGCGAAAGAGCGTAGCATTGTGAATGATCCCGTTTTGGAACAAGACCTCGCCTATATCTTTCACCGTCATTTCCGGCTTCACTGTAAGCGTTTCAGTCCTACCTTCGTAGGTGCTGACCATCACACCGGAATCACGCCAGTACTCAAAACCGGTAATCACCATGAGAACCAACACTAATACAAATATTTGCAACAGAGCTTTCTTCTGTATATTGTTCATGGTTAACTCTCTTTCTCCGTCCTTCCCGGGTTTCCCCCCGGCAACGTTTCGGGGAAAAACAGCATAGTATACATCAATAAACTCACCCCGGTAACAATAGCAACATCCGCCGAATTAAAAACCGGCCATATACGAAAATCGAGAAAATCAACTACATAACCGGTTTTTACCCGGTCAATTAAATTGCCAATCGCGCCACCTGCTAACAATCCTGCCCCCAGGCGCATCAACCAAGGTCCTGCTGCTATGTGGCCATAAAAATACACCAGCGCAGCTAACATGCCAACTGTTACAGCCATCAGCAATATGGTTTGATGTTCCAATATGCTAAAAGCAGCCCCGGGGTTTAAAATATACGTAATGTGAAAAACCCCATTGATAACCGGTATGGACATGCCCAGCGTCATCTGCGATTGAACGTAATATTTGATGCCTTGGTCAATAAGAGCACTGACAATAGCTAACACTAATACCGGCACAGGTTGTCCTCCTCTCGCCTAAAAACCGCCCTAAATAAGCGCATTTTTTTGTAGTAAACTCCATATGATCTTTTAAAATAGGGGTAGACACTTTTGCCTACCCCCGTGAAAACTACTTGATCTCCCGGGCCAGACGCATACCGTTTAGCGTGACCAATAGCGAAGCGCCAGTATCGGCCAAGACTGCTAGCCACAAATTTACAAAACCGGCAAAAGTCCCTACAACAAACAACAGTTTTATCACTAAAGAAAAAGTAATATTCTGCTTGATAATCACCACTGTCTTTCGGCTTAGCTTCATGACATAGGCCAGTTTACTCAAATCATCTGACATGAGGGCAATATCAGCCGTTTCCAACGCCGTATCTGACCCGGCAACCCCCATGGCGATACCCACATTGGCCGTCGCTAGAGCGGGAGCATCATTGACGCCATCGCCCACCATAGCTACGCTGCCATATTTACGAGCCAGGTCTTTCAGCGCGGCTACTTTATCTTCTGGTAACAGCTCGCTGTAAAAGGTATCGATACTAAGCTTTTCGGCAATAGCTGCCGCCACTCGCTTGTTGTCACCAGTTAGCATCGCCAAGTTTTGCACTCCGGCGGCTCGAAGCGCAGCAACCGCATCGGTGCTGTTTTCCCGCAGCGTGTCAGCGACGGCAATGGCACCCAGTATTTGCTGTTCCGTGCCAACCAACATCACGGTCTTCCCTTGCTGTTCCAATTGAGTAAGCAGTCCTTCGTACCCGGCCAAGGCGTGGCCAATTTCTTCAAACAGGCGACGGTTACCAACATATACTGTCTGCCCGTCTACATCAGCCTGTGCACCCCGTCCGATAAGGGCCTTAAACTTAGTTACTGTCTTTAAGGGTGCATTGCCAGCCTTAGCAACAATCGCCTGGGCCAGTGGATGCTCCGACCACTTTTCGATTGCAGCCGCCAACAATAATAACTCTTGCTTGACAATGCCGTTCAGCGGTGCCACATCGGTCACTAATGGTTTCCCAATGGTCAATGTTCCTGTTTTGTCAAAAGCAACGGCTTTAATTCGACCCATTTGTTCTAAATGAGCCCCACCTTTAATCAGTACGCCATGCCGGGAAGCATTGCCAATCGCCGAGACGATGGATACCGGCGTGGAAATAACCAGCGCACAAGGACAAGAAATAACCAGCAGCACAAGTGCCCGGTAAAACCAGACATCAAAGGGTTGATTGAAAACATATGAAGGTATAAGCATCAAGCCTAGAGACGCTAGAATAACAGCAGGCGTATAATATTTGGCAAAAACATCAACAAATTGCTGCATAGGCGCTTTTTCGGCCTGCGCCTCTTCAACCATATGCATAATTTTCGCCAGCGTCGAGTCCGCTGCCAGTTTTGTCACAGTGATTTCCATCGCTCCCTGTTCATTAACCGTCCCAGCATAAACAAGGTCGCCAGGTTCTTTTTCCACTGGCATGGACTCACCGGTGATGGGCGCCTGGTTCACCGTGGAAACACCACTCACTACATTACCATCCATGGCAATGCGCTCACCTGGTTTGACGATAATGACATCGCCTACCACGATTTCTTCTACCGGTAGACGCAATTCCTGCCCGTCGCGCCGTACCAGCGCTTCTCGCGGCGCTAAGTCCATTAAGGCGCGAATGGATTCGCGGGTTTTATCCATCGTGTAGGCCTGCAATGCATTACCCAGAGAAAACAAGAATACAACGGTTGCGCCCTCGCTCCACTCCCGAATAGCCACCGCACCAATGGCTGCAATGATCATAAGAAAATTAGTATCTAACGTAAAGCTTTTCAAACCATACAAACCGCTTTTGGCTACGTGATACCCGCCAATAACCATGGCCGCAAGATAGAGCGGCACAATAATAGAATCACCCAGGTTCGCCCAATCCAGTAGAATAGCGGCCAACAGACATACTCCTGAAACAATCGTCGCCAACGTTCTCGGCTTGCGCCACCAAGTACCGCCTGTCTGAACACCAGGCCGGGAAGTTTGACCGTCACTAAGAGCCTGATAACCAGCTTGCTGTACAACTTTGATAATATCTGAATCGGTGAGAGCATGCTCAACCGTCAGTTTGCCTGCGCCAAAGTTTACTGTTGCCGACCGCACTCCGGCGAGAGCCACTACCTTTCTCTCAAGTTTGGCAGCGCAGTCGGCACAGTCCATACCTTCAATCCGGAACACTGATGTATGGTAACCTGGTGCGTCCTGATTGGCCGGCAGCATCGTCGCGCTATAGCCAAAGCCGCTGACTGTTTTAGTAATCAAGGCTACCTCTAAGAGCGTTTTATCATACACCACTTTTAATATGGCGGCCGCAAAATTCACTTGAGCCTCCCGTACGCCTGGTAATTTCCGGATTCCTTTTTCTAGTTTTGATGCACAATCAGCGCAGTCTAGCCCATCTATACTAAATTTACTATTTATCAAATTAGCACTGTCTACGGCGGCTGCCGCTTCAACCAATGACATCGCTACCTCACCATCACCGGAGCAACAGCCACAGTGGCAATCGTCAGGTTTTGTACTCATAATCTCATCTCCCCATTCCTTATTCATCGAGTGTTTTCTACCGTAAAACCCGACCAGCATTTAAAACAGCCAGCAGAGCCACCCCTACATCAGCAAATACAGCCTCCCACATCGTGGCTGCACCGGCGATGCCCAACGCGATAAACACCCCTTTTACTCCCAAAGCAAAGACTACGTTCTGCCACACAATTCGCCGGGTCTTGCGCCCAATCTGTATGGCCTCAGCAACCTTCGACGGCGCATCAGACATAATAACCACATCGGCAGTCTCTACTGCCGCATCAGAACCTAATCCTCCCATGGCAATGCCCACATCGGCTCGGGCGATAACGGGTGCATCATTAATACCATCACCCACAAAAGCAATCTTTTTCCCGTTTTCTGCTCGCTGTAGAAGTTCTTCCACAAACGCCACTTTCTGTTCCGGCAATAGTCCCGCCCGGTAAAAATCCAGACCTAGCTTAGAGGCAACATCCTGGGCCACTAGCTCCCGATCGCCAGATAACATCCCAACTTGCTCCACACCTGCCGCTTTAAGCCCGGCAACAATGGACGGCGCGTCTGCCTTCAATTCATCCGCGATTACCAAATACCCGGCGTACACCTGATCAATAGCCAGATAGACTACCGTGCCCGCTTCTTGTACCGGCTCAACGGTGATGTTCTCCCGCCGAAGCAGACGTTCATTCCCAACAAGCACTTCTTGCGTCCCAATTCTAGCCCGGATCCCGTGCCCGGCGATTTCCTCATAGTCGGCTAGTGAGGAAGCATCCACTGATTGCCCATAAGCCTCCATGATAGACTGAGCAATCGGGTGACTGGAATGCACTTCGGCAAACGCTGTCAGTCTAAGCAGTTCTTCCTCAACAAAACCTGTTTGCGGATAGATTCCGGTTACTTTAAACACACCTTGGGTCAAAGTGCCTGTTTTATCGAAAACAACTGTCCGAGTGGCTGCCAAGCTATCCAGATAAGTTGAGCCTTTAACCATAATACCCCGTTTGGCCGCTCCCCCCACACCACCGAAATATCCGAGGGGAATACTAATAACCAAACCGCACGGACAAGAGATTACCAATAGAATCAGAGCCCGCCGCATCCAGTCGGCAAAAGCCTCACCTGGCCAGATAAGGGGGGGTAAAAGGGCCACAGCTACTGCGGCCAGCACGACCACCGGCGTATAATAGGTGGCAAATTTTGTGATAAATTTTTCGGTCTTGGATTTTAAACTGCTAGATTGTTCCACCAGTTGAATAACTCTCGCAATTGCCGATTCGCCCACAGGTTTGGTGACCGTAACCGTCAACACACCCGTCTGATTCACCATACCAGCCAGAACTACCTCGCCAGGACCAACCTGACGGGGCACAGACTCACCGGTCAAAGCTGCCGTATTCACCCGGGACTGTCCGGAAGTAATTTCACCATCCAGCGGCACCTGCTCACCGGGTTTAATGATAATGACATCCCCGATCTTTACCGTGTCTGGGGTCACTTTACTAATCGTATCCCCTTGTTTTAGATTGGCATACTCTGGTCGCAATTCCAACACGGCGACAATGGACCGGCGGGACCGCTCTACAGCTAAATCCTGTAAAAACTCACCAACTTTAAAAAACACCATAACACCTACGGCTTCCGGCATTTCATGCAACAAAAAAGCTCCAACCGTAGCGATTGTCATCAGAAAATTTTCATCAAAAAACGTCCCCTTGCTTGCATTCCGGACTGCACTGAATACCACATTCCAGCCGCTAATCCCATAGGCTAGCAAAAAAACAACGTATTCAGCAATAGCATACGGAGTGTCATGTAAAGCGTCCCGAAAGATTGACCCCACTACTAGTAAAGCCAATGCAGTACCAATCAAAACAATCTCACGGGTAGTATTTAATTGACCGGCACCATGTTCATGATTGTGTTCATGTCCGCTCATTTTCCTGCCCTCCTTCATATGGCCATCGACCTTTTAATCGTGTTTGATATGTTCCAAGCCCTGGAGCATTAAGCTCACTACATGATCATCGTCCAGGGAGTACCAGGCTTCTTTGCCTTCCCGGCGATATTTGACCAGTCTGGCACTACGTAGTACGCGAAGTTGGTGGGAAATTGCCGACTGCCCCATGGAGAGCGTTTCGGCAATATCGCACACGCACATTTCCCGATTCGTTAAGAGATACAATAGTTTAATTCGGGTACCATCACCTAAAATCTTGAATGTTTCCGCTAATTGCTGCACTGTATTTTCTGGTAGCAGTTCAGCCTTTGCATGGCATATCGTCTCAGGATGCTCGCAATACTCTTCACACATATCATGTAATAAATCTTTCATACGTCACCTCAAAAATACAATTAACCTTAAGCTTTTGCACCACAACCTGGACAAAACGCAGCAGCGGGTGGCATTTTCGCACCGCAGCCTTTGCATGCCGCCGGTTCTTGACTCGCCCCACATGAAGGGCAGAATTTAAATCCAACTTGTACTGGTTTGGTGCATTTTGGACACGGCGCCTGTTCCACCGCCGGAGCAGGAGGATAGCTATCTGTAGGTGAATTTTGGCTGCATGGCTCGCGATATCCATTATGGTGACCGTCATGGCCATGATGATGACGATCGTAACTGCCACGATGCCTATCGCCATGATGTCCGCCGAATACCCTAAAAAGATCTTCAAAGCCCATGATTTCTGTACAACCTCCATTTAAAAAATATAGCCTATTTGTTTCTCAATATCTTGCAAAGCCTTAATATCGCATTGCATGAATATATGTTCATATGTATAATAATAATGGGTGGCAAACATTCTTGTCAAGTCCCTCAACTTGGCCAAAGAGTGGCGACCACACATCGTCATCATAATAGGAGTGATATATTGGTAAAACATGGACAACTTTCAATCGCCATGGTTTGTGTTATTCTGGGATTTATGCTGGCTATCCAATTTCGCACCACACAGGATATTCGCTCTTCCTTGCAATTTCAACGGGCCGAAGATCTCACCCAACGTCTGATTCAAGTAGAAAAAGAACGCCTCTCTCTCGAGAACCAGGTGCGCGACCTACGCCAAAGTCCTTCAAATGATGCGGCCATGAAGGATTTGGAAAACATTAAAATGGGCGCTGGGGTAGTAGCACTACAAGGTACTGGCATCATTGTCACTGTGGACGATACTAAACCAGCTTCGCCTGTCGGGAGTAAAAATCCCAATTTGTATTTAATAAAAGATGAAGATATTTTAAAAATCCTCAATGAATTGCGAGCAGCCGGCGCCGAGGCCATTTCTGTCAATAATCAACGCCTGATTGCTTCTTCCGAAGTCCGCACAGCTGGACCATTTATATCGGTCAACAACACAAGCTTAGCTGCCCCCTTTGAAATCAAAGCCATCGGAGATCCAGCAACGCTGGAAACGTCCTTAAAAATTCGCGGTGGAGTCATAGAGACTCTGCAATTTTGGGGCATCCAAATTGTGGTAAAGCGGTCAACCACCATAGAACTTCCGGCCTTTAAAGACACGTTTCATTTCAAATATGCCCAACCAATCCCGAATGGAGGTAAATAGCGATGATTTTACCTGTCCTCGGCATCCTGCTTGGCCTTCTCGTTGGCACTTTTTTACCAATTAGTATGCCAATCGAATATGCTAAATATTTGTCAGTAGCCTTGCTTGCTTCGTTGGACTCAGTGTTTGGCGGTTTACGAGCAGGAGTAGATAAAAAGTTTGATAATCTAATTTTTATGAGTGGCTTTTTCACTAATGCGTTCTTGGCTGCCGGACTCGTCTACATGGGGGAACGGATTGGCATTGATCTCTATTATGTGGCTCTCTTAGCCTTTGGTCTCAGAGTTTTTCAAAACTTGGCTATCATTCGCCGCCATTTCTTAAAACGGTAACCGCCATGACATTACCAAATTCGCATACCACTGTCACTAATAAAAGGAGGCTATTATGAAGCTTTACCGCCAACCACTGTTTTACTTGGCCAGCCTTATGATTATCTTCATCAGTTTGGCTTGGTTCTTGTTTGTCACTCCTATCGGTGTACCCATTCTGGCGTATCACAAAGTCAGCACTGACGACACCATCTATACTATCAACCCGGAGTTGTTTGACCGTCAAATGCAATATTTAGCTGAAAATGGATTTACAGCTATTTCCCTCCCCCAGTTAGCTGACGGCTTAGCCGGTAAGCGCGATTTACCTGCTAAGCCTGTTGTAATTACCTTTGACGATGGTTATGAGGATAATTTCACGACGGCACTGCCGATCTTGGAAAAATATGGACTGAGGGCCGCCGTGTTCATTGCCGTCAATAAAGTCGGTCAGCCTGGATATATGTCTTGGGATCAAATGCAAGCCATGCAGGCACGTAATATCGATATCGGCTCTCATACTCTGTCGCATACTGCGCTAACTACACTAAGCCCGGCCCAATGGGAGCAAGAAATCCAAAATTCTAAACTTGAACTGGAGCAACGCTTAAGTAAACCAGTTACCTTTCTAGCCTATCCCCATGGCCTGTTTTCGCCAGCCATGTTTGAATATCTAAAAAGCGCTGGTTATAATGGAGCATTTTCCGGTGTTACCGGGCTTAATTTTAAGGATGCTAACCTATACGAACTTAAACGCATTTCTATTTTTGGCCCTAAGTTAGATTTATGGAGTTTTCGTCTCCGACTGGCCAAATCAAATATCGAAAGTCTACTGGGAATATAAGTTTTTCTTCAGACTCGCCAAGTACTACCCGCCTTTGTTTTGCCGGTAGTACTTGGCGTTTTTTTGTTCTGATGTAGCTAAAGAACCATGATCATATATTAGTGCATTGATTCGTTCTAGCTCACTCATTAAGGCCGATCGTAAAAATTACCAACAAAGTATTCTTCCATTTCTACTACCCTGACTGCACATTCAAACATAACTTGGAAAATTACCTAGAATAATCTGCCCATCTCATCGGGAATAGTTAATATATCAAATTTTATCACATACAAAGGAATCGAGGTGATGAAGTATTCGCAGCACTGACCGCCCCTACCGCACCATCATGGGAATAGCAATTGCCATACTTCTTATTGCATTTTGCTTCACTTCTCCATTTCGACAAGCGTATACTCTTCCGGCCCATACCTTACTGTTTGCTGATGAGTCACAAATTTCCGTTGCCACTATCCCTTATCTCATTACTGCCAATGTTACTTCCCTCGGACGAGCCCCGGCAAAACTCGCCTCTACTGTCCCCGTTTTCTCCCCACAACAAGTTAGCGGTCATGGTTCCATCGACTTTAAACTCTTTGGAGTTGTACCCTTACGTACAGTTCAATTTGATATCCTACCACCGGTAAAGGTCATTCCCGGCGGCCAGTCCATCGGCACGTCACTCCACGCGCGAGGTGTCATAGTTGTAGGTTTCTCTCCTATATCAGCGACATCTCGTTCATCTGCCAATCCTGCCAAAGATGCCGGAATCCAGACTGGTGACGTCATTCTTAGTGTGAATAATACCTATATGTGTACGGAAAATCAGCTCGCAGAAACTATTGACATAGCAGGAAAAAAAGGTCAGCCGCTGAATGTTTCGTTACAGCGCGGCACTCAAATTCTCTCTCTTTCGCTCTCGCCGCTCCTCTGCCCGGAAACCGGTCGTTATCGAATTGGCCTGTTCGTGCGGGACAGCGCCTCAGGAATCGGCACTCTAAGCTTCTATGATCCTACTTCCCGCGTCTATGGCGCTCTCGGCCATCGCATTACCGACAGCGATACCCTACAACCGATTGATTCAGAAGAAGGTAATGTTGTTCTTGCTTCGATTCAGGCTATTCAACCAGGAAAACTTGGGCGACCTGGCGAAAAGATTGGTATATTTGCCAATGGCGACACTATCTTAGGTGATGTTCAGAAAAATACTCAATTCGGCATTTATGGACAGCTGAGTTTTTTACCTCAAAACGATTTATATACAAAAGCCATCCCCGTGGCTTCCCGAATGCAAATTCAACTAGGACCGGCAGAAATCTTAACCGTAATTGAAGGAACTACTGTAGAACGTTTTACTATTGAAATTGAAAAAATTAATCCCCAAGATTATCCTGCCAGTAAAGGCCTTGTGATCAAAGTCACCGATCCCCGACTACTTGCTAAAACAGGTGGCATTGTACAAGGTATGAGCGGCAGCCCCATTATTCAAAATGATAGGTTGATCGGTGCCGTCACCCACGTCTTCATCAGCGACCCCAACAGAGGCTACGGTTGTTTCGCCGACTGGATGCTCATGGAGAGTGGTTTAATTCCCAAAACAGAAAAACTGGTTTCTTCACTTCCTTTCTTTCGGCCTTTACCCCAAAATGAAAATTAGACTATTGTTAGTTCGCACTGTCGCTTTACCTGCTAACGAAAAATCCGCCCTTATAGGGCGGACGTCATTGTCAGTTTCTTCTTTAATTATGGTAAATAGCTAAGCGGGTCATTCGGCGCGCCATTCACGCGCACTTCAAAATGCGAAACAGGCCCTGTCGTATAACCAGTTTCGCCAACTCTGGCGATAGGCTGCCCTTTGCGCACTATTTCTCCTTCGCTAACTAGGAGTTCTGAGTTATGTCCATATAGCGTAGAATAGGTGCCATTATGCTCAATAATAATTGTTTTACCATAACCGCTAATCCAACCAGATGTAATAACAACACCGCCATCAGCAGCTATAACAGTGTCACCATAATCAGCGCCGATGTCAATCCCGGCATGAAGACGTTGATTGCCAAATATCGGATGGGTTCGCCAGCCAAAGGGCGAGGTAATCGGCCCTGAAGCCGGCCAGATATAGCGACCTGTCACCTGTCCGCCGGTTGGCGCCTGTCCACCTTTTCGCGCTCTTATCATTGCTTCTATTCGGCTTGATGCCTGCTGCAGCTCATCATAAGCGAGTTGGGCAGAGCTTCGCTCAGTTTCTAAGTTATCCAGCACATCCCGCTTAGCCTGATAACGCGACGCCACCATAGTACGTTTTTCCACTGCCTGTTGGCGGAGGTTTTGCACAACAGCTAAATCGCGTTCAAGCTCGTTTTTTTTCTGCGTTACCAATTCCCGTTCTGCTTTTGCCTTAGCAATCAATTCCATGTCGGCACGAAGCACCCGCTTGAGTAGTTCATACCGAGTAATAAAATCGCTAAAGTTAGTAGCACCGAATAGCACATCAATATAACTGACCTGACCATTCATATATATATCACGTATTCGCTTATTCAGAACCTGGGAACGAACAGCAATACTGCGTTCGGTCTTTTGGAGCAATTCTTGGTTTTCCTCTACTCGTTTCTGGGTTGCCATGAGTCGGCTCTCTACCGATTTTAGCTCGTTTGTATTACGCTCTAGATCAGTCTCAATGGCATCAAGCTGACCAGATACAGTATTAACCTCTTGTTTAATTTGATTCACTTTGCCCAGTTGTTCCCGCATTTTGCGGGACAGGCTTTCTAACGTACTCTCGTATTGTTCTGTAGCCTCCGCAAATGCTACCGGAATCGTGGTACCTAACTCACCGATGGTCGCAATCAGTAACAAAATAGCAATTGCCTGCCTCTTCCATTTTTGCATGTTTACCCCCAACGAATGTCTTCCAATGAACACAAAGTACAATAAAGCGACAAAATAGTATTCGTCTTGTCGATCGCAATTCCCTCCCATAGAAACTTTACGTTCACGAAAACGCGTCATAAAAAGACTGGCAACACAAAAAGGCCAGCAATAATCACTTCTTTTGCTGGCACTCGTTAATAAACTTATTTGGTTGACGTGACCTTCATTAGGGAACGGCTTCTTCTTTTGTTCGAATAATTACATCTTCTACATAGCGTGCGTAAGCCCGATTCTCTTCCACCCGCGTTATCACATAACGCTTATTTTCCCCAGTAATCATCTCATCGCCTGGGTTTACGGTTACGACTGATACATACATTAATGTTATACCAGTCGCTTGATCCAATATAATATAATATTCGTAAGGGGATTTGGTCGGAACCAATTGTTTTTGTTGAGGCAATGGTAGATATTGGGGAACATAATACCAAAGTCCAAGAATAAGGAAAATTCCAGCGAGAAGTCCAGCAAAAACCAAGATTAATTTATTCTTACTTCTGGATTTCATATGTTATCATTCACTCCTGTTTCAATTTTCCTTATAATAATAGCTTGTCCGTCATCATTTATTTTATAATTATAAAATAAAATAGCGTGCACAGTTCATACTTCTTAGCCACCGCTTCTTAACCCGTGAACTTTCAGCTTTTAAAATAAGGACGGGATGTTACTCATGCTAGATACACCTATACGTTTAACTACACTACTGGAAATAGCCACTATTTTGGTACTTATCGCTTTGTTCTTGGACTATTCCCACATCCTCCGACGGCCCTGGCGCCCAGCACTAATTTTGGCTATAGTAACTATCTGTGTGGGAACATACCTTACCCTAAGCGCCGTTTTGCCCACTAGTTCTTTTTACGGACCGGTTATCTACCAAGGCTCACAATCTGACAAAGTAGTAGCCTTAACCTTTGACGATGGTCCAAATCCACCTTATACATTGCAATTGCTAGATATTCTTACTACGTATGATGTAAAAGCAACCTTTTTTCTTATCGGTCAAAATGCCGAAAAATATCCTGAGACTGCTAATGCTATAGCCCAAAAGGGCCATCTGATAGGAACCCATACTTATACCCACTCCGACCTCCTCAAATTGGCCGAAACCGACATCCTAAAGGAACTGTCCCAAAGCGCGGTTGTTATCGAAAATGCAACCGGAACGCGCCCTAAATTTTTACGGCCACCACACGGTTTTCGTGATTCACTGGTCCTGCAGTTCTCAAAAGAGCAAAAGCTGGATATTGTACAATGGTCGGTTATGGCTGAAGACTGGAAAAAACCCGGTGCAGACGTCATCGCTAACCGAGTTTTAAATAAAATAAATAATGGTTCTATTGTTCTGCTGCATGACGGTGATGGAATAATTGGTGGGGATCGTAGCCAGACCGTGGCTGCGGCGGAAATCATCATAAAAAAATTAAGACAACGAGGCTTTCGATTTGTCACGGTCAAGGAGCTTCTGAACTAATACTCTCCTAGAACGAAAGCGCCGTTAAACCTTATCAAAAAACAAGTGGTATTTCGGCTTAGGATCTCACGTTCCAATTAGGACAAAATATTCTACCGTTGAACCCCATCATTTACCAGGCTACTTCGAGTATATGCTATAACTAAAGACCCTGTCCTAGAGTTCGGTAATTAGAGAAACCGTTAGGACAAGGTCTTTACAATTTCCAGTAGGACTGTCTCATTGATCACAAACCGGACAGCCTTGCATGCGGAATGGTTTTTCCAGATGGGCGGTGGTTAAAAGCTCATCTTCGCAGAAAATATCCAGGGTAGGAGCATCGCAATCACGGTCCCCGCATACAGAACCACGGTCCGGGGGCAAATGTCCAAGATCAGATCCAGGTCATGAGTAGCGATAATTTTTGTGTGCTCAAGGTTTTTAACAGGTTAATCAGTTGCCGGCGGGCCAAGGGATCCAGGCCGGCTGTGGGCTCATCCAGGATGCAGGAATCCAAAGCCAGTACGGCGGCATAACCACCGACCGCTTCTGTCCGCCGGAGAGTCGCAGGGCGCTCGGTCTTTAAGATGTGGGGCTCTCACAGTGGTGAGAATAGCTGTAACCCAGGCATCGACTTCAGCCAGCGTTCGTAATATGCATGTCAGTAAGTCTTGGACCAAGGCATGCCGCTATTGGCCTTGATTTCACGGCTTAGTTCATCCATACCTTTGATGGCGGTACTGGAGATTTGCTGGTCAGCCTAGGCTTGGATCATATATCCCCACTCAACCTGCTTTTGCACCATTTGTGTTCTTTGCTCAAGCGCTTGCTGCTGCCAGGTAGCAAGCTGCGCCTTTTGATCGTCAGTCAGATTGTTGTAGGTTTGGCCATAATAAGGGCAGTACCAGTTACCTGGTGTTTGGGCCGTGCCTTGCACCGGTGCGGCCGCAGCCAAGCCGCTAAAGGATACTACCAATAAGGCAACTAGCGCAAGCAGGGTTACTTTTTTCATGAACACCATCTCCTTCATCTTATTGATTTTAGTATAGATGGTATTTATGGCATAAGTTGGGCCAAATTCGGAACAAAGTAGGAACTTCTCAAGCATCATTTCCTAACATGCCTGCACACGCTTCTTATCCTGCATACGCAATTGGGTCAACAACAACTACAGATGCTATACCCAAGTCTAAGGCTACTTGGGTGTAGCCTGCTTGTAATACCACGGAAGGATATTTCATAATTAGTTTTACGCCTACTCCTGGCAAAATTCCCATCGACATCAACTTCCTAAGAATATTTTTGTCTTGTGTTACCAGTTCAACGATAGTACCTTCTTGTCCATTTTGCATATTAGTTATTGGTATAAGTTTTGCATTTTCATTTAGTTTGCTCATTCTTTTTGCCCCCAACTTTTAATCCATTTTATCAACTTTGGCTCTCGCAATATCTCATATCCGCAATTTGGGCATTTCGCCTTGTTGCAGGATTTACTCATCGCACATCCGTTACATGCGCTCCGAGCTTGACCCTCAGGAAACTCATAACTACAAAAGCCACATTTAATCATTGTAATAGTCCTGTCAGCGTAAGTAACCAGTTAATAAAGGCTCCGCCAATAAAAGCAAATGGGAAAATGAAGGCTGCCATTGCGAAAGCAGTTTTAGCTCCACGCTCTTTAAGCATCATCGAGAATTGTGCTATGCAGGGAACAAATAGAGTTAGCGTTGCAGCGGCAACAACCAGTTGTTGCGGTGATAATGCTCCCGAGTTTTGCAAGTCATACAAGCCGGCAGCCCCGTAATCGCGACGGAAAAATCCGAACAGGAAGGCTTTTGCCGCTTCGTCTGGTAAACCGATAAAGTTTACTATCGGTTTCATAGCATTAATTAATTGGTCGAAAACCCCAGTAAGATTACCTGCCCAAATCAGTATGCTCGCTAAAATGAACAGCGGAAGGATTTCTACGAAGTACCATTGCATTCTCGTGTATGTTTTTGTTAGCACATTCGCAATACGCGGGATTCGAAGCGGCGGAACCTCCATATAGAAAGTTGGTTTAGTGCCTGGCATAATCTGAGCAGTAAGGAAACCTATCAGAAGGAATATAAGGGTAAGAAAGCCCGCCCAAACAAGCATCGCGCCTGGAACTCCGGATAATAGTCCCATAATAACTCCCAACTGAGCCGAACAAGGAATAGCTAATGCCAGTAATAGTGTCGCTATAATTCTTTCCCTGCGCGTCTCCAGTGTTCTACTCACCATGGTTGCCATAGTATCACAGCCAAAACCGAGGGTCATGGGAATTACAGCCCGACCATTCAGACCAATCTTTTTAAATACGCGGTCTACTAGCATGGCAACCCTTGGGAGATATCCACTGTCTTCAATAACAGAAAAGGCGATGAAGAAGGTGCCGACAATCGGCAGAATGATTGCAATAGCATATCGGATGCCAAGCGTTACTATTCCGTAGTCTCTTGCAATAAGCTCCTGTAGCCACATCCAAGGAATATAGGTATCAACTACCCCGTTTATCCAAGGGTTGATATATTCACCAAATATATCTTCCTCCAGAAAATCCACAATGACTCCCGCACCAAAATCTCCTACAAATTTGTAAAGGCCAAAATAAAGTACTAACAGTAAAATCGGAATACCGGTTATTGGGTTCATTGTAATTCTGCTTAACTTCTCCGCTATGGAGCTACCGCGCTGAGCCGTCTTGGCTGTAACCACTGAACTGGTAATACTGTTGATGCATCGCTGCCGCAGCAAAGAAATAACATACTGTAAAGGTTTGTCGTATTGAGCTTTGAGCTTGGAGACAATCTCACCAATGCGGATATAGTTGCTCTCCTCTTGCGTTTTCACCATTTGGACTATATCTTCATCCTCCTGGATGAGCAAAAGTGCAATGGCTCTTTTCGAAATTACATATTTAGCCTTGAGTAATTCCGTAATCTGTGCAATGGCTCTTTCGATTGCGTCATCATAGGTAACACTAAGCAACTTGGACATAGTAATCAATCCTTTCCTTTAGGCGATCAATCCCGTTATTAAGGGCAGCTACAGTTGAAATCACCGGTATTCCAAGCTCTGCTTCCAATCTTTTCACATCGATCATAAGCCCCAACTGTTCTGCTTCATCCATAATATTTAGTACCAGTATTACAGGTATTTCCGCTTCAATAAGCTGAGCTGCCAAAGGAAGCATCCTTTGGATGTTTTTTGCGTCAATTACGTGGAGAACAGCTTTAGGATTTTCGCTAAACAGCAGATCTCGCGTTACCTTCTCTTCTTCTGTGATGCACATAAGTGAATACATTCCAGGGGTGTCTATAATTTCAAACTCTTTACCGCCAATCTTCCCACGCCCTCTGGATACCTCAACAGTTGTACCCGGGTAGTTGGATACGGTTACATACGCACCGGTTAACCGGTTAAAGAGAAGGCTCTTTCCGACATTCGGACTACCGACTAATACAATCTTATCCAGTCCGTGAGTATCTTGCTTGACCTCTCCATGGCAATTGCCGGTGCCCAGCAAAGTGGAAACCAAATTCTTATACCATGGAGTGTTATTGGAGTTGCAATTACAATTCATATATCTTCCCTCCCAAATTAATAACAATATTCATTATCAGTAATAACTCAAAAAAATTATGTTCCAATTACGCCAAGTCTTTTGAAAAAAAATAAGCTTTGCAGTTTTACCGTGATTTTACGGAATTGTTGTGGAACTTGGTCACTACAATAGACTTCAATATTGTCCACGTCAAATCTTTGATAAAAGTTAATTATGTCAGGCGTCGGCTTTCCCAATCGCACGGATGGGATTAGTGGTAATCATTATCAATAAAACTTAAAAAAAGTAGCAGCAGAACCTGGCTAGCCTGCTGCGTAACAACGCCCAGACGCTTTTTCGTATCCCTCCTAATCACTTGCCGGCGGCAATCAGCTTTTTTAAAAATAGCAGCTTTTCTAGCTTGACACTAACAGTTTTGAAACGCTGTGCCACATCGCCAACATAGTAAACGTTTATCCCTTCTACTACAGCCTTGGGGTAGATTTGCACCTTCTCTGGATCAATTCCCAGTCGCACGGACGGGAGCTGCAACTCGCAGCCACCCCCACAGCAACCGCCAGGGCGCCTGGCAATTGTAACAGTGATCGCTTTATCCTTATTTTTCTTCATTATATAATTGCGGGCATCGGGTTCGATAATGATATTCATTTTGATCCCTCCCAATTCATGTTTGAAAATTTTCAAGCAATGATTCGGGTAATGACCGGTTCCGCCTTCTTATCCGCACGGACTTTATTGTCAACGTACTTGATATACCAGCCAGACAGTGTGAACGCCAGTATTCCGCCGGCTATGCGGGCGGCCATTGCGGAAATCCCCAAATCTCCATATAGACTGTCACCAGCCAAGGCTCCTGCAAAATGGCGATTAAGGGCAGTATGTACACAATAAAAGCCGATTTTAGGACATTTACTTCTTTTACCTCAATGGCGACTCGCTGGCCGAGTTTAGCACCTAGCGCGTTATTCACGCTGATCACAATTGCCGAATTGCCAGGACAGTCCCCGCAGTTCTCACAGTCATTGTGGCGGGTGGTCTTTATTTTACCTGCGCGTCCCTGTACTTCAATGACTATCCCTTCTTGTTCTTTGCCTAACCCGCTGATCCCCCCCTTTTATACTAGGCAATTGGGTTACTCCTCTTTACTATTCACTTTTAGGAGACGCAGGCTATTTAGCGTAACTAGAATGGATGCCCCCATGTCGGCTAGGATGGCCAGCCACAGAGTAAGCCAGCCGGGGAACACGGCGATTACGGCCACGGCTTTAATAAACAAAGAAAAACCGATATTTTGCCGGATGATCGTTAGCGTCTTTTTGCTTAGCCGGATAGTAAAAGGCAACTTGCTTAGATCGTCAGCCATAAGAGCAATATCCGCCGTTTCCAGCGCAGTATCCGTGCCGGCACCACCCATTGCGATACCGACGGTCGATAAGGCTAGGGCCGGGGCATCATTGACACCGTCGCCAATCATGGCCACCTTGCCATATTTGCCTAATAGTTCCTGCACTGCGGTCACTTTATCCTGGGGTAAAAGTTCAGCTCGGTAATCGTCAACCCCTACCCGTGCGGCCATTGCTTTGGCTGTCGCGGCGTTATCACCGGTCAGCATGATGGTATGCCGGATGCCGGCTTCTTTTAAGGCCGCGATTGCAGCGGCGCTAGTATCACGCACCTCATCGGCTACGGCGATAAGGCCCAGGAATTCGAGCTTAGTTCCCATAATCATGGCCGTTTTACCCTCTTTTTGCAGTTGTTCCACTTTTGTGGCTACTGGCGCCAGTGATACGCCGAGTTCGGTAAACAACCGCGGATTGCCGATATAAACCATTTGGTCGTTAATCGTGCCTTGAGCACCTCTGCCCGTAATGGCTGTAAAATCTTCCACTGGATTAACTGGATAGCCTCGCCCCTCTGCTGCTTTAACGATAGCCACCGCCAGGGGATGTTCGGAACGGGCTTCCAAATTGGCCGCCATTTCTAGGAGATTGCCTTCCGGCAGTGACCCGATAGGTACCACATCGGTGACAACGGGCTCGCCTTTGGTAAGAGTCCCTGTCTTATCGAAAGCAATGGCATTTAAGGAACCCGCTTCTTCAAGGTAAATACCGCCCTTAATTAAAACACCTTTTTTTGCGGCATTACTGATGGCACTCACAATAGCCACCGGGGTAGATACTACCAGCGCGCAGGGGCAGGCTACTACCAGAAGCGCCAGGCCCCGGTAAATCCACGGTGCCCACTCGTAGCCAAGGAAAAGGGGCGGGACAAATACAATGCCAACAGCTAATGCCATGACAATCGGCGTATAAACAGCAGCAAATTTCTCAACAAATGCTTGGGACGGAGCTCGTTTGCCTTGTGCTTCTTCTACCATGTGAATAATTTTTGCGATTGTCGTATCCTGAACCAGCTTTGTCACCCGCACTTCAAGGGAGCCATTAGTATTGAGCGTTCCGGCGTAAACTTCCGCTCCAGGACCTTTTTCCGCCGGGATGGATTCACCGGTGATAGCTGCCTGGTTAATGGCCGATTCACCTTTGATAATTACGCCGTCCATGGCAATTTTTTCCCCAGGACGGATGATCATAATATCATCAACCCCAATTTCTTCGACTGTTACCTCCACCTCGCCGCCATTGCGCCGTACCCGTGCCGTCTTCGGCGCAATATCCATCAGTTGACGGATGGAGCGGCGGGCTCTGTCCATCGTCCATGCTTCGAGCATTTCCGATATGGCATACAGGAAGGCAACTGTGGCTCCTTCTTCATATTGACCAATGGCTAAAGCTCCCAGTACGGCCACAGTCATCAACACACTCATATTAAAGTTGCCACGCGGCAAAGCGCGGGCCGCTTTCTTAAAGTTTCCCCAGCCGCCCAGCACCATGGCCACAATATAAAGGGGAATAAAAACCAGGACCGGGCCGCCGAATTTCTCCAGGCCATAGCCGACGGCTAGACTAACACCGGAAAGAATGGCGCGGCGCAGTTCCCAATCGACTTTTTTCGTCGACGCCGCCTTTGCAGGCTCATGCTGAGCGTCTACAGGATGTATTGTATAGTTTTCTTCCTGTCCTAGCCGGCGAATAGCCTCCAGGTCAGCCGCCCCTTCCACCGTCAGTTTACCGGTCATGGTATTAAGCGCTGCATTGGTCACTCCCGGTAATTCATTGACCGCCTTTTCAAATTTCTGTGCACAATCCATACAGGTAATGCCGTCTACTTGGAACACACCAGCCGCCTTGGCTGAGGCTGGCCTTATTGGGTTAATTGTATAGTCCTCTTCTAAGCCCAGCCGGCGAATAGCCTCCAGGTCAGCCGCCCCTTCCACCGTCAGTTTACCGGTCATGGTATTAAGCGCTGCATTGGTCACTCCCGGTAATTCATTGA
>NZ_SLUI01000006.1:0-43301 GCF_004339805.1 Anaerospora hongkongensis | reverse complement strand
TGACCGCCTTTTCAAATTTCTGTGCACAATCCATACAGGTAATGCCGTCTACTTGGAATACTATCTGATTCGCCGCTTCTTTTGCGCGCGTCGTCATACACACACCATCTCCTTATCGTTATTTTTGCCGTACATGGTTTAGACCATGCTGCAGCAAGATGGTAATATTGTGGTCCGTCAATGAGTACCAGGCCAATGTCCCTTCTTTGCGGTATTTCACCAATCGGGCGCCGCGCAGCAGCCGCAGTTGATGGGATACCGCCGACTGGCCCATCTGCACCACCGCCGCAATGTCACAGACGCATAATTCCCGCTTGGCCAAAGCCTGCAGGATTTTAAACCGGTTCATATCCCCCAACAGCCGGAACATGTCCGTAACCTGCTGCGCCTCCGTCTCCTGCACCATCTCGGCCCGGGCCAGGCAAATCATCTGGGGATGCTCGCATAATTCTTCACAAACATCGTTATCACAGTCACACTTGTTCATCACACACCACCTACCAATATGAATAGCCTTCATGTAAAATCGAGTTTCTGTGTCTGTCGTGCCACGAAAACCTCTCGTCAGCTGATTACAAACACACCTTTTTCTTCATTTTCATTTCGTTTTCCCTTACATCCATTACATCAAAGCTACGTACGCTATCACTATGTTATATGTGAATACATATTCATATACAATATACTCCTTGCTATAGTGGTTGTCAAGCAAATAGGATAGCTCTATGTTCATTTAGAATAATTATTACCTATTGACAATAGCCGTTGTTTTCTAAGGTTGGTAGACTTAAGGGCACGCGTCCATTGCTAACCGTTACTGCAAAGCTGCCTTTGTAGATATTTGAGTAGGATGGTCATTCTTATTTTTGGCTGAAATTTAAGTGGCTCAATCATTAAATATTCATTTGCACATTTTGCATTTCTAAATACGTATACCCCTACGCTGCTAAAATAAGAACCCCTATCAATGGCTTAACGCTGAAAATAACAAACCTAACATAGCCTTAAACTACGAAAGCCACCTATGCTAGAAGTTCTGTCATGTTATTATTTCTACAATACTTATTTTTATATTTAAAAACGAGACTTACAGCATGGCAAAAACGGCCATACTAAAAGTCTCGCTAATTAAACTAATTCGCCAACGATAGAGCAAAGTATTAAACCAGTTTGTTGGCTCCATCTATCAAGCTACTCCATTTTAGATATTGATGGCAGCATAGCACATATGAAAAGGCTTATAAACATATTTGTGGCTAAGGGTTCGTGTCTATTAGATAAAAGATTATTATCCTAATGAAACCCCTACAACATTCTGGAGGTTAGGGGTGCTATTTAAGAGGACTGTCCAACTGGCATAAATCTGGCCCCCGATTTTATGACCTTTCTTTCTGACTTCTTCTCTTCCTGTTTTCTAACTATGTCAGAGGTACCATATTCCATATTTCCCCATAGTCCTTGAACCCAGTCCCCATATGGCTTCAAGGACTGTGTTTTCTTTTCAGTAAAACTGAGCACTTTCACGTGAATCAAAAGTACGTCATAGGCTATTCCTCGTTTTTTTGATGCTTACTTTTATTATTAAAATATCTAAAAAACTAAGGATTATTCTTTTATCGGCTAATCTCTATTCTTCCGTTCGTTCTTTAACTTCTTTTTTAGACTCCATTCGAGAAACCAAGTAGATTAGGAGCGCAGTTACCGCTAAGGCACTAATAATACAGGGAATAGTTAGAAATTGGTTTGGCAATGACTCATATAACCCAAACAAACCAAAGAAAATGAAAATCATGGCAGCAGCCCATTTTACCATTCGTTCGGGAATCCGCTTTCCTAAAACAATACCAATTATAATACCAATTCCGTCTGCTATCATCATGCCAGTGGTTGTTCCCAGCCATACAGGAACCACCGAATTAAACTGTGCGGCCAATGCAACAGTGGCTAGTTGTGTTTTATCGCCCATCTCTGCTATGAAAAAGGCAATTGCTACTGTCCAGAACGGCCCGTACTTAGATACCTTATCCTCCCCATTTAGTTCATCACCTCTTATTGTCCATAAGCCAAATATAATAAATGAAACGGCTGCAGCAATTTGGATGTACTGCATTGGAATAATTTGTGTAAGATAGGTTCCAACGATTACCGCAAAAAGATGATTTACAACGGTTGCAACAAATACCCCCCACATTACAGTCTGCCAACGATATCGTGTGGCGAATGCCATAGCCAGAAGTTGTGTCTTATCTCCCATTTCGGCAAGAACTACGAAGGCTGCCGATGCTAAAAATGCTGTCATGTTACTATTCCTCCAGTACTTTTTTATATATAAAAAACGAGACTTTCAGCATGGCAAAACAGCCATGCTGAAAGTCTCGCTAATTGACATTCCATCAACGATAAGGCCAGGTACAATACCAGTTTGTTGACCTCATCTATCTAGCTACTCCCTCTCAGTTAGAAGGTATTTATTGTTTTATTAAGTTAGATAAAATAAAAGAGACTTTTAGCATGGACATAAATCCACACTAAAAGTCTCGCTAATTGACTAATCCGCCAACGACAGAGCCAGGTATTTAAACCAGTTTGTTGACTCCATCTATCTAGCTACTCCCTTTTAGATACTGACGATAGTATAGCGCATATGAAAAAGCTTGTCAACATATTTGTTACAAAAGATCTTGTGCTCTATTAGGTAAAAGCCATTGGCCTGATGAAAAACCTTGCAACATTTTATAGGATATGGGGGCGCTATTTAAGAGGACTATCTAACTGGCATAAATCTGGCTCAGATTTTATGGCCTATCTATCTGATTTCTTCCCTTGATGTTTTCCTTAAGAGGTTTTTCAAGAGTGCCCAATTCGACTGCTAATCGATAAATGTGCTTAAAGGGATATCTTCTCTCACTGAAATCGGGGCAAGTACATTCCTTAAGATCGACATTATAGCCATTAATCACAGCCGTTTGCTCGTTCACAAGTAATTTCTCAACTGTCATACCTGCTTCAAAGGTCCTCTATACCTTTCTTTTTGTGTCCAATCTTTATGTTATTCCTAGATTCCAATTACCCCAGTAATCTGTTGATGGATAGGCTACTAATATACGGCTTTCCCAGACCCGGCAAATATCCCAATTAATGTTTTATCATCAAACTCCAGTGGCTGGTGTTTCGGTGCGGCAGCAGAAAAATTGACGCTTAATTTGGTCCGGCTGCTGATGTAAGTCTGCTGGCCATTGTGACCATTTTGTTATATTATCCATACTCGATCCCCGCCTTTTTCCTTTTTAGATTTCGAGACTTTTTACGTAAATCCTCCCTGTGACAGGCGCCTCCCTCAAAGATAATTATTGTCATTCGACTTACATCATGTTATTGTAAAAAAACGTCAGACCCAAAAGCCTGATGTTTTCTTTCTTTGTCTGCGAGAACATATTCCACAATTCCCCATAGCCCATGAACCCAGTCCCTGCCTGGCTTCAAAGGCTGTGTTTTCTTTTCAGCCAAACGCAACACTCCACGTGGTGGGTATGGGGAAACATATCTACCGGCTGGATCTCCATCGTCTGGTAACCCTGCTCGGAGAGGATTGCCAGATCACGGGCAAGGGATGCCGGATTGCAGGATACGTAGACAATGCGTTCCGGCTTCATTTTTACAAATGTCTCTAATACCTTAGGCTCACAGCCGGCCCGGGGTGGATCAACGACTATTACCTCCGGCCGGACACCGTTACGGTAGAGTTCAGGCATGACCTCTACCGCATCACCGGCAATAAATTCCACATTCTCGATCTTATTGGTTTGGGCATTCTGCCAGGCATCGGCAATCGCCGGTTTAACAATTTCGATGCCATATACTTTAGCCGCCTGGCCGGCCAGGAATAAGGTGATCGTGCCGGTACCGCAATAGGCATCTATTACCGTTTCTTGGCCTGTCAGCCCGGCATACTCCACTGCTTTGCCGTACAAAAGCACGGTCTGCTCCGTGTTGACCTGGAAAAAGGAACGGGCCGAAATATGGAAGGTCAAATCGCCCAATTTATCGGTAATCGTATCTTTTCCCCAAATCGTGCGGGTGGTTTCTCCCATAATTATATTGCCTCTTTTAGGATTCACGTTCTGGACAATGCTGGTCAAGCCGGGAATAGCCTGCCGCAGGGCGGCAATAACCTTCTCCTGGCTCGGCAGTTTGTCGACAGCAGTTACTAATGCCACCATCACTTCCCCGGTCGCCGTGCCTACCCGGCCCATTACATGACGAATAACACCTTCGCCGGTACGCTCGTCATAGGTTGGGATGTTGAATTCGGTGACAATGCGTCGCACCTGATCGGCAATTGTATTGTTAACCGCATGCTGAATACAGCAGTTTTCCGTATTAATAATGGCATGGGTCCCCTGCGAGTAGCAGCCGACAGCGACTTTTCCCCCTGCCTTTCCTACCGGAAATTGCATTTTATTGCGGTAGTACCAGGGATTGGCTGCCCCCAATGTGGGATGAACAGCCACGTCTGCCAGCTTTCCAATACGGGTGACCGCATCGACGACTTGCTGCCGTTTCGCGTTTAACTGACCTGCATAGCTCAAATGCTGCAGCTGACAGCCGCCGCAGCTCTGGTACACAGAGCACAACGGCTCCACACGTTCAGCCGAAGCCTGCTTTACGCCAGTCAGCTTGGCTTTTGCATAGTTTTTCTTGACTTCACTGACTTGTACTTCCACAACTTCTCCCGGCAGAGCCTGGGAAACAAAAATCGTAAAATCCTGGAAACGGCCGACTCCTTCGCCGCTGTGACCGAGACCGATAATTTCCACTGTATACCTGCTGCCTGCTGTAACGGGCGCTATTTGTTTTTTTACCATATCTACCTTCACCTTATCTATATAAAATTTGTACCCCTTGGGCAGTGTGCCACAAGGGGTTTTGTTGCTACTTGTCTTCTTTATCGAGACTTTTACTGAGCTTAAGCAAGGTTTCCGTATAACTGTGAAGTTTTTGCCGCACACCTTGATGAACGGTTTCTGCCGCAATACCGGTAAGAATTTCAATACCCTGATCAATTGTCTTTACCGGATAAATATGAAATTGTCCTTGCTGAACGGCTTCTACGACTTCATCATTCAGTGTCAGGTCCTTAACATTCTGGTAGGGGATCATCACGCCCTGCTTACCGTTTAATCCCTTTAACTTGCAGACAGCATAAAAACCTTCAATTTTTTGTGTTGCTCCACCAATCGGTTGAACCTCGCCTTTTTGATTCACCGATCCTGTGACGGCGATATATTGTTTAATTGGAATTTCCGACAGGCTGGAAAGAATGGCATATAGTTCGGTACTGGAGGCACTGTCACCGTCAACACCTTCGTATAATTGTTCAAAGGTCAGGCTCGCCGTAACGGTAAGCGGCTGATCCTGCGCATATTTTTGTCCCAGATATCCGCCGAGAATAAGCACTCCTTTACTGTGGCTGGTGCCGCTCATTTCGGTTTCCCGCTCGATATTGATAACACCGTGCTTGCCGAGATACGTATTGGCAGTAATCCGGGAAGGCTTGCCAAATGTATACTCACCTACCGCCAGCACTGCCAGGCCGTTTACCTGGCCAACCCTTTCGTCTTGAGTATCGATCAGGAACATGCCTTCAGCAAACATTTCCTGCAGCTTTTCTTCGTACTTATTTGAACGGTAGCGCTTTTCATCCACTGCTTTTCTAATATGCTGCGCGCTGACAACCGGACATTGATCCATCGTCGCCCATGTATCAGCTTCACACACTACTTCCACAATGTCACTAAAGCGAGTCGTCAGCTTATCCTGTGATCCGGCCAGCCGGGTAGCATGCTCCACCATCTTGGCTACAGCAGACCGGTCAAACGGTTTTAACTGTTCTTTTTTGACAGTTGATGTAATAAATCCTGCCAGCTTCTGCCTATTGACATCATTGTTTTTCATGTCGATGTCAAAATCAGCATAAATCTTGAACAGCTTACGGAAATCTTCATCATAATTAAACAACAGGTGATATAACGAAGGATTACCAATTAGAATAATTTTTACATTCAATGGTATCGCCTGCGGTTTAACGGAGGCCATGGCCAGCATCCCATACTGATCACTTAAATTTTCAATCAGCAGGGTATTGGTCTTCAGAACGCGCTTGAGTCCTTCCCAGGCACCGATGTTCGTCAAAACATCGCGGACATTTAATAGTAAATAGCCACCATTGGCGCGATGCAGTGCCCCGGACTTAATCATGGAAAAATCAGTGCTGACCACACCCATCCGGTTTTCATATTCAACTCTGCCTACCAGATTATAATAGGTGGGGTTGATTTCCAGAACTACCGGAGCGCCGTCCATGTCGCGATTGTCAACTAGCAGATTGACTTTATATTTATCTTTGATCGAATCCTGCATATTCTTCTTAAACATCAGGAAGGGATTGTTTTCCTCATCATTGGCCGCCGGTTTAAAGTCGTTGATATTTTTCACTACTTCCGCTTTCACGGTATCCAAATAAGCCACGACTTTTTCAAAGTCCTGATACTTTTCCTGCAAGTCATCAATAAAATGACCTGCTGCAAAAAGCCCCACCTTGGTATCCAACCCTTTCAGTTCTTCCCGGGCCAGACGCTCGACCTGCTGCACCATCCGGACCGCATCCATTGCTTTTTCATGAACAGCCAGCAGCTTCTGTTCAATTGCTTCCCGCTTGTCTTTGTCCAGCTTTTGAAATTCCTCCGGTGTTACAGGTGTCCCATTCTCCACAGGCAAACCGATAAAGCCGGTTGTCGACCACTGCGGCGAAATTTCGTTCTGCTCGCAGTACTGGTTAAACCCCTCCATAATAACGGCGCGCTTAGCCTGAAACGTTTTGACAATATCTCCCTTGGCCTGCTCGTACTGGTCACCACTAAAAATTTTCGGGATGTCGCTTTTCAGGTTTTCCACTAAATCCTGCATATCCTGGCGAAAGATACTGCCTTGCCCGGCAGGCAGAGAAACGGCTATGGGCTGACCGGGATTTTCAAAGTTATTGACATAACACCAATCATCAGGAACGGCTTCATCCTGCGCAACCTTTTGAACAGCCGATTTTGCATAGGTAATTTTACCAGTACCAACCAAGCCGGACATAAAAATATTATAGCCTGGTATTTTTGTAAAAAGACCAAATTCAACAGCCTTTACCGCCCGTTCCTGGCCAATCATAACTTCCAGTGGCGGTGCGCTTTCGGTAGTATCAAATTTAAATATACTTTCATCGCATTGAAAGCGAAGCTGCCCGGCCGATAGTTCTAGGCTTTCGGTCATCTCATCAATCCCCTTCTATGGTTTATTGCTGCTGTTTACTGCACTTCGTTCCACGACAGGTCGGTGCTGCCGCAGACCGTGCATGTGTCAAAATAGGCATCAGGCTGGATGGCGGCAGCATTGGCAATCGCTTTGGTAGCACCAAGGCGGGTCATGCCGATCAATGCGCCGGTACTGTCAAAAGAACCGATGACTCCCGAGCTGGGACCATTGGCATAAGGAGCTACAGAGGGGACTCTACTTGATTCAAACCGGCTGTTGTTGCCACAACTGTTGCAATAAGGCATAGGTTCATCTCCTTCTAAACTAATGGTATACCGAGAAATAATAAAATTACTTTTGTCGAATTAATGAAAGAATGGGCAATTATGGAGCTCAAGAGTGATCCGGTCCAATAATACAGCAAAGCGAGTCCCACTCCAACTACAATTATTTCCACCAGCCAATACGCATTAAAATGCAGCAAGGCGAAGATTGCCGCACTGAATACAGCTCCGCCCCATAGCCCGAAACGGTCTTTCAGGGGCAGAAACGTAAACATGCGATACAATAGCTCTTCCGTCACCGGTGCCGCCAAACCTGCCAAAAAAAGTGGTATCATCAGCTGCTGCCAGGTTAAAGCTTGCTGAACCTGGGCAACAAGCGGATGCTGAACAGGGGTGGCAAACAAGGTAGTTGCATAGAGCCGCTCACTATACATGCTTACGCCAAGTAAAAAGATGCCTGCCAGCAACCCGGCAAGCACATTACGGCCCAGCTTGTGAGTAGACAGGCCAATATCCTGCATTGTGCCATGCTTGTTGCGCACTGCAAACCAGACAAGGCCGATCACCACCAGCCGGTCCGTCATTTCCACCGCAAACGAGGATGATTCGCCAAACAGCAGCGGATAGACGGCTCGTACCAGCAATAAGCCTACGACAATGCGCAATATATAGACTAATACTACATCTTTGATTGTCCACGGCACTCGTTTGGACAGCATACATCTTCCCTCGCTTTTCTGTTTAACAATATCATTATGCACTCGCAAACTGGGTTTCATGCAAAGAAAAAAGCGTCCAATGGACGCTTTCAAGCTGTTAATAATTACTATTCGATTGGCAACTTGCTACAATTACATGCGCTCGCGCAGCAATTTGTTGACTAATTCCGGATTAGCGCGGCCTTTGGTTTGTTTCATAACCTGACCGACAAGAAAACCAATGGCCCGTTCTTTCCCGGCCTGATAGTCGGCAACCGACTGCGGGCTGGCGGCAATGACCGCTTCAACAACGGCAATGATGGCCCCTTCATCGCTAATCTGTACCAAGCCTTTTTCCTGAACGATAGTTTCGGCAGTTTTACCGGAGGCCCACATTTCTTCAAATACGGTTTTTGCTATTTTACTGGAAATGGTGCCTTTATCTAGCAGCGCCAATAGGCCTGCTAAACGTTCCGGTGTGACCAGGCACTCGTCAATGGTAGTCTCTCCCGCATTGAGGTGCTTGGACAAATCACCCATCAGCCAGTTCGCTGCTGCCTTGGCATCTGCGCCCAGCTTGACTACCTGATCAAAGTAATCGGCCATAGCTCGGCTGGCAGTGAGCACTTCTGCATCATAAGAGGACAAGCCGTGGCTGTTCACCAGCCGTATCTTACGGGCATCGGGCAGCTCAGGCAGGTTAGTACGGATCTCTTCCACCCGGGCCGGATCAACCACAATAGGGACAAGATCCGGTTCAGGGAAGAAGCGGTAATCATGGGCCTGTTCCTTGCTGCGCATAGAGATGGTTATTCCCTTGCCGTCATCCCATGAACGGGTTTCCTGAATGACCCGGCCGCCTTCATCAAGCACTTCGGCCTGACGTTCCACTTCATATTCAATACCGCGTTGAACAGAGCGGAAGGAATTCATGTTTTTCAATTCTGCTTTGGTGCCTAATTGCGTGGCCCCCATCGGGCGCAGCGAGATATTCGCATCGCATCGCAGGCTGCCTTCTTCCATTTTGCAGTCGGACACATCTATATATTGTAAGATTGCTTTCAATTTTTCCAGATAGGCTTTGGCCTCTTCAGCCGAACGGATATCCGGCTCGGATACGATCTCGAGCAGCGGCACGCCGGTACGGTTATAATCGACAAGAGCATAGTCAGACCTGGCGATAGTTCCGGCATGAACCAGTTTGCCTGCATCCTCTTCCATATGAACCCGGGTAATCCCGATACGCTTTGTTTCGCCGTTTACTTCTATGTCCAAATAGCCGTTTACAGCAATAGGCAAGTCGGACTGGGATGTTTGAAAGTTTTTCGGCAAGTCAGGATAATAGTAGTTCTTGCGGTCAAATTTACTGAAAGGGAGGATTTGGCAGTTGAGTGCCAGTCCGGTACGAACAGCGAAATCCACCACTTTTTCATTCAATACAGGCAAAACACCCGGTAATCCAAGGCATACGGGACAAACATTGGTATTTTGCTCAGAACCAAATTTCGTGCTGCAGCCGCAGAAAATTTTCGATTCGGTTTTCAGTTCCGTATGGACTTCCAGCCCGATAACAACTTCATAACTCATAACTTAAACCTCCCCCAGCGGCGCAAAACGCTTGTGATAATCTGTATTTTGTTCGAAGGTATAAGCGGCACGCAATATAGCAGCCTCACCCAGCGGTTTACCGATCAGCTGCAAGCCGATAGGCAGATTGCCTGCAAAGCCACAAGGCAGCGATAATGCCGGTGTACCAGCCAGGTTTACAGGTATTGTGCAGACATCCTGCAGATACATTGCCAGCGGATCATTGGATTTCTCGCCAAGCTTAAAGGCCGGTGTAGGTGCAGTAGGAGTTACTAAGAGATCAACTTTTTCAAAAGCCTGGTCAAAATCCCGTTTTACCAGCGTACGTACTTGCAGCGCTTTCTTATAATAAGCATCATAATAGCCTGAGCTTAATGCATAGGTTCCCAGCATAATGCGGCGTTTTACTTCTGCGCCGAAGCCCTTGCTGCGGGTGTTTTTATACATGCTGACAATATCATCGCCGTCAACCCGCAGTCCAAAACCGACACCGTCGTAACGGGCCAAATTGGAGCTGGCCTCAGCAGGGGCAATCACATAATATGCAGACAGGGCATACTCCGTATGGGGCATGGATACTTCCACGACCTCGGCACCCATAGCGGTAAATTGTTCAACGGCCTTATAGATGGCTTTCTCTACTTCCGGTGCCATACCGGCAACAAAGTACTCTTTGGGCAAGCCGATGCGCAAGCCTTTAACGTCATTGACCAAGGCCTTGGTATAGTCTGTTGCCCCGGCCTTAGCCGAAGTGGAGTCCTTGCTGTCGTGACCGGCAATGGCATTGAGTACAATCGCGCAGTCGGTTACATCGCGGGTGATCGGTCCGATTTGATCCAGTGAGGAAGCATAAGCAACCAAACCATAACGGGAGACCAGGCCATAAGTTGGCTTTAAGCCTACCACACCGCAATAAGCGGCTGGCTGACGGATAGAACCGCCGGTATCCGAGCCCAGTGCCCAGACAGCTTCGCCGGCTGATACGGCTGCCGCCGAGCCGCCGCTCGAACCGCCCGGTACGGTGGAAATATCCCAGGGATTTGCTGTTTGCTGATAGGCTGAGTTTTCTGTAGAGCCGCCCATGGCAAACTCGTCCATGTTGGCCTTACCGACAACTACTGCCTGTTCGGCAGCCAGTTTTTCGATGACAGTGGCGTTATAAGGCGGTACAAAGCCCTCCAGCATCTTGGAGGCGCAAGTTGTCTTGATATCCTTCGTGCAAATATTATCCTTAATTGCACCGGGAATACCTGCCAGCGGGCTGATTGCTTCTCCGTTCTTTATCCGCTCATCAACTGCTTGCGCAGTCGCCATAGCGGTCTCACGGGTTTGGGTTATGTAGCTCTTAACCTTATCTTCTACCGCATCAATGCGGGTAAATACAGCTTTAGTGATTTCAACAGCAGAAACTTCCTTGCTTTTCAGCTTGCTGTGTAATTCATGTATAGTTGAATGAAACACAATGCTCCCCCTTATCCTTCCATAATTTTCGGCACTTTAAAGTAGCCTTCTTCCTGCTCCGGCGCATTGGACAATGCCAGCTCACGGCACAGGGAAGGAACTGCCTGGTCAGGCCGCATAACATTTTTAAGAGGCAGCACATGAGCGGTCGGCTCAATCCCGGATGTATCCACCCGGTTAAGCACCAGCATGTAATCAAGAATAGCATTTAACTCACCGGTGACCTGCTCTACTTCAGCTGCAGGAATCTCCAGGCGCGACAGCAGTGCTACCTGCTGAACATCTTTGTTGGTAATTTTCATATTTTCACTCCATTTCGCCAGCAATCCGCAAAATTTCCATATTGCTCTATTATACCATGTTTGTCCAGTTTTACGAGAGTCTTGGTACGGTATCTCTTACGCGCCGCCCAGTAAATGCTGCAGTTCTTGCTCATTCAGCACAGTGATGCCGAGCTGCTGCGCTTTATCCAGCTTACTGCCCGCTTCTTCTCCGGCAACTACATAATCTGTTTTTTTGCTCACCGACGACGCAACCTTGCCGCCTTTGCTTTCAATCAACGCTGCGGCATCGCTGCGGGTAAGGGTGGGCAGCGTACCGGTAAGCACGAATGTCTTGCCGCTTAAGGGCAGCCCCTCGGTAGTACGGCGTTTTTCCTCCGTCAGCTTGACACCTGCCGCCGCCAGTTTAGTAAGCAGCTGCTCCGTTTCCGGGCGGGCAAAGTATTCGACTACACTTTCGGCTATACGCGGTCCAATTTCATCCAAGGCGGTCAAGTCCTCTTCTGCGGCCTGCCGCAAAAGGTCAATATCGCCAAAATGGCGGGCTAGCGTAGCTGCCGCCTTGGCACCGACAAAACGAATTCCCAGTCCAAAGAGCAGGCGGGACAGCCCGGCCTGCTTGCTGACCGCAATGGCATTAATCAGGTTCTGAGCCGACTTTGGTCCCATCCGCTCCAGCTTGACTACTTGCTCCGCTGTAAGGGTATATAAATCAGCGGCATCGGCAATCAGTCCGGCATCTACCAGGCTGGTAACAACAGCCTGACCAAGCCCGTCGATATTCATGGCATCACGGGAAACAAAATGAATAATGCCTTCCCTAAGCTGCGCCGGACAGGCGCTGTTAATGCATTTATGGGCCGATTCACCAGGAATGCGCAGCACCAAGCTGCCACACTCCGGGCAGATCTCAGGAATGGTAAAGCTCTGTTCCTCACCGGTACGCCGGGAAAACACTACAGAAATAACCTCAGGAATAATTTCTCCGGCTTTATGAATGATGACGGTGTCACCGATTTTAATATCTTTTTCCCGGATATAGTCCTCATTGTGCAAGGTAGCCCTGCTGACCGTACTGCCAGCCAGGCGAACGGGCCGCAGTACAGCTGTAGGCGTAAGCACGCCTGTGCGGCCAACGCGGACAACGATATCTTCCACTATAGTCGTTGCCTGTTCGGCCGGGAACTTAAAGGCAATCGCCCAGCGGGGATCTTTAGCCGTTGAACCAAGCCGCCGCTGACCGGCCAGGCTATTGACTTTGATGACCAACCCATCAATATCATACGGCAGATCAACTCGTTTTTCCGCCCAGCTTTCACAGTGGTCAATAACCTCTTCAATCGTTTTAAATACCTTAAAATGGGGATTTACTTTAAAGCCCAGCTCCTGTAAAAACCGCAGGGTTTGTTCATGGGTTCCAACCGTCAGTTCTTCTCTGGCCCCCATACCATAGACAAAGATATCCAGTGTCCGCGCAGCCGTAACCTTAGGGTCCAATTGACGCAGTGATCCGGCCGCGGCATTGCGGGGATTGGCCAGGAGTGCTTCGCCGGCCTGCAATCGTTCTTCATTTAAACGGTCAAAGGCCGGGCGCGGCATATAGGCTTCGCCCCTCACTTCCATTACCGGCGGCACCTGACAATTTAAAACCAGCGGTACCGCTTTAATCGTCCGTACATTCGTGGTTACATCTTCGCCTTCCGTTCCATCTCCCCGGGTGGCAGCCCGCAGCAAGCGTCCCGCCTCATAGACGAGATTAATCGCTAAGCCGTCAATTTTTAGTTCCACCACATATTCCAGCGGCTCACCATCCAGCCCGCTTTTTACCCGCGTATCAAACGCCAGCAGATCCTCAGCGGAAAAAGCATTGGCCAGACTGAGCATGGGTACCGAGTGAGCAACCCGCTCAAAGCCTTCGGCCGGTGTTCCGCCCACCCGCTGTGTCGGTGAATCGGCAGTAATCAGATCAGGATAGGCCTGTTCCAGCTTTACCAGACGCTGATACAGCCGGTCAAATTCCGCATCGGCAATTTCAGGTGCATCCAATACATAATAACGATGGCTGTGATAGTGAAGCAGCCGCCGAAGTTCTTCCATTTCACGGACAGTTTCTTCTCTGGTGGACGGTATGGCGGTTTGCAAAATCGATCTACTCCTCTTGCTTATAATTTGGTAATGGGAGCGTATTGAACCATAACTTGCCTGATTCCCTGATTCGGGAAGGCAATTTTTAATTCCTGGCTGGCCCCTGCACCGCGTACTTCCACAACCGTGCCAACACCCCATTTGGTGTGCTGCGCCTTATCTCCCGGCCGCCAGTCGGCAGTGGCTGAAGTGCCTGCCTTAGTAAGATGGGGCTGATAGGACGGAGCGTCTTGCGCGGTCTGAACCGGTGACATACGCGGCTTTACTAATGACAGGCGGGGCTTGTCCTGCTCAATGCCCCTGCCAGAGCCGTAACTCATACGATTGGGCTGAGCATTGTATTTTTGCAGCAGAGTAAGGGGGATCTCCTCTAAAAAGCGCGATTGCGGATAAGCAACCGTATTGCCGTACAAGGTGCGCATCCGGGCATTTGATACGTATAGCTTGCGCTCGGCCCGTGTGATTCCTACATAGCAAAGACGGCGTTCTTCCTGCAGTTCTTCTTCATTCATCAGTGTCCGGCTGTGCGGAAATACGCCTTCCTCCAGTCCAGCCAAAAAGACGGTGGGAAACTCAAGGCCTTTGGCGGAATGGAGGGTCATCATGGTTACCCGTTCATCAGCCAGCTCGGCATTATCGATATCGGCAACAAGTGCCACATGATTTAAAAAGTTTTCCAGCGTATTTTCCACATCGCCGAGGGAAAATTCTTTGGCTACCGACAGCATTTCCTTCAAGTTTTCAATACGTGCCTCCGACTGAGGCGTCTGTTCATTCTCCAGCTCGGTCAAATACCCCGAATCACGCATGATTTTATCAATCAATTCCGAAACCGTCAGCGTATCCTTTGCACCAATCAGCGTAAACAACAGTGTCGCCAGGTCTTCCAGCGGCCGTTTAGCCCTGGCAGTCAGCCCCGGTACCGCATCGGGATTGGAGATGGCATCAAACAGTGTCATTCCCTGGCTGGCAGCATACTCCGTCAGGCGCCCCACTGATGTATCACCGATCCCCCGCCGGGGAACATTGATAATTCTTAGCAGGGCAACCGTATCGGCAGGATTAAACAGGACTCTGAGATAGGCCAGCATATCTTTAATTTCCTTGCGGTCGTAGAACTTCAGACCTCCAACCATAGTATAAGGAATACCTGCTTTAATAAACGCTTCCTCAATAACGCGGGACTGAGCATTCGTCCGGTACAGCGCGGCCATCGTGCCATAGGACTGACGGTAAATGGTATTTAATTTGATTACCGTATCGGCAATAAACCGGGCCTCATCCCGTTCATCCGCTGCCAGGTAATGGGTAATGATCTCGCCGCCGGCATTATCGGTCCACAAGTTTTTCGGCTTACGGCCGCTGTTATTTTCAATAACCGCATTAGCTGCGTCCAAAATAGTCTGAGTCGAGCGGTAGTTTTGTTCCAGTTTAATAATTTTCGCTTCCGGATAGTCCGCTTCAAAGTCCAGAATATTGCTGATGTCTGCTCCCCGCCAGGCGTAAATACTCTGATCGGCGTCTCCTACCACGCAAAGGTTGCGGGATTTTGCCGCCAGAATTTGAGCCAGCAGATATTGCGCATGATTAGTGTCCTGATATTCATCAATGAGTATGTATTGAAATTTATCCTGATATTTTGTCCGGACCTGTTCATTTTCCTGCAGCAGCTGAACAGACAGCATTAAAAGATCATCAAAGTCCAGTGCATTGTTCTGCCGGAGCTTTTGCTGATACAGCGTATAGATTTCAGCGACTTTAACCGTATGGAAATTATCAGCCTGCTGTTGAAACTCCCTTGCATCCAGTAAGCTGTTCTTGGCATTGGAAATTGCCGCCTGAATACTATTCGGCGGAAAATGCTTCTCATCAATATTGAGCTCTTTTAAACACATTTTAACCAGTGCCTGTGAGTCACCCGAATCATATATGGTAAAGCTGCGGCTGTAACCGCCGTAGTTTTCAATTTCAAAGCGCAGGAATTTGGCACAAAAGGCATGAAAGGTACTCAGCCAGATATCTTTGGCCTGAATCCCTACCAGTGAGTCAACCCGCTCGCGCATTTCCGCTGCCGCTTTATTCGTAAAGGTAATGGCCAGGATTTGATAAGGCGCCACTCCCTGAGCCAGTAAATGAGCAATACGGCAAGTCAACACCCGCGTTTTGCCGGAACCGGCGCCGGCCATGATTAAAAGCGGACCGTTAATATGAGTAACCGCTTCCAATTGAGCGGGATTGAGACGTTCATAAATATTTTGCATATCTTCCTCCGGTGTAAATATGTTAATTCTCTCTCAGTAAAACTGGTGGTGAATTGATATATTTTCCCCAAAAAGCGGCTATTTCCTGTTTTCCTCTGCAAAAAAATCCCTGTCATAGCAGTTACCAGGCTTTTGGAACAGCAATTTGCATAAAATTGCATGATTCAAAAACTGGGCAGGACATAATCCGGTCAACTCCTGCAGCTTCTCCAGCCGGAACACCAGGGTATTGCGATGAATAAACAGGGCCTTAGCTGCGCTGGACACATTTAAATTATGTTCGAGCAGCGTGTTAATTGTATTTTGCAGGTCATACTTCTTCCCCAGCCGTGTTGTTATTTTGGTCCGCAAATTCTGGAAAGCCAGACAGGCCGATGTCCGGGAACCTGAGGCCAGCAAATACGCGGTTAATACATCAAAATGATAGATTGTTCCTGGTACCGCATGCACGTCCGTCTGCCTGCAGGCAAATAGTGCTTCCGTATACGAGGTATACAGCTGTTCGGGTGAATTGGTTAAGCTCCCCAGCCCTAAGCTAAAACCGGCGTTGCTGTATTCCCTGTTCAGCAACGCCTGGAACTGCTGCCCCCAGTTCTGTAATACTGCCGGTTCGGCAGCTTGAGAAAAATGCTTGAAAATGATGCATTTATCCTCAGTAACAATCACTAGATCCCGTTCGTCAATCAGTTCCGATCGTTCTATACTCTGCGTCAACACGTCCCGTGCCCTGGCCATCACCAAATCATGAGTGCCATATTGGCTGCATGCCGTGTCCAGCAGGGGCCGGATATTGGCGACTGCCGCCGCACGTGGCAGCTCCAGCGTAAACCGCAGCAACTGTGCAGTACTTTTGATCTGTGCACTGCAATCCTCCCACTTTCCTGACAGCAAGAGCTGTACAAAATGCTCTTTTAACTGCAGATTGGAACGGAAGCCTTCAAGCAGGCTTTCCCGCTCAAGAATTAATTCTGTCACCATTTTTACTAGCTTTGCCGTACTGCGAACTGCTGCCGGATCACCGGAAACACCGACAACGCCCACAATCTGTTTATCAAGAATAATCGGCCAGTTGAGCCCCGGCAATGCTCCGGGAAAAAGTGCCAGTTCATCAGGATGGATTTCCACAACCTCGCCGCGGGCAATGACTTCTTTTGCGCCCTGGTGATAGGTATTAATCCTGTTTTTCTGGCCTGAGCCCATAATTAAGCCTGAGCTGTTCATAATATTGACATTTTGCTGCACAATAGGCAGGATATGGTCAACAATCTGCTGCGCCAGCTCATAGGTTATCAGCACAATATCACCTCTATTCCTAGATACAGTATACAATGAATTAAAACTTTTTGGCCTTACTTTTTAAAATTCATTATGCATTTCAACCAATTAAACTTTGCACCGCTGCATAACCATTAGTACTTTCAGATAATTGAAACATTGTATATTAGTAGGTAGAATAAAAGCAAGAGAAGTGAAAAAAGCAGGAGGCTTAAGCGATATGCGTATTGTAGTTGCTCCCGATTCGTATAAAGGCAGTTTATCGGCGCTGGACGTAACATCAGCAGTGGAACGAGGTATCCTGTCCGTATTCCCGCAAGCTGAAATTTATAAGGTGCCAATTGCCGACGGCGGTGAAGGAACAGTTGAAGCTTTAACGATGGCAACAGGCGGCCAAATCCTCAGGGAAACGGTAACAGGACCGCTGGGGGAACCGGTCGATGCCTTCTGGGGAATACTCGGCGACGGGGAGACAGCTGTAATTGAAATGGCAGCTGCCTCAGGTCTGACACTCGTGCCTGAAGCCAAACGGGACCCCCGTATTACCACGACTTTCGGCACCGGTCAATTAATTAAGGCCGCTCTTGACCGGGGACTCCGCAAAATTATTATCGGCATTGGCGGCAGTGCGACCAACGATGGCGGAGCAGGGATGATTCAGGCTTTAGGCGCCGTATTTTCTGATACTGCCGGTAGGAAATTGCCTCACGGCGGAGCTGCTCTTGCCAATTTGGCAGCTATTAATCTTTCCGGTCTGGACCGGCGGCTCGAAGAATCGCTCATCTGGGTCGCCTGTGATGTGGACAATCCTCTATGCGGCCCCAAAGGAGCCTCTGCCGTCTATGGTCCCCAAAAAGGAGCTACTCCTGAAATGATCCGGGAGCTGGATGCTGCGCTTGAAAAGTATGCGGCGATTGCTCAAGCGGCCACCGGCAAGCAGGCATCAGGCTGCCCCGGAGCAGGTGCTGCGGGCGGGCTGGGAGCAGGCTTACTGTTTTTTACCAATGCCAAGCTGAAGCCTGGCGTGGAAATTATCCTGGAAACCACCGGTTTTGCCAACATCGTAAAAAAGGCAGATCTCGTCATCACCGGTGAAGGGCGTACCGATTTTCAAACAGCTTTTGGCAAAGCACCAGTAGGAGTTGCTAAAATTGCGCAGCAGTTTCAAATTCCTACTATATGCCTGTCCGGCGGCCTCGGCAAAGATCATGAGAATGTGCTGCAGCACGGTATTGACGGATTAATGAGCATCACTCCCCAGCCTATGACGCTTGAAGAATGCATCGGGTCGGCTGATACGCTCATCGAGCAGGCAGCCGCCCGCCTCTGCCGTCTGCTGCTTATCGGCATGACAATCCAAAACCGTAAGTCTAAATAAGAAGTAGTGCTGATTCCGTTTTGTCATTTATCAAAAGAGGATGTCTCCATCGAGACATCCTCTTTTTGCGATCAGCTTACAACACCACCTGATCCTGATCATTAAACTGCCAATAGGGATTATAAGCCACTTCCCAGAGATGCTTGTCCGGATCAGCAAAGTACCCGCTATAGCCGCCCCAGAATACTTTTTGTGGCGGTTTTACAATAGAAGCGCCCGCTTTCTCCACCTTGGCAAACACCGCATTGACTTCTTCTTCACTTTTCGCATTGTAGGCCACCGTTACACCGGTAAAACCGCTCCCCTGTTCGGGCAGGCCAGCATCTTCTGCCAGCAGTTTTCTCGGATACAGAGCTAAAATCACACCTCCCATGTCAAAGAAGGTAATGGAGTCATTGCTTTCTGCCGGCTGCCAGCCCAGTCCGTCACGGTAAAACGTTAACGAAGCTGCTAAATCACGTACGCCGAGTGTGATGACATTCAATTTTTGTCTCATAACTCCTCCTAGTGGTACTCATTTTGATGTATTCCATTCCATCCTTTAGAAAAATCCCGCCTGCCTCTCTTAAGCCAAAGCGTTTGTAGAAAGCAGTCTTACTGGTGCGGGCATTGCACCAAAGCTCATCGACGCCCTTCTGTCTTGCCTGAGCAAAAACATATTGAAGCAGCTGGCTGCCGAAGCCTTGTCCCTGCAGTTCAGTTGCTGTGGCAAACTTGCGGAATTGCAGCTGCTTCCCGGTCACAAAGACAGAAACAACCGAAAGCAGTCTTTCATCTCCGTATAAGCCATAATGCGTTCCCTGTTCATCATCCGCCAGTACCACCTCACTGATATCCTTGCCCGGCCACATTACGGCCTGTCTTAACTGCCAGGTATCCTGCGCCCGTATTTCTTTTATTGACATCTGCATTTCCCACTACCCTTGCCTTTCCAGTTGTATGACTAACCTGCTCCTTTTATTATCGCATAATGCTAGCAATATTTTACAGCACATTCGATGAAAAAATTTTGCCGAAACAATGTCAAACGCGCCTCTTTTTGCATACCATACACAAAACCAATTAACATCAAACTTCTATGAGGAGGGAATACTTATGGGTTTCGGTTGTGGTAATGGGAACAATGGCAGTTGGGTTATCATCATCATTATCATTATTCTCTTATTGTGGTTCTGCCAAGACGACTGTTCTCCTAGCTGTTAAAAAAAAGACCTCTTGCCGACCTCCCTTTTGGTATAGTGCATGCAAAGAACCGCTGCTTAATAGCAGCGGTTCTTTGCTTTGCGCATACTAAGTCTCCTAAAACGGTATTCTATAGGTATCTTTAAAGAAGGAGCATACAATAATGAAGCTCATTGCAGTAGGCGATACAGCGCCAGATTTTACGATTCAAGACGACCGGGAGGACACCAGACAATTATCTGGTTATGCTGGCAAGAAAATATTACTTTCCTGGCATCCGCTGGCCTGGACACCAGTCTGCACCGATCAAATGCGTTCCCTGGAAAACAATTGGCAGGCGTTTGCTAAATTCAACACTATCCCTCTGGGCTTCAGTGTTGATGCCCAGCCTTGTAAAAAAGCCTGGCGTATGGCAATTCAACTCCAAAACGTTCACTTGCCCTCTGACTTTTGGCCACATGGTCAAATAGCTAAAAGCTATGGAATTTTTCGGGAAAAGGAAGGTTTTTCCGAGCGGGCAAATATCCTGATCAATGAGTCCGGCAAGGTAATCTGGGTTAAAGTATATCCCCTTGAGCAATTACCGGATATTAATGAGGTGCTTAACTTCCTGTCCCTCAATAGTAAATAATAGCAAAGATAAGGGACCGAACTCTCCATGAGTGCGGTCCCTCTTTTTTGCAGACAAATTAAAAGGATCTCATGCTCGGCTCCCGTTGATCGCTAAGGGTCCGGTAATAATCTTCCAGTTGAATATCCAGTGCCGCGCTGGCAGTCATAATCTCGCCGTCAACATATTGTTCATTCATCATTAAATCCTGCAATGTCTGGCGAAGAGTCGCAACTTGCTGCTTTACCTGCTGGAAACCTTCTAGTTGACTTGCTGACGCCTGTCCCTGGTTTTGCAGGCCTTGCGTAGCTGCGGCATTAGTTTGAGTACTTGAATTAGCCTGATTTACAGAAGACTGATTTGCCATTGTAGAATTTTGCATTGCCAATCCCTCCTAGTCGTATGCTTAGCAATAGCATTCCTGGAAATGGCAAATACCATGCTTCTTTTTATAGGTAAAATTTTCACAATCTGCACTACATCCCCAATAAGTCGAGTGTTTTCCGATCAGCATACCCCGTCACTTTTAAGCCCTTGTCATGCTGAAAGCGCTTAACTGCTGTCTCGGTATCCCTGTTAAAAAAGCCATCCGCCTTACTTTCCAGATAACCTAACGTTCTCAGCTTCCTTTGCAGCTGTACAACATCTGCACCAGTAGTTTCATATTTAAGCACTCGCTGAATACGGATCATCTGCCCTTCAATCCGCACCGGCGTACCTACCGGTACCCATTCGTACAATTCCTCAATGTCTTTATTGCGGAGTCGAATACAGCCCTGACTGATAAAGTGGCCAATGCTCCAGGGCCGGTTAGTACCATGTATGCCATATCCTCCCCAGGGGACATCCAGTCCCAAAAAGCGCGTACCAAAAATATCTCCCGACCGGTAGGATTTCCAAATGACCGTCCAATCGCCGATAGGTGTGGGCGTATCACTTTTGCCAACTGCAACACGGTACTTTTTGTATATCTTGCCGTCATTATAAAGTTCCAGGGTGCGATCCGCTATTTTGACGACAATCGATATACTGCCCGTCGGGGCAGTAGTCGGTTGATTAGGAAGGGCCGCCAGTTCCTTGTCATCCCAGTATTCAAAGCCGGCTATACCAATGAACAAACTGAGAATAAGTAAAGAAGCAATTGCAAAATAAGTTTTCGATCTTTGTAGGGTAATGGTATAGATTTCAATCACCTCCGCCGAACGCGAAACAGTTTCGTCACAATATATGTGGCGATTGATTAATATATCCCAGGAAATAAAGAAGAGTGTATCGCATTTGCTTTTCAAAAGCATTTGCGACACACTCTTCGATCATCCTTATAGATCGCGGGCTGCTTCGACAAGCGGCGGCACTACCTGCTTTTTGCGGGACATTACGCCCGGCAGATACAGCACGCCGTCTTTACCGTTGTCGCCAAAAGCTGCCTCCAGCAGTTTGACGGGCTGACCGGTATATAAAACGTACGTAGCTTCCTTCATGATATCCGTTATCATGAGCAAAGCCATATCATACTTTTCTTTTGCCCGCATTGCCGCAAGGTAATCTTCTATATCGGCCTGCTTTGTCAGCAGTTCATGAGCATCCATAACCGATATTTGTGAAATGGCCAGGCTGTACTCTCCGGTTTGAAACTCCTTCAAGTCGGTATGTACAATTTCGGCTGCCGACATGTTCGTAATATTGGAACCGGCTTTTAAAACAGCCATGCCATAGTGTTCCACATCCAGACCGGCGATAGCTGCTAATTTTTTGGCTACGTCCTTATCCTCCGGTGTGCAGGTTGGCGATTTAAACAACACCGTATCAGAGATAATTGCTGACAAAAGCAGCCCGGCAATTGGTTTGGGAATTTTAATATTGCGGTGCCAGTGCATGTTGGCAACAATCGTCGCCGTGCAGCCTACCGGCTCATGACGGATAAAAATAGGTTCTCCTGTCTGCAGGCCGCCCAGCCGGTGATGGTCAATAATTTCCATGATACGGGCTTCTTCAATGCCTTCCACCGCTTGGGTCCGCTCGTTGTGGTCAACCAGGATAATTTTTTCTTTTTCCGGTACGATCAGCTGGTCCCGGTTAATCAGCCCGATCAGCCTGCCATTTTCCACAACAGGATAATTGCGGTGATTGGTTTTAACGATTATCGCTTTGCAATCACTAATCAGCTCGGAAGGCTTAAAGGTAACGACTTGAGACTGCATCACCATCCGAACCGGTATGCTTTGATTAATCAGCCGCGCACACGTATAAGTATCATAAGGCGCCTGAATAATAATGGTTCCCTGGCTGCGGGCAGCTTCAATGACTGCTTCTTCCGGAACGGCTTTTCCCGTCAATACCAGGCAGGCAATCTTGCAGTTAATAGATGCAAGCTGCGCTTTATGCCGGTCACCCACCAGCACAATATCGCCTGGCTGGAATACCTTCTCCAGCGTATGAATACGGGCACCGGCGATGCGTACTTTCCCGGTAATCTTGCGCGATAAATTCTCACCTGCAATCAGCTTGCCGTCGAGAACACCCAGAATGCCGGAAAAATCAACTCCTGTTTCACGCAAATCCTGCATTTCTAATTCATCGTAATACCTCTTGGCAAGATCGCCTACCGTAACGATCCCCACCAGTGCTTTGGCCTCGTCTATAACAGGCAATGATTTCACGCTGTGCTGTTTCATCAATTGTCCCAGATCACGCAGCGTATTATCCGGCCTTAGCGTTACTGTTGTTTCCATCATAACATCCCGTACACGCGGATAAAGATCATTGATTAGAATTGGCGCCGTAACACTAAAATAGTCTAAGACATATTTTGTCTCGCCATTAATTTTTCCCGCCCTGGCAGGAATGGCATTCTCTCCCATGGCCTGCTTGAGATGAGCGTAACCAATAGCAGAGCAGATTGAATCAGTATCCGGATTGCGATGTCCAATAACATAGATCGGCTTTTCCATATAAACCCCCTTGACGCATGCAACAGATATAGCTTGTACTGTTGCCAGGCCCCATTATACCACATCAAATGAGGTCAGGAAAATGCTATGAAAAAACAAATTATCATCGCAGGTACGTCCAGTCATAAGCGGAAAATTTATCCTTTTCCAGTTCCGCTGCCCGCGCAAATTCCCAGTCGGTTAAAGCTCCGGGCACTATTTCAAGCCCTAACTCACGGCCAAACTCGACCGCCAGTGTTTGCGCTAGCAGGCCGCTGTCCGGTATATAGCCCAGCACGCGGTTGAGCGAAGTGGCTTTCGTCTGGAGAATGGCTTGACAACGTGTCCGCTCCTCTTCACTGGTAAAGGCGAGCAAGCCGACAATTTGCTCAGCCGAAAAGTCAAGCAGAATGGAACCGTGCTGCAGCAATGTCCCGTGTTTGCGAACCTGGGCACTGCCGATTAATTTTTTGCGGTCGACCGTAATTTCATAGAATGACGGTGCATCAAAGCAGGCACCGTTTTTGGGGAGCCGGCCGCTTTGCCCAAAAGCGGCCCCCGGCAGGGTCATTTCGGCATTAACCCCCAGTTTGTTCAGGCCAGCAATCAATCCCTGGCTTAAGTACCGGTAAGAACCGAGCAGGGTAGGCGGCAGTACGGAATTATCTTCCCGTACAACCGCACTGTAGGTTAGTTCCCGGTCATGCAGCACAGCACGGCCGCCGGTAGTACGCCGGATAAGATCAATCCCTTGCTCCCGGCAGGCCGCTATCTCTACTTCTTCCCTGATTTTCTGAAAGTAGCCAATACTTAAGGCCGGTGGCTGCCAGCTGTAAAAGCGCAGTGTTGGCGGAACAAGCCCGGCAGTATGAGCCTGGACAATGGCCTCGTCAATGGCCATATTCAGCGCACCATGACGGGCATTGTCAATGATCACACGCCACTTTCCGGCAATACTCATGCGTCCTTCCACCGTACAACCGGCTTGCGGGCCGCCAGCGCTTCATCCAGCCGGCTGACTACCGTCGAATGGGGTGCCATGCTGACCAGCTCAGGCTGTTCTTTTGCTTCACGTGCTATTTCCTGCATGACGGCAATAAACTCATCCATCGTTTCTTTACTCTCCGTTTCCGTCGGTTCAATCATCAATGCATCATGGACGATCAGGGGGAAATAAATAGTCGGAGGATGGTAGCCATAGTCAAGGATCCGTTTGGCAATATCCAGTGTTTTGATTCCGTTTGTTTCCCCCTTTAAACCAGCAAACACACATTCATGCATGCAGTGCCTGTCAAAAGGCAATTGATAAGAATCCTGCAGCGAACGCATGATGTAGTTGGCATTCAGCACGGCATCTTCACTCGCCTGTCGCAGCCCATTGGGCCCCAGCATGCGAATGTAGGTATAAGCCCGTACCATTACGGCAAAATTGCCATAGAAGCTATGGACCTTGCCAATAGACTCTGGCTTGTCGTATTGCAGAAAATACTGTTCGCCGTCAAAGGCAACCACCGGAACAGGCAAAAACGGCAGCAATTTGTCTTTTACGCCTACCGGACCTGAGCCGGGACCGCCGCCGCCATGCGGGGTGGAGAAGGTTTTGTGCAGATTAAAATGCACGACATCAAATCCCATGTCACCGGGGCGAGTTATGCCAAGAATCGCATTGGCATTGGCCCCGTCATAATACAATAAGCCGCCGGCCTGATGAATGATATCGGCAATTTCCCTGATCTGTGTTTCGAACAAGCCCAGTGTACTGGGGTTAGTAAGCATAAATGCAGCGGTATCCGGTCCGGCAACTGCCCTGAGCGCCTCCAGATCAACGCTGCCGTCGGGGTTGGATTTAATTTCCACTGCTTCCAGCCCGCAGACAGTGACGGTAGCCGGGTTAGTACCGTGAGCCGAATCAGGGACAATGACCTTAGTCCGGTTTTCCCCGCGGCTTTGGTGATAAGCCCTGATCAGTTTCAAGCCGGTTAGTTCGCCATGAGCGCCGGCAACCGGCTGAAGGGTGCAGCCGTCCATACCGGCAATTTCCGCCAGATAGTTTTGCAGTTCATACAGAAGCGACAAGGCTCCCTGCACGGTCTGCCCCGGCTGCAGGGGATGGATCTTACTGAAGCCCGCCAGCCTGGCCGTCTCTTCATTGATCTTCGGATTATATTTCATCGTGCAGGAGCCAAGCGGATAAAAACCATTATCGACACCGTAATTACGCCGTGAAAGACCGGTATAATGACGGACAACCGAAACTTCACTCACCTCAGGCAAATGGGGTGGGACGGTTCTGAGCAGCTGCCCGCCGATCAAAGCGTCAGCCGGCTGCTCCGGTACGTCAAGCGGGGGAAGATCGTAGCCCGTACGCCCGGGGCGGGACATTTCATAAATCACCTGTTTTCCCTGCTGTACACTGCTCATACTAATCCCTCCAATGCCGCTACAAGTTGATCAATTTCTTCCCGGGTGCGCTTTTCCGTCACGCAGAGCAGCAATTGATCAGTCCTACCCGAATCCACTGTCCCCAGATCAAGCCCGCCAATGATTCCTTTCGCCAGCAGGGCTGCATTGATATCAGCCGCCGGGCAGGGTGTCTTGATAACAAATTCATGAAAGAACGGACCATTGTACATCAGGCTGTAGCCGGGCAAAGCAGCAATCTGCTGTGCCGCATAATGCGCTTTCTGCAGGCACATGTTCGCGACGTGTCTAAGACCGTCATGTCCCATAGCCGCGATGTAAATTCCTGCCATTACGGCACACAGTCCTTCATTAGAGCAAATGTTGGAATATGCCTTTTCGCGGCGGATATGCTGTTCCCGCGCCTGCAAAGTAAGGACAAAACCTCTGCGCCCTTGGCTGTCTACCGTTTGACCGACGATACGTCCGGGCATCCGGCGCATATACTTTTCCCGAACGGCCATAAAGCCGAGATAAGGGCCACCGAAATTAAGTCCCAGTCCCAGCGGCTGTCCTTCACCGACAGCAATATCCGCACCATATTGTCCGGGCGGCTGTACAAGAGCAAGTGAAGTGGGATTAACCACGGCAACAAACAGTCCGCCATGACGGTGAACGGCTTCACTAAAGTTTGCCATATCTTCTATTATTCCGTAGAAATTAGGCGACTGGACGATAATAGCCGCAATTTCCTTATCGACTAAACCGGCAGTTTCGGGAAGCACTGTTTTGCCTTCTGCCACTGGCAGAGTTTGAATTAAAAAGCCAAAATCACGGGCATAGGTTGCGGCCACCTGCCGGTAAAAAGGATGGACAGCCTCACTAATCAGCACTTTTTTTCTGCCCGTAACACCGCAGGCCAAGTTCATTGCTTCAGCTGCCGCAGTAGCGCCATCATATAGGGAAGCATTGGAAACATCCAGCCCCGTGAGTTCACAAATAAAACTTTGGTATTCCCACAATGCCTGCAGCCCACCCTGGCTGATTTCCGGCTGGTATTGGGTATAGGCGGTATAAAATTCGGCACGGCCGGCAAGATGTGAGACGACTGCCGGAATAAAATGGTCATAGGCTCCCGCTCCCAAAAAGCAGGGGTACTCCTCAACGTTCCGGTTGCTTGCAGCCTTCTGCTGCATAATACGCATAATCTGGAGCTCACTCAGCGCTGGCGGCAGGGACAGCGGCCGGGTCAGCCGGATATCGGCAGGAATATCCGCAAAGAGTTCTTCTACAGACTGAACGCCGATTGCCTGGAGCATGGTTTGGCGGTCAGCAAGAGTATTCGGCAGATAGTGCTGACCGGCCATTTATTTCCCCCCCAGCGCCAAAGCCTGATATTGTTCAACGTCTAAAAGCTGTGTCAGTTCTTCGCTATTCTCCAACTCTAAAACAGCGATCCAGCCTTCTCCGTAAGGATCCTGATTGACCAATTCCGGCTGATCAGCCAGCTGCTCATTAATTGCCACCACAGTTCCCGTCAGCGGTGCATAAATATCCGAGACGGCCTTAACAGACTCGACTACCGACAAATTGCTGTGAATACTGATCTTTTTGCCTACCGGGGGGACTTCAATAAACACAATATCGCCTAATTCACTCTGGGCAAAAGCTGTAATGCCCACAACCGCCCGGCTGCCCTCCAGACGCACCCACTCATGATCCTTCGTATACTTCAATTCATTCGGAAAATTCATTGTAACAGCCTCCCTTTTTTATCTTTTTTTGTTATTTCGGCCGACGGTAGAACGGCTTTTTAACCACAACGGCATCGACCGCATTTCCCCGTATTTCTACGCCTACAGCGGTACCAGGCTGCACATAAGCAATATCCAGCAGGGCAAGAGCCAGATTTTTGCCTAGCGCAGGGGCAAAAGAACCACTGGTTACCGTCCCGATTACTTTGCCGTCAGCCACGCAAGGATACCCGGCCCGGGCAATACCACGTCCGGTCATTTCCAGTCCGGCTAACCGTCTGGTAACACCTTGCTGTTTTTGCGCTGTCAGCGCTTCCCAGCCAATAAAACCCTCTTTGGCAAGCTTTACGAAAATATCCAGTCCGGCTTCCAGTGGTGTAATCCGATCCGACAGCTCATGGCCGTACAGCGGCAGTGCCGCTTCAAAACGGAGAGTGTCTCTTGCCCCCAGACCGACAGGGATCAAACCATACGGTTCTCCGGCCTTGAGCAGAGCCTGCCAAAGGGCCGCAGCCGCTTCAGCCGGGCAATACACTTCAAAGCCGTCTTCACCGGTGTAGCCGGTACGGGAGATGAGACAGCTGATTCCATTTATATTCATACCTTGCCAAAACCAGTAGTATTTCAGATCTTGTAAATCGGTATCAATAAGCGTCTGCAGAATCGTGGCTGCCTTCGGCCCCTGCAGCGCCAGCTGAGCCATGGTATCCGACAGATTTTTAAGCTCTGCCTGATAACCTGCTGCCTGCTGTTTGATCCAGTCTACATCCTTGTCAATATTGCCGGCATTGATTACCAGCAGATATTCCTGTTCTCCCAGCCGGTAGATCAACAGATCATCGACAACTGTTCCATCCGGGTAGCACATCGGCGAATACATGGCCTGATTGACATTGAGCAGGCTGATATCGTTCGTAACCAGATGATTGATAAACGAGGCAGCTTCCGGACCACTAACGGCCACTTCTCCCATATGCGACACATCGAACAATCCCGCTGCCGTACGAACTGCCCGGTGCTCTTCCAGAATTCCCGAATACTGTACAGGCATCAGCCAGCCGCCAAATTCAATGACTTTGGCCCCACTCGCCAGGTGAACATCATAAAGAGGTGTTTTCTTTTCCGTCATAATGGCCTCCTTTTTTCTCGTAGCTAGTATGTTCCTAATGGCACAATACAAAAAGGACAGAACAAGCTTAACGCTTGCTCTGTCCTTTATACCTGAGAGATTGCCTGACCGGCTTCCCCTTCGGTGACCGCTGACTGCGGTGCTCTCCAGAGTTTGTCGGGCTAAGGTCCTTTTGCCTGAGAGTTTCTTTTGCGGTTGTTGCTCCTTCGGCGCTGCCATTGGCAGACTCTCCCCTAACCGTCATTCATGATATGAAATTATCAAAATTGTTCGTCATTGCCTTGTAAAAATCCTGCCAAATACTGGCATACTTTTAAAAATACAATAACATCTTTTCTCAATATACTGGCACATTCCTGATCACATGCCAACTATTGTTGCAATGAAAAATTCCTTTTTTTTACATAAACATAACATACTGCTAACAATCGTGATGAGTTTTGGCTGTAAACTGAAAATAGTAAAAAGCAAAGGGGGACTATCCTTGAACCTTCTACCGGATATGACTTCCGACTTTAGCCGCCGGGCCTTCCTGCGTATGTCGGCCGGCGCAGCAGCCGCCTTGGCTGTCACGTCTCTGCCCACTGCTTCGCTGGCCAAAAGACTGGAAATTAAACCTAAAAAAGTTTCGCTGGCCGACTGCCTGTCCCTGGACGAAATTACGATGGCCAAACAATCTTCTTACGTCCAACATGCCTATGACTTCCTGCTTCAGACCGCCGGAGAAATACAAGATTCCTCACTCCGGCACACGACACTCGCGATTCTCCGCAATCCCGCCCCGACACTCATGGAGCGGTATCCCGGCGATGCACAGAAAGAACAGACAAAACAGCAGCTGGTTAAGGCCGGTTATATAAAACCGGATGCTCAGTATACCGATTTTCTGCCCCCTTATCAGTCTGCCGCCTCAGCGGTTATTCCCTTTTATGCCGCTCCAGGCAGCGGTTATGCCAGTCATCACTGTTATCCGGGCGGATTGGCAACACATGTGGCGGTAAATGTAAACGCAGCCTTAGGTTTTTACAATGCCTACAAAGATGCTTTCCGCTACCCGATGAACCGGGATATTGTCATTGCCGCCCAAACACTGCACGATCTTCATAAGCCCTGGGTATTTCAGTGGCAGCCGGATGGCAGCTCACGCAAAGAATACACCCTTGCCGGAGCAGGCGCTCATCATGTTCTCAGCATTGCCGAGCTGATTCACCGTCAAATGCCTGCTTCTTTAATTATCGCAATGGCCTGCGCCCATAATCATCCCGGTACACCGGCAGATGAGCAGGAGGTTATGAGCTGGCTCAGGGCGGCTGCAATCATTGCCGGACAAGATGCCGTCATGTACGGCCTGCTGGAAAGCGATGGACAAAGCCTGCCCCTGCCTCGCCGGGCAGAAGGCTTTATCACCCATTTAGGCGATCATGATTATGTCTTATCCGTCCCTGCCGCCAAATGGATGATTGCCAGACTGGGAGAAATCGCCAGGCACAAGTATGCCATGAGCGAACCCGACCTCCAGTCCAAAAAATTTAATGCCTTCCGCAATTATCTTTTCTCACAGCTGACCCTGGAGCAGTTGTATCTGGTATGGTCAACAGAGGGCGATGAAGCTTTGCTGGACTTAATTACCGCTACAGTTAATCCTTAAATATTTAAATTGACATAGCAAAACGGCCTGCAGGCTGGCAAGACAACCAGCAGGCCGTTTTTGTATTGTTTATTTAGTAATAGAATGCTGATTCTGGGCTACGGCTGCTTTCGTATAAATAAGAGGCCATTTATCAAAAAAAGTATTAAAGTAAAGGAAAACCATCAGCAAAGCAAATTGACCGGCTAAAATTCCCATGACAGGGAATCCCATTCCCAGGTCATTGCCCGCAAAGGGCAGGATTTTATACAATTTGAGCCACAGCAACCCAAATACAGTACCACTTGTCAGCCAAATCACCACACGCGTTACAATCCGCTTGGTCACATTAGGTTCTTTTTCTGCACCGGGATAATCATCAAACAGATGGTGCCAGCACAGCATGGCTACGATCAGGGATAGCTCCAGGGATGCGGCCGTAATATACGGATTCACGCCCGGATTAATATCAAACGCTTTGATGGCCGTCAGGTAAAGCTGCGGTGTAACCAAGCCGCCTCCGATAAAAGCAATGATCAGTCCAGCTAAACCCAGCCAGGGCTGCTTAGACGTAAATAGTTTATACGGATATCCCTCGCCACCTTCTGCCGGGATAAGAAACCAAAAAATAAAGCCTTGACAGAACGCGAGCACTGCCGGCCACGATCCCAGCGGCTGCGCGGTGACTGCATGTCCGCCCAGCTGCAATTGCATAAAGCTGGGAATAAACATTGCCAGCCAGACAAGCAGTGCAAAGAAAGAACTTGTCATCATTACAGCCAAGCCGTCAAGCGGCGGCGTTAAATTTCCCGCCCAGGGTTTCTTCTGGAATAAGGATACAAAGGGAATCTGTGCAATGATAACAGGTAAAACATAAAAATTTGATGTTTCCCAGCCTTCGAGAGCCAGCTTCAGCTCATCGGCGTTTTGCGGAGCGAACATGAGGGCCAGATTGAAAGGCTTCCACCAAATGCCGATAAACGAAATTAGCAGTAAATAAGCTGCGATGCCAAAAACAAAGCTGAGAAACGTATACCAAATCCCCGCAACAGGCTGCCGGGCAGTGAGACTATACTTGCCATAGTTGCCAAATATCAGAGTCTGCCAAATCCAGGCACTAATACTGCACCAAAAAAATGTGCCTTCAGCAAAAGCGGCAATATATTTTTTGCCTAGTGCCGGCTCAGCCGCCTGCAGTCCGGCAGCAGCCGTGAAGCTGATTACGGCCTTGGCAACAGACGCCCAAACCGGCCAATAAAGCATCGCATAAACAAAACAAAGTAGAACACCGGCAGCCCCCGTGAGAAGCTTACTGTCAAAACGCCGCTGCGGTAAATATTCCATTCGCCGTCCTCCCCCACTTATTCATTATCACTGCCAATTGTTTTCGCAACCGTGGTTCCTACCACCATTTTGAGTACTTCCGATGCACCGACACCGATATCCATTAATCTGGCATCGCGGACATACCGTTCTACTACGTTGTACTTCATATAGCCATGGCCGCCTAAAATCTGCATGGCCTTGTGACAGACTTCGCTGACAACCTCAGCCACAAACAATTTGGCAACAGAGGTCGCTACCGCATAGTCACTGCCGCTGTCCCGCTGCCGGGCAGTATCATCTACCAGCAGCTTGGCGGCCTCGATTTTCACGTGCATTTCAGCCAGCATTTCCTGCACGGCATAGAGAGCGCTGAGTGGTTTGCCGAAAGCAATCCGGCGGTTTGCATACCTTGCCGCTGTTTCCAAGGCTGCTTCCGCAATCCCCAGACCCATCACCGCCATGCCCAGTCGGCCTCCCGTCAGGCCATACATGGCAATTTTAAAACCATCCTTACCATTGCCAAGCAGACTGTCCGGTGGTACCAGGCAGTTATGGAAGACCAGGCTGGTCGTCTGCGAACTGCGGCAGCCCATTTTTTCTTCAGCTGGCCCAATTTGGAAGCCTGCGGCCCCTTTTTCAATGATAAACAAGCCAATGCCCTTTGCGCCCGCCTCTGCGTCGGTTTTAAAAGCTACAATATAAATATCGGCCAAGCCGCCATTTGTACAAAAATATTTTGCGCCGTTTAGCAGCCAGCCCCCCTCAGCCGGAACTGCCAATGATCGGATACCTGCCGCATCCGATCCGGCCTGTGCTTCGCTGATGGTATAGGCAGCAATTTTCCTTCCTTGGATTAAATCTGGCAGATATTTCCGTTTTTGCTCTGCCGAACCAAACTGCAATAATACATCAATTGCCATCCAATGGACATGAAAAGTCAGGGCAACCCCGGCACTTACTTTGGCAAATTCCTTAACTGCCTGATGAGCAGTAACGGAATCATAGCCACCGCCGCCATAGCTAACGGGATAGTTCATTCCCAGGAAGCCTTCCTGCGCTATCATCTCCAGCAATTCTACCGGAAACCGGCTCTGTTTATCCAGCTCTCTTGCTATTGGCTGAAGATGGTCGTTGCAAAACAGCTTCGCTCTTGCTACGATATCATCTGCACATTTTTCAATAACTTCCATCAGCGCACTCTAACCTCCCTAAATTACTATTTACAAATTCATTTGACCAAAGGTTGCTGCTACTTCAAAGTCAGCTTCTGTAGAGGCCCGGATTTCATCCAGTGTTACACCCGGCGCGTGCTCTTTCAATATCAGTTTGTTTTCACCAACATCAAAGACGGCCTTATCTGTTATGATCGTTTTTACGCAGCCTTTGCCGGTAAGGGGCAACGTACATTGCTTGAGTATCTTCGAAGCCCCATCCTTATCGGTATGCATCAGGCAGGCAATTACCATTTTCGTACCGTAGCACAAGTCCATGGCACCGCCGATACCTGGCCACCATTTACCGTTGCGCTGAACAGCCCAATTGGCAATATTGCCGCATTGGTCAACTTCCAAAGCACCCAGAATCGTAACGTCCAGCAGTCCGCTGCGCATAGCTCCCAAGGAAGTGGCCAAGTCCATAATAGCGGCCCCCGGGGCCAGTGTAACCGGCTCAGATCCGGCATTGGTCATATCGGCTGTAGCTTCTGCTGCCCGGGGTTTCGGCCCGACACCAAAAACTCCATTTTCGGCATGAAACATCACCTTAACGCCATCCGGCAAATAGTTTGATGCCTGTGTCGGCATGCCAAAGCCCAAATTCACTAATTGTCCGTCCTTTAATTCCTGAGCGGCACGTTTTGCGATTAATACTCTTGGATCCATATTTCTTACCTCCTTTATTATTTATCAGGGGTCAGTTTACCAATTTTCAGCCAGTGCCGGCGATATATCTCATCGTGCTCTTCGAGGCTCAACCCCTTGACGACCGCTTGCACAAACGGTGCAGGTGTTCCCACTCGTTCGGGTGGAATCGTGCCTACCGGAACAATTTCTTCTACCTCGGCAACGGTGTATTCGCAAGCCATCGCTACCAACGGGTTGCAGTTGACGCTGGTATGACGATACTCCAGATTGCCAGATTCATCAGCCCGCCATGCTTTAACCAAACCAATTGGCGCCCGCAGCGCCGCCTCCACAAAGCACTTGACACCATTTACTTCAATCACTTGTTTTTCTTCTTCCAGCTCGGCAAACAAGCCGGGATTATCCAGTATACCGACCCCTACCGGCACAAGGACGCCTCCCAGGCCCATTGCCCCGGCTCTGACTTTTTCAACCCAGGTACCCATTGGATAGAACTGCTCTACTTTTAAATTGCCCTTTAAATATTCCTCTGTTGATTCCTGAGTCGTACCAACATGTGAAGAAATGATCTCCTTTACCAGAGAGTTCTTATACAGCATCGCCCGCCCAAAGCCGCTTAACCCCGGTTCATTCGTAATCAGGGTTATATCACGGATTTGGTTTTTTATCAGCCACTCAATGCAGCAGGTCGGTTCCCCGGCCCCAACAAAGCCGCCCATCATAATTGTCGCGCCGCTCTTTGGAATTGCCCCCAGTGCATCATCCATGGATTTGATTTTGTTGCCGAATTTAGACACGGATAATTCCCTCCTTATAACGCTTATTGTTTCTGATGGCCATCAGTATCTGAATAGTATTGCAACTTCCATGCCAATGCCCTGATGCGGCATTTTGGCAAAAAAAAGTCTCCAGGCATATCAGCCTAGAGACCTTACAGTGTATTTTCAAGGAGACACATGTCCCCAAAAGCTACATTTTACGACTACACTTTTAAAAAGCAATATTCATTCGTTCCAGCTTTTTATATAAAACAGAACGCTGAATATTTAACATCCGGGCAGCCATAGCTTTATTGCCCTTCGCCTTTTCCAGGGCATTCACAATCAAATCCCGTTCCGTTTGTTCCACTAAGTTGCGGAAAGGCTGCTCCGGCTGCCGCACAGTGCTGCTTCCTTCCCGTTCCCACGGTCTGATCGGAATCTTCTGCACATCAATAACGACATCCTCACTCCAGTTAATTGCCTGTTCCAGTACGTTTTCCAACTCCCGTACATTCCCGGGCCAATTGTAGCTGCGCAATAGGTCAAGCGATGCAGGGGTGATAGCTTTAGCGTCAGCACCGATTTTTTTATTGATCCGGCAGATTAACGATTCTATCAGCAGCGGTAAATCCTCCAGCCGGTCCCGCAAGGGAGGCAGATTGATTTCCAGCACATTTAACCGGTAATACAGGTCTTCCCGGAATTTTTTATCGTGTACCTGCTTCTTTAAGTCTGTATTGGTTGATGCCATAACACGTACATCAAGCTTCGTCGGCGCAGTTGCCCCCACCCGCCAGACTTCCCGTTCCTGGAGCACCCGCAGCAGTTTAACCTGCATATATAAAGGCATATCACCAATCTCGTCCAAAAGAATGGTGCCGCCGTTTGCCAGCTCAAATTTGCCCGGCTTACCGCCCTTCCTCGCTCCTGTAAAAGCGCCATCCACATAGCCGAACAGCTCTGATTCCAGCAGATTTTCCGGGATAGCGCCGCAATTTACGGTAATAAACGGTGCTTCCCGCCGGACAGAACGGGTATGAATTGCCTGGGCAATAATTTCTTTGCCCGTGCCGCTCTCGCCGGTTATCAGCAAGGTAGAGCTTGTTCGTGACGCCCTGCGGGCCAGCTTTTTCACATACAGCATCGGTACCGTTTCACCGATAATGTCCCGACAGGTGCATAGGGCCTGCTGAAAACCTGGCTTTGCCGGCTGGGCAAGCTTATGAACAATTTCCTTGGCCACTGTCTGATCGGGAAAAATGGTTTTCACCATGGCCCCGACAACCTGACCACCAGCCTTTAGAGGAAACCGGGCGACTAAAAACTCTTTGGCATTGATTTTTAACGTTTCTCCCCAGATCGAATAGCCCTGACTGACTGTCTCAAACAGACGGCAGTTCGGGACAACCTCCCAGATGTGTCTGCCCACTACCGTTTGCTCCGAACTATTCAATATTTCTAAAAAGAAAGCGTTAACGAAAAAAACGATTCCCTTCTCGTCAATGGCCATAATCCCTTCAAAAGGATTATCCATGACCAGCTTCAGCCTGGTTTCGTTATTCATGACATCCCGCTCCTTATTCAACAGATTCACACCTAACCTATCAACAACATGCAAAAATCATACCAAGGTAACATTACGAAAATTGCAGCGACAGCATTACCGTGTACTGCGAGTGACTGTCTCTTTTCAAGACACTATGGAGCTAAAAGAAACACTATATACTTAGTATACCATGAACGAAGCTGCTTCGTACAAACCATTTCCGCCTGTGAAAAAACCTCTCATCTAATCAGAACAAATGTTTGACGAACACTTGTTTTGTTTGTATAATTAAGCATAATATCACCATAGAGGGGTGCCGCTTGTGGATGTTTTTGACAAGTTGAAAATCTTAACCGATGCAGCAAAGTATGATGTAGCTTGTACATCCAGCGGAGTGAATAAAAAAGCAAAGGCAGGGAGTATTGGCAGCGCCAGTGCCGCTGGTATCTGCCACAGTTTTTCTGCTGATGGACGCTGCATCTCTTTGTTGAAGGTTTTGATGACCAATATTTGCTCTTATGATTGCAAATACTGTGTCAATCGACGCTCTCATGACACTGTGCGCACTGCGTTTACACCGCGTGAACTTGCTGAGCTGACAATTAATTTTTACCGGCGCAATTATATAGAAGGCTTGTTTTTGAGCTCCGGTGTAATGAAAAACCCTGACTATACCTGCGAACAGATGATCGAAGCACTACGCATTTTGCGCGAGGAATACCGGTTTAGCGGCTATATTCATGCCAAAGCGATTCCGGGAGCCGACAGCCTTTTGCTTACTCGCCTCGGTATGCTTGCCGACCGGATGAGTGTAAATATTGAGCTGCCCTCGCAAAACAGTTTGCAATTACTGGCTCCCGATAAGACAAAGCACTCGATTTTAACACCCATGAGCTATATTCAGGGCAGAATACAGGAAAACTCCCGGGATATCGTGAAATACCGGCATGCTCCCAAATTTGTGCCTGCCGGACAGAGCACGCAAATGATTATTGGGGCCACCCCGGAAACCGATTTTCAGATTCTCAATCTCGCCGAAGGATTATATAAAAAATATAAACTAAAACGTGTTTTTTTCTCTGCCTATCTGCCGGTGACGGAGGATAGTTCCCTGCCGGCATTAGATACGAAGCCGCCGCTTTTACGGGAGCACCGGCTGTATCAGGCCGACTGGCTGCTTCGGTTTTACGGTTTTTCCGCCAATGAACTGCTGGATCAGGAGCAGCAGAGTTTCCATCCTCATTTAGATCCGAAATGCAGCTGGGCACTACAGCATCCTGATTTTTTTCCTGTTGATGTCAATCGTGCCCCTTATCAGCATTTACTCCGGGTGCCCGGTATCGGGGTAACAAGTGCCATGCGCATTGCAACTGCCCGCCGAGTAAGCACGCTCCGCTTTGAGGACCTGAAAAAATTAGGAGTTGTGCTTAAGCGGGCACAATACTTTATTACCTGCAGTGGAAAAACACGGGACAGCAGCAAACTCTCCCAGCATTCCCTGCTCCTCGCACTGCTCTCCGAAAGAGGAACCGCAGCAGAACAACTTTCGTTATTTGATCAGCCGCTGCCGGCTCTTGAAGGGAGGCTTGGCTAAGATGCCTGATGATGCCGGACTGATCTACTACTACGACGGCAGCTTTGACGGTCTGTTATGCTGTATATTTGAAAGCTATGAAAAGAAAGAAGTACCGATGGATATCCAGCTTGCTGCCAATTCCCACTCGCAGCTTTTTTTAGGAAAGACAATTCCTACTGATTTACGAAAAGCCAAACGGGTTTTGGCTTCTATCCCCCAAAAGCTGGGACCGGCGGCCCTCAATTTCGTCAAGCGCGCCTTTTTAACCTGTCTTGAACAGAAAGAACTGCACATCCTGCTGTTTCTGCGGCTGGGATACAGCCAGGGTCCCTCAGTCATGGCGATGCTGGCCAATGACAACGTAAGTAAACTCGCGAAAGCCGTTAAGCATTTAGAAAGAGAGAGTCACCTATTAACAGGCTTTGTCCGTTTTTCCATTTTTAATAACGTCCTGGTAGCAGCTATCGCACCCCAAAATTTTGTACTGCCCCTGATGGCGCAGCACTTTTGCGAGCGTTTTCCAGAAGAACGCTTTTTAATTCATGATCAAACGCATGGTATGGGGCTGGTTTATCAGCCGTATCAATCAGCGGTGATTCCAATCGATACGCTGGAGATGCCCGAAGCGGATGAAACAGAACGGGCATTTCGTGACCTGTGGCGGCTGTTTTATGACACAATCGCCATCGAAGGGCGGTATAACCCCAAGTGCCGTCGGAGCCATATGCCAATGCGCTATTGGAAATACATGACAGAGTTTGACCGCCCGCCGAAAAAAGAACAAGGACTTACCGCCCGGTAAGTCCTTGTTGCTGTATTTATATAGCAATGTCCACATTTTTTCCTAAATGAGGCTCCAGCGATTGCCCCACTGACTGAATAAGCTGTTGAATGCCTTGACCATTCTGCTCAGTGAGCTCCATTGCTCGTTTCATATTTAAAACACTAACCTCTTGTTGTATCCGAACATTAGCAGATACGGTTGATAATGCTGCGATGTCCATAATCCTGCCAACTCCTCTATTGTTACGATTCGCTAATTGGTATTCTTATCCTTATTATACCCGTATCGTCAATATTCGACAAGCATTCTTTTAACAAGTTCCCGTATCCTGCAAGGACACCAGCTTATCTGCTGTACAAATCAGCAGCTTCGCCTGTCCGGCTATCTGTGTTCGCAATTCTACTTTTGCTCCCCATAGTTCGGCAACGTATTTCAGTGTTTCTTTCGCATAATTCAATTCCAGTTCCCGTCCATCATACACATGCTCCAACACCAAAGTTCCCTGTTCAACACTCACCGGCCGGATGACCGGAATAACCCCTAAGCCTACCGATGCTGCCAGCGTATCCCGTACTTTTCTCCAGCCCTCCTCATCAGCCACTTCGTCAACTACGATATCTTCACCGTCAACGGCATAGCTGAACAGATATAATTGTTCACACAGCTCCTGATTCAAATAACGGCGTAAAAAGGACTGATCCCGCTCCTCGGCCCGGACCTCTTTAATTTTAGCTGCACCGCCAGGCTGTTTAGCCAGATATTCAAACATTTTAAAGCCGACAAAATAGGGATTGATCCGGCCTTCGTGAGGCCGGATGACCAGATTATGACGCTGCAGAAATTCCAGCTGCAGCCCTTGCGGCAATTCCAGCTGATTGAGCAGTTGGTAATGCCAGTAGCTGGCCCAGCCTTCATTCATAATTTTCGTTTCCATTTGGGGAATAAAATACAGGGTTTCTTCGCGGACGATCGTGATTAAATCCCGCTCCCACTCTGCCAGCAGCGGGCTGCGTTCAGCCAAAAAAGCCAGCAGGTCTTCTTGCAGGCGTTCCGGGACAGTAACGGCAGCTTCTGCAGCCAATTGCTTCCGGTCCGGCAGCCGGCCTTCACCGTGACGGCATACCTGAAACCTCAGTGCATGGGCGGCATCTAAGATGCGCTCCACCTTTTCGGCGCCGATACTGGGATCATTGTTATATTGCCGGACCCGGTTAGCATGTGTTTTAAACATTTCCACCGTCCGTTCGGGGTAGGTATCCCGTTTAAAAATCCGGTTGTTTTTAAAGAAATCATTGTGCCCGTAAACATGGGCAATGGTGAGTATTTGCAGCAGCAGCGTATTATCCCGCATTAAATAGGCAATGCAGGGATCGGAATTAATCACCATTTCATAAGGCAGTCCGGCTAAGTTGTACTGATAAAAGCTTTTCTGCCGCTCATAGCATTTTCCATAGCTCCAGTGCGGGTAGTGTGAAGGCATTCCCACATAAGCGCTGTAACACAGCATATCCTCATAACTGACGATTTCAAAATACTGTTCAAAACAATCCAGACCGGCTTTTAGAACCAGCTCTTCAATGCGGTCATTCCAATACTCCAGCTCCCGCATGGCGTATTCTCTCACTCCCAGTCACCTCCGGCAGCTGATTCGTTATCAAGGATTTGCTTGAAGGCCGGCCAGACATCTTCTTTTTGACCCATTGTGACCATAACAAAATTGTCCGCCTTTATCCGCTGCTCATATTCGCGGCGGATCGTGCTGCCATAGCCGTAGCCGCCCATAATTTCCCCATAGCCAAACAAGTTGCAGATTAAGCATAACCGGGCAGCCAGTTCTACGGCCTTATCATTGTCATTGCTCCAATTGTCGCCGTCCGAGCAATGAAAGGTGTAGATATTCCAAACCTCCGGATTGTACCGTTCCTCAATAACGGACAACGCCTTGGCATAGCCGCTGGAAATATAGGTCCCCCCCGCTTCGCCGCGATGAAAAAATTCATCCTCGGTCACTTCTTTCGCTTCCGTCGTATGAGCAATGAATACAACTTCCACCTGCTCGTATTTCCACAGCACAAATTGATAAAGCAAAAAGTAAAAACTGCGGGCCAGATATTTTTTAGTCTGATCCATTGAGCCCGATGTGTCCATAATGCAAATAACCACGGCATTGGAATGCCGGCGCGTATCTTCCTTGACCCGCCAGTAACGCAGATCCTCTTCCCGGAAAGGAATGCGCTCGGCCTCGCCGGACTCTGCGGCTGCCCGCTCGCGGCGGGCCATTTTTTCCCGCTTGATTTTTTCCATGAGCGAGCGTTTTTTGTTTAACCGGGGCGGAATGCCCTGGCGCTGAACGCCGGAGCGCTTAAACTTGCGTTCCGCTTCAATTTGAGCAAACTTCTTGCGCTCCATGTCAGGCAGTTTCAGGTCCTCAAACAAGTAGCCAATCAGCTCGTCAATCGTAATTTCCGTTTCGTAAATATCTTCGCCAGGATCATTTCCAGCCTGGCCCTGCCCGTCTTCCCCCTGGTCACCTTTGACCTTGCCCACTACCTGTCCCTTGTGCTCCTGACCGGTACCTGATGCCGCGCCGCCATTATTTTTGCCATAGACGAACTGATATTCCTTTAGCCCCTTGATGGGTACTTTAATTTTTTTCGTCTTGCTTTGGCCGATAATGCTCTCTTCGGCGATAATATCGCCCATATTCTTTTTAATAGCTTCTTCTACCAGCTGCCGGTGCCGTTTACGGTCCCAGGCTGAGCGGTCGGACTGACCAAAGCCTCCGTCCTTGAAAATTGCCATGGCCCTCTAGTCCTTCCACAGGTTATTCGCGGCATATTTCAATATGACATTGCAGCAATGATCGCAATAGCCATTGCGCTTCATTTCATCAACCATTGCATTATACTTAGTTGCCTGCTCTTTATCCCGCACCCGCGCTTTGGTAATTACCCTGGACAGTTCTTTCACCGAGGCAGTCAGCTTCTTTTCAATTGCTTCTTTCAAGGGTTCGTAGCTGCTGTATTCAATGGTGCCGCCGTTGCGCAGCAAGGAGAACATATAGGCGGTAACATCCTGGCGGAAGCCGCGGGCAGCAGTGCCGGTAATACCGATTTGCTCTTCAATGGACTGGAGGAATTTAATATCCGGTTCCAGCTCCTCACCGGTGCTTTTATCCTTCAGCTTTGTAGCATTCACATAGGCCTCGGAATGATCAAGATAATTATTAAACAGGCTTTCCGCCTGCTCCTTATAACCGTGAATAAAGGCCCGGGTAATCTCTTTTTCCACTACTTTGTGGTATTCTTTTTTAATCGCATCCTGCAGAAAAGCCAGATACCGCCGCTTTTCATCATCCGGAATCGCCAGTTCCTTGGTAGCTTTGACCAGGGTATCGGCAATGGCAATCGGATTAATGCAATTATTCTCGGATTCAGACAGCGCCGTATCGATAGCTTTCATAATAAAGCGGGTAGAAATGCCGGTCATCCCTTCTCGTGGTGTTTCCTCCCGCAATTCAAAGACATCGACCTTCTTGGTTGAGCCCTGCTCTACAATCTCTTCGCCGTTATAGATCTTAAGCTTGGTCAGCGCATCTACTTTGGTTGACGGGCTTAAGCGGGTAAGAATGGCAAACATGGATGCCATTTCGATGGTGTGGGGAGCAATATGCGCATCAAAGGAGCTATTGCGGAGAATCTTTTGATAGATCTTCACTTCCTCATCCAGCTCCAGGCAGTACGGGACTTCCACCTTTACAATCCGGTCCAAAATCGCCTCATTGGTATGGTCAGATTTGAATTTATTCCATTCCGCCTCATTCGAGTGAGCCAGAATAATACCGTCAAAGTAAATCATCGAGCCTTTCCCCGGTGAAGGAATCGACTTCTCCTGCGTCGCAGTAATCATGGTATGCAAGTATTCCACATCATTTTTAAATACCTCAATGAACTCAACAATGCCGCGATTGCCTACATTAAAAGCACCGTTTAAAGACAGCACCCGGGGATCATCTTCCGAGTACAGATCCATTTTGGAAATGTCCACCGAGCCGACCAGCACCGAAGTATCCTGGTTATTGGGATCAACTGGCGGCACGACACCAATGCCTTTACGGGAACGGATGGAGAATTCAGAAGTCGTCACCGGATATCGTTCAAATTCTCCGTTATATTCATTTTTGAGCCGGTAACGGCAGACAGGGCATAAATCCCCTTCAATACGTATCCCCAGCTGTTTCTCGAACTCAGGGCGCAAGTGTTTGGGAATGAGGTGCAGCGGTTCCTCGCGCATTGGGCAATCCTGAATGGAATAAATAGGCGGGCTTATTTCCAGTGCCCGCTTCAGCGCTTCCATCAGGGAAGACTTGCCTGCCCCTACCGGGCCTACCAGATAAATAACCTGCCGGGCTTCTTCCCCTCTCATTGCCGCCGAGTGGAAATAGCGCATGATTTTCATGATTGTTTTATCAATGCCATAGAAATCATATTTGAAAAAATTATAGCGCTTGATGGTATCATTACCGTAAATCCGCTTTAGCCGGGGATGCTCTTCTGTTTTAATGACCTCAATTCCGGCCCTGGTCAACAATTCGTACATCCGCTGATGCGACAGCATGGCAATTTTGGGATTCTCCTTAACAATCGCCAAATAGTCCAGCAATGTCCCTGAAAAATGAGGCTGCTTGCGCTCTTGGCGGTCCTGTTTAATTAACTTCTCAAAGTCAATGGTAGCCATAATCATCCTCCCTTTTCTCGTGGGTAAGGCACAGTACCAGACTGTATGAAAAAATATATGCCTGCCAGAGTCAAACAATAACCTTGATCACGAGCAGCAAAAGAAAGGGCCGTACTAAAAGAGCCCGACAAGAAAACAAAAGAACGGCAGCCAGCCATAGCCGGAAGCCGTTCTTTTGTCGCAAAATTGAGCGGTCGGCCACACCCTTTTGAAAGGGGGTGGTATGATGACGATATTTGAGGCAATGTATCTAATGATTGCATTTGCAACACTTATTGTTTTGATCATAAATAGGAAATAACCGCCCCTAGCCTGAAGTGCCCCCTGTCAAGTAGACAGAGCAAAAAAGAAAAGTTTAAGCAGTCTTGGTTCGAAACTCCATCGGACTAAGGCTGTTTAATTTTTTTT
>NZ_SLUI01000005.1 GCF_004339805.1 Anaerospora hongkongensis | reverse complement strand
TTTTTATTCTTTTTCGCCTATATTTTATCTGCTCAAGCAAAGAAGGCTGCCACAAAACGCTTTTTTTCAAAAAGCATTTTGCGACAGCCCCTTTTTTGTAACGTTTTCCTTGTAAGCTCATATAATGGCATAAGGGTTTTATAAGGACGAATAATTAGTAAATACAGGAGGGAGAGTATCAATGAGTATATTGACTACTTGTTCTTTGCTGCCGATAAGATCGACGGACTGCAAAAAATACAGCAGTATTGCTTTTGATGGGTGCTTTTTCTATTTAACCTCGTCGCAAGGCTGCTTTATTCATAAGTTTGATTGCTGCTTTGAGAAGGTGGAATGTATCGAAACCTGCCGCAGCTATGATTGTCTTTGTTATGATCAGCAAGAGCAGTGTTTTTGGGCATCCCTCGTTGAAGACACTACTAAAATCGTAAAGCTGGACCGCTGTTTTTGCGAAATCGGCTGTATCTCTCTAAGCGGTTTTCCAGACCATTGCACCAGAATTATGAGCATAGCCTATGACTGCAAGCGGGATACCCTGGTTCTGGCCTTCCCCCAAAATATTATGGAAATTACCAAAGAGGGCTGCTGCATTCGCTTAATCGAGACTCCGCACCGTACTTATACCAGAAGCGTTCTGGTTGTTCCTCCGTATTTTATAGCGGCTTATAAGGAAAGACATCACCAGTATATCGGTATTTATAACTGGGACGGACAGGAAATAGGACGCTGCCGGTTCCCCCGCAAATATGTAATTAGCGGGCTTGCCTTTACTTCCTGCTGGGAAAACGGCCGGCGGCAGCTGTATCTTTATGTGCTGACGGCAAAACATTACCGCTATCCCTATATTGTGAAGCTTCTGCTTGATCCCTGCTATGAAGAGATAGAATGCTGTGAGTGCAGCAGCCCGCTTCCTGAACGGGATATAGAAGCAGAATTTTTACCCAGAGAGACGGAATGAAAGATGTCATACAAAAGTAGCCTTCCGAAAAATAGCGGAGGGCTTTTTTGCTTTAGCAGCAAGTTATTCTATGGTAATATTAAATGAATAGTTTGGTAAAAGGGGAAGAATTGGCAAACATGAGCAGCATAAGTGATGAAATTTTCAAAAGTATTGAGATGAAAATCATCAACGGTGAATTAAAGGCGGGCGATAAGCTGCCTTCGGAGAACGAACTTTGCAGGATTTGGAATACGAGCAGAGTTTCGGTAAGACCTGCCCTGGAGCGAATGAAGGCTTTAGGTATTTTGAAAAAGGTCCGCGGCGGCGGAACTTATGTCAGTACATCAGATTATCCCTTTTCGCTGAGTCCATTGCTTGCTTTTGCCATATTCCGCGATGAAAGCATCCGGGATATTTTGTTATTTCGCCAGGTGATTGACGTGGGGATTGTTAAAATATGTGCCGCCAACCGGGACGAGGAAAACTTAAAGCAATTGAAAAGCTGGCTGGAGGAAATGGAGCACAGCCTGGTTACAGAAGACCGGGTGAAGTTTAACGAGGCCGATCTGGAATTTCACATGGAAATAGCCAAAGGCAGCAAGAATCCTCTGAATGTGAAGGTTTATGAAATGCTGCGTCATATTATCAGAAAAAATCAGATCAATATTAATGTTATGCTGGGTGTATCAAGCAGTATCAAAGAACATCGCAATATTTATACGGCAATAGAAGAGTGCAATCCCGAGCTTGCCGCTCATTTTATGGAAAGACATATTCAGCGGACCATTGATGAAATGGAAACAGTGACGTTAGAACAATAATTGACAGGCTAAAAAATAGTAGTTCCTACCTTTGGCAGGGGACTACTATTTTTGTTTGATCAATGAAATATGTATTACAACTAGTGCTTATAATATTGATTGCCAATATAGCAAATTGTTAAAAAATTCACAACGTTTCTGTGTTGACTGATGGAAATATTTAAAATATAATAAACGCAGATATGATAGTTGTATTACAAGTTCGGATTCTGGAAGGAGATCGCAGCCAAAATGAAAGTTGTAAATTTGAATGAGCCGAATTCTATTTATGTGCAAGAGGTACCTGCAGTCACGAGAAAAAATGCTGGGGAAATCCTGATCAAAGTCAAAGCTTTGGGGATTTGCGGCTCTGATATTGGTGCGTATAAAGGAACAAATCCGCTGGTGTCCTATCCACGGGTTATTGGACATGAAATTGGCGGGGAGGTCATGGAGGTCGCTGAAAATGACCGGGATATTAAAGTTGGCGACAAAGTGATTATTGAGCCTTATATTCCCTGTAACACCTGTTATCCATGCAGCCTGGGACGTACAAACTGCTGTGTGGATTTAAAAGTACTTGGCGTCCATGTCGATGGCGGGATGACGGAATATTTTACACATCCGCTCGAACTGGTAAGCAAAGTGCCTGCCGATATGGAATGGAAGCATGTGGCGATGATCGAACCTTTAACAATTGCGTTACATTCTATCCATAGACCCAAGGTTAAGGCTGGCGAGCATGTTTTAATTATCGGCGCAGGTCCGATTGGTTTACTGGCAGCGCAGGTAGCGAATGTCTATGGCGCTGTTCCGATTGTGATGGATCTGGTGGAGGAAAGACTGGATCTGGCTAAAGCGTTAGGGGTAAAACATACCATTAATATCAGCCGAGAAGATGCTGTACAAACAATAAGCGCCATTACAAATGGACGAATGGCTGAAGTCGTGATCGAAGCATCCGGTGCGAAGGCGGCAATTCAGGGGGCGATCGAGTATGTGTCATTTGCCGGCAGGATTGCCTTGGTAGGCTGGCCGAATACGGAAATTCCGCTGCCTACGGCGATGATAACGAAGAAAGAACTGGATATAGTTGGCTCCCGTACAAGCGCAGGAGAATTTGCCGAAGCGACGGAACTCATTTATAATAAAAAAATTAATGTCGATGCATTGATCAGCCAGGTTGTCACTCTGGATGAAGTCCCGTCGGCAGTACAGCAAATTGCCAAGCATCCTGATCAGTTCATGAAAGTAGTGGCAGTGTTGTAAGCGTGTTTCCAATGATATCATACATATAATAGGGAGGAAAAAAATGAAAAAGCAGATTAAGGTAGCTCTCACATGTTTACTCGCATCCTCAATCCTGATGGCAGGCTGTGGAGGCGGCAAGTCCGGCACCAGCAGTACGGCGCCAACTGAAGCGAAAACGTATACGATTAAGGTTGCCAACTACTATGCGGCAGAGCACCCGCAAAACGTCGCCTTACGGGAGAAGTTCAAACCGCTTGTAGAACAAAAGTCAAATGGAACCTTGAAAGTAGAAATTTTTGAGAACAACAAGCTGGGCGGTGAGCAGCAATTCTATACCGGTGTCCGTAACGGTACCATTGAAATGGGGATTCCCGGTATGATTATGCAGGCCGATGTACCTAAAATGGGCGTTCCCGAATGGCCGTTTCTGTTAAAGGATTTTAAACATGCGAAAGCCGTACTGAATGGCCCGATCGGTAAAGAGCTGGGAGAGGAACTGGAAAAAGTACATGGCGTAAAAGTATTAGCCTGGTCGGTAAATGGATTTAGAATGTTTTCGACCAGCCGCCCTGTTGCCAGCATGGAGGACTTTAAAGGATTGCGCCTGAGAATGCCAAACACGCCGGTCTTTGTTAAACTTGGACAATCCCTGGGTGCGACTGTCTCCCCGATGCCGTTGTCAGAAGTATTTACGGCGCTGGAACAAAAGGTAGTTGATGGTCAGGACAATCCGATTGGTGTTGTAAGATCTTCCGGCTTCTATGAAGTACAGACGAATATCTTAGAATCCCGTCATGGATTTACCCCGAATGTCTTAATCGTCAGCACCAAGTTCTGGGATAAATTAACGGCAGATCAAAAGAAAGCAGTCGAAGAAGCGGCCAAGGCTTATGCCGATTATCAATGGGACCTGTCTGAGAAGAGCTATGAAGAGGATAAGAAATTCCTTACCGATAAAGGCATGAAATTTATTACTCCTAATGACCAGTTCAAACAGCAGATGGAAACTGCCGTTCAGCCTATCTATGAAGATTATTACGGCAAATATCCATGGGCTAAAGATATGGTAGAAAAAATTAAAAACCAGGCGAAATAAGTAAAAATAATGTAGTGGGGTTCCAATGAACTCCACTACATTTTCTGAAAGGGGCAGTATGGTGGGCAAGTTTGCGGAAATGGCAACAAAACTGATTAATTATCTTATAGCCGCTGCTTTGTCTTTAATGGCAATTTTTGTATTCGGCAACGTAATATTACGATATTTTTTCAATTCCGGTCTTACCTGGGCAGAAGAAGTTTCGCGGTTTCTGTTTATTTGGCTGATATTTTTAGGAGCGATTCTTGCACTGCGGGATAATGAACATTTGGGTGTTGATACTTTAGTTAGAAAGTTATCGCTAAAAGGCAAGAAGATCCTCTTTGTTATCAATAACGCTATTATTCTAATTACCCTGTTCCTCGTACTGGATGGCAGCTGGAAGCTGACTATGCTCAATGTTGACCAGTCGTCTCCCGCTATTGGCCTGCCTTATGCGTATGTTTATGTATCGGGAGCTGTGATGAGCATCGGGATGATTGCCATAGTTACCGGTAAATTATACCGTGTGCTGACCAATCGGTTGAACGAAAATGATTTGGTTATGATAACTGACTCAGAAGAAAAGGCAGATTTCCAGCAAGGTGGAACCACGATTACAGGAGGCGATAAATAATGGAAGTTACTGTTGTTTTTATTGCATCCCTGCTGATCGTAATGGCCATGGGAATTCCAATCGCACTGGCGCTGTTAATGAGCGGGATTGCACTTATGCTTCAATTGGATATGTTTGATACCCAGATACTAGCCTCCAACCTTCTTGATGGTGCCGACAACTTCCCGCTCATGGCAATCCCCTTTTTTATTCTTGCCGGTGAGCTGATGAATGCCGGGGGAATATCCAAGCGAATTATTGCCTTTGCCATGGCGCTGGTTGGTCATATTCGCGGCGGCTTCGGCTATGTAGCCATTATTGCCAGTGTTATTTTTGCCGGCCTGTCCGGTTCAGCGGTGGCTGATACGGCTGCACTGGGTGCTATTTTGATTCCGATGATGGCGGAAGCAGGCTATGACCGTGCTAAGTCGGGCGCCCTGATTGCTTCTGCGGGCATTATTGCCCCGATTATGCCGCTGAGCATACCTATGATCGTGTTTGGTGTTACGGCTAACGTATCCATTCCCAAGTTATTTATGTCCGGTGTTGTACCTGGTCTGCTGCTCGCAATCTTCTTAGCAGCTGCCTGGACCTGGATGGTGCGCAAAGAGCAATTTATCGTCCAGCCCCGCAAGTCTCTTGGCGAGTTGTGGCAGGCTACCAAGGCTGCTGCCTGGGCTTTTGTTCTTCCGGCGATTATTATTTTCGGGCTCCGGGGCGGTGTTTTTACCCCGACAGAAGCCGCAGCAATTGCTGCCTGGTATGCACTGTTTGTCGGCGTGTTCATCTATAAAGAACTCAAAATCAGTGAACTTCACAAGGTCCTGACAACAGCGGCAAAGACAACCAGTATTATTATGCTGTTGGCTGCTGCTGCGATGGTATCGTCATGGCTGATTACAGTAGCCAATATTCCTGGGATGATAACAGCAATGCTGGCTGATTTCATGGAAAATAAAATCCTGCTAATGTTCCTGATTAATATTATTGTTCTGATTGTCGGTACGGCAATGGATGTTATGCCGACTATTTTGATTCTGACGCCTGTATTGATGCCGATTGTGCAGCAGGCAGGCATTGATCCGGTTTATTTCGGCTTCATGTTCGTGTTCAACAACTGCATCGGCCTCTTGACTCCGCCGGTAGGAACGGTGTTGAATGTGGCAGCCGGTGTCGGCAAAATCTCAATGGATGATATTATAAAACGAGTAATGCCCTTTATGTGGGTAGAAATCATACTGCTGCTTCTGTTAACTTTATTCCCTGATTTGGTATTAGTGCCTTTGAAATGGCTGACTGCGAAATAAGGAATTAAAATAAAAATAGGAGTGATTTGCCTGTGAAAATGATCTTTAGATGGTACGGAGTCGAAGACAAAATACCCTTGGAGTACATACGGCAAATTCCTGGAATGACGGGGGTGGTATCAGCAATTTATGATGTGCCTGTCGGTGAAGTTTGGCCGGTAGACAAGATTATGTCCCTAAAAGCAAAGGTGCAAAGCCGGGGACTCGAACTGGAAGTTATTGAAAGCGTGCCTGTTCATGAAGATATTAAGCTGGGGCTGGCGACACGCGATACCTATATTGCAAACTATTGTCAGACACTGCGCAATTTGGCTCAAACAGGTATCAAGGTCGTCTGCTATAATTTCATGCCTGTTTTTGACTGGACTCGCTCCCAGCTGGATTATGAACTGCCTGATCAATCCACGGCACTTATCTATGATGCAGCAGTTGTAGCTCAGATGAATCCTGCTACCGGGGATTTAAAGCTCCCTGGCTGGGATACCAGCTATACCCAGCAGGATATGAAGGATTTACTGGATGCCTATAAGACCGTGACCGAAGAAAAGCTATGGGATAACCTGCGGTATTTCCTGACGGGCGTCATTCCAACTGCCGAAGAGGTCGGTATCAAGATGGCAATTCATCCCGATGATCCACCCTGGTCTATCTTCGGGCTGCCGCGCATTATGACGCACAAGGAAAACCTGGAGAGACTGATTAACCTCGTGGACAGTCCCGCTAACGGACTGACCTTGTGCTCCGGTTCGCTGGGCGTTTCTCCGGATAATAATATTCCCGAAATCGTCCGCCATTTTGGCAGCAAGGGTAAAATTCATTTCGCCCATGTGCGTAATGTGAAGATTACCGGCAGGAAATGCTTCGAGGAGTCGGCTCATCTCAGCGCAGCCGGTTCGCTGGATATGTACGAAATTATGAAAGCTTATCATGACGTCGGCTATACGGGTTATATGCGTCCCGATCATGGCAGAATGATTTGGGGGGAAACCGGCCGGCCCGGTTATGGCCTTTATGACCGGGCCTTGGGTGTCGAATATTTGCTGGGATTGTGGGAAGCCCTGGAAAAAAGCAGTAAATAAAAAAGGCTTCATTGCTTGCAAGATTCATAACCATAACGAATTGCACATATGGTATAGTGATAGACTAATTGCAATTTGATGGAGTGAAGTATGGCAGAAGTATTTAAAGAAGATCTGGTCGAACGATTCCAAGAAGTTCCGTCAGAATCTATCTTTTATGAAATTACTCCGGAAGAATCATCGATACTTTTTTATTTTCTTGGATTGGTTATTTCCGAGAAACTAACGATTGATGAACTGAACCTGCTGGCTAATGGGTTGTTTGAGACAGCTCAGGTCATGTTTATCATCGCTTCTCACAGGCAAATGCTGAATGATGCGCTGCAAGCCCGGCAGGACAAGCAAGATGCAGCAGAGTCGGCGGCAGCTGCCGAGAACATGAAGCGGGAAATAACCGGACTGAAACAGCAAATACGACAGCTGCAAAAACAAATTGATGAGTTAAAGCCTTAGCGATAGAGTCTCCTGGTGTATTGCCAGGAGACTCTATTTTTTGTACGCCGGTCATTTGGCAGTGGAAGAGAGCAAGACTTTTGTTTTATACCACGCGTCAATTTTTTCCTGAGGCAGCGTTTTCTCTGCAGTCAGCTGTATAAAAAATATTCGGTATGAGGCTAGTGCAGCTTTTAATCGCGCTGTTTGGCAGGGTTTAATAATATAATCCATCACACCATACCGCAGAGCCAGGGATAAGGAGATGCCGTCATTGACTGCAGTAACCATGATAAAATCAATTGGCAATCCGCTGTTGCGGGCAAAAGATATGATTTCAAATCCGCTGAAATCAGGTAATTTGTGATCAATAATAACTAAGTTAGGCCGCTTACTGGCTAGTAGATCGATAATCTTATTTCGGGCTGCGGCTACCGCAATGACAGTGAACCCTTCTACAGACTCAACTAGCTCCCTATGGATGTTAGCGGTTACCGGATTATCTTCTACAATAAGCACACTGATAGTATCCATAGTTCGGCTCCTTCGCTATATTAGCCGCCTTTTAATACCTTGACGGTTAGCGGTGTCTTTAGGTATCATTATAGCAATGTTAAAAGTATAAAAATAATACGTAAGAACTTTATCATATATAGGAAAAAATTATGCGAAGAGGATAGTAATGGATATTAAGCAACTCAAATATTTCCGCAGCATTGTGCTGGCGGGGACGATTTCAGGGGCGGCAAAACAGTTGTTTATGACTCAGCCGTCGTTAAGTCAACAACTTCACTTGCTTGAAAGTGAATTAGAGGTAAAATTAATAGACAGGGGCAGTCGCAGAATTACGCTTACTGAGGCGGGCCAATTACTAAATACTCGCGCAGGACAAATTCTTGAGCTTCTCAATACGACTGCTGCAGAAGTTAAAGAACTGCATAACGGTTATACAGGAACGCTGGCGATTGGCACAATTACTTCATTCGGGGTGGCTCTTCTCCCCGGTTTTATTCGCAAATTTCATGCAGACTATCCTAATATTAAATTTCAGCTCATAGAGGATACCACTCCAAGAATATTAGATTTATTAAATAGCGGCCTGATTGAGTTAGGAATCACAAGGTCTGAATTTAATGAAGATCTTTATCACGCAGTTGATTTGCCTGCCGACCCGATGGTAATTGCTATGTCTAACGAGTGGGTGAATGGGCAGCAATCACCCTATATAACTGTCGAGGAACTGATGGGCAGACCGTTGTTATTGCATCACAGCAATGAAGCGATGATAACCGACTATTGTCATAAGCTGGGCTTTCGACCGAATATTCTCTGCAAGGGTGATGATGTTCGGACTTTAATTGTTCTTGCCAATGAGGGAATTGGATTGGCAATTGTTCCAAAATCGGTTTTAGGCTTAGTGCCAAGCAACAATATTTCCTATAGGGAAATATTGAATGAGCCTTGGGAAATTAGAAAATCGGTAATCTGGATGAAAAACCGGTACCTTTCCACTGCTGCCAGGCATTTTATTAACACGATGCTTGCAGAGCTGTAGAACATAAGTCACCAAGGGCAATCAATTAAACGTAAAAGAGTTTGACTTATCAGGGGTATTCCGATATAATGTAAACAATTTCATACTTCCTAAAGGGGAGTAGCTCGGAGAATAGAGTCAACATACTGATAGAGTTTCTATCTGGCTCTGTTATTGGTGATACCAATTAGCGAGACCTTTAGTATGGCCTTTTATAGGCCATACTAAGGGTCTCGTTTTTTATATATATAACCAAAAAAAACAGGAGGGGAAATCATGACAGCTTTTTTAACTTCGCTGGCCTTTGTCATTCTGGCGGAAATGGGAGACAAGACTCAGCTGCTGGCAATGGCGTTTGCAACGCGCTATCGCTGGCAAACGGTCATGTGGGGCGTTTTCGCTGCCACCGTTTTGAATCATTTATTTGCCGTATTAGTCGGGAACTACCTGACACAGCTTGTACCGATGGCGTATATTCAGATTGCGGCATCGGCATCCTTTATTGTATTCGGTCTTTGGACAATTTACGGTGATAAGCTTGACGGAGAAGACAAGGCAACAAAATACAGTCCGTTCTGGACAGTGGCTATTGCTTTCTTTATTGCCGAGATGGGCGATAAAACACAATTGGCAACAGTAGCCCTGGCTGCGCAATTTAATACGGTACTGCCGGTCTGGCTGGGAACTACGGCAGGGATGATGATTGCCGACGGTATCGGTATTATCATTGGTATCGTACTTGGCAAAAAAATACCCGAACGGGTAGTCAAGTGGAGTGCCGCAATTATTTTCATTCTGTTTGGTCTCTTCGGCTTGTATGAAGCTTTGCCCGCCTCGATTCTGACGATGCCGGTGATTATGGTAAGCTTAGTAGTGGTAATTGCGCTTATTTACGTAGTTCACTGTATGAGCCGTAAGGCGGATTCTGAGCCGTCCCCGGAGAGTCAAAGCTAGAAATTCCGGAAGGTGAGTGTGAGTATGAGAAAACAGGCAGCAGTTACAGAAATTCAAAAAGCCCCGGAACAACCGCAAGCGTCGCAAGCCTAAACGGTAATCCGGAGCCGGGCAGCTGAGGGGGGAGGAGGGAAGCCTCCTCCCTCAGCTATCACAAATATAGCATATCGCATTTCAGCAGGCAATAAGGCATGTTTTTGTATCCCGGCTACTACCGGGATACTTTTTTCGCCTCTTGTCCGCGCTTGCATATAGTGGTATTTTTAATAGTAGCGACAGGCAATATAATAGCAGCAGATTAGAAAATCGGAGCCAACTAAAATATGAAGAAATATAAAAAAGTATATGTTGAGATAACCAATATTTGCAATTTGCAATGCAGCTTCTGTCCCCCAACGAAGCGACAGGCCCAGTTTATGTCGCTGGCTGCCTTTCGGGAGATTGCGGAACAGATTAAACCGTTTACCGATTATATTTATCTCCATGTGAAAGGCGAGCCTTTATTGCATCCCCAGCTGGGCGACATCCTGGATATAAGCTGTCAGTATGGCTTAAAGGTCAATATTACAACTAACGGCACCTTAATTGACCGGGCAGCGGATATGCTGCTTGCCAAACCTGCTGTACGGCAGATGAACTTTTCGCTCCACAGTTTTGACGGCAATGAAGTTGAGCTTTCGAAAGATACCTATATTGACCGGATTTTGCATTTTGCCAACAGAGCGGTCGCTCTGTCAGATATTATTATTTCTTTACGGCTATGGAATTTGAAGGAATCGTTACTGACAACCGATCAACGCAAGCGAAATGCCGCTATTCTTCATAAAATTGAAGATAACTTCAAGCTGCCTTTTCAGATACAGGGCAATCTATCACAGGGTAAGTCCTTAAAGATAAGTGACCGGGTTTATTTGAATCAGGACTATGAGTTTAAATGGCCTGACCTACAGGAAACAGAAGATACTGCTCCCGGTACGTGTTATGGGCTGAGGCATCAAATTGCCATTCTTGCTGATGGAACGGTAATTCCTTGTTGTCTCGATGGTGAAGGCGTTATAAAGCTCGGTAACTTACAGCAGGAAAGCTTTGCTGCAATTATTCAGGGAACAAGAGCGGAGAAGATCCGGCAGGGATTTTGTCACCAGCAGATCGTCGAGGAGCTCTGCCGCAAGTGCGGCTTTCGCAAACGATTTACCAAATAAGCGCTAAGGGTGATCGGCAGGGAGGAGATACGTATGGCAGTCGATTTACATATCCATACTGCCGCCAGCGGTGATGGTGAAATCTCGGCCCGTGAGATTATTGAGCGGGCCCAAGAAGTTCGGCTTGAGGCTGTGGCGATAACGGATCATGATACGGTAGACAGCGTGGAAGAAGCAATTTTCTTTGGGGAAAAAGCAGGCCTTGAAGTCATACCAGGCTGTGAATTTTCAACGGTATATCAGGGTAAATGGTTTCACATACTGGGATATTTTATCGATTACCAGCATGCGGATATTCAGGCGTGGTGCCGGATGATTGAGCGGGCGCGTCAGGATAATGTGGATGCCCAGATAGCCAAGCTGCGTGAGGCTGGCTTTTATATCGAAAAAGATAAGGTGCTGGCATTTGGCTCTCAGCCGATGCCAATCTGTTATGGCGGTGCTATCTTTGCGGACAGCCGCAACAATGACAATCCGGTGCTGAAGCCTTACCGGTTAATGGATAATCCGGTGCTTCGCTTTTGCGTGGATTGGATTGTTACCGGCCGGCCTTATAACTCTCCGCAGTATATACCTGGCGTGCAGCAAGCAATTGACTGTATTGTTACATGCGGCGGCGTACCTGTCCTGGCACATCCGGCGGCCACGCTGGCTGTTCATGAGGATGCTTTGCTCAGCGAACTGCTGGCTATGGGGATTAAAGGAGTCGAGGCTTTTACTACCTGGCACACCAAGGAGCAGGAAGCGCATTATTTTAATTTTTGTCAGCAAAAAGGCATCCTTGCTACCTGCGGCAGTGATTTTCACGGCAAGAGCAAACCACATATTCAGATTGGTCAGGTACGAAATAATCCTTATGAGGTAGTCCGGTTATTAAGGGATTTGAGCAGCAGCCGGTAACCTGCAACAAAAGAGGTAAAGCCCGCATTTGCGGGCTTTACCTCTTAATAGGAGCTATTTATTTTGTGAACGGGAGGCCTTACTTTCTAATGCTGCTTCCTCTTCCCGCAGAATATCCTGCAGCTCGCCGCCGGTAATCGGGGTGGTATAATTCGTCTCATACCTGGCAGCCTGTTTGTTAAACTCACTGTGCAGGGTTGCTCCGGTATCGTTTGCTTCGGGCATATAAAAACAACCTCCTTCTTAACTGGGAAGCCAGTCATCGCCTTCGAGGATATCTACTTTGGGCGGTTGCTGCCGGGGTTTTTCTGCTTCTTTTTTACCGCTCAGCAGCTCTTCTGCATATGATGACGGATTACGCAGCTTGTCATCCATGTTTGATCACCTCGGGTTTATTTTGTACGAAAATCTGATAAAAAAACATTGACATTTCTTGCCAATGGGTGTATATTTTAATTAGTAAATAACAATAAGTATTAAATAGTATGAATATAGTTTTAGGGGATATGTGCTATGAACAGAGAAGCTAATCAATAATATTGCATAGCGAAGGGGGTGGGTCCAATGTACAATGACGATAAAGAGCGCGAAGTCGAACAGGTTCTGGTTTGTGAGTCACGTTGTGACAGTGAAGACACCAGCTGCCCGGAACACTGCGATTTGGTTGAAAAAACTGCTCCTTGATAATAAAATGGTATGAAAAAGCTGCCTTTGCAATAAAGGCAGCTTTTTTTTCAGCCGTACAGGGATGGCTTTATAAAAAAAACAATAAAACAGCCGGTACGAAAATCGTTACTCCCAGGAAGCGGCTAATCCAATAGTCGGTATTTGCTTCATAGGTGAAAGTGGCAGCAACGCCGGCCTTAAGGAAAAATTCTTCCCAGTGAGCCATAGCTTTTGTAATCAGCCGGGGCTGCTTTAATTGATACGGGGGATCATCATTGATTTGCAGGTTCCAGCTGCCAAGTGTTTCCCCGAAGGTAATCTTACTGACGCTGCTAAGGGGGATAGTGCGAAGGGCGAGCACAGTCTGATCCTGCGCATCGGGGGTAAGAGCAATGAGCTTCTTTGTATCCTGACAAAAGGCGAAAGCGGCATAATCTCCGGAATACCGGATTTCCTGGTAGGAAATGTTGCTTTCGCTAAGTTTTTTTACTACCGATTCCTGAAAGGGCAAATTCTCCTCCGGCTCTATATAGGTTAGTAAGAGCGGCAGTACAGCATAGATAAGACCCATCCAGATATACGTGCTGCTGCTGTAGGTTGTCTGCCGGTAGTAGCAGAAAACAGCAAGCCCAATTTCTCCCGCTGCAAGGCAAAGAAAAAGCAGTCTCATGATAATCCTCCGTAGTACATTCTATATCTGTTATATAGTTATGGTTAAGGGATGAATTATATGAGCAGGAATCTACAGGGCGGTGAGCTTCAGGGCGGTGAAAAGCGAAATCGGCAGGGGATTTTTGGAGGAGTCGCCAGGGAAGCAGGCGAATAAAAGCATGAGCTGGATAAAACAGGGACAAGAGGTGATTCGCAATGAACAGGCTGAAGTACTTACCGGTAGTGCTGCTTATATGTTTTGCAATGCTGGCGGGTTCCGTCTGCAGTGCCGGACGATCTGCAGCGGCGGCAAGTAAGGACCCGAAACAAATTGTTATCACTGCTTTTGAAAAGTTGAATACAGTGAAGAACTATCATATGACAATGGAGAATCAATATTTACTTACTTATCAGGGAGAAACCCTGAGTCTTAGCGTCAAAAGTGAATGCGATGCGCAGGCTGATCCGCTATTAGTTCAAAACAATATGACCTTTACGATGGATAGTAAGTGGGAACAAAAAGAGCAAAAAACTACTCAGTACATAGAAGCAGACCAGGGCAAAATTATGGTCTACTCTTTCGTTAATGATCATTGGACTAAGCAGGTTTTAACCGAATTTAATCCACTTGCTGCCTATGATGATTATTTTAAGGCAATCAAACATGTTTCTCTGGTAAAGGAAACCCCGGAAGCCAGCGATTTTGCTGTTGTAATCAATTCCGGCTTTCTGTCCAAAGAGATGGAACGCATGATGAGTGCTCTGGGGCTGCAGAAGATGGAGCTGCCGGAAGGTGCTTTTTTTCAGGATATTGGCGAGTTAACCTATACGGTTACAATTGACCGGAAGACCGCGACAATTACACAAGTCCAGATGGATCTGTCGGGAGTATTGAGGAACTTTGGAAAAAGTATCATGGAATCTCTAAACTTGCCCAGTGAGAAAAAAACAATCATCAGTCAATTGTTGTCCACTGTCCAAGCTTCGGCAGTGATTTCGTTTTCTCAAATGAATCAAATAGAGGGACTCCAGGTTCCGGCGGAGATAAAAAGTTCGGCAATCATGCTGCCGTCACTTACTGTTCCAGGCAGCTTGGTCGAGGCCAAAGATCCGAATGCCATTAAAGTTGGTGCCAATCTTGAGTTGACCGGCGGGTTTTCTCCGTATGCCAAGCAGAGTTTAGCCGGTATGCAGCTGGCTGTCAAAGAGGCCAATGCGGCTGGTGGAATACTGGGGCGAAAGATCGAGCTTGTAACGGTGGATAATGGTTCGAATGCAGGTCGTACCGCTAACGTAATGACGGACTTTATTTCCGGCAACAAGGTGGCAGCCGTACTTGGCCCACTGACCGATACCAATATGAGGACGGCGGCGGCAATGGCAGAAGACTACCAACTGCCGATCATCAGTTCTGCTGTGATCAATCCAGCGATTGCTGTGGATAATGGCAAGCCAAAGCGGTATGTTTTCCGCAGTGCTTTTACCGACCCTTATCAAGGCAAGATGATGAGCAAGTTTGCCGTTGATCGGCTGGGAGCGAAGACGGCGGCGATGGTGGTTGATAAAAGCTCAGACTACTCAAAATACATTGCTGCACTTTTTAAAATGACCTTTGCGGACAGTGGCGGCAAGATTATTGCTGAAGAAGGCTATCTGCAAAAAGAACGGGACTTTAGTTCGCTGCTGGCACGCATTCAGCAGGCCGATGCTGATGTTATTTTCATTCCCGGCTTTGTTGAGGAGGTTGGACCACTGATCCGGCAAGCCCGGGAAAGTGGAATCACAACCCCGATATTAGGAACTGATGCCTGGGATTCGGCCGGGCTAGTTGAAAATGCTGGTGTAGAGGCCTTAACGAATACCTATTTCAGTAATCACTATTCCCCTCAATTGCAATCTGCTGTGAATCAGCACTTTGTTGCTGCCTACAAAAGTGAATATAATACTGAGCCGGATATATTCAGTGCCTTAGGGTATGAAGCAGCGACAATTCTGATTGCCGCGATAAAAGAAGCTGGCAGCGCTGAACCGGAACAAATCCGTGCTGCTCTCGAAAATATCCGGCTGGAAGGCGTTACAGGTCCAATCTACTTTAACCGCTATCATAATCCGATAAAATCCATGGTCGTTATCGCCATGCTCAATGGTGAACAGACGTTATTGGCAAGAATAGATCCGTAATGGCAAGCAGACCTTATCAGATAAGATAAGGTCTTTTCTATTTTGAATGCTAAAACAACTGTGTCTGATGAATATACTTTACTGTATCGTTTGATAATAAAAGCAATCATATTATGAGTTGTGGAAGGGATTAGTACATCTGAGTGTCGAACAACACAATTGGTACTATATGCGAGAAGGCAGGGTAAGACCAATGCCGGATAGGGGAAACGATGAGTGTTTTGGAACAAATGCTAGAAAAAAACAAATTGTTTATTAATAGTGCGGCATTGATCGATGAGCAAGATGGCAGCAATGTCGGCAAGCTGCCAAAACGGAAGCTTGCCGTATTTACTTGTATGGATACACGGCTGGTAGATTTTCTTGAGCCAGCCCTTGGCCTTAGGCGTGAAGATGCTGTAGTTATTAAAAATGCCGGTAATTCGGTAACCGGTCCTTTTGAGGCGACCATCCGCAGCCTGGTGATTGCGATCTATGAACTTGGCGTTCAGGAAATTATTGTGATTGGCCATGAGGACTGCGGGGTGGCTCACTCCAGTGCGGAGTCGGTAATTGATAAAATGCTGGCACGAGGAATATCTCCTGATGCCATCAAAATGATTAAAGACGAATTGGCCGTTTGGCTTGATACGTTTCATCATCCTCATGAGAATGTGTGCCAGGTGGTTGCCAAAATAAGAAATAATCCTCTCATACCGAAGGATGTGCCCATCCATGGCTTAATATTTGATCCTCATACCGGCGAAGTGTCGGTACTTGTTAATGGCTATGACTGCGACCAGGGATAATGGCGGGCTAAACGATGCAATCTATAGATAAGTTTATGCTGAATGGAGTGTCTTGTTATGATTGAGGTGACGGCAGCATTAATCAGGCGGGGGAATACCGTCTTAATTGCCCGTCGCTCTGACCAGGATGATCTGGCCGGATTATGGGAGTTTCCGGGAGGAAAAATAGAAGACGGCGAAAGTCCGGAAATTTGTTTATCCAGGGAAATCCAGGAAGAATTGGCAATTACAATTGCGGTAAGCAGGTTTTTCGCCGATACGGTCTATGAATATTCGAATAAAACGGTCCACCTCATGGCTTATTGGGCTGAATGGCTGCACGGGGAGCTTAGTCCTCGAGTACACCAGGAGCTGGTATGGTCTACTATCCCGGATCTACGGCAATATATGTTTGCTCCGGCCGATCAGCCGTTTGTTGAAAAGCTGCTTAGGGAATGGAAAGCTTAAAAGCCGTCTTAAACAAATCTTGTTTAAGACGGCTTTTTTATGTAAGCTTTAGCAGCGATTCTTCCAAGTTAAGACTGCCTGGCGGTGCGCTAAATAAAGTTTCAATCAGTTGTCCTGCAAGGCGCAGTTTGTTTTGCTGGTTTTCAGGGTTGGATTCATGTCCGAATTCGGAGGGGGAACTTGCTTCCAGCAGGGAAGCCATAATTCCGGCAAAAAAGGAAAGGGTTTCTTCCATATGGACTACCTTTGTTGAACCTTCCCGGTTACCCTGCTCCAGCAGGCTTCTGAAGACCGGCGCGGTAACCAGATGCATTTGCCGCCAGACTTTATTAAGTAGCTCGCCTTGCTTCTCTTTATACAATACTTTGGCAATCTGGCTCGGTTCGTCATGATAACAGAGCTTGTAGAAATGCTTAATTAAGAGCTGCAGCTTTTCTAAAACCGTACTGCTTGGCTGCGAAGCCTGTACTTCATACAGCATGTTTTTAACATGCCGGGCAAAAATAGCTTCCAGTATTGCTTCTTTCGAGGGGAAGTAGTAGTAAAATGTGCCTTGAGCAACATTGACTTTCCTAACAATATCCTGAACGGTGGTTTTTTCATAACCTGCTGCCAGGAATAATTCCAGGGCCGTATCCATTAATTCTGCCTGACGTACGTGGGGATCTTTTGAGATTCTAGGAATAAGAACCACCTCTCTCACTCTCTGACTGACGTCAGTAAAATTGTAAAATAAAATAAATTTGTTGTCAACGACCTGACATCTGCTAGTCCTGCATTTGCAGGGGGTAGAGCTGGCAGGCAATTTTCTCTACTGCATCAACGGTGCGGATACCACCGTTGTTCACCGTAAAGAACGGCAGATTGATAATATGATTTTCCCGGATGGCCCGCATACTGGACAGCTCATCAACTTCTTTCAACTGGGCCGCTGCCTCTGCGTCAGTCAGTTCGTCCGTACCATTTCTACTTACTGATACATATAAAATGTAGTCCGGATCATAGGCCAATACTGTTTCAGCACCCACAATAAAGGGTACATCATCGGCAATGGAAATGCCGCCGGCGGTTTTTATCATGGCGTGAATCAGATAACTGTGGTCATAAAGCGAGAATTGGCCATTTGAATGATTTTGTAAAACCATAACAGTCTTTTTAGCCGGAATATGCGAGAGCCGCTGCTCGATAGCAGCAACACGGGATTGATACGTTTGGATGAGAGCCGCTGTTTTGCTTTGAACGCCAAAAATTTTGCCCATGTCGTCCAGCAAGGCGTACACGGCGTTTTCCAGTGTAGGTTCTGACTTGTTGAGTGTACTGGGGATGATGTAGGTGGCAATATTTTGTTCATGCCAGAAATAGACATCACTTAAAGCGGTGTCACCAAAGTTGTGAGCCCAGCCGATAATCAAGTCAGGCTGCATTTCCAGCATTTCTTCCTGAGATGGAACAAAGGGGGCAGTCATAAGCGGCAGTCTGGCATAGCGCTCAGCAACTCTTTTCAATGGCGGACCATAGGGAGCCAGCGTCGATAGAATCTTATCATCAAGTCCCAACTCTAATAAAAGCTCGGTTGCGCCAGGATGGGTGATTGCTACGCGAACAGGAGCGTGCTGGTACGTATAGTCAACCTTGTTTTCTGCAGCATCAAAATTATGAATGGTTACAGGTGAGTAGCCTGTAGCGGCGGCAGCCGGAGGCGCTGCTGGTGAAATGGACGCTGCAGGGCTGCAGCCTGTAGGAAGCAGCAAAAGCATACAAGCCGCAAGGCTTAAGAATAGTTTTTTTGTACAGTGAGGCATAAAATACTCCTTTGGTTAGGCGTACCGGTGTGTAGGGTAATAGACAATCGAAAGGTAGCCGGTATCTGCATTCTCCTGAATGGTACAATCTATTTCATAGACATCACGGATCAGTTCCGGTGTGAGAACACTTTTTGGTTTACCGCAGGCGATGACTTTGCCGTCTTTCATGACATACAGCTTGTCACAAAACATGGATGACAGGCTGAGATCATGCAGGGCGGCCAGTATTCCGATCCCCAGTGATTTTACTAACGACAGCAGTTCCAGCTGATACTTGATGTCCAAATGATTGGTAGGTTCGTCAAGCACCAGAAGTTTAGGCTGCTGCGTCAGAGCCCTGGCCAGAATGACCCGCTGCTTTTCACCGCCGGAAAGCGTTAAAAAATTATGATCTTTGTATTTTTCCATACCAACTTTACACAAAGCTTCTGTAGCAATCCGGTAATCTTCCGCGGTGTCACCACCCAGCAGCTGTTTGTGCGGTGAACGGCCCATCATAACCATGTCAAAGACGGTAAGGTCGAAACTCAAATGATTAAACTGCCCGACTACCCCCATCTTTTTGGCTGATTCAGCCAGTTTAATAGTCGTAAGATCCTTGCCACCGAAGTAAATAGCGCCATGATTTGGCTTGATAACCCGGTAGACTGTACGAAGCAATGTCGACTTACCGCTGCCGTTGGGACCGATAATACCTACGAACTCACCATTTCCGGCATCAAGACAAACGTTACTGAGAATCTGTTTTTGGCCTAAGGTCACATTGATGTCCCGTAAAGATAAATCCATGCTAATCCCCCTATTTAACGGCAAAGCCGAGTGAATTTTTGTATAAGATGTACAGGAAAAAGGGCGCGCCGATTATGGCGGTAATAATCCCGATAGGCAGTTCGCCGCTTGGCAGAATAGACCGGGCCAGGACATCAGCCCAAATCAGGAATAGCATGCCAGTTACTATAACTGCCGGGAGCAGGCGCCGGTGATCAGAGCCAACAAAGCCCCGCACAATGTGGGGGATAATTAATCCTACAAAGGCGATAACCCCGCAGGTAGCAACAATCAGCCCTGTTACAAGAGCGGTCATGATCAGGATATTGCGCCGCACTTTTGCCAAGTCGATGCCAAGCGTAATTGCCGCTTCTTCTCCCAGCAGCATGGTATTCAAATTACGGGACTGGGCAAGGAAAAACAGACAGCCCGCCAGAACACCGGCAAAAGGCAGAGCCAGGTTATGCCACTTGGCGGCCGCCAGCGAGCCCATTGTCCAAAACGTAACTGTACGAATGCCTTCCGCATTACCGGCCAGATAGACGATACAATTGGAAAGTGCGATAAACAAGGCATTAGCTATGGTACCGGCTAAGATCATTTTAATAGTAGACATTTGACCGCCGATTGTCGAAAGCGTCATAACCAGCAGGCAGGCTGCCAGAGCACCGGCAAAGGCCCAGAAAGCTGTTCCCATGCCTCCGGCGGCAGCCTGGATGAGGATGGAAAAAGTAGCCCCCAGCGATGCACCGGCAGAAATACCCAAAATGTAGGGGTCCGCCAGTGGGTTTTGTACGGAGGACTGCATGGCTGTACCGCAGACAGCCAGACCTGCACCGACAATTGCCGCCATTAAGACGCGAGGCAAGCGGAGCTTCCAGATTATATCCGCATGAGTGGCAGATAGTGGGGAGACAGTGTCGCCAGGGGCTAGCTGAAACACTTTATACAAGAGTATTTGCAGGGCTTCGGCAGGTGCGATCTTAACCGTTCCCAGGCAAACTGCCAGCACGATGGAAAGGGAGGCTGCTATTGCCATTGCAGCCAGTAGGAATAGAAAACGGTGGTTTTTCCCGGCATGTCGGTCAGTAGTCCCTTTACTACTATTGCGTAATTGGATCATATTCCGTAAGATCTCCCATTTAGTTTATCTGTGTGGCGCAAAGGCGTGCATACAGTCCGCCTTTGGCGAGTAATTCTTCGTGGCGCCCTTGCTCTGCTATCCCTGTATTATTCAGGACTAGGATTTTGTCGGCCCGGCGCACGGTTGACAGGCGATGAGCGATAACGATAAGGGTACGATTGCCCGCCAGAGCCTGAATAGCCTGTTGAATTTTTGTTTCTGCCTCCATATCAACAGAAGCGGTTGCTTCATCGAATATCAGTATTGGCGTATCTCTCAGCAGTGCCCGGGCTATGGCCAGCCGCTGCTTTTGCCCGCCCGACAGCAGGACACCTCTTTCGCCTACCAGCGCTTCATAGCTACCGGGCAGCGTAATGATGAAATCGTGGATATAGGCCTGTTTGGCAGCCTGAATAATTTCATCCCGTGTGGCGGCAGGCTTGCCGTAGGCGATATTGTCGGCAATAGAGCCGTTGAACAGAAAAACATCCTGAGGAACAACGCTGATCTGATTTCTCAGCGAAGTCAGCGAGAGATCCCTGAGATTGATGCCATCCAGTAAAACCTGACCGGACAGCGGATCATAAAAGCGGGTAAGCAGTGCGGCCATTGTCGTTTTCCCTGCGCCTGTTGGGCCTACAAAGGCCACCATGCTGCCAGATGGAATGTCGAAGGTAATATCCTCCAGAACAGGCGATTGTTTATCGTAGTAGAAAGTGACGTTTTGAAAAGCGAGACTTCCTTGGGCTGCGGGAAGCTTGATGGCATCCGGTTTATCTTTTATATCCAATTCGGCGTCGAGCAAGGTAAATACCCGCTCGGCGCCAGCTACGGCCTGGAGCAGGCTGTCAACAGAGGCAACCAGTGTAGTGAGTGGAGCATAAAAGAGACTGAGATACAGCAAAAAGCGGACGATATCACCCAGGCTGAGCATTCCGTCTAACGCCATAACACCGCCGAAGCCGACAACAATGACGGTACCCATCGCCAAGATTCCTTCCACCGCGGGGTGGTAGACTCCGCCAAGCCAGACAACTTTCATGACCGCATCGCGCCACTGATAGGTTTGGGTGCTGAACAACTGGGAAGCGCAGTCTTGCCGGCCAAAGAGCTGAATTTCTTTTAATCCGGAAAGGTTATCCTGCAAAACGGCATTCATATCGCCCAGCCGGGCTTGATGAATACTATAAGCGGGATAGATCCTTCTGGCATAGTAAAGACTGAAAATCAGAACAAAGGGTACCGGTACAAAAGTCAGCAGCGCCAGCCAGGGATTGAGGAACAGGAGCAGCACAGCTACGCCTGTCACAATGAATAAGCTGCTTAATATATTCGGGATCGCATGGGCAATCAGCATTTCAAACTGGGCCGTATCATTGATCACCTGGCTCATCAGCTGACCGGTCTGTTTATTGCTGTAAAAACGCAGTGATAGGTTTTGCAGGTGATTATATAAGTTAACCCGCATTTCGGCGACGATGTTCCAGGCTGCATAATGGGCCCAATAGTCACTAGCCAGGCGGAAGATAGCCCGAAAAATATAGGTGCCCAGCAGCAGCAAGGCAAGCTTTTGCACCTGGGGGATATTGGCCTTGCTGAAATTGCCTGTGAGTAAATCAATTAGTTGGCTGATTAAGGCGGGACCAAGCAGGTTGACTGCCGTATAGGCGATGATTCCGGCTACTGCGCCGATCAGTTGTTTATAATACTTTTTTGCTTGAACTAGTAAGCGGATGATACATTTCATAGGAGGGTACTCCTGTTTATTTTGACACTGTCTTGTAGAATGAACGGTTGGGAGGAAGCTGCTTAAAGCGATAGTGAAAATGAAATTCATTATCATACATTACTATACCATAACTTGATAATGAGGTAAAAGCAGGGGAAAGGAGATTGTCAATGCGGCAATCTCCTTTGGTAACCATTATTACATTTTGTGTTCCACACCTACATAGAAACTGCGGGCTGGCATCGGGTATTCCCCGGGAGCACTTTGCCAGTAGCCGCCGATCGTCTCATAGGCTTCATTTGTCAGGTTATAGCCCTTGAGATAAACACGGGTATCGGCATTAATCTTGTAATTGACCAACATATCGAGTGTGGTGTATGACTTGCTGGTGAATCGTGCCAGATCCCGTCCGGTTACTCGCCGTACTGTCAGATTGGAGTTCCATTTATCCTGGTCGTACTCTACATTGAGGCGATAACCGTTTGGCTGGCTGTTACGATTAGCTACGGTTGCCTCTCTATTATTTATATTTGTAGATTCAATTTTTACATAGGAGTAACCGCCCGATATATTCCATTGAGGCGATAGTTGCTTGGAAAGGTTAATATCCAGGCCATTACGCTCTTCATTATCGATATTAATATATTTTGTGTACGCATTGCCGCTGCCATCCCAATCTCGATTATCCCAGTCAAGAGCATCTTTTATTTTGCTGTGGTAAGCACTGGCCTGCAATTTGACCCCATTTCCTAACTCCGAGTTTATACCGACCATTGTCGTTTCTCCACTTTCGGGCTGCAGGTCAGGATTGCCTTTCATAAATTCGGTATTGGTGTACATTTGAAAGATTGTTGGGTTTTTAACGTATTGACCCCAGGAGGCGTAAACATTGGTAGCAGAGTTAATCTCCCTATTGGCAGTTACCCGTGAAGTGAACTTACCGCCGAAGTGGCTGTGGTTGTCGTACCGTGTGCCTGCCGAGAGGGTCCAAGAGTGTGGTAGTGTCCAGCGGTCTTCAAGAAAGACTGCACTGGTTGTAACAGCTTTATTAATCGTTTGGTGGTCTTCTAACTTCTCCTGACGCCAGTCAGCACCACTAACTAAGCTGTTATTCTCATTTACATTCCAGCTCTGCTGCCAATTTACGCCATTTGCAGTAAGGTCGTTATTATCAAGAACTGAGTTATATGAGTCAGAACGATATTCATTATGATAAAACCGGAATAAATCGTTAGCGCCACGATCTTTTCCCCATTGATAGGTAAGGGCAATATTATTGCTTTTGGAGGTTGAATAGCCGTCCGGATGTTGAATTTGACCTGAGCTTTGTAGAATGCCACCAAAGCCATATTCTCCATTTGTGCGTTCAAACTGCATGGAGAGTGAGCGGTCGCTTGATAAGTCTTTGTCCAAGCGCATGGTTACTAACTCTTGATCAAAGTAGGTTTGATCAAGAGTTTTTACTTGACCTGTTTTTGGATCTTTATACTCAAGGTCGTCCTGTTTTTTCTTTTCCGCGGTTACCATGTAGCTGATATCACCATTTTTTCCCTGTGTAGTAAAGCTGTAGCGGCGTGAGCCCCAACTGCCAAACTCGGTAGAAGCAGTTGTTTGTGTTGAATTCGCTTTTCGGGTAATGATATTGATTACGCCACCGACAGCTTCACTGCCGTATAAGGATGATGCTGGTCCACGCACAATTTCAATGCGTTCAATATTGTCTACTCCCAGCAAATTAGGATTAAAACCTGCATGATCATTGCCGGAGATAATTAAATGGTTCCAGCCCATCTTGCGTCCATCAACCAGTATCAGTACCCGGTCGTCGCCATTAAGAACAGGTACGGCAGCACTTCGGGTATATTCCATGTTAATGTTATTTTTCTTTAGGATATCCGGTACATCACTAAAACCGCTACGTTCGATTTCATCCCTGGTAATAACAGTGACATTGGCAGCAATTTCATTCTGTTTTACTGGAACCCGGCTGGCAGTTACAACGTATTCGTCCAGTGAAAACTCCTGGCTGCCAGTTTCTTCGGCAGATGAGGCGACGGGCAGACCCATTAGAATCGCGCTGCCTAATAGAGAGCATAATACCTGTTTTTGAAGCTTATTCATGGAACATCTCCTTATGATTTTTGCAGCGAAGCTGCTGAATAATTATTGACTGACGACAGTCAATTGACGATTATAATAAGTCCAGTATGTAGTGCGCACCCTCTTCCTCTGAGCTAAGAGTGAATTTGCAAGGTCTAGTTATTGTTGACTGACGACAGTCAGTAGGGTAAAAAGGTGGGTCTCAATGAAAATCATTTTCAATAAGATTATAACTGCACTTTTTCATTCGGTCAATATGGCAGCTTATAAAAAAAGAAAATAGTTTATTGAAATAAAAAACCGCTGAAAGTGGCTAGCGGTTTTCAGCAGTTTAATCTTATATTTAATCTTATAATTGTTGGTCTGCCATAGAATGTGCCGGGGTGTTAACCTCTTCAAACTGTACGCTGTCCTGGTAAGTAAGTGCCATCGAACTGGCGACATCAAAATAAGCATCTTCTTTTGAGGCGCTTGTTACGTAATCGCCTGTAGCTCTCTGATTGATTAAGACTCGATATGTTGGCATCGAAAAACCTCCTTTATGTCAAAAAAATAACTGGCTGTTAAGCCAGTTTAGGAGAGGAGAAAAGTACGTACAATACCAGTATGCCCTTTTGCCAAAATTTTAAGCGTATTTATTTGGGGAATTTGCTGATGATGTGACGTTAGGGTGTTTTTGGCCTGGAAGCAGGGCTACAGCTGGCAGGAGTTGAACGAGTTCTGATAGTTAGTGAGGAATTCCTGCAGCTCCTCGGCTGGAATGGGACGGCTGAATAAATAACCTTGCATAATAGGACAAGCTAGGGATCTGAGGCGTTTATATTGTTCTTCTGTTTCCACACCTTCAGCTACAGTGCTAATCTGCAGTATCTCGGCCAGTTTAAATATGGTTTGAATAATAGCCTCATTATCGTGATTAAGAGTAATATCCTGAATAAAGGATTTATCGATTTTCAAGATATCAATGGGGAATTTTTTTAGGTACATAATGGATGAGTAGCCTGTGCCGAAATCATCCAAGGCCAGCCGGACACCCAGAGCCCGTAGTGAGTCCATGATGGGAACCACCAGATCGGCGTGTGTTACTGCCACCGTTTCGGTTATTTCCAGCTCAAGCAAGTGTGGCGGCAGTCCTGTTTCCAGCAGAACGGTGCGGATCTTTTCCAGTAAATCCGTATGCTGGAGCTGCCGTACCGAGAGATTTACCGAGACGCGCAGGGGTGGCTGTCCGCTATTTTGCCACTCCATGCACTGCCGGCAGGCAGTCCGGATGGCCCAGTCCCCAATCGGTACAATGAGTCCTGTTTCTTCGGCTAGCGGAATGAATACACCTGGCGGCAGTAAGCCTTTTGTAGGGTGCTTCCAGCGTATTAACGCTTCAACACCAATTATGCTGGTATTGCAGTCTACCTGCGGCTGATAATATAAAATAAATTCGGAATTTGCCAGGGCCTGATGAAGCTCTGATTCTAGAATAAGCTTTTCAATGGATTTTGAATGCATGTCTTCACTAAAAAACTGATAACGGTTTTTTCCTTGCCGCTTTGCTTCATACATGGCTATGTCGGCAGCTTTTATGAGAAACTCCGGATCTTGTCCGTTCTTAGGATACATGGCGATGCCTATGCTGGCAGACAGGTAAAAGTCACTGTCGCGAAAGCTCCACGGCATTCGGATTGCCGAAATGACAAGTTCCACGATCGCTAGAGTATGGGAATAGTCGCTGGTATCAGAAAAAAGCAGGATAAATTCATCGCCGCCGAGGCGATAGACTGTTCCTGTTTCTTGCAGACAACGCTGCAGGCGCTGAGCGACGATGCGCAGAAATTCATCCCCAGCTGCATGCCCCATTGCATCATTTATTCGCTTAAAGTCATCGAGATCAAGAAATACGACGGCAAAGTGCTGATTATTGCCTTGAGCAGCGGTGGTCTTCTGGCGCAGCTGTTCAATGAACATGCGGCGGTTAGGCAGGTTGGTTAACATATCGTGATAGGCAATTAGCCGGATAGTTTCTTCTTTTTCTCTTAGTTGAATAATTTTTTCTTCCAGGGTGGCTGTGCGTTCTTGGACAATCTGCTTTAATCTGAAGTTAAAGGCGACAAAAACCACTAAGCCTAAAAATAAAAGACCAATAACGGTAAATAGGGGAACCAGCAGCTTTTGATAAAGGATGTTGGTTGCGCTGCCGGGCTTAAAAATAAATTTATCAAGAGAAAAATTTGAACTAATTAAGCCAAATTTCTGATGATTTTCTGCTATTTTGGCCCATCTTCCCGAGTTCATGTGGCCTATTTCCACATATTCCGGACGGATCACTTTTTGCATTTCCTGCGCTTCGTAGCGTAATTTTTCCCGGGAGAGCTTAGGATTGTAGCTGGTGAGAATGAGATCAATCAATTCATCCTGATGGCTCATTGCATACTCCCAGCCTTTTAAGCTTGCCCGGACAAACCGGGCTACCAATTCAGGCCTGGCCGCAATCTGTTGTTCGGAAGTGAAAAGACAGTCACCGTAATAATCAATGCCGTAACTGATAGGATGAATAACCGTTAGCGGAATATCCATGTTCTGCAGCAGAAAGGGCTCGGCAGTGGTGTAGGCAGTCATTGCATCAACCTTGCCGTCAATCAGATCACGGACATTCCACGTATGTGGTACAAAGTTGACCTCTTCAATAGCAATGCCTTCATTATTTAGCATAGCCAATATATCCGTACTTTGTTCTTTTTCCAGCATCACTTTCCGGGCAATCAGATCATGAGGGGAAACAATTCCAGAATCTTTCCGGGCAATAAGCACCTGGGGAGAATGCTGAAAAATGGCGGCAAGCACCACGACGCTTTTGCCGCGGTCTCGCTCAATGAGTAGCGAGGTGTTATCAACACCAAAGTCAGCATTCCCGCTTGTTACTTCATTGATGAGGTTGGTTGCCGGCAGGCCTTCCCGTAAGATGACATCTAAACCTTCTTCGCGATAAAAACCTTTTTCAATAGCAGCGTAGTAGCCAGCAAACTGAAATTGATGACTCCATTTTAGCTGCAGCGAGACGGTTTCCGCAGATGTAGTAAGCGGAATAACAAAGAGTGCTGCTGCTATTGTAATGGTTTTCCATAATTGAAAAAAGCGTAGGCTCACCCAGGAATCCTCCTTAAAACCGTAACTTAAGGTTAAATGAAGAAATATGTAGATTTATGTCGTTTTATAAGTTCGCCATAGATAATTTTCTTCCTTCAAAGATAAGCAGATTGGTTGTAAAGCAAAAAAATAAAAACGGAAATTGCCGCAAAAAAAATAACTGGCCCGAAAGCCAGTTAATGGGAGAGGAGATATGAACATAGTGCTAGTATTCCCTAATTCCTTAAATTTAAACATTGCTTTGTATTTCTGGCACACTGGGACTTTCACCGGGGGGGTCGACCGGCGCAGCCTGCTCTTCACGACCGGCATATTCCCGCTTTAACAGATCAATGATTTGCTGCGTTTGGTCAATGAGTATTTCCTGATTGCGTGTTATCTCACCGAGTTGGCCGAGCGGAGACAAAGCATTTTGGAATTTTTCGATTATCGTTTTAATTATTTTTTCATAGGAAGCCATCGTCAAAAAACCTCCTTTTCTTTCTTTTACATAATATGTTTAATTGCTTTAAAAGGTGAGTATATAAAAAAAGGAAAACCGGAGCTCCGCTTGTGGCGGTCACTCCGGCCTTCTCTGTGTCAACACAGGCTTTAGCATATCCAAGTTTTCTGTATTCAATCCTTATCCAAAGAATCTTCTTCCGGCGGCAGCGGCTTGGCAACTGCAGGCCGTAAAGATGAAGCATAACGGGTGGTACTAGGCGAATACGCAAAGATGGTCTCCTGCCACATTTGATAGCCGTAGAGCAGCCATGCATGTGTGGTAGTGATAATAAAATCAATGACGCTTAAATTGTAATCAAACATTCCCCTGCTTGCCAGCCAAGGCAAAATCAGGTAATCAAAAGCAAGATCCAAAACGGCATTCGTTACGGCATACAACCAAAAACGACCATAGGTCAGTTTAAATACCCACATTGCAAAGACCGGCAATCCGTAAATAATAGGCGGCAGCAGCGAAAATGGGAAGACTGTTTGGCTTGTACTCCATAGTCCGAACGCAATCCCTATGTCTATAATAAGTGCACTAAGAACGGCTGTCAGCAGGCCTACAGGCATATAGCGCTTAATATCCTGTTTGGGCATAAAAAAGAGGGTCAACCAGGGAACAATGAATGAACCCCATAATAGTAACTCGTTACTCATAACAAAGCTCCTCCAGATTCCGGTATTGCCAATAGTATTCTCCTGCTGCTTTTATTCATACAAGCATAAAGAAGCCCTGGCAAAAAACCAGGGCTTCTTTGGGGAGGCTAATCCATCATTTCTTCCATCAGCATTTTAGCACCGAAGTAGACCATAGCACCCGCCACTAAAACTTTTGTGGTAGAAGACATGTCCGGCATGTTCATATCCGGTATTTCCATATTCATCAGTTTGCGTTTGCGATGCATATGAAACATAATGATCACCTCCTTGCTTAGTTTAAACCGAATCATGCTACAATAATGCTAAGTAAATTAAGCCAAATTATTTAAAGATCACTGGAGCACAGGAATTGGGGTAACACCAGGCCGGGCTGCATAAGCGCGGTGAGCAAAAATAGGCTGGGTAGCAGGCTTGTGCTGCTTCCAGCACCGCCTCTTCCCAGTCGACTAATTCTGGTAGTTGCCATTTGGACATAGAAACACCCCTTCCAAGGTATGTTATTACATAATATGCTGACCCCATTATGAAGTTCATCTCCTTTGCTGAAGGTATTGAAAAACAGCATGGGGAATGGAATGAAAGCGTACCAGTTACGTGGAAAATCGTATGATAATAAGGAGTACTATTAACTATGAATACTGTATTTGAAAAGATTGAAACACAAACCATGCTGCTTCGGACGATTGAGCTTGCCGATGCACCTGTGCTTTTTTCCTATTGGTCCGATCCAATGGTTGCCAGATATATGAATATTAAGCCATTTGAAAAACTGGAGCAGGCCACGGAAATGATCGGTCTGTTGAATCAGCTTGCTCAACAGGAACAGGCTGTCCGCTGGGCGATTGTGCGTAAAAGAGATCAGCTTGTTTTGGGTTCTTGCGGCTTCAATAATTGGGAAAAAGAAAATCGGCGGGCTGAAATCGGTTATGAACTGGGTCAGCATTTCTGGCGTCAGGGGATTATGACCGAGGTACTAAGCGCAATGGTCGTTTATGGCTTTGCGAAAATGGAACTGAATCGTATTCAGGCGCTAGTTGAGCCGGCTAATAAAGCCTCTTTACAGTTGCTGCAAAAACTAGGCTTTCAGCAAGAAGGAATCTTAAGGCAGTATGAGCGGGTCAAAGATCAGTATATTGATTTAATTATGGCTGCCTTGCTTAAAAGCGAGATTTCTATGCATAAATATTGATACAGTTGTTTAGCAGCTTTTGTACAAGCCTGACAGGGAATTTTTAGGATTATGTCGAAAATAAATACAACTTGTAAATGAATTGAATGTTTTGCTATTTTGCATTTTAACTAGTCTATTGCATTAGCGTATCGGCAAAGATGGGCGGGCTAGGAAGGTGTGTTAGCCAAGATGGGCTTAAATTTCTCAGAATTGATTGGCAATGAACCGGAATTTACGTTGGAACATCGACTGTTAAATATAATCCTGATTTTTGGGTTTTTCTTAGCCATATGGAGCGCTGTTACCAACTATATTTTGGACTTAGATTCGTTGCTGGTATTATCATGCATTATTTATGCAATTATTTTAGCCGGGCTTTATTACCTGTCCATGATAAAACAGTATTATCAAACCGTTGTTTCGACTTTGGTGATAGTCGTTTTTATTATTATTCCGGCCTCCTGGATATTAAATGGCGGCATTTCCGGCAGTATCCCTTTTTATGTCATTCTTTTTTCCTCGATGGGCGCCACCATGCTGTTCGGCATACGCAGAGTTGCTGTTGTGTTCGGCTTTTTAGTAGCGGTTAATGCCCTGTTATTTTTGGAATATTACTATCCGTCCATTATTGTAAATTATGCAGGCAGGTTAGATCGATTTATTGATATCTCCATTGGCTTAATGACTACGATCATTTTCAATGTATGGGTTTTCATGGTGATTTTAAAACATTATAAAGATGAGCAGGTTAAGGCGCAGCGTTATCTTGCCCAGAGTGAACAGGCCCAGGAACATCTTTTGTATTTGATTTACCATGATTCCTTGACTGGTCTTTTTAACCGCACCTATTTTGAAAAAGAAATCACAGAGTTCTCTGGCAGTACGGCAGATGGCATCGGGGTATTTATGATTGACCTCGATGGTTTGAAATTTGTTAACGATACGTTCGGACATGCTCAGGGAGATATTTTGCTGACCCGGGCAGCAACAATTTTTCAGCTGTCTTTTCGCGCACAGGACATTATTGCCCGAACAGGCGGCGACGAATTTTCTATTTTAGTGCGGGGGACTTCCTTAGAGGATATGGAGACTTTCTACAAGCGGATTCGCGATAATATCCGGCTTGAAACTGAAAAGTTCAGTGACGGTGCGGTTCCGGTACAGATGTCGGTTGGCTTTGCTTATTCCTCTGCTCCCGGTCAGAACATAGCCGATCTGCTGCGGGAAGCAGATAATAAGATGTATCGTGAAAAATTATATCGTAAAGCCGGCATTCAGGGGTCAATTATTCAAACGTTGAAGCAAATGCTGACGGCTCGTGATTATAATAACGAAGGACACAGTGACCGGATGCAGAGTTTAGTCGCAAATTTTGCGATCGTGGCGGGAATTCCGGATTCCGAAATCACTGGCATTCAGCTATTTGCGGAATTTCATGATGTCGGTAAAATTGGTGTACCTGATCACATTTTGTACAAACAGGGTATGCTAAGTAATGAGGAGCGTTTAGAAGTTCAACGCCACTGTGAAATTGGGTATCGTATTGCGCAGGCTTCCACAGATTTGCTGCCGATTGCTGATTGGATTTTAAAGCATCATGAGTGGTGGGATGGAACAGGCTATCCATTGGGACTGGCCGGTAAAAAGATCCCGTTTGAATGCCGTATAATGGCGATTGTCGATGCCTATGATGCCATGACCAGCGCCAGGCCTTATCGAAAGGCGCTCAGTCATCAAGAGGCGATTGTCGAATTGCAGCGTGGTGCCGGTTCGCAATTTGATCCTGAACTTGTTCGGATTTTTGTTTCCGGTTCCTTTGAGTAATAATAAAGCGGGGTAGTCCAAATGAAAGAGCTGGAGTTTAGCAAAGAAGTCAGCCAGGATCTGCTCAGAAGCATTCAGGAGTTTTTTCTCACAGAAAGAGAGGAAGAAATCAGTGAATTCCAGGCTGCGAAAGTTCTTGAATTTATTACCGTACAAATCGGACCACATATCTATAATCAGGCGATAAAAGATGCGCATGCGTTGCTTAGTAACAGCATAGAAGATTTGTACGGTCTTGAAAAAAGAGCCCGGTAACGAATAAACCACTGTTGAATTGCATCAACAGTGGTTTATTCGTTACTGGCAATCTCGCTGGACCGCATGGTTCAGCAGTTCGCAGAGAATAGCCAGGCTTACCGGTAAATCCTGATCAGAAAGATTGGTCCAGCAGATTCTAAGGTGGTTAGCGGCCGGTTCACCGGGATAAAAAATCGAACTAGGCAGGAAATGAATACCCCGGTGATGCGCTTCGGGAATAAGGCTGTCGGCGCTGATCTGGGGAGGCAGTGTAAGCCACAGGTATAAACCTGCCGCTGGGTTTTGCCATTTAATGCAGGGGTTGAGGCTGGTCTCAAGGGTCTTGGTAACCAATTGACTGCGCTTACGTAGAACCTGATTAAGCTGAGTCAGGTGTTTTTTTACCTGTGAACTTTGAAAAAAGGGAATTAGTGATTTTTGCGGCCAAAGCGGCGAACCCATATCAACGATTGATTTAGCGGCAAGCAGCCGCTTATAGATCGTCCCATCGGCAGCAAGGAGTCCTAACCGGATACCGGGGAATAAAAATTTGCTGAACCCTTTTAAATAGATGACTCTGCCGCTGGTGTCGAGCATCTTTAATGGCGGGGGCAGCTTTTTGGCACTGGCAGTAAAAACCAGTTCCCGGTGAGGTTCATCCTCTAAAATGAGAATATTATGAGCAGAGGCAAACTCAAGCAGCTCATGGCGCCGTCTTAGCGGCATAACCGATCCTGTCGGATTATGATAAGTAGGGACAGTATAAATGGCTTTCAGCGAGGTTTTTTCGGCTACCTCTTCCAGAATGTCCAGGCGAATTCCCTGACTATCTACCGGAATTGGCTGAATGGTAGCCTGACTTAGCCTAAAAGCGTCAATCGCTCCGGAAAAGCAGGGAGTTTCAACGGCAATGGTATCGGCTGGGCCGAGGAAAGTTCGACAGAAGAGATCAATACCTTGTTGCGTTCCATTGCTAATCAGCATCTGGTGTGGCTCAAGGGAAATGTCACAGGTTTTGAGGTAATCGGCAATGACAGCAATGAATTCGGGATCCCCGCCAAAGGTGGATAATTTACCGATGGCATCAGGATACAGCGTCAGCGCTTTTTGTATAGAGGCTGACAGCGGTCCAATGGGCAGCAAACTGCTGTGAATAGCGGCGGTAGCCAGGTCCATAATGGATCTGGGGAGCCGTTCAGCGCTTTGGCTCCACATACTTGCCCGGGGCAGATAATCGTTTACTGTTAGCTGCCAATCCCACGGATTTGCTTGATTCATTCCTGTTTGCTGTGAAGCAGTAAACAGGCCGCGCCCTTGTTTAGCGACAAAGGTTCCGCTGCCGTGTATCGTCTGCACCAGTCCGGCTTGTTCCAGCAGACGATAGGCGGCAACAACCGTCAGCAGACTTACGCCAAGCTGTGCGGCATACTGCCTGACGGAAGGAAGCTGCTGGCCGGGTTTGAAAAGCTCTGTGCGAATGCGTTGGGCGATATCTAAGTAAATTTGTTCTTTCAGCGGAATGGTAGAATGGCGGTCCAGGTGGATATTCACTTTATCCCTCCCTTTAACTGTTATAGTGTAAAGTTGACTGTTATAGTGAAAATCGTGTTATATAAGTACATGTTAGCAAGTGTTTTATATAACTGCAAGGGGGAGAGGTTGTTGTACATTGCCTATATCGTTATGTGTCTGATTTTCGGCACAACATTTCTAGCTATAAAAGTAGGTGTTGATGCCGGCATACCGCCATTCTTCTTTGGTGGTACCCGTTTTTTAGCTGCAGGTTTAGCTGTTGGCCTGGTATTGTATGGTAAGCGCCAAACAATACGGTTAGCTTCGGCACAACTGAAAGATGCCTTATATGTGGGCTTGATGATGACGACAGCGTTGTTCGCAGCTCTCTATTGGGGAGAACAATATATTTCATCCGGTCTGGCAGCTTTACTTGCGGCGGCATCGCCGGCTATGATTGCACTTATACAGTGGCATAAAAAAGAAAATAAGCTGGCCGGAGTGCAAAAGGCTGGTTTGGGCATTGGTTTTGCCGGAGTTGTATTGGCAATATATCCCTCGGTAATGGTTGAAGCGAACTCCTGGGCAATATGGGCAGTGCTGGCTGTTCTCGCAGGAGAGTTATGTGCGGCAGTCGGGGCGGTACGTTCAAGGCGGGCTTTGCAGCAAACGACGGATGTTTTTTTATTTAATGCCTATCAGATGATTTTTGGCGGTATCGGGCTGTTATTGCTTTCGTTATTTTTTGAATCCTTCGGCACAGTGCGGATAACGCCGACTGCTGTATGGTCCTGGCTTTATTTAACCGTATTGGGGTCAATCGTTGGGCATGGTATCTTTTATTGGCTTGTAAAGAAAAGCGGGCCTGTGTTCTCTTCAACCTGGACCTATGTATCGCCGATTATCGCCCAGGGAGTAGGGTTTTGGTGGCTGGGAGAGCAGGTAACGATGCTGTCTGCAGCTGGTCTACTGTTGGTTTTGTCAGGTGTGCAGATGCAGAATGTTAAGGTAACTGAAATGCTTGTCGTGTATATCCGTAATGCTGTTTCATCCAGCAGCCGTACCTAAAGGTACGGCTGTTTTTTTGCCAAATAACTTGACAAGAGAAGCAAAGATTGATTATTATATAAATGAAAATGATTATCAATATCATCGTTGAGGGGGAGGGAAGATGTTTTTATTTAGAAAAGGGATTGGGTTTCTCATTGTTTTGCTAGGGCTGATCATCGCGATGCGCGAGGTAGTCAGCTTCTTAATATAAATGACAGCACGACTTCGAATGTGAAAACAGGAGGGTGGCGAATGTCAATTCTGGTAAAGAGTGATTTTGAACAGGTGCATATCAATATCGGTGGTGATGTATGCCAAGAGCATATCGAGTTCCTGAAAAATAAGATGCTCGATCACTTGCAGTACGGTTACCGGCGCATTGTGCTTAATCTGAATGCTGTAGGCAGCTGCCATGCCCACGCATTGGCAATGCTGAGCTATGTCCAATACCGGATGCTGACATGCGACGGCGAATTAATTATTGAAGATGAGCAGGGAATTATGGAGGAGCTGGTGCAAGCCTGATGCTTAAGACTGTGCTTGTCTGTTTTGTAGCGGGTTATCTAATTACACATAAATAGGGGGAAGCGTAATGAGCAAAATAACGGTAATTTACTGGAGTGGTTCAGGTAATACGGAGGCAATGGCTGAAGCAGTTGTTGAAGGAGCAAAAGCCCAGGGGGCAGAAGTAAGACTGCTTCACGTAGGTGAGGCCGATAAAGATACAGTGGCCCATGCCGACGCACTGGCTATCGGCTGCCCTTCAATGGGCGCAGAAGTGCTGGAAGAAGCGGAAATGGAGCCTTTTATCAGCTCAATTGAGTCTGTTGTTGCCGGGAAGCCGATTGCTCTTTTTTCGGTTCTTACGGCTGGGGTAACGGAGAATGGATGCAGGACTGGGTTGCCAGAATGCAAGGCTGCGGTGCCAAGATGGTAGGCGAAGGGCTGATCATTCAGAATATGCCCGATGAGGACGGCTTGGAAGCTTGCCGGGCACTGGGCAAAGAATTAAGCAACGCATAGTTAAAGCGGTCCGGCTGAATACCGGACCGCTTTTTAACAATTGCATAAACAAGCGGCCTGGTCGTATGCCAGGCCGCTTCTTATATGTGCTGGCTGCGCCAGCACAGAATTATTTTAAGCGGTGTGCTGCGTGGTAGGTAGGACCTACGTAAGAGTTAAGCGGGAAGGAATGGCTGATTGCGGCAGTAATGAACGCTTTTGCTTGTTTTACCGCTGCCCGGACAGGCAGACCCTGAGCGAGACCGGCCGTTATCGCTGCCGCATAGGTGCAGCCTGCGCCATGTGTATAGGGCGTGTCAATCTTGGCCGATTCGAGCACTTCAAATTCGTTGCCGTCGTACAGGACATCTACTGCTGTAGCCGTACCAAGCTTGGAACCGCCTTTAATCAGCACATTTTTAGGGCCAAGTGCAAAAATTTTCTCAGCGGCTGCTTTCATGTCTTCTACAGAGCGGATCGCGGCGATACCACTTAGCTGTGTTGCTTCAAATACGTTGGGGGTAATAATAGTTGCCCGGGGAGCCAGTTCCTCACGAATGCTGATGGCTGACTCGGGATGCAGCACTTCGTCGGTGCCTTTGCAAACCATTACCGGATCGATGACAATATTTTTTACCTTGTACTGATCGATCTTTTTCGCCACTAATGAGATGACTTCGCTGGTGGCAAGCATGCCTGTCTTTAAGGCGTCAACGCCAATGCCTGCCAGAACAGTTTCCAGCTGGGCTTCCAATACCTCCAGCGGCAGGGGGAAAACGTCGTGGGCCCATTCGTTTTGGGGATTTTGCGCCACTATGACGGTAATGGCCGTCATGCCGTAGACGCCGAGCTCCTGAAAAGTCTTCAAATCGGCCTGTAAACCAGCGCCGCCGCTGGTATCTGAACCGGCTACCGTAAGAGCTTTGTATACTTTCATGTTTTATGCCTCCTATAAGGTATCAATTACTCGTTTCCAAAATGGTAGTTGTATTATAAAATATAAATGATGCTTTTAAAATATACAGAATCGATATTTTTAATAGGTACAGTTTTGGAGGTGAACGAGGATGGAGCTCATTATGCTTAGTCCTGAAAGTAAAGATCCCTTATATATACAGCTTTATCAGTACTTTAAAGGTGAGATTGAAACCAGCAGGCTGGGAGAAGGCGAGAAGCTGCCTTCTATCCGTGGCTTGGCCAAAAGCCTGGCAGTCAGTAAGATTACAGTTGAGAAAGCTTATCAGCAATTGATGAGCGAAGGCTATATCGAAAACTGCGACCGTTCGCGTTACCGCGTAAACAAGTTTGAGGGAAGTGTCTTTAAAGCGGCCTGGCCGACAGAAGTCCAGGCTGCAGCAACTGCTGGCAAAAGAGCGGAAAGCAAGATTATATACGATTTTGCCAGTGGGGAAATGGATCAGGACGGTTTCAATTTTTCGTTATGGAAGCGTTATATCAGCAAGGTTTTCTTAAATAAAGAACGATTGGTGGGCTACGGCAGCATTCAGGGTGAAGAAGAATTGCGCAGTGAGATTGCCAGATATGTACACAACTCCAGAGGCGGAAAGGTGCATAAAGAACAAATCATTATCGGTCCCGGTGTACAAAGTCTGCTGAATATGCTTTGCAGTATTTTAAAAGCTGATAATTGCAGTATTGCTTTTGAAGAGCCAGGTTTTAAAAATGGCCGGCATATCTTTGCCGACCATGGCTTTCATATCATCCCGATTGAAATGAACCCTGACGGGGTGAATATGGATGAACTGGTTGCCAGTAAAACCCGGCTGGTTTATATCAGTCCTTCTCATCAGTTTCCGACAGGCTATATTATGCCTATCGGCAAGCGGAACCGGCTGCTGAGATGGGCAAAGGAAGTGGGGGCAACAATCATTGAAGACGATTATGACAGTGAATTTCGCTATTTTGGACGTCCTATACCAGCGCTTAAAGGTCTGGATTCCGGCGAAAATGTTGTCTATTTAGGTTCGTTCTCTAAAGTAATGCCGCCGTCAATGCGAATTAGTTACATGGTACTGCCCGACCGGCTGCTGCCTGTTTATCACAAGAATGCCACCTTGTACAACCAGGCTGCATCCACCATTGAGCAGCTGGCACTAGCCAAGTTCATGGCTGATGGCCACCTGGACAGACAGATCCGCCGTCTGCGCAAATTATATTCTGAGAAGAGCCTGCTATTTTTTGATGCACTCAGACAGGTGTTCGGCGAACGAATCGATGTGAATGATACAGAATCGGGGCTGCATACGCTGATTACTGTTAAATCCAACCGTACAGCGCAGGAACTGGTTGACAGGGCTATGCTTAAAGGCTGCCGGGTTGCCTCCGTGCAGGACTATTACTGGGAGAATATACCCGAGGAGTATCCCCGGATGATTCTTTACTTTTCTAAAATTCCCGCAGGCGATATGCTCGCCGCCGTTCAGGCATTAAAGGAAGCCTGGTTTCCAGACGAGACAAGGATAACGGCTAAGGCCTGTGGAAATAGCCTGTAATGATAGTGTCAGGGAGCGAAAATGATGAGTTCAAGAGTCCCTTTTGCATTTGTTCATTGTGCCGATTTACATCTTGATAGTCCTTTTGAAGGGCTGTTCAGCAAGAATGAGCGACTGGCGAGCCTGCTCAGAGAAGCAACTTTCCAGGCTTTTGACAATGTTATTTCTGTTGCAATTGAAAACAATGCTGCATTTGTTTTGATTAGCGGTGATATCTACGATGGAGCCGATAACAGTCTTAGAGCACAAATCCGCTATACCGATACGCTGGCGAGGGCAGCCAGGCATAACATACGCTGTTTTGCCGTTCATGGCAATCATGATCCGGTAAAAGCATGGCGGGCTAACATTGCTATGCCCCCAAGCGTTCACGTATTTGGCGCCGAGAAGGTCGAACGTATCCCGGTCGTATATGAGGGGCGCGTTCTGGCCCATATTTATGGTATTAGTCACGCTGAATACCGGCTTAAGCAAAATTTGGCGGCTAAGTTCAGGCGTCAGCAAGCGGACGAATATGCGATCGGCTTGCTGCATTGCAATGTCGGTGCCTGTGTCGATCATGATGACTATGCGCCTTGTACGATGGCAGATTTGTACGATGCCAATATGGACTATTGGGCATTGGGACACATCCACAGCCGGACGATCTTGTCGGACAAAGCGCCGCTTAGTGTTTATCCGGGCAACACGCAAGGGCGCAGCATCAAAGAAACCGGTGAAAAAGGCTGCTGTCTTGTCCGGGTTCAGGCGGATGGCAGCACAGACCTTGAGTTTCATGCGACGGATGTGCTGCGCTGGTTCCGGGATGATTTGACGATCAGCGAGACCGAAACCATCGACAGTCTCAGAAAGAAGCTGTTTGCCAAACAGCAGGATCTGCGGGTGCAGGCAAAGCAGCGCGGCAGTATCAGCCGGCTGACAATCACGGGACGCAGCAGCCTGCATGAAATGCTCAGACAAAATGATATTGTGCGGGATTTGCTTGCCGATTTAAATGAAGGCGAGGAGCGGCGCAGTGACTTTGCCTGGTTTGATTCTATTGCGATTAAGACCAGGCCGGCAGTCGATATTGATAAGCGCCGGGAAGTGCCTGACCTGGTAGGTGACTATCTCCGCGCTGCTGATGCTCTAAGGCAGGGAACGCAAACGGCGGAGTCTGTCTGGGAAGTGCTTTTAAGCCGCCCGGAAAGTAACAAAATTAAGCAGGTCATTATGGGATTCTCCGAACAGGAACTGCTGGACCTGCTCGATGCTGCTGAGATCAGCGGATTAGACTTGCTGCTTGCCGGGGAGGACGTTGAGTGAGGATTAAAGCAATCTATCTTGATCAGTATGGTATTTATCGCCGTCATAATATTCTCGATTTGCCCAAAGGGTTGGTTGTATTTGTGGGCAATAACGAAAGCGGCAAAACTACCCTGATGAGGTTTATCCGCTCTGTTTTATTCGGGTTTCCTAAAAATAGCGGTGCCGATTGCAGCGGGAAGCTGCTTATTGAAGACCAGGCCGGACAAGAGTTTCTCATCAGCCGCAGTGGGAAAAATGCGGTTATTACCGGCAGCAGTGGTCAGGTAGTGCCGTTGGAGCCGGCAGTGAAATGGCTGAATGGTCTTGACCGGGCAACGTACGAAAAAGTGTTTGCCATCGGGCTGGAAGATTTGCAGGGCTTAAAACTGTTGTCGGAAAATACCGTCCGGTCACGTTTCTTTGCAGGTGCCGGAGGAACAGCCCTTGTTGAGGCCATAAAAAAAGTGGAGGAAGAACGAGCCGATTTGCTGGTAGCTGCTCCTCAGGGCAGAAAGCTGATTAACAGGCTGCTTAAGGAACAGGAAGAGCTTGCTGCGAAGATTCGGGAAGCGGGGAAAGATGAGGCTTTATATGCCGAACTCACGGCTAAAAAAGCGGAACTTGTTCAGGCTATGCAGCAAGATACAACCCGGCTGGGGGAGGTCAACAGCCGCCTGGCCCTGCTGGTTCAGCTTGAACAGGCCTGGGAACCATGGACAAATCTGCAGCTTGCCCTGGAGAAAAAAGCCCAGGTTGAAGATGCCCGTGATTTTCCCGGCAATGGGCTGATTAAGCTGGAAAACCTGCTGCAGAAACACCGGGATAATGAAGCTGATGTACAGGAGAAAGCAAGACTCCATCAGGAAGCGCAGAGCCAGCTTGCCGGTTTGATGGTTGATAATGCTCTCCTTTGTGCGCAAAGCGATATTGAACGCCTTTACAGTGAGAAAGGCCGGCTGGCCATAGAGCGTAAACAACAGCCGCTGCAGCAGGCAGAAGAGCAGAGTCTGAAGGAACAGTATCAACGCTCACTCCGGGAAATCGGCCCCGAGTGGCAGGATGCCATGCTGGCTGAGGTGGATATATCCGTTGCTGTCAGGCAAAAGGTGCAGGAGTTTGCTGGCCGTTTCCTGCAGGTAACGCAAAAAATCAGCGAGGCGGAAGTGAGTGAAAAGCGTGCTGTCCAGCTGCGCGAGGAGCTGAATGAGGAGGTCCGGCGATTCAGGCTGCAGTTGGAACGGATGCCTGTGCCGGGAGTGACGACAGCTAAGGAAATGGAGCTGCTCGAGGAAGGGCTGCGCACAACGCGAAGCCAGTTAATCAAAGGGGAACAACTTAGGCAAGCCCGCAACGCCAGCCTTGAGGCGGCGGCTGAGCTTGACTGCCAATTGGCTCAAGCAGCAGCAGGCCGCAAGCTGCAGTCCGCTTTTCTGCCGGCTTGGGCAGGGCCGGTAATTGGCGCAGGCTGTTTGGCGGGAGCAGGCTTCTTATGGCAGGTAACATATGCAGGTGCTGCTGCTGTTGCGTGTGCCGGCCTTATCGCGGCTATCCTTGTTATGCGGCAGCGGCAGCAGGAGGTCAAAGAACGGCGCGCATGGGGGCTGCAGATGGCGGCAGAGGAGCAGCGGCTTAAGCAGCAGAAGGCCAAAATAGCCGGAACACTGGCTGATTTGGACAAGGAATGGCAGCTTTGCGAGGTGCGCCTGGAAGCTGCTACTCAGGCTATGGGACTGGGCAAACCGGATACGATCGAGGAAGCAGATGAGCTGGAAAAAGAAGTAGTTACGATCCGCAAAGCGTTTGAAAACCGGCAGCAGTTATTGAAGCAATCTGGAGAGCTGGCTGAAAAGCAAAAAGCAGCCGCACAGCGGGCAGAAGCCGCTTTGCTAAAAGTCCAGGCGTGTTACCGGGAAAAACAGCTGCTAACGGATGAATGGCAAAATTGGCTGAAAATGCGCCACTTTTCTACCGAAAGCAGCCCGGAGGCATTTGAGATTGTCCTGAAGGCAGTAGAAGGAGCCCGAGCGCTGAAACGTCAGTATGAACAAGCCGCCGCCCGTTCGGCTGTAACCGGTGCATATCTCGATAACCTGCAGGCAGAGTTTGCCCTCATACAGCAACAGCTGCAGCGCACTGGTAATGCGGTTTTATCGGTGCACGATTTGGAACAGCTATACCAGGAACTAACTGCAGCCAGAGAAGTTGCCAAAGAAAAATTGCATTTGCAGCAAACAGCGGATCAGCTTCTGCTCAGTCTAGAGCAAAGCCGCACCCAGGCGGCGCTAAGTGCTGCTGAGCTAGCCGGACTTTACCGGCAGACTGAAACAGCCGGTGAAGAAGAGTTCCGGGCTTTAGCTGCGCGGTATGAAGAGTGGCGGATGAGTGAGGACACGAGTGCAAAAATGGCGGCGGCTTTGCGGGCAATCGCCGGAACGGCAGCGAAGCAAGCCGCTCTTGAAGCCGCACTTGCCGCTACTAATCTTGTCGAGATTAGTCAGGAGCGGGATCGCCTCAGCCAGGAGAAAATCGCGCTCGAAAGAGGTGCTGCGCAAAAACCGCAGGCGGTGGGAGCGCTTGATAACCAATTAAAACAACTTGGCCAGGACGATAAGCTGAATATCCTCCTTGCTGAACGCAATGCAGTGGCTTCACAGCTGGCGGAGGCAGTGAAACAATGGGCGAGATTGTCTCTTTCCCGGCAGTTTCTGGAGCAAGCCCGCAGCATTTATGAACAGGAACGGCAGCCAGGTGTTATTTTACAGGCTGATAAATTTCTCCGCACGATGACCGGCAGCCGCTACCAGCTGTTCTCTGCGATCGGCGGCAGTGACGTCCAATTGCTGGACAGCGCCCGGAACAGCAAAAGAGAGGATATCTGGAGCAGCGGCTTAGCCGACCAGGTATATTTGGCGGTGCGGCTGGGATTAGCCTTAGAGTTTGGGCGGCTGCTGGAGCCGGTGCCGCTTATCCTTGATGACATTCTTGTGCGTTTTGATGCTTTGCGGCAGCGGGGGGCAGCTAAAGTTCTTTTAGACGTGGCCGGCACCCAGCAAGTCTTTCTGTTCTCCTGTCACGAACATACCCGGCAAATTATCCGGGAGGTGCATGCTGACAGCAAGAACGTAGGAACACCAGTAGCTTATTATGATGTAAGCAACGGATTGATTTGTGCACATAAGTAGTAAAAAACCCTCTAGACTTCTGTTGGTATTTCCGGTATACTCAATTACAAAGTACTAATGTTTTTTGCAAGAGGACTATAACTGAATAATAAGCTTACACTCGTATAATCTTGGAAATAGGGTCCGGGAGTCTCTACAAGGTGACCGAAAAATACCTTACTATGAGTGGAATGTGCCTGACGATTCATAGGTCGTTTTGTTTGCCTACGGATACATGGCATATACCCATTTTATGGGATACGCCGAAGGGATAAAAAGCCCGGGCGGGTGAGTTAGTGAGCAGTGTTGCAAGCTACCTTTCCTTAGCTCGGGCTTTTGTGCGTGTTTATGGCTGCTCTGGGGTATTCCCCTGCAATAGAGCGAGTGGCATTATTCGTAAGGAGGAGATACGGTGAAAAAACAAGGAAAGCGTAAAATTGGGCTCCTGCTGCTGGCAATGGTACTTATTGCTGCGCTGCTGGTAACCGGCTGTGGCAAAAGTGCCGCTCCGGCAGACAAGGCACCGGCAAAAGCGGACAAGGTAAAAGTTGCCTTTGTGTATGTAGGGCCGGTCGGTGATGCTGGCTGGAGCACTGCTCATGATCAGGGCCGTAAGTACCTGGAAAAAGAAATGCCGAATGTCGAAGCTACCTATGTTGAATCTGTTCCCGAAGGGGCAGATGCGGAACGGGTACTTACCGAGCTGGCGATGAAAGGCAATAAAATAATTTTTGCCACCAGCTTTGGTTATATGGATTATATCCAAAAGGTAGCGCAAAAGTTCCCTGACGTTACCTTCCTCCACTGTTCGGGCTATAAAACAGCCGCCAATGTGGGGACTTATTTTGGCAGAATGTATCAAGCCCGATATTTATCCGGCATAGCTGCCGGCAAACAGACGCAAAGCAATACGATTGGTTACGTTGCCGCTTTCCCGATTCCGGAAGTTGTCCGCGGCATTAATGCCTTTACCCTCGGGGCGCAGTCCGTGAATCCTAACGTAAAAGTAAAAGTTGTATGGAGTAATACCTGGTACAATCCAGCCACAGAGAAAGATGCTGCCAAGAGCTTGCTGGATGCTGGTGCCGACGTTATTGCCATGCATCAGGATACTCCCGCCCCCATGCAGGCTGCTGAGGAAAAAGGGAAATTTGCCGTTTCCTATAATTCGGACATGCGCAGCTTCGCACCCAAAGCCGTGTTGACTGGGCCTGTTTGGAACTGGGGGCCCTACTATGTAAAAACAGTGAAAGCCGTTTTGGATAAGACCTGGAAATCAGAGCAATATTGGGGATCGATGGCGGAAAACATTATTGACCTTGGCCCATACGGCCCCATGGTTGCCGAAGATACGAAAGCGTTGATTGCCAAGAAGAAAGAGGAAATCATTAAAGGGTCGTGGGATGTATTTACCGGCCCGATTAAAGACCAGCAGGGCAGTTTAAAAGTGGAGAACGGTCAAAAGATGTCTGATAAGGACATGCTGGAATTTAACTGGTTTGTTCAAGGGGTAGAAGGAACGATTGCCAAGTAAGGTAGTTAGGATATTGAGGCCGTTTTGCACAGAAACGGCCTCAATTTATGACGGCGGGCTGCTTGATAATTGGCAGTTTGCATTTGTACGTAAGCGCCAAGTGCCAATTAGCAAGAAATACACCAGGAGAGGTGAGCAGCAATGAGTGCAATTCCAATGGTTCAAATGATAAATGTCACCAAGCGGTTTCCGGGGGTAGTAGCGAATGATCATGTCAGCCTGACAATTGAGGCTGGGCAGATTCATGGCTTGCTGGGGGAGAATGGGGCAGGAAAAAGTACACTGATGAGCATCCTTACCGGTTTATACCGGCCGGATGAAGGCGAAATTTATATAAAAGGACAGCAGGTCGAAATGCTTTCCCCGAAAGCTGCTGTTGTGCAGGGAATCGGGATGGTCCATCAGCATTTCAAGCTGGTGAAATCCTTTACAGTGGCGGAAAACATAATTCTTGGTATGCAGGATATGGGACTGCTGTATGATCAGCGCAAAATAGAAGCTCAAATAGAACAATTTTGCAATCAGTACGGAATGTGTATTGATCCTGCCGCAAAGGTCTGGCAGCTGACTTTGGGTGAGCAGCAGCGGGTGGAAATTATAAAGGCCTTGTTCAGAGGCGCGGAAATCCTTATCTTGGATGAGCCGACTGCTGTGTTGACGCCCCAGGAGGCTAAGGACTTGTATAAGACCCTGCGTTTAATGGCTGAACAGGGCAAAGCTGTTATTGTTATCTCCCATAAATTGAGTGAAGTGCTGGAGGGTACGGATAAAATCAGTGTCTTACGGGGCGGAAAACCGGCAGGCAGTACCAAGACAGAACTGGCCAGTGAGGAGGAACTGACCCGATGGATGGTCGGACGGAATGTGCCTAAGCAATTGGACCGCACGGGAACGGAGCCCGGGGCAGTAGTACTGGAACTGGATAATATATCGTGTCTGAATAACCGCGGTCAAATAGCGGTGCGCCATGCCTCGCTTTGTATTCGTGCCGGAGAAATTGTGGGCATCGCCGGAGTGGCCGGTAACGGACAGACCGAACTGGCCGAAGTTGTAGCGGGGCTGCGGCCAGTCGAGGGCGGCCAGAAGTACGTAGCCGGGGAGAATCACACTATCAGCAGTGCCAGGGACATGATCAGGGCAGGTGTAAGCTATGTTCCGGAGGATCGGCTGGGAACAGGGCTGGTGCCTGGTTTGAATGCGATAGATAATTATATCTTGAAGGGCTATGACCAAAAAGGATGGTTGATTAACTGGCAGCTGGCGTTGCAGAAAACGCAGGCAGCAATCGATGCTTTTGATATTAAAATGGCCAATATTTTTAATCCTGTGAAAATGATGTCAGGCGGCAATCTGCAAAAGCTTCTGCTAGCCAGAGAAATTCATGCCGATCCGCGCCTGCTGGTGGTGGTGTATCCGATGCGAGGTCTGGATGTAGGAGCAATGGCGGCAGTGCGTGAACTGCTCCTGGCACAGCGGGAGGCCGGTAAGGCTATATTGCTTATTTCCGAAGAGTTAGATGAACTTTTCGCCTTGAGTGATGTGATTGCTGTTTTGCACAGAGGGGAAATTATGGGTATTGTTCATCCCCAGGCCACAACAGTGGCAGAGGTAGGGGCGATGATGGCCGGAAAAAGGATGTTGAATCAACATGCTGTTTAATATACTGTCAGGCTGGCGCTGGGAAAAGCGCGGAGCGGTTTCTCAAGTGATGATGATTGCAGTACCGCTGCTGTCAATTGTGGTAGGCTTGGCTTTTGCCGGGATATTTATCGCTCTTACCGATAAAAATCCTGTAGATGTTTATCTGCTGATGCTGGAGGGCGCTTTTGGCTCAGCTTATGGCCTGGCGGAAACGGTCGTGAAAGCGGTGCCGCTTATTTTATGCAGTCTTGCTGTAGCGCTGGCTTTTCGCATGCAGCTGTGGAATATCGGTGCAGAAGGACAGCTGTATATGGGAGCCTTTGGGGCTACCTGGGTAGCGCTGAGCTTTCCCGAATGGCCCGCGGTAGTGCTGCTTCCGGCTATGATTGCTGCAGGTTTTCTTGCAGGAGGTGTATGGGGGCTGCTGCCTGCCATTCCCCGGGCTTACTATAAGGTTAATGAGACGATTACCACGCTGTTGATGAATTATATCGGCATCCTCTGGGTCGATTATCTGGTTTATGGTCCCTGGAAAGATCCGAAGGGGCTGGGTTTTCCCATTACAGCACCTTTCTCAGAAGCGGCTATTTTGCCAGCCTTTGGCGTAACCCGAATTCACTTAGGGCTTGTACTGGCGCTCTTGTGCGTGGTTGTCTTGTATATTGTGCTGCACTACACCCGCTGGGGTTTTGAGATCCGCGTCAGCGGCGAGAGCGCTGCGGCAGCGAATTATGCCGGGATGAATTATACTAAAAATATCCTGCTTGTCATGTTTATCAGCGGCGGATTGGCCGGGGTGGCCGGTATGACGGAAGTATCCGGCATTACTCAGCGGCTGCAGCACGGGATATCTCCCGGCTACGGGTATTCAGCAATTATTATTGCCTGGCTGGCACGGCTTCACCCGGTGGCGGTCGTCCTGGTATCAGTGATCTTTGGCGGCTTACTTGTCGGCGGCTTCAGCATTCAGACGAGCGGCTTTCCGGCAGCGACTGTTGCCATGCTGCAGGGGGCAATTCTTTTCTTTGTTGTCGGCGGTGAAATCTTTATGCAATATCGTTTGAAATGGGTAGGAAAAGGGAGGAGTGCCTGATGGAACAATCAATTTGGATTGCTATTTTAGCATCAGGTATTATTGCCGGAACCCCGATTCTGCTTGCCGCCCTTGGGGAAATGCTTTCCGAATTATCGGGCGTATTGAATCTCGGGGTGGAAGGGATGATGCTCGCCGGTGCGGTATGCGGCTTTATGGTGGCATTGAATACTGGTGATCCCTGGTGGGGATTACTGGCTGCGGTTATTGCAGGTGGTCTTATGGCGCTGATTCATGCTTTTCTGACGATTACCCTCAGGGCTAATCAAGTTGTCAGCGGCCTGGCGCTGACTATTTTCGGAACAGGGCTTAGTGGCTATATCGGTAAGTCTCTAATCGGCCTACCCTTGCCGGTGAATTTTCGACCGGTAAGCATACCCGTGTTAAGCGATATTCCGGTGCTGGGGCCGATATTGTTTCAACATGATGTGCTGGTTTATCTCAGTTATGCTTTGGTTGCCCTGCTTTGGTTTTTTCTGTTTCGCACGAAAAAGGGGTTGGAGCTGCGCTCGGTAGGGGAGAATCCTGGTGCTGCAGACTTAGCCGGAATCAATGTGTTTCGTATGCGTTATGTTTTTGTGATTGCCGGTGGAATGCTTGCCGGCCTGGCAGGAGCGTATTTGTCGCTGGCTTACGCACCCTCCTGGCTGGAGAATATGACAGCCGGACGGGGCTGGATAGCCGTTGCCCTGGTGATTTTTGCAACATGGCACCCCGGGAAGGCGCTGTTGGGAAGCTTTCTGTTCGGGACAATTGATGTGTTAGGCTTTCATCTGCAGAATTTTGGGATCATGATTCCCTCGTTCTTTCTAAAAATGCTTCCTTATGCCATTACGATTGCCGTATTAATTGTAGTAACCCGTGAGACCAAAACACGCCGTGTGGCTGCACCTGAAGCGCTGGGCATACCGTATAACCGTGAAGAACGCTGACGAGTTCTTGCTGTAAGCTGGAATGTCAGGCTTATTTGCAGTATAATAGAAGCAGACTTGGCATTTATTTGCACCTTGTCGCTAAAGGAAAGGGGTGTTTAAATGGCATCGCTGCTAGTGGTGGCATTATTAATTTTATCCGGAATTATCGCTTATAAGCTGATAAATCGCAAACTTGCCCTCCGGGGACATGAACTGAAAGAGTCGGAAGCACTGGAAAAATGGGAAGGAAACGAATATATTCTGGATGTGCGTACCACTGAAGAATATAAGGAAGGACATGTGCCGGGAGCAACCCTGATTCCGTTAAATCAGTTAGGACGGCGCTTCAGTGAAATCCCGCGGGACCGTGATGTTTACATTATGTGCCGCAGCGGCACCCGCAGTGCAGAAGCAACCGTATGGCTGCTAAAAAAGGGATTTGACAATGTCTATAACATATCGGGCGGAATGCTGAAATGGCAGGGGCCGGTAGAAAAGTAAAAGTTGAAAAAACAGCTCTGTTATACTATTATTTAGGTAATAACCGCAAATTTTGTCGATTTCGAAAATGCAGGTTTCATATCTGCATTTTTTGCTCTCTCAAGGGGGAAAAAACATGCTATTTAATATTCACCCCATAAACTTAATCAAAGCTTTATCTCAGGCACTGGAGCTTTCTAACGGCGGACTGGGCCGCCATCATTGGCGTACAGCAATGATTGCAAACCGTATTGCGGAATACTTGGGTGTCGAAAAACAACAGCGCAATCTTCTGGTCTATGCCGGGTTGCTCCATGATCTGGGTGCCGTTTCCAACTGGGAAGAAAAGCATCGCATCCGGAATATGGAGCTTGCTCAGACGAATATTTATGAGCATGCCGAGGCGGGTTATCTGCTGCTCAAGGACTCAAAACAGCTGGGGCCGCTTGCCGCTATTATCCGTCATCACCATGACCATTGGGACGGATCAAGCCCCTACAACCTGGCAGGGGAAGATATTCCCTTATTTTCCCGCATTATTAATCTGGCCGATAAGGTTGAGGCCCATTTAACAGAAGATAATATACTGGAGCATTATCCGGCAATTTTAGCAATTATCCGGAAACAAAGCGGCAGTGTTTTTGATCCGGAGCTGGTAAAGGCATTGCATGACTTTGGCCGGCGGGAAAGCTTTTGGCTGGATTTGACCAATCCCCATTACTATCAGAATTTCTTTCAAAGCATTGATGACTATGGCAGACTGCCGTTTCAAATTAATGATATTATTGATGTTGCGGAAATTTTTGCAACGATTATTGACCGTACCAGCCGGTTTACCGGTGCTCACTCCCGGAGTGTAGCCACTGTTGCTGCCTATCTGGCGCAGGCCCGCGGCTATAGCCAGGCGGAAGTAAAGCTGATGCGGGTGGCGGGATTGTTCCATGATATTGGCAAGCTGGCCATACCAAACTCAATATTGGAGAAAATGGGCAAGTTGACGGACCGCGAGTTTGCCATCATTAAGCAGCATCCCTATTATACATACCGCATATTGGAGCAAATTGACGGCTTTCAGACAATTGCCGAATGGGCTGCTCTGCATCATGAAACACTAGATGGTTCCGGATATCCCTTCCGGGTCGGGGAAGACTCCCTTCATCTTGGTTCCCGTATGGTAGCAGTCGCTGATGTATTTACCGCCCTCAGTGAAAACCGTCCGTATCGCCAGGGACTTGATCTGAAGGAAATTGAAAACATTATGAGGGGCATGGTCAGCAACCGTAAGCTGGATGCTGCTGTAGTAAGTGATCTTTTTATTAACAGTTCCGAGTTGTACGCAATTATGCAGCAGCGTGCAGCCAGTTATGAAGCTGTTTAAGAAAGCGTGTGCAAAATATGAGAAATGGGGCATGGTGGCAACCAATGGACAGTGGTCATCATACCCTTTCGAAATGCAAAGCGGTCAGTGCAGTTTTGGCAGCGAGCGATTTTTCCGGTCGGTTTCCTTGACAATGTAATGACGGTGAGATAGAATAATATTGTTAATTTGCCGGTATAGCTCAGCTGGTAGAGCACCTCATTCGTAATGAGGGGGTCGTAGGTTCGAATCCTATTATCGGCTCCAGTGAAAATGAAGACCTTCCGAAATATCGGAAGGCTTTTTTTATTTTAAAATTAAGTTGGAGTTATGGATTCAGACCATTATCAGGTAACTGGCCGGCCGCATTTTTCAATAAAAGCATCGATGTCGCTGTTTAACATTAGCGGCAGCAGGCTGTTGAGCTTTTCTACCGGAAAGTTCCACCATTGTATGTTTAATAAAGCTTCAATCTGCTGCTCGCTAAAGCGTTTGCGAATGATGCGACAGGGATTTCCCACAACGATTGAATAAGGCGGTATATCTTTGGAGACTACACAATGAGAGCCAACAACAGCACCGTCGCCAATCGTGACTCCTGATAAAACCGTACATTGGTTGCCTAACCATACGTCGTTACCGATCGTTACATTCCCCTTGGATGCAGGATGACCTTCGATGCCAGCTGCTTGGGGCCAAGCGTCGGACCAGGCTGTAAACGGAAAGACCGTAACCCAATCGGAGCGGTGATTCCCCCCTAAAAAAATGGAGACTCCAACTGCGATTGAGCAATATTTTCCGATCGTTAAATACGTATCTTCTCCCCACCAAAAGACCTGCGGCTGACCGTAGGTGAAATCGCCGACATTTACCCTGGTTGCTACCGCGCTTTGGGATAGATATTCTCTTGTAAGATGCAAAGACATACATATCATCCTTTCGTAAGCTTATTGAATTGGCCAGCAATATATACGCTGCGAAGAAAATTGGCAGCGCTTTCTCTGGATGTCTAAGTGATACTATTAAGCGAATGATTGGTCTAGAACTAGTATTGTCGAGCACAACTTCATAAGAATTTCTCTAGCATTGTAGAAGCAGGTCATATTTTCTGCTTTGGCAGAATATCTATGGTAAAGCAATAGAATGAATGTTGTTGAGAGATGTCCCATTGCCGGTGTACAGCCGGTATATAGGATGTCTTTTACTTTTCCGGCGAAAGGGGGATTACCTGTGGTGTTAGAAATTGACACATTAATGCGGCTGTCGGTTGCTTTTGTGTTAGGGGGGCTTATTGGTTATGAACGTCAGTCGCAAAGCAAAGCCGCAGGCTTGCGTACGCATGTCCTCGTCTGTCTGGGATCGTGTTTAGTGATGATCTTATCACTAAATATTTATCAGTCCGTGCAGGGTCTGACCAATGCTGATCCGGCCCGGCTTGCAGCACAGGTTGTGAGCGGTGTGGGTTTTTTAGGGGCCGGGACCATTATGAAAGAGGGGGCAACGGTTACCGGGCTGACAACTGCGGCCAGCCTGTGGGTTGTATCCGGTGTTGGCCTGGCAGTCGGCTGTGGTTATTATAGCGGGGCATTTTATACCACGTTTCTTATTCTGCTTACCCTGGCGCTGCTGCTGCGTATCGATAAGCTGCATAATGCCGGGCAAATGACGACACTATTGATTACAGTGGAAAATACGCCGGGGCAGATGGGGAAAATCGGTGACCTGCTCGGTGACTGCGGAGTACGGATCTGTGATATAAGGATTGACGCGGAGGGTGAGCAGTCAATGGTTATCAGCGTAGCGCTAAATGGCTCGGAGCAGGGGCTTATCAATAAAATAGCCGGCAGCCTGCTGGCTGTTGAGGGCGTTATTTCAGTTAAAAGCAGATAATGTAAACAGGGATTTTTCATATATGTTTAGAAGTAGTAAACAAAATGAACGGCTTTTAGTATAGTAGCTTTGAGCTGCCGCAGATAGTGAAAGTGAGGAACCAAAGTGGATACGAAGATAGCCATTATTACCCCTTTTGCGGCTATGCAGCAGATTGCACAGGAAGTGGTAAATGAGCGAAGCGATGAATGGCCCGAAGGAATTCAGGTGGTAATGGGTGATTTGAGAGATGGCCTGCAGCAAGCCTATAAAGCAATAGCCCAAGGGGCGGAAGTCATTATCAGCCGGGGCGGGACCGCATCATTAATCAGCAGTCAGATTGAATTACCGGTGGTGGAGATTCAAGTTACCGCCTTTGATATTTTGCGTGCTTTGAAACAAGTAAGTGGGCAGACGAAAAAGGTCGGCGTAGCTGGGTTTCGCAACGTAATTTATGGCTGCGAGGATTTTGGGGAGTTATGGGGGATTGCTTTACAGGAAATAACTCTTGAGAATGAACAGGGAGCATTGGAAAAGATAATGGCCGCCAAGGACGAAGGGATTAATGTCATTATTGGTGATGCTATTTCCATAAAGCTGGCTGGTCAGTATGGCTTGCAGGGGATCTTGATTCAATCGGGCAAGGACGCTATTTATAAGGCCATCAAGCAGGCGCAGCAGATTGGCCGCGTGCGCAGTAAGGAGCAGGCGCGATCGGAATTGCTGCGTACCATTATCAACTCTTCTACGGATGGCATCCTTGCAGTGGATGAACAGTCGCGTATCACTATTTTAAACCCTATTGCCGAAGACGTATTTCATCTTCGGGCAGAGGAAGCGCTGGGGCGAAAGGTTAGTGACGTTATCCCCAGTACGCGTCTGCCCTCGATTGTTGCATGCGGTACGGCTGAGATTGGTGAGATTCAAAAAATAGGCAATCGTGTGATTGCCACAAAACGGGTGCCGATTAAACTCAGTGGGAAAGTAGTGGGGGCAATTGCCAATTTTCAGGATGTAACCCAGCTGCAGCGGTATGAACAGCATGTTCGTCAAAAGCTATACGCCAAGGGTTTAGTTGCTAAGTTTACGTTAGCGCAGGTAATTGGCAGTTCGACAGTAATGGCAGATATAAAAAAGCGTGCTGTTCAATATGCAGGTACTGACTCAACTGTGCTTATCACCGGCGAGTCAGGTACAGGAAAAGAGCTTCTGGCTCAGAGTATTCATAATCTGGGCCAGCGTTCAAGCGGGCCCTTTGTAGCGGTTAATTGTGCTGCCTTGCCGGAGAACCTCTTAGAAAGCGAGCTTTTTGGGTATGAAGAAGGGGCCTTTACCGGTGCTAAAAAGGGAGGAAAAGCTGGTTTATGTGAGTTAGCCCATGGCGGAACGCTATTTCTGGATGAAGTGGGTGAAATGCCGCTAGCTTTACAGGCGCGGTTGCTGCGGGTGCTGCAGGAAAAAGAAGTTATGCGGTTAGGCGGCGACAGCGTTATCCCGGTAGATATCCGCATTATTGCTGCTACCAACCAGGATTTGCTGCAGTTAATTCAAGAACGGCGATTCCGTAATGATTTATATTACCGTCTGGATATTTTGCGGCTCCATGTACCACCTTTGCGGGAGAGAAAAGAGGACATACCCCTGCTGGTTGACTATTTTCTCCATAAACATACGATGGCAAAGCCCAATAGCGTGGCTTTCAGTGACGCTGCTGTTGATAGTTTGAAGCAGTATCAGTGGCCTGGTAATGTCCGGGAGCTGGCTAATATTCTGGAGCGAACACTCCTGCTGTTTGAAGGACCGATTATTACAGAAGAGATTATTGGTACCGTCTTGCGAGAAACAGCCGGAAGAGGTTTTAATCCTGCTGCAGGGGAGACGCTGCTGAAAGTCCGGGAAATGGAAACAATTCGTACAGTGCTTCAGGAAGAAAATTATAATTACAGCCGTGCGGCGGAACGGTTAGGGATTAATAGAACGACTCTTTGGCGCAAGCTACGCCAGCAAGACGCAAACTAAAAGATCACAAAAGCATGATGCAAATCGCAATATTGATTGTTGCGTATTGCATCATGCTTTTTGCTTTACAGGCCTTAAGAGCAAGAATCATGCCGGATGGAAATTTGGCATGATTCTTGCTGTTGGTTAAGACAGCAAAAAAGATGACAATTGCAGGTGATGAATATGCCTCGTCTTGCGATAATAGCAGATGATTTAACAGGCGCAAATGATACAGGTCTACAGTTTGCTAAATATGGACTTAGGACGTATGTCGTCCTGGATGCTGTTCAGAATCCAATTTTGCCGGAAGAAGCGGATGTCGTAGTGTTTGATACGGACAGCCGTGCCAGCACAGCTAAGCAGGCCTATTCCAAAGCAGCAGTTGTGGCAGAAGTGTTAAGGAACAAACAAGTGCCCATGGTATATAAAAAAATTGATTCTACCTTACGTGGCAATTTGGGCAGTGAAATTGATGCAGTGCTCGAGGTACTGGACTATGAATGTGCAGCGGTTGTCCCGGCTTTTCCTGCTATTGGCCGGATTACGGCTGGTGGGTATCATTTGCTGAACCAAATACCGCTGGCCTGTTCGGAAATTGCCCGTGACCCCAAAGCGCCGGTAACAGATTCACGGCTCGTGGAGGTCTTAAAACAGCAAACTAAGTATCACGTTGGTCATATTGGCCTGCAGGAGATTATAGCAGGCAGTGAGGCTGTTTGTCAGGCTATTGGACAGGCGGTCGCACAGGGTCAGCGACTGATTGCTTTTGATGCCACCGAGCAGACTCATTTGGTAACCATTGCCCGGGCTATTCAAGAATGTGGCAGAAAAATAATAATGGCTGGCTCGGCCGGATTAGCTGAGGTTTTGCCGCAGCTTTATAATATGCCTGCCTGTGATGACAAGCACGAGGTAAAAGTACAGGGAAAGCCGGTATTGATTGTCTCTGGCAGTGTGAGCAGTGTTACAACAAGTCAAGTTAATGCTTTTGTAAAGCAGCCTAATACGCAGTTAGTCGAAGTAAATGGTCAGGACCTGCTGCAGAATCCCGCTAAAGAAGTAAAACGCTGTATCGAGGCGGCGGCGATTGCTTTAAGGCAAGGCAGTCATGTAGCGGTTGTATCTTCCAGCAGAGCGGATGCTGTAGCCGCTTCCAGGCAGGCTGGTGAACGGCTGGGGATGAATGCGATTGAGGTTAGTGACCATATTGCCAGGCATTTGGGGATGATTGCCGCCGACTTGGTAGAGTGCGGTGTGGCAGGGTTGTTTTTAACGGGCGGCGACACAGCTGTAAGTGTGTGCCGGGCTTTAGGTACTTCCAGTATGAAAGTGCAAGGGGAAGTGGCGCCGGGAATACCTTTTGGTTGTTTGCATACCGGACCTTATGCAGGTTTGAAGGTAGTGACAAAAGCAGGTGCTTTTGGTCAGGAGGGGGTGATTATGCAATCGCTGGATGTAATGCTAAATCATTAGGGAGTGAATTTATTATGAAACCGGTAATCGGAATTACTCTGGGAGATGCTGCCGGCGTGGGCCCGGAGATTATTGCTAAAGCTTTAGCTGAACAAGAAGTATATGATATTTGCCGTCCGGTGGTGATCGGCGATCTTGGCATTATGAAACGGGCTGTGGCAATTGTGGGCCAGGATTTAACCTGCCGGGCAATTGATGACGTTCTGACTGGTGGGCAGGAATTTGGTCAAATTGATGTGATCGATTTAAGAAACCTGCCTGCCGATTTGCCCTTTGCCCAAGTTGATCCGCGGGCCGGTAAGGCAGCTTATACCTATGTGGAAACGGCCGTAAATTTGGCGCTGGCAGGAAAAATTGCTGCTATTGCCACTGCGCCGCTTAACAAGGATGCTATGAACCAGGGCGGTTGTCATTTCCCAGGGCACACAGAAATTTTGGCGCACTTATCAAACACAAAAAATTACGCGATGATGCTGACCGGTGGTTCTCTCAGGGTTATCCATGTTTCTACTCATTTAGCGCTGCGCCAGGCCTGTGAGAAAGTCAAGAAAGAGCGCGTATTGAAGGTCATTGAATTAGCAGATCAGGCAATGAAGAAAATTGGGATAAAAGAACCGCGTATTGCCGTAGCTGGGCTTAATCCCCATTCGGGAGAAGGCGGTCTGTTTGGCACGGAAGAAATCGAAGAAATTATTCCGGCCATTGAGTGCGCCAAGGCCTTGGGACTTCAGGTTACAGGTCCAGTAGCGCCTGACACGGTATTTTACCGGGCTGCTGTTAAAAAAGACTTTGATATTGTGGTAGTGATGTATCACGATCAGGGACATATACCACTTAAAGTATTGGGCTTCGAGGAAGGTGTCAATATCACGGTAGGTCTGCCGTTTATCCGGACCTCAGTGGATCATGGCACTGCCTTTGATATCGCCGGCAAAGGGATAGCCAACCATATGAGCATGCTGGAGTCAATCCGGCTGGCGGCACTAATGGCTGAGGCGAGTGCTGAAGATAACAAGTAAGTTTAGATAAGCATCGAGATTGTTAATTACAATGCGAAAGGAAGTAGGTCAGATGTCAAATATTAACGTGACCCTTCCCTATGGACGGGAAGAAATTGCAGTAGCTATACCACAACAAAACCTGATTGGGGTGTATTCACCGAAAGATGTGGCACCAGTCGCCAATCTGACGCAGGAAATTATACGCTGCCTGGAAAACCCTATTGACTCCAAGCCGTTGCGACAGTTGGTACAGGGAGCCAAAAACGTTGTTATTATTGCCGATGACAACACACGACTGACGCCTACCGATAAAATCATTCCGGTACTTCTTGATGAAATGAATGCGGCCGGAATCAAGGATGAACAGATTACCATTATTATTGCTCTTGGCACTCATCGCTTTATGACAGAGGAAGAAATCGAAATCAAGTTTGGGAAAGCGGTTGTGGAGCGGGTAACGATTAAAAACCATGACTTCAAAAATCCCGAAGCGCTGATCAGTCTGGGCACTACGGCGAATGGCACGAACATACTGGTAAATAAAGAAGCCTATGAAGCAGATTTTAAAATCGGTGTTGGCAGCATCGTGCCGCATCATATTCCGGGCTTTGCCGGAGGAGCGAAAATTGTTCAGCCTGGTATTTCCGGGGAAAAAACGACTGCTGAAACACATTTGCTGAGTGTACGGGCGCCGCGGTCCTATCTTGGTATTGAGGATAATCCCGTTCGTCAGGAATTAAATATGATCGCCGATAAGATCAACATGCACACGATTTTCAATACTGTTCTTAATCGTCATGGTGAAGTGGTCGGTGCCTTTTTCGGTGATACAAAAACAGCCTTTAATGCTGGTGTAAAACTGTCCCGCGATGTATATGCCACCGAAATACCTGAAGCTGCCGATATCGTTATCTCCAGTTCTCATCCCTGCGATCTTGAATTCTGGCAAGCTCATAAAACTTTGTATCCTTCTGATCTGGCGGTAAAAGCTGGTGGTACAATTATTATCGCTACCCCCTGCTATGAAGGGATTGCCGTTACGCATGGCGAGATGGCAGATATGACTTGCCATTCATCGCAGCAGTTACGGACTATGGTGGATAACGGTGAAGTCCATGATGAAGTGGCTGCCGCTCTTGCTATTGCCTGGGCCCAGGTGAAGGAACGGGAAGCGGTATACTTTGTCTCCGGTGGTATTCAGAATGAAGATGTCAGCAAGCTTGGCTTTACACCTTTTGCCACTGTGCAGCAAGCGTTTGATGCCGCTATGGCCAGACATGGCTCCGCTGCCAGAGTTACTGTACTTACTCATGCACCCGATATGCTGCCCATTGTACCTGGTAATCGCTAAGCTGCTCTGTTAAATTAGGTAAAAAATATAAGGGGGCCATCCGTAAAATGGATCATTCAGTAGCAATGCTTTCCGTACTGGGTATCGCTATTTTATTTATTATCATTCTAAGTATTAAATTCCGCATTCATGCCTTTATATCTCTGACTGCTGCCTGTTTTCTGATTGCCTTTGCCACCGGTATGCCATTAAATAAAATTGGCGCATCGATTGAAACCGGGATGGGCGGCACATTAGGCTTTCTTGCACCGATCCTTGCCCTTGGTGCTATTATCGGCAAAATGATGGAGATTTCCGGGGGCGCAGAAAAGCTGTCCCGAACGCTTATTAATTTCATGGGCCAAAGCAAAGCGGCCTGGGCTATGATGATTGTTGCCTATATCTGCGGGATTCCCGTTTTTCTGCAAGTTGGGATCGTACTGTTAACTCCCATTCTGTTCTGCGTTGTGCTCGAATCCAAGCAGCCTTTAGTTAAGGTGGCCCTCGGCATGCTTACCTCACTTACCGTTGTGCACTGCATCGTGCCGCCCCATCCTGCCGCCATGGCGATTACCCTGGCCCTAAAAGCGGATGTGGGTAAAGTAATTTTTTATGGTTTATTAGTCGGTATTCCCGCTTCCGTTATTGCCGGTCCGCTGTTTGGCGGCTTAATTGCCAAAAAGTATGACTTCCAGCCACCAGAGGCCTATTGCAAAATGGAACCCACGCCGGATGAAAAACTGCCTCCCTTCGGCATTACGCTGTTTACTATTTTACTGCCCCTGCTGCTGATGATCGGCAAAACCATTATTGAATTAGTTGCTGATAAAAATGCCCCCTATATGCCGTGGGTAAGCTTTATCGGCAGCCCGATTGCCGCACTTTTTCTGGCAGCCGTTCTTTCCTATTACATCATGGGTTATAAACGCGGTTATTCACTGGCCGATCTGGCCAAACGCACGGAATCCGCTATGGGACCAATGGCAACCATTATCCTGGTTATTGGTGCAGCCGGTGCCTTTAATCGCATTATCCTGGACAGCGGTATTGGTGACATTTTAAAAAATGTACTGACTGCCATTCACATTAGTCCGTTGATTATGGCCTGGGTTATCGCCATTGTGATGCGGTTTGCCATTGGCAGTGCCACAGTTGCTATGATGACATCGGCAGGCTTTATTACTCCTGTTTTAGCTGCCTACCCCGCGCTTGATCCTGCATTAGTGGCGGTAGCGATTGGCGCAGGGGCCATTGGTGCTTCGCATGTAACCGACCCTGGTTTCTGGTTCGTAAAAGAATCGATGGGTATCCCCATGGATAAAATGTTCGGTATTTATACTGCTGCCACTACCATTGCCTCAGTTGTTGCTCTGATCGGTGTTTTGATTTTGGCAGCAGTTTTGGGACAATAATTAATACAATGAGATATTTTTATTCTTCTGCAAAAGGGGTCGGCGAAACTGCCGGCTCCTTTTTGTTGTAGCAGTAAAAAAGGGGACTGTCCCCTTTTCAACGGGGTCCGCTACTGGCAGGCCAGGGTATATACTCGATAGGAAGCGGGAATATTGACAACAGATTGGAAGCTAGCCTAAGCCCTGGGGAGGATATAGTATGTTTGGCAAGAAGATTCGCCATATTAATCGCTATCGTGAAATTGCAGCTGCTTTAATCAGCCAGGGCTTTTATTATATTGTGGAAGAAATGGGTTTAGCTGAGAAGGTTCCCTACTATCGGCGCAGCCGCCCGGATTGTTTGAAAAATTCCCAAGCCATAGGCGAACGGATAAGGCTGGTTCTTCAGCAGTTAGGCCCGACCTATATTAAGCTGGGGCAAATCGCCAGCACCAGGCCTGATATTTTTCCTGCTGAAGTGATTGCCGAGCTAGAAAAGCTGCAGGATAAAGTGCCGCCATTTTCTTATCCGGAAGTCCAGAGCATTATTCATCAAGAGCTTGGCACTGACCTCGAAGAGCTTTATGGAGAGTTTAATCCGGAGCCGATAGCGGCTGCTTCTATTGGTCAGGTACACCAGGCCGTTTTACAGACCGGTGAAAAAGTTGCCGTAAAAATTCAGCGTCCGGGAATTGCTGCTGATATTCATACGGATTTGGAGATTCTCTATGAACTAGCAAGGCTGGCTGAAAGACGATTTTCCTGGATAGAATCCTATCAGCCGGTAGATATGGTTGAGGAGTTTTCCAAGTCGCTTCAAAATGAACTCGATTATACGTTTGAAGCGCGCAATGCTGAACGAATCGCCAAACAGTTCATCAATAGTACGGCCATCTATATCCCGAAAGTATATTGGACCCATTCGACCAAGAAAGTATTGACGGCAGAATATATTGACGGTATAAAAATAAGCGAAAAGGAAAAGCTCGAGCAGCAAGGCTATCACCTTTCCCGGTTAGCCGATCAGTTTGCGAAAAGTATTTTTCAGCAGATTTTTATTGCCGGTTTTTTTCATGGCGATCCTCACCCCGGCAATGTAGTCGTGCTGCCGGGTCAAGTAATTGCCTTTCTGGATTTTGGCATGGTGGGGCGCCTGAATGAGGAACTGAAATATAATCTGGCATCGCTGGTGATTGCGTTAATGCGGCAGAATCCGGATGAACTGGTGAAAAGTATTTTTCGTATGGGAATCGTTCCGGAGCAGGTTAACCGCCTTTTACTCAGAGATGATATTGCCATCCTGCAGGAAAAGTACTATGGCGTTCCTTTAAGCAAGGTTAGCCTAGGCGAGGCAGTTAATAATATTTTCGCTATTACGCTAAAATATAAAATTAAAATGCCTGCCGATTTTGTGCTGGTTGGCAAGACGCTGCTTACGCTGGAAGGGGTTATCGAAAATCTGGATCCCAATGTAAGCATTCTTGATATTGCCGAGCCGTTTGGCCAAAAGCTGTTGAAAGATAGGCTGCATCCAAAAGATGTGGCGAAAAGGTTATGGAGAAATATCAACAGTTTTGGTGAAGCGCTCAGCAGTCTTCCTGACAGTGTAAAAGAGTTGAGCTCAGTCGCCAGGCGGGGGAGGCTGCGGCTGGATATATCAATAGCAGAACTGAAGCCGATTCTGGATAATCAGGACAGGATCAGCAATCAATTATCATTCTGCATTATCCTGCTATCCTTCAGTATCATCATGGCCAGCATTATTGTCAGTTTGACGATAGCCGGAAGATCTTCCCTATTATGGCGGATTCCAGTTGTTGAAATCGGTTTTGTAATCGCGATGGTAATGCTGTTTGGCCTTTTATATGCCATTATTCGTGCAGGTAAGTCCTAGGAAAAACGGCTGCAGTTTTTTTCCTTCGAAAAAGAAGGATATAGAGGGGGTAAAACGGAATAAAATTACAATAAATGGAAGTTGTAACAAGGGGGTAATTACCATCAACACATTAAAGTTTTATGCTAAAATGCTTCTGCCTGTACTGCTGGAAGCAGGCGAATTATATTTGTTAGTGTGGTTATTAACCGTCGTTTGGCGCAACGGACTTTCCCTTCCCGTACAAATTGCCATAACCGGCTTTTGTGTGTTTTGGTCGGCAATCCGAATGAGAAATGTTTATACAAGTGTCAGGAGTACCTGGAACGGATTTCCCTGGTGGCTTGCTGACCGTTATAAATTTTAGAATAAAATCGTCATTCAGTACTTTTTCTCGACAGGTGCAGACAGGCAGCTGTCGATTTTTTTTGAAAATGCCGATAAAAAAGAAGGGAAAACAAGTTTGTTCCAGTATTTTACTTATGGACCATTGTCTTGCTGCAGTATCCTAGCTCTTTCCGGGAGGAATATGAGATGCGGCCTTCAAATGCCCTTAAAAAAATATTTTTTGTGCTGCTTTTTATTGTTACGATGCCCCCTTTGTTTTTGTCGTATTATTACATCGATGTGCGGGATGATCTGCACCTCGAGCAGGAAAAGCAGAAACTGATTTATGTTTCTTCCATGGCAGAGCATCACTTAAAGCCGATTATTGTGCAGATTTTAGAAGAGAACCGGACCATACGTCCGGAAGATGTTAGGAAGTGGCACGATGCTTTACAGCCGGTTATAGATAAAATTCAGTCCCGGTACCCGGAATACGCTATTGGTATTTCGTCACCGTCATTTAACGGACTCATTGCACTATCGCCAAACTTTAATGAAGACAAGATGGGCCGGGGAATTACGCCGAACGCTAAAGTTACCTATGAAACAGGAGCTTATAGTTTTAAGACTCTTAATAATTCGATTAATGGGGCCGGCGATGATGTAATTAGCGTAGCGTATCCGGTATTTTATAAGGGTGAGGTTATTGCCAATACTTTTGCCTATATAAAACACAAACAGTACCTTGCCAGTGCTTTCCGGGAATTGCTGCCCAGCTTTTTTGCCATCGTGATCCTTTGGTATGGTGTTTTTGCGCTTGGCTGGTTTGTTTATAATAAATTCAGAGAAGACATAAAAGCGTTGATCCAGCAGGTAGTCAGCGGGAAAATGCCTGAGCGGGACAAAGGCTCGTTTCCTGAATTGGATATCATCAGCTCTGCGGTGCATGATCTTAGGGAAACGTTAAAATATCGCGAAGCAGAATATAAAACTTTATTGGATAATTGTCCATATGGAATTGCCAGAATTGATCAAAAAATGCGGCGTGTTTATATTAACCAGGCTTTCCATACTTTGTGGGGGACCTCGCTTAGGACTGTTTATAAACAAGGTGGTGAATACGGAATTTACTCCGAATTCATTAGCCTGCCGTTGGGAGACGAACTGGAAAAAGTATTTTGTACCGGGGAAGAGTATGAATATGATTCTCATTATGTTGATGAGCAAGGCGTCGGCAGGTATTACCGCAACCGCGTAACACCGGAAAAGGATGAGGCGGGACAGGTGCAGACGGCCTTGGTTATTTCCCGGGAGGTGACGGAAAAAGTTCAAAGTGAAGAGCGCTTTTTTAAGGCTTTTCATATGAATCCCAGTATGGTGGCAATTATTTCGCTGAAAGATAAAACCTATATTGATGTCAATGAAAGCTTCTCGCAGGTTTTGGGAATTGGTCGTGAAGAAATCATTGGGCGTAGTATTGATGAAATAAAATTCTTACAGGATGGAGAGGCTGAAAAGATTAAGGCCCATCTGGCCGCATCCTGCAGGCTGAGCAATTATGAAATCAAATATTGCACCAAATTTGGAGAAACGCGTATTGCTTTAATGAGTGCAGATTCGATCACGCTAGGTGCTGTTGAGTGTTACTTGTGTGTTATGACTGATATTACCGCAAAGAAGCAGCTGGAGAATGAACTGGCGAGATTCGAACAGTTAAACATCATTGGCGAAATGGCTGCCGGAATTGGTCATGAGGTTCGGAATCCGATGACTACCGTACGAGGCTATTTGCAGCTGTTTAAAAGAAAAGAAGCTTTTGCCGCTTACAGCAGCCAAATTGATACCATGATTGAAGAATTAGACAGAGCCAATTCGATTATTACAGAGTTTCTTTCTTTGGCTAAGAATAAGGCTGTTAAAATGCAGCTGGATAATATCAATCATGTCATTCAGCGGCTATATCCATTGCTGCAGGCTGATGCCCTCCGGTCGGGCCACTGTATTGAGACTGTAATGGGGGATATTCCCGATACCTGCTTTGATGAAAAAGAGATCAGGCAGCTAATTTTGAATCTTGTCCGCAACGGTTTGGAAGCAATGAACGAAAGTGGCGTTGTTTCGATTCGCACGTTTCGTCAGGACCAATATATCGTATTGGCGGTTGAGGATATGGGAACCGGGATTGCAAAAGAAGTTATGGACAGACTGGGCGCACCCTTTGTCACGACCAAAGATAATGGTACCGGTTTGGGCTTACCTGTTTGCTACCGTATTGCTGAACGCCATGGTGCCACCATTAATGTAAAGACATCTCCTCAGGGCACAACCGTGTCGGTATTATTTACAGAAACGATGGAATGACTATTCTTGACATCATCAGCGTAATTGGCTAAAATTAAGCTGAGCAACAAGCAGTTTGGTTGGGTCAATAGTCAGCCGGGGAGCGATTACGCACTTGACATACGCCAATAGCGGCATAAAACAGGACCTCAGGTATGGACTAATTTCGTACTAAGGTCTTTTTTTGTTTTAATGTTTGCATTTTTAGCTAGTCTGTATATATTTAACTGATCTCGCAAAACTAGAATAGAGATTGTATTACGAGGAGACCTATGGAAGAATTAACGAAGGTGCTGCTGGAATGGGGCCTGCTGGGGCTCATTATTGCTTCCTTTGCCGAGTCATTTATATCGCCTATTTTGCCGGATTTGATTTTAATTCCGCTGGCGCTGGCGAATCATGAAAAAGCAATTCTCTATGGCCTGATTGCTACCGTTACTTCGGTGGCAGGAGGGGCAATTGGTTATTGGATCGGTCAAAAAGTCGGTGTTAAAGCTGCGCGCCGGCTCATACCGGATAAATATATCTGTTCTGTGCAGGATCATGTAACCGGCAATGCTGGTTGGGCGATTTTTCTGGCTGCCATGTCACCTATTCCCTACAAGTTCGTCTGTATTACCGCTGGAGCACTGCGCATTCAATGGTCTGTATTTATGGCGGTATCCTTTCTGGGGCGGGCAAAGCGGTTTCTTTTAGAAGGAATTCTGATCTTTTATTTTGGCCCGGCAGCGATTGATTTGTTTAATCAGTATTCCGAAGCAATGATGATTGGGTCAGTACTGGTGATTGCAATGGTTATCGTTATTGTTTACTTCGTAAAACGCGCAAAAAAAAAGACCATGATGGTTAAAGCAGATACCGGTAATTGATCAAAATAAAAGCAGTGGAATGATTCATTCCACTGCTTTTATTTTATTTGCATTATTTATTGCAGGTATCCGGTAACCGCGTACTGCCATCTGCGGGCAATATGGACATGACGACGCAGGTCGGCAACAAGACGCCGTTGCTTGTGATCAGGCAGCTCAGCCCAGTCAGGATAGCCAGAATAATGAGAAATAATCTGAGTAATCGCAGCCTGACTGTAGCCGATGCGTCGCATTTGTTGAATGTAGCCGCAGATTTGATCATGAAATTCCATCTCTACCAACACCTTTGCAGCAGACTATTGTTAGTTTGTCCAAAACAATGTCATCGAATGGTAGGAATTTTTAACAATCTACATATAAATCTGCTGCAATGTCACACTAAAAGGGCACTAATGATTAACTAAATGACCCGCAAACACCAAAGAGCACGATAGTGAATATCGTATAAGCGGATCGATTCTATCCGTAATACTTGTATGGCTAAATCCGCAAAGAAACTGGAGGGGGTTTATATGAGCTATGAAACCAGACTAACGGAGATGGGCATTATGCTGCCGGAGGCGCCAAAACCGGGACATCACGGCCAGCCCGCTATACAGGTTGGGGAGTACGTTTATGCTTCAGAGCAGCTTCCTCTGGTAAATGGGATAATTAAGTTCCAGGGAAAACTAGGCAGAGAAGTGCTGCTGGAAGAAGGTTATGAAGCGGCTAAAGTCTGTGTTATTAATTGCTTGGCAGCAATAAAACGGGTGATTGGTGATCTGGATAATGTTGATCAGGTCGTTAAGCTAGCCGGCTATGTCAATAGTATGCCAGGATTTGTTGAGCAGCCTAAAGTTGTTGCCAGTGCAGCCGAACTGGTGGAGAAAGTGTTTGACAGTGCCGAAGGACCGGTTTGTTCTGCGGTCGGTGTGGCAGAATTGCCGTTTAACTCGGCAGTAAAGGTAGATTTGATTGTTTCGGTAAAACGATAGTTTTGGGCCGCGTCCGGCTTTGCCTGACGCGGCCTGCTGCTAGTTAACGGCAGGCGAAAGTGAGAATTTCGTTTCCGGGCCGCTGAAGCAGTAATTTTCATTATGAACTATACAGGAAAATCTCCAGTGGAAGCGAATTCAAAAGGTGAGTCAAGCGACTAGATGGAGATGATAAGCTATGAAAGGTACCGTTGTCAGCACTTGGGTGAACACGGCCCGCCGGATATGGGGGGAGAGCCTGACTGCAGCTGCTATGGAGCATGCCGGTTGGGCTAGTGACAAAATGTTTTCAATGACTGAAGATGTGGAAGACCAAAAGACCCGAACCTTTGTCAGTTATTTGGCCAAGCAGACAGGAAAAACGGATGATGAAATCTGGCGGGTAATCGGCAAAGATAATATTACGACCTTTTCGCAGGCCTATCCGGCTTTTTTTCGCCAACAAAATCTCTATTCTTTTTTACGATCGATGTATGATGTCCATGTCGTTATGGTTAAGCGAATACCGGGAGCAAAGCCGCCGGAGTTGTTAATTCATCCTGTTTCTCAATATGAAGCAGTATTGTCTTACCGGTCCAAGCGGGGCATGTTTGGCTATATGTATGGTTTGCTGGCAGGTGCTGCCGAGTTTTTTAAGGAAGATATTCAAACAGAAGTGCTGGAATCGTCAGGCGAGCACATAAAAGTTAAAATCCGCTTTCCTCAACCGATCTCGCGGACTATTACATACCGCTTTAACCGGCTGCTGGCGATAGGCGGGCTGAAAAGCATTCCAGGAAAAGTTGCCATCAGCGTGGTGCTGGGGTCACTTGTAATCAATCAGATTCTACAGCTTGCAGGCGTTACCGATCTGCTGTGGGGAGCATTGACGGGCGGAGTCATTGCCGGCATTAGCGCAGCATGGCTGCTGCGGCCGCTAGCTTCGATAAAAGAGATAGTTGGAGCATTGATTGACCGCAGATACTTTGAAGAAGTTCATCTGCAGTCAGCAGATGAACTGGAAGCACTGGCCAGCCAGCTTAATCAGTACCGGGAGCGGGTTAAGACCGACTTCGTAGGGTTTAAGGGCATTACAGATGAAATGGATAAGTATGCAGGTACATTTAATACTCTTGCCGACCGGATGCGCACTACCTCTAACGAGATTTCCGGCGTCGTGAATGATGTTGCTCATGCCGCTACCAATCAGGCGGAAGAAACGGAAGGCGCCGTACATATTCTCAGTGGCAATATGGAAACGCTGACTACCGTCGTGGCCGAACAAAACCGCAATAAGCAGCAGCTTGAAGCGGCGGTGTCGCAAATTAATAAAGGTTTTGAGGAAGTACACGCTTCCAGCAGTAAATTAACGAAAAGTCTGGATATGTTTGCCACCGTCAAAAAATCTGCAGAAAACCTTCAGTCCCAGGCAGCGAAAATTACGGAGATTACCGGCTTGGTGGCGGCAATTGCGGGACAAACCAATCTGCTTGCCTTAAATGCGGCAATTGAAGCGGCCCGGGCGGGCGAGCAGGGGCGCGGCTTTGCCGTCGTAGCAGAAGAGGTGCGGAAATTAGCGGAACAGTCTCATCACCATTCGGAGAGCATTTCCAGTGATCTTAAAATACTCATGGATATTATCAGCGGCGTTGTGCGGCTCATTGAAGAAGAATATGATATTCTGGCTACGGAAAGCCGCCAGTTAACGGCGGTTGTGACAGGCAATACCCGTCATGTTGAGAACATTCACCATGTCTCCGATAATATTGTGGATATGATCAATAAGCTGGAAAATGAAATGCGGGGGATCAATACCGTATACAGTAAGATTGAATCCCTGGCAGCCATTTCTGAAGAAAACTCTGCTGCCAGTGAAGAAGTCAGTGCCGCCGTTAGCGTATACAATGATAAATTGCAGGATATGATGGATAAAATCCGCGAGTTTAAAACCGTTATTCAGCACTTTGGCGAAGACATGAATCAATACCGTATGTAAGTAAAGCAAAAGAGTCCGGTTATACCGGACTCTTTTTTTTGTCAAAATGCGTTCCCAGGACGTTCAGAAAGTCCCAGATGCTAGAAAGGCTGAGGAAGCGAGCGAAGACAGTACAGCGGCGGTACGGCAAGTGAGCTCCCGCAAGCCTGCCAACGCAGATGGGGCTTTATCAACGGCCTGACTCTTTTTTCTTTTCCCTGCCCGCATTGTATGATATACTAATTTTGTCTAATAATAGCAGCGGATCAGGGAAAATGTAAAAAAATGGAAGGTGTTAGGGCTGTGACGGCGGAAGAATTTCAAACAGCAGTACTGCAGCAGTTACAGGTTCTGCAGCAGAATTTTACAAAGCTGGATACTCGGATGGATGATTTGCAGTTGAAAATGGGCAGCCTGGATTCCCGGGTAAATACGCTTGCGCTTCAGCTGGACAAGCTTGACAGCCGGGCGGATGAACTGGAGACGAATCTCACACACCACCTGGCGGCTCAATACAGCATTATGAATGCTAAGCTTGACGAATGTCTGGCTATTCAGCAGAATGATCTGATGAAATTGCTCGAAATTATTCATGAAGAAATGGCTACGCAGGAGGAGACGGACCGCATCGTGAAAGCACAGGCGGAACAATCAAAAATGCTTAGTTTGTTGTCTACCCGCTCCATACAGCATGAAGCCGAGCTGGAATATTTGAAACTGGCAAAATAAATACAGGCAGAAAAACAGCAGTGGAATCAACGGGAGATTCCACTGCTGTTTTTTAATTTTTCCAGGTTCGCTGTATTTTCGCAATTTCTTCGAATTCTTGCTGCAGGTTCCAGTAAATCCGCTCATATATTTTGAAAAGCTGTTGATAGCGTTCATGGTTTTCCGTAGAGGGATAATAGCGTTCCTTGATGTTAATAAAGTTGCCTACCTCTTTGATATCATGTAAAAAGCCCAGTGCATACAGTCCGAGTACAGCAGCGCCATAGGCAGCACCCTCCGGCTCGCCGGGAACGGTAATGACCCTGCCGAACACGTCGGCGAGTATTTGTACCCACAGGCGAGAACGGGTGAAGCTGCCGCTGACCCGAATTTCCGTCACTTGGCCGGATACTTCTTCCAGTGCCTGGAGGATACTGTACATCCGGTAGCAGATGCCCTCCATCGTTGCCCGCACCAGGTGGCGTTTGCCGTGATTGAGATTCAGGCCGAACAGGACACCGCGAGCATTGGCATTCCAGTAAGGCGCCCGCTCACCGGCGAAGAATGGCAGCATAATCAGCCCATCTGAGCCTGCCGGTTTTTGCTCGGCATAACGACTGAGAATATCATAAGCATCCAGTCCCAGACGCTCGGCAACTTTTTGTTCTGTTGAAGCAAATTTTTCTTTTGCCCAGCGCAGTGCAATGCCGCCATTGGTAATGGCACCGCCCAGAACCCAGTAATCTTCGCTGAGATTGTAGCACCAGGTTCGGCCTTTCGGATCATTATAAGGCTTGGTAGTGATTACCCGCACAGCACCGCTTGTACCGATCGTTAGCGTCAACTGGCCGGGATTAATAGCACCAGAGCCGATGCAGTTCATCATGCCGTCACCACCACCCATAATTAACGGGGTATCGGGCGCAATGCCTAGCGACTGTGCGATTTGCGGGTCGATTTGACGCTCAATATGAGTAGTCGGCACAACTTCCGATAACTGATCCTGTCTGAGGCCGGTTAATTCCAGCAGCTGTTCATCCCAGCTTAGTGTTTGGTTATTATATAAGCCGGAACCAGAAGCGATAGATTTATCAATGATGTATTTGCCGGTAAGCCGGTGAATAATATATTCTTTAATACCGATGAACTTAGCAATTTTTTGAAACATTTCCGGTCGTTCATAACGGAACCAGAGAATCTTATACAAGGGAAACATCGGATGAGGCGGGCAGGCGGTACGCGAATAAATTGCTTTTCCGTCATCGCCTGATGCTACTTTTTCTTTATAGCTTTGTGCCCGGTTATCAGCCCAGGTAAGCATCCGGTAAAGCGGGGTGCCAGCCGCGTCGACCGGTATCAGGCTGTGTAATGCCGAACTAAATGACATACCGGCAATATCTTTGGCGGTGATACCGGATTGTACCATCGCCTTGCTGACGACCGTAACAAAGGCTTGATAGATTTCATCAGGGTCCTGCTCTGCCCAATCGGATTCGGGAGTATACAACGGATAATCTATGGAGTGGCTTGCCAGTATAGTACCATCTACACGATAAAGTACGGCCCGGCAGCCCGTAGTGCCAATATCAACTCCGAAAATAGCTTCTTTGTGCATGATAATCCTCCTGTGTGTGGTTTGGGACATCTTTATTCATACCATGACGGCAATGAAAAGTAAACCTCTTATTGTGTGCCAGAGAATAGAACGATAAAATATTTGGACGAAACAGGCGTATCTTGCTACAATAATATAAGACTCGTAAGGGAGGAATAGTCATGCAACCGTCAACGTCACAGATTAGTGGCTGTTTGCCGCGAATTCGCAGTGTCTTCAGTTCACTGACCAAAGCTGAGCAAAAGGTAGCTGCCTATATGCTGGACAATCCGGCAGCTGTTGTTCATCTTTCAATTACAGAATTGGCAGAAGGGGCAGGCAGTGCTGAGGCTACTATTTTTCGCCTGTGTCAAAAAATCGGTTTTAAGGGGTATCAAGCCTTTAAAATTGCCTTAGCCGGTGATTTATATACACCTATGGAAACAGTTTACGAAGAAGTTGATTCTGCGGATTCCATTTCGCTCATTGCAGGCAAGGTATTCCATAGTATTAATGAGGGGCTGCAGGATACGCTTAAGCTTTTGAATCCGCAGGCCGTCGAAGAGGCCGTTGCCGCATTGGCTAGGGCCAAACGAATTGATGCTTATGGCTCAGGCGGATCGGCGATTATTGCTGCCGACATCGAACACCGCTTTATGCGGTTTGGCGTGTGTGTGCGTGCTTATGGCGATTCGCATATGCAAATCGCCTCAGCAGCCCTGCTGTCTCCCGGTGATGTGGTTGTTGCCGTTTCGCACACTGGCTCCAACCGGGAACTGCTTGATTCGGTGGCGACAGCCAAAAAAAGTGGTACTACCGTTATTGCTTTAACCAGCTACATGAAGTCGCCCTTGTCGGAGCTTGCAGATATTTCGCTGGTAGCCTCAGCCAGGGAAACAAAATATCGCTCGGAAGCAATGGCATCGCGTCTGGCGCACCTGGCAATTGTCGACGTCTTATATATTGGTGTTATGCTGCAAAATAAAGAACGTCTGGTGGCCAATATGCAAAAAGTAAGGGAAGCGATTGCTCTGCGCAGATTGTAGAAAAAGGGAAGGGACTTTGCCGATTCGTGTCGAAATAAAGAGCCATATGTTATTTGCTGCGGGGGTGAATTATGGCCAGGGAATTGAAGATGACTGCTAACCGTCGCCTGCAGGACGACTTAGCTGCCAGCGAAGCTCGCTATCGAGCCATCGTTGAGGATCAGACAGAATTTATTTGCCGGTATACTCCCGATTTGACAGTGACCTTTGCCAATCGGGCTTATTGCCGGTTTCTCCATAAAAAACACTATGAGGTTTACGGGCAAACTCTCGATAGGCTGGGCGTGCCGGAACTCGATGTACAGAATATTCGCGCATTAATTGCCTCATTAACTTCGGCAGCACCTACGTGTATTTCTGAATATGGTATTACCGACGGAGCGGGTGAAGTACGCTGGGTGCAATGGACCTACCGGGGATTTTTTAATAATCAGGGCCGTCTGGTGGAAGTACAGTCCGTCGGTCGTGACATTACACGGCAGAAACAACTGGAAAAGGACCTTGCCCATTACGAACAGCTTAACTTAATCGGGCAAATGGCTGCGGGAATCAGCCACGAGATTCGTAACCCAATGACAACTGTACGGGGTTTTTTACAATTGCTTAGTAAAAAGGAGGAATGCCAGCCTTTTAAAGGATACTTGGATCTAATGATTGAAGAATTGGACCGGGCCAACTCGATTTTATCGGAATTTCTAGCGTTGGCCCGCAATAAAAAAATGGATAAAAAACCGCATAATCTAAATGCTATTATTGAAGTCATTTATCCGCTGCTTCGTGCCGATGCGTTAATGGCAGAAAAGAGCATCCAGCTTGACCTCAAGCCCGTACCGGAACTAATTTTAGATGAAAGTGAAATGCGCCAGCTTATCCTGAACTTAGTACGTAATGGACTGGAAGCCATGCAGCCTGGCGGAGAAATGTGCATACGAACTTTTGCCGATACGGAGGCAGTAACCTTAGCTGTTGAAGATGAGGGCAGCGGCATTGTTCCGGCGATTTTAAACCGGCTGGGAACTCCCTTTCTTACGACGAAGGACAACGGTACCGGCTTAGGCTTAGCCATATGCTATAGTATTGCTGCCCGGCATAATGCCGTCATTCAAGTTACTACTGATGATTCGGGCACAACCTTCTTCATTCGGTTCTCCAGAGTAAATCAATCCCCTCAAACCTAATGGCTTGAGGGGATTGATTTAACCGCAGCAATGTTTGAAGCGGGCATGCAGCTCGTCCTGCTTGGCGTCATTAAAATTTTCCATGTTGGAAAGGTAGCCTGTAATGCGGCGAACCCGGCGTACGGGCGATTTCTCAATTGCTTTTATCTCCACATTCTCTCCGTCAATTGTGAGCAGGACACGGGCCAGCTCTTTATGGCGATCTTTCCACTGAGCGATTTCTTCTTCAACAATAGCAGTCATTTCGGCAACCGATAACAGAGGATCATATTCAACCGCAACATGATGCACCATGGTGTTTGTCATGGATATTACCTCCAAATTAATAATATATATCCAGTATAACAAAAATTTAACAGGATAAGCCAGAAGAAAAGAAGTGGTTTTTAGGCCGTAATGTGGCGAAAATAAGAAAGAAGTCACTGGCACGTCCGATAAAGGAGTAAAGGTCGCAAGAGCATAGGATTCTAATCGCGGCAAGCAAAATGAGCTTGTTTTTGTAAAGTCTATTGGTGAATACACTTTCGATTAACTTGATTTTATGGTATGATTTCTTTAAAAATTGTGCGTTGGTGGAGGTTATTTATGATTCGCGAACGACGTAGTAAAGAAAAGCTGCAAACCTATTATACGAAATACATAGCTGATGGCGTCCTTGATCCCAATGTTCATCCCTGGGTAGCCGAGTCCTGGCAGGTCAGCCATGAAGCCGGCATTGCCTCAGAAGTAATGCCCAATTTATACCGCCTGTCCAAAACTGAATTAGCCGAACGGCGGGAGCGGCACAAAGCGGCGCTTTCTTACTTGGACGAGCTGTACCGGCAAATTGATGAGCATTTTAATTTATACAATCTCAGCTTGCTGTTGCTTGATAATGAATGCCATGTTTTAAAAAATTATGCTTTGCCGTTTTTTCAGAAGATGGCAGGGGAAGTGGAAGGGGCACGGCTGGCAGAAACAGATATCGGGACTTCAAGCATTGCAATTGTGGCCAGGCATAAAACCCCCTTTCTGCTTTTTGGTCCGGAAATGTGGATAAAGGAATGTCAGAACGGGGATGCCTGCTCGGCGCCGGTATTTTTAAACGGCGAACTGCAGTATATTCTCACACTGGTATCAGTGCAGCAGCAAGAGCTGCCTTATAGCTCTATTGCCGCATTAATGCTCAGCATGACCCATGCCCTGGAAACGTACCTGCAGCTGCAGGAAAGGCTTGATGCCAAGCAGGCAATTTTAGATGCTGTACCCCATGCCGTTTATCATATCTTACCGGGCGGGGAAGTGGCGTATACCAATAAGCTGGGGCAAAGCCGTCTTTCGGGGATTGCCTCTTACAATAAAGGGGACGTGTATCCGAATTTAAGCGATGTAGTATTGAACTATCGTCATACGCCGTTGTACAAAGGCTTTTTAGGAATACCTTCCTATAATAAAGAAGTCACTTGGATTACGGCTCAAAAAACCTATGAAGACATTACAACCGTCGTCCCCTTGTACCGGGATAATGAAGTGGGCGGTATTGTGGCTATATCCCAGCCAATTGAAGATTTGCGTACGCTGGTGGCTCACGCCGTTGGTTATACAGCCCGGTACAGCATGGGATCAATGGTCGGGCAGGATACGGCTTTTTCTTCGATGAAGGATAAGGCGGCCAGGGCCGCAAAAAGTGGTAATCATACTTTATTGCAAGGTGAGCCGGGGACAGGCAAGCAACGGCTCGCACACGGCATTCACCAAGCCAGCACCCGGGCGGCAGGGCCGCTGATTTCTGTCCGCTGCGGGGATATGCCGGCAGAAATGCTGGAAGGTGAACTGTTCGGCAGTATCTTTGGCGAAGAAAGCCGTCCGGGCAAATTAGAATTGGCTAACGGGGGGACGCTGTTCCTGGATGAAGTCGAGAAAATTCCGTATCATTTGCAGGTTCGCCTTGCGGCTGCGCTGGCTTCAGGTAAGACCTGCCGCGCCGGGGAAGATGTACCGCGTCCCTTTGATGCGCGGATTATTGCCGCGTGTGACAGCGATGTGAAACGCCTGACGGAAAAAGGAGTATTTGCCAGCCAGCTCCATGATATCATCAGTAAAGTAGTACTGCGCATGCCTTCCCTCCGTTCCCGCAAAGATGATATTCCCTTACTTGCGGAACATATTATCAGTGAATTGGCTGAACAGCATAACCTTGCCAAAAAAGTGCTGACAGACGAGGCCGCCAAGCTGTTGATGTCTTACGAATGGCCGGGGAATATCAAGCAGCTGCAGGGCGTTGTGGAGCAGGCCTTCTTCAATACTGCCGGTGAAAATATCACCGGTGATGATATTATTCTGCCAGGAGAATCCACTCCTGGAAAGGCTTGGAAAGAAGATCGGGAAATATTTGTAGAGGCCTGGAAAGCGGCGGGAGGTAACATTAGCCGTTTGGCAAATATGCTTGACGTCAGCCGGGTAACACTGTACCGTTATTTGAAGAAATATGGTTTAGAGCGGGATTAAACCTGCGAAATAGAATGGCTGGGAGCGATTGATATGCGTTTACGAAAGAAGCCATGGGTAGGCCAGGCTTTAGAAAAATATAACAGCTTTGTACTGCGGCCGGCAGAGGAACTGTATCAGGGCCAGTGGCAAAGTATTTTTGAACGGACAGCACCACTGCATGTTGAGCTGGGGACAGGAAAAGGCCGTTTTATCTGCGGTATGGCTGAAATGTATCCGCATATTAATTTTATCGGAATTGAAGCACAGCAGGACGTATTGTATTATGCCGCACAGAAAATTGCAGAAAAGCAGTTAACCAATGTACGGTTATTAGTTTTTGATATTAACAATATCATGAATCTTTTTGCGCCAGGAGAAGTTGACCGGTTTTATATCAATTTCTGCGATCCCTGGCCCAAAGCCCGTCACGACAAGCGTCGGCTGACGCATCACCGCTTTTTGGATATGTACCGGCAGCTATTATCTCCTGCCGGAGAGATTCATTTTAAAACAGACAACGAACCGCTGTTTCATTTTTCCCTGGAGGAATTCACGAATTACCAGTGGCGTCTGGAACAAGTATCGTATGATTTGCATAACAGCAGTTTTACCGGTAATGTCATGACGGAGTATGAGATCAAGTTCAGTTCAAAAGGCGGCCCGATTTTCCGTTGTGAAGCAAAACCACCGAATTTATTTGCTAATTAAAAAATAAACATCACATAATCGCCAAGCTCGGCATACACTGTAGTAACACTGTAATCTGTAAATGGGAGAGTGTTGCTATGTCGCGCCCTATTACCATGGCAGCCCCGGTTCCACCGCTGAATATGGAGGAAGTTAAATTCTGGCTGGAAATCATGCGGGAGCATGCTTTATTCATTAAAATGGGTTTGCCTTGCGAAAGTACGAGTCTAATTAGTGAGGCGGAGAGCTTTTATAAGGAATTTGGGGCTTTGTATAACCGAGCTGAAAAAATAGCCAGTGAGAAGAAGTTTGTCGAACTGGTTGATAATGCTCTCGATACAGTTGCCGAATTTCTCCGCTTTAAACGGCATTTGCTGCAGCAGGTTCTGCTGTGCAAATTGATTGGCAATAACCCGCCGCTCTTTTTGGATCATATGGCCCGGGAAGCGGAATATGTGCTGGCCTTATTCGGTAAAATCAAAGAGTGTCACAGCAAAAACTATCACTTGTCCAAAGCACGGGAAAATGTCTTTTGGCTGAGAATAATGGCTGATCATACCAAATTCATTGAAGGGCATATTGATCCTTCCGAACGGATAATTATGAATATGGTAAGGGATTTCTCCACCGAATTTGATAATCTTTTCCTGCAGGCCAATGACTTCTACAGTATGCTGCAGCATCCCAGCCAACTACCCCTGGTAACCGTCTCGTCCAAAAAGAAATGCAAGAAAAAACATCAATATAGCACTACCACTTGTCTTCCGCACCTTAATCCTCCGGTATATGGCCGGTTTATTCATGATGTCCGCTCGGCAACTCTTCGGCTGCGGGATTTTAAAAAGGCTCTCTACAACATGGTGGAGAATTGCAGAATCGCCAGTATTCTGCCGGCACTATTGGCAGATCATGTACGCCGTGAAGCCGATCATTTCCTGATGATTTTAACGATGATGGAAAAGGGTTTGATTGGCACCGAAGGGGATTATCTGCAGCCTGACCTCGATGAGAATGCGCTGACTTTAGATGACTTGTGTGATAATGCCGACGACAGCACTGCTTCGCTGGCGAGCCAGTACATCAGTTCAGCCGACGATGATGACTGTGACGATGATGAAGATGATGAAGATGATTGTGATGACGATGATTGTGATGACGATGACGATGACTGCGATTGCGATGACGACGATGAAGACGAAGATGACTGTGATTCGGACATCGTCTTTGATGATGACTGTGATGAAGACTTCAAGCCTGCCAGTCAGATAAAGTCCAACTATCTAAAACCAAAGTTTTATCCCCGAGATGATGAGGCGGTTGTTCAAGCTGAACCTGCCGTTCAAAGTACCAAGTCGGCTGACCCTGAAAAGGCAGATGGCAAGTACAAGTGGTCAGGCAAGTGGCCCCGCCCTCTGGGGAAAACGGAGGAGTAGCGCTGATGTTAATAAAGTTAAGGCCCCTCTCCACTTTGCGGAAAGGGGCTTTGATTTATTTTCGAATGACAGCTATTGGCCCTAAATAATCACTGGTGGCCGTTACTGCCGTGATCCGGCCGGCAGAGAGGTCGATTCTGGCAAGATTACCTTTCATTACCGAAAGGCCAATTGCCTGATTACTATCCGGTACCACATGAATTTTGTCAAGCGGCTGCCCCAGCAGCATATGAGTAGTCGGGCGGAGCGTTTGCCTGTCAATAACGGTTAGTGCCCCGTCTTCCGTAATGATATAGATCATGTCAGCCGTAAGTTCCAGGTCAATGGGGTAGCCGGTAAGCGCTGCCCTGCAGTGGGGACAAACAAGCTTAAGGGCAGTTGGCAGTTGGTCTTCTGCTTCTTTTCCGATAGCTGCCAATCCTAGCTGCTGGTTGCTATCCGCCAAAGCGACGAAGACCATGCCGTCCGGGGCAGCTGCCATCGCTGTCGGCGCGCCAGGCAGCCGATATTCCCTCATTACCTGGCCTTGAGCATTGAAACTAGAAAATAGACCTTCTGCTCCATCCTCCCACAGAGCAAGCAACTGATCTCCCTGAGTGGCTAGAGACATGCAGGAAAGCTGCGCTTCATTGGATTTTATCAATGTGACAGCAAGTGTTGCCGTATCAAGCCTGTATAAGTTTCCGGCCGGGTCGGCAAAGTAGGCAATTGCCTGTTGGAGGGCAAAGTATTCGGGATGAGCAATTGCCACAGGGAGCCGGTAGAGCGTGTAAGTGGCTAAGTTTAAAATATGTAGGGAACCGTTGCCGCCGTTGCCCGCAGCAGGCAAAAAGACCTTGCTGCCGTCATCAGCCGGATATAAGGCAGTAATTGCCTCCGTAGGCGGCAGTGCAAGTTCAGCCATGATTGCATTAGTGAGACCGTCAACAACCAGTAAGGTTTGGGCAGTAGTATCAACTATCAGTAATTGATAACAAGTGTCCATCGATTTCACCTCATTATTTTCAGGATATTCGTATTGGGCTGAGGCAGGTGTTTCTGGTATAATAAGACAAGTATATCGATATGGGGGCGAAAGTAATTGAATAGAATGCCTGCCTTGTGGTCTAATCCGGCGCAAGCCGTACTATATCTGATTCTCATTTTATTTGCTCTGGGGACTGTGAATATTTTCAGTGCCAGTTTTGTTACAGCCAGCAGAGAATGGAATGACAGCTATTTTTATTTAAAGCGGCATCTGCAGGCTTTTGGTATCGGGTTGGTCTTGTTGTGGCTGGCTGCGAAATTTGACTACCGGCAATATAAGTGGTTTGTGCCTGTCATGATTTTGGGCACGATGGTTACCTTGGCTTTAGTGCCTGTGATGGGCTTAGAGGCCAATGGTGCCAGGCGATGGCTTAAGCTGGGAATGACGTTCCAGCCGTCTGAACTGGCTAAACTCGCGGCAGTCATGATGACTGCTGCCTATTTGGGCGTGTATCTGGATAGAGGCCGGCGAACCAGCATCTTGTCGTGGCCTTTTTGGCTGACAGGCATGATGGTCGTACTGGTTTACAAGCAGCCGGATATGGGGACTGCTGTCGTCATTTTTGCTTTGTGTATGGTTGTATATCTGTTAAGCGGCATCCCCCGGTATGAATGGCTGAGCCTAGTTGGTATCGGAGCAATTGTAGTTGTTGCATCAGTTTATGCTGCTCCTTACCGGGTTGTGCGTATTGCAGCATGGTTTAATCCCTGGGCGTATCAGCAGGATATTGGGTATCAGGCTGTTCAGGCATTGCTGGCTATCGGCTCCGGTGGTTTTATGGGTACCGGGTTGGGTCTGGGGGCAAGTAAGTTTTTTTATTTGCCTGAAGCGCATACCGATTTTGCTTTTGCCGTACTTAGCCAGGAAATGGGGTTCATTGGCGTCCTTTTTGTTTTGTTTTTATTTGCTGCCGTTACCTGGTATGGTACCAAGATTGCTATTAAAGCACCTGACGGTTATGGAATGCTGTTAGCTGGCGGCATTACGGCATTACTTAGCGGGCAGGCGGTAGGGAATGTTGCGATGGTGTGTGGTATTTTGCCGGTCACAGGCGTACCGCTGCCCTTTATTAGCTTTGGCGGAACCTCACTGATTGTGAATATGCTGGCAGTGGGAATCTTAATCAGCATTGGCCGTCAGGCTGCTGCCGAAGGGGACAGGCCATCCCGTCCCGAACCGCAGCTGGACCCGAAAAGGCGTGCCCGGCGCCGGCTGGAACTGGTCAATCGCAAATAACATGATTAAAAGCCTCTCATTATGGTAATAATTTCACTAGATTACCATCGGGAGGCGTTTGTTATGCTATGGCTAATTCGCGCCGCGGCTTATGGCTTGAGCGGCCTTACGGTATGGAGCTTTTTTCAGGGCGATGCGGATTCCACCAAGTTGGCAATCCATCAGCATCTCGCGCTGGATTCCGGCCAGGGCATGGTTTTTGGAGTATGTGCGGGGATAAGCAACTATACTGGTCTGGATGTAACCATTGTCCGGTTTGCCTGGGTGCTGGCGGTATTTTATAAGGGCCTGGGAATCGGATTGTATATACTGGCGTTCTTGCTGATGCCAATGAATTGAATAATGAAAAAAACGGGGCTGTTGCAAATCGGATAATACCGCTTTGCGACAGCTCATTTTTTATTTACGTTTGTGTCAATATGTAATCTGTCTTCATAAGCTATAGTAGGCATGGAAAGGAGGGTATTTCAATTGTCTTCTGAGAATGAAAAAATTGATGATGTATATGAGAATGAGCGGAAAAAGAAGGTCCATTGCGAGGAAAAGTGTCATGAGGATTTCATGGACATAAAGGAGTGCTGTGACGAACCGGAGCCTTGTGAGTTTAATATGTGCGACGACAGCATGATGATGCCCCGGCCACTGCTGCTGGCGCATGCGTATGTTCCCTGGCAAAAATACGAAAGAGCGTTCTCGCCCCGGGAAGCGTTGATGAAAGGCACACTTTTCCCTGAACTTTGGGGTGTTTATCCCATTCCGGGATAGAAAGGCGGAGGTGAAACAAAAGTGGATCGCAATAAGCGAATGGCTATGCTGGAGAGACTTCTGGAAATACAATTTGTCGCAATCGAACTAAATTTGTATCTGGACACTCATCCTTGTGACCAGGATGCATTAAATGATTATAATTGTGCGGTTGAGGTATTGATGAAACTAAGAGAAGAGTATGAAGAGTGCTTTGGACCCTTATTTCACTTCGGCTGGAGTCCTGTCAAAGGCAGGGATTGGCAGTGGATGGAAGGACCGTGGCCCTGGGAAATGTAAGAAAGGCAAAAAGGATGGGTGAATATGTGGATATATGAGAAATCGTTAGAACGCCCTGTGCGGGTTAGCCGTCCTAATTTGAAAGCGGCGAAGATGATCATCTCCCAATACGGCGGTCCTGACGGCGAATTAAGTGCATCACTGCGATATCTCAATCAGCGGTATAGCATGCCGACCGATATGGCTAAAGCTGTGTTAACTGATATCGGGACCGAAGAACTGGCTCATATGGAAATGATTGCTGCTCTGGTACACAAGCTGACTGATGGAGCACCACCGGAAGCTTTCGTGGAAGCCGGCTGGGAAGGACAATGGGTGCAACATGATCATGGCCTGTTTTGGACTGATGTAAACGGAGTGCCCTGGTCAGCTAAATACATTGCCTGCCTGGGAGATCCGATTACCGATCTGGTAGAGGATATGGCCGCAGAGCAAAAAGCGCGTACTACCTATGAACATTTGATTGAGGCAATGGATGATCCCTGCGTAATTGATACGCTGCGGTTTTTGTGGGAGCGGGAAGTTGTTCATTTTCAACGCTTTGGTGAGGCCCTGAACACTGTGCAAGAGTGGATGGCAAAATCAAAACATGTCTGGTGCGGCTGCGAGATGAAAAAGTAGCCGGCAAAGCCATGTGCAGAAAAAGAAAAGCCGCTTGAAAACCGGAAGGTTTTAAGCGGCTTTGGTTATAAGGTGATAAGGCTGTGTAAAGAAGCAACTAATTCGTCGGCATTTTGATCATTATCTGTGGGCGTCATAATTGTTTTGCCGTTTAGCTGAATTACCCCCTCCACCAGCTCAGCCTGATAGCTGCCGGGGGAAGTGTGGGTAAGGGAAGCAAGGTTGCCTGCAATAAAATACGCTCTCTCCTCTGCAAGCAGATCGCCGGCGGCAGCGGGGGTTGCCCAGGCTTTGCCGTTGACATAGACGGCTCCTTTTACAACTTTGACTTTGCCATTGCTGTAATCCTCCAGGCGCTTGGCGAAGTACTCCACACGCTGCTTATTCGTAGGATGGTCATTGGGGTTCACGATATTTTCGAAGCTGTTATGGGCATTATCACCGCTTTTAGCCGTTACCCGGGACCAAATGGCCGCTCCTGCACCGGGGTTAAAGCCTGCATCTACTGCATAGGAAAATGAATTGGCATCTGCCTCTTTTTCCTGCGGCAGGGTGGCATAGTTGGCAACCAGATTGCGGTTAATGATGTACGAAGTTATGTAAGAGATGGCGCCGGGGTTTTTCTCTAAATAAAGTGCCTGCACTACATTAAAGGAGACCAGCTTAGGCAGCGAACTAAGGGAATGCAGTTTCATGCCATGGACAAGTTCGTGAGCCAGTACGAAAGCGATCTCGTCTTCATTATAATTTAAGTAGTGGAAAAGTCCGATGTTGACACTGACATTGTGCCCTAAGCCGCAAAAGGCATTAAATGTGGTTTGATTATTCACAAACCAGGAAAACTTAGGCTTTATTTTTCCTTCCGGGTCAATGCCTGTCAAGAGGCGCTGCATGACAGAGTCCAGTACTTCTTCGGCTCGTTGGTCGCTGTTGACACCATATTCTTTTTTATAGCCGGACATGATTTCATCACTTTTTTTGTTATGGGCATAGAGTAAGGTTTCGCGCAGATATAAATACTGAACGGCACCGCCGATTAATATGTTGCCCAGCGAAGCATGCGTTACCGGTATGAAGACAAGCGTCTGAAAGGCAAACGTCAAGGTAAACAGTAATAAAGTGATTCTGGATTGAAAAAATCTTCTTGTCACCCTGCTCCCTCCTAGTCCCGGCTGGGAAGTTTGTTACATGCACGTAAGCATATTATAATAATTATACAACTTTTTGGTGGCGCCGAAAATAGGATAATCCCTCCATTTGAGATGAAGGGATTACAGCGGAAGCCGGTGTTTCGTTACATTCTCGACCGTGAGGTGAATAAAAGCGGGACGCACGCTAAGCCTGCAATACCGACAATGGCGTATACAGCACGGCTGAGAAAAGAACTTTGGCCGCCGAAAATTGCCGCGACCAGATCAAATTGGAACAGTCCGACCAGAAGCCAGTTCAAGGCTCCCACAATCACCAGGGTAAGAGCTAGTTTAGACATAATTGCAGCCTCCTTTTGTACTAAAATACGATACTAGTATTGCCAATAGAAAAAAAATAACCCGCCAGTGTAAATAAGGCAGGGAATTGGTTGTTCTAAAACGAAGTTTATTGTCGTATCTTGCAGTAGATGTAGTTGATAAGTGGGAGATGTAAACGTGGTAACACGGCGTGAATTTGTAAAACTATGTATTAGTACCGTTTTCGCCACCGGATTTTCAGAATTGCTGGAGGATCTATCCACTACCAGTGAGGCAGCTTACCGGGAAATACCGGTACTGTTATACCATCGCATTGGCTATACCAATGGTTACCTCACCATTACACCGGAGAAGTTCGCAGCTGATATGCAGATACTCACCGATTACGGCTACCATACCATATCATTAGCTTTGTTTGAAAAGTTTCTTATAGACGGCAATGTTGAACTGCCGGAACGGCCACTGCTGATTACTTTTGATGACGGCTATGCCGACAATTACGAGCATGCCTTTCCCGTTCTGCAGAAGCAGCAGATGACAGCGGTATTTTATATTATCGCCGGCTTTTTGGGACTGCCTGATCGAATGAATGCCGAGCAAATCCGGGCAATGGCCGGCTCAGGGATGCAGTTCGGGTCCCATACCATGACTCACCGGGCATTGGGCGAACTGCCAGGCAGCGAAATCCGGGATGAACTGCAAACCTCAAAAAACATCCTGGAAAACATATTGAACAATGAAATACGGACGATTGCTTACCCCCGGGGCAGCTATAATCAGGAAACACTCAACATAGCCAAAGAGCTTGGCTATGTTGGCGGCCTTACAACCCGTAACGGGAAATGCACCCGTCAGGCTGATCATTTCGTACTTAACCGGATACCGCTGTTCAGCTATGATCAGGACATATTGGCGGTAATTGCCCGCCGGGGCCGGGGCGAACCGGCATAAATAAAAATACCCGCTTGCAGCCAGTGCAAGCGGGTATTATTTTTGCGCTAAAATAATTGTTTCTTCCATAGTCCGTAAGCTGCGATACTCGTAATAATAATGGAGATGCTGATTACAAACCAAAAACCAAATTCACTGCCCATAAAAGGGACGCCTACGTTCATACCCCAAAAACTGGCGAGCATGGTAGGGATGGACAGCAGAATGGTCATCGAAGCCAGGAATTTCATTACGATGTTTAAATTATTGGAGATAATGGAGGCGAAAGCATCCATCATACTGCTAAGAATATTGGAGTACATTTCAACCATTTCAATTGCCTGTTTATTTTCAATAATAACGTCTTCCAAGAGATCCTCATCTTCTTCATACATTTTAATGAGATGCTGCAGCTGGCTGTTGGTACGCAGGCGCAGCATTTTCTCCATCACAATACCATTAGAACGCAGTGAGGCGGTAAAGAAGGTCAGGCCTTTCTGCAATTCGAGCAGCTGGAAGAACTCTTCGTTTTTCATGGATTGGCGCAGCTGTTTTTCAATATCGTCAGTGCGGCGGTTAATCTGCTGCAAATAACGCAGGAATAACGTTGCTGATTTATATAGGATCTGGAAAAGGAACCGGGTTTTCTTGAAAGTGCTGAAGGTTCGGGCATTATCATTGCTGAAGGCTTTTAGAATTTCATTTTGCTCCAGGCAAACCGTAATAAAATAGTCCGGTGTAATAATGATGCCAAGCGGCAGTGTATCATAGCTGTCCTTGCCGCGCATCATCGGGATATTGGTAACAACCAGGATATAGTTATCCTCGATTTCTACGTGGGACCGCTCTTCTTCGTCCAAGGCTGTTTTTAATACGTCAACCGGTACGTTGGATAGAGCAGAGACAATTGTTATTTCCTCTGCTGTAGGACTGACCAGATTCAGCCAGGATCCTTTCTCCATTGATTCGAGAGACTGTTCAATCAAAGTGACACAATTGCTTTTCCATATTTTCAACATTGGTGCTCCCCCTCTCTCTTCGGGCAACACCCATATCTCTTACATTAGCGATAGCTAAGGGCTAGAAAGATGGATATTCCCCTATATTTAGTTAATTTAGCAAGTCTGTATTGTCTAGGTCGGTCTACATCCATTTTTCTCACCTACCCGTCGGATTATGTGTATTTACATTTCAAATATAATCCTGTATTCTGTATTAGTCAATAGACAACCCGGAATTTCGTTATTTTCAATTAATTAGCGACGGAAAAAATGTGATAAAATACCAGGTTTATGAAGTTGACAAAACGTGCAACCTTTTGTTATAATACTAAATGTGTCGGGCACGGAGGGGTGTCCGAGCGGTTTAAGGAGCTGGTCTTGAAAACCAGTGATCCTGCAAGGGACCGTGGGTTCGAATCCCACCCCCTCCGCCATTTATTTCTTCTGGAGTGGTACTCAAGCGGCTGAAGAGGACGGTTTGCTAAATCGTTAGGGGGTGTAAGCCCCGCCAGGGTTCAAATCCCTGCCACTCCGCCATAATGGAAGATACGACTATCGGTTATATAACCGGTAGTCGTTTTTCTTTTTGCAATCCTTTTATAAGCTATTCAGAAAAGGGCAGGCAAGTGCCTGTAAGTCAAGAAAATTCCCAGTGATGAAGGGTGATTGCGTGAGATAATCATGACGGCGCAATGCCCCAGGTATCCTATTGGTTACTATGAACGAAGGCAGTCAAAAGCGAGAATAAACGGTGAAAATTGGCGCTTTCTTTTTTGGCAGGGAAGAGTATAATTAACTTCATTGCCCTATTAACAAAATAAGAAGCGGAGGCGCTACTTGTATGATGCGCGAATTACGGCGGGTGCTGATTGGCAGACCGCTGCACAACCGGGAACTGGCTCATGAACGGTTGCCCAAATGGAAGGCTTTATCCATTTTTTCTTCTGATGCTTTATCCTCTGTAGCGTATGGGCCGGAGCAGATTATGCTTACGCTTGCCTTACCAGGCTTGATTGCATACGGATATATGGCTCCTGTGGCCATTTCTATTCTGATCCTCCTGGCAATTGTCACGTTGTCTTATGCACAAGTTGCAAAAGCGAATCCCGGCGGTGGAGGCGCATATGCCATTGCTAAGCAGAATCTCGGGGAGAAGCCTGCGCTGATCGCAGCCGGTTCGGTTTTTGCCGACTACATATTGACTGCCGCCGTTAGTGTGTCAGCAGGAACGGCGGCCATTATATCTGCTTTTCCCGAGCTTAGCGGCTGGGAAGTGCCAATCGATATCGTTGTTCTGTTTGGCGTTTTAATGCTGGTTAATCTCCGGGGAGTACGGGAGTCGTCCAACGCTTTTGTATTACCTACCTATGCTTTCTTAGCCGGAATTTTATTGCTCCTCTTTGTAGGTTTATACCGCATGGCTCAGGCACCCTATTTTATTCCGCCCGATTCGCTGGCCCGGCAGCAGCTGGACTGGTCAATGCTGTTTCTGGCCCTGAGGGCTTTTGCGAACGGCTGCAGCTCAATGACCGGTATTGAGGCAATCGCGGACAGCGTACCGATGTTCAAATCACCTGAATCCCGCAATGCTGCCGCTACCACCTACTGGATGGCAGGCATACTTGGTTTTATGTTTTTGGGAATATCGGCGCTGATTCTGCATCATCATATTCTTCCCATCATAGAAGTAACTGCGCTGTCCCAGCTGGCAGAGCAGATTTTTGGACGAACGCCCCTGTACTATTATATACAGATTACGACAATGCTGGTGCTCTATCTGGCGGCAAATACCGCGTACAATGGTTTGCCGGTACTATTATCGATTATTGCCCGTGACGGATATATGCCCCGTTATCTGGCTCAGCGTGGCGAGCGGCTGACTTTTTCTAACGGTATTATTTTATTAACAATTATTGCCGCTCTGCTAATCGTCATCTATGGCGGAAAAATTGAAAATCTCATTGCCTTATACGCAATCGGTGTTTTTATATCTTTTACGATTGCCCAGGTGAGTATGGTTGTACACTGGCGGCGGGAAAAGGGAGCCGGCTGGCAGCTGCGGGTCTTTCTTAATGGTTTGGGAGCTGCGGCAACAGGTATCGTTGTAGCGGTCATTACCGTCACGAAGTTTGTCTATGGTGCCTGGCTGGTATTGGTGTTTATCCCGATTATGGTAACGATCTTTAAGCGTATTCGCGGTCACTATAACACCATGGCAGATCAGCTGCACTTACCGGAAGAATGTTACGCCGAAGGAAGTGCTCATTTTCCTCAGGGCAAGCATCTGGTGATTGTTCCTGTTGCATCACCGACCCGGATCGTTTACGAAACAATTAAGTATGCCAAGCTGATTGGAGATAATATCATTGCCGTTCACGTCGCCAGTGATGATGAGTCAGAGCAGAAAGTACGCCAGAAGTGGCAGTGCTGGGACCCCGGCGTTCAACTGGTAGTGCTTCGTTCTCCCTATCGCCTGCTGATGCGGCCGCTGATCAATTTTATTGAGAAGAAACAGCGGGAAAAGGGTCCGGATGACTTTATTACTGTTGTTATTCCTGAGTTTGAAACACGGAAATGGTGGCACCGGCTGCTGCATAATCAAACGGGCTGGTTCTTGCATACTACACTTGTGTTAAAAGAAAATATTGCGGTTACAACCGTTCCCTTTCATTTAAAGAGATAGCGGTAATTTCTGCTAATGGATTGAACAAGGAACGTACGTTTGCTATACTTGTAGCTGGGTGATGCACGTGCAGCGCTATATTATTCATGTAGATATGGATGCTTTTTACGCGTCAATTGAACAGCGGGATAAGCCTGAGCTGGCGGGAGTCCCGGTTATTGTAGGCGGCTTAAGTAACCGGGGGGTTGTGGCCACCGCCTCATATGAAGCCCGCAAATTTGGTGTTCATTCGGCCATGTCGATGGCCGAAGCGCGCCGGCGCTGCCCGGAGGCTGTTTTTATTACTCCCGATCATCGCAAATACAGCTTTGTCTCGGCCCAAATCCGGCAGATCCTTGACCGGTATTCGCCGTTGGTAGAGCCTCTGTCACTGGATGAAGCTTTTCTTGATGTTACCGGCATGGATGGACTTTATGCCGATCCCGTGGATATTGCCCGCAGGATCAAAGACGAGATTAAACAGCAGCTGCAGCTAACGGCATCGGCAGGTGTGGCACCAAACAAGTTTTTAGCCAAGCTTGCCTCAGATTTACAAAAGCCGGATGGCTTGTATGTCATCAGGCGGGGCGAAGAAGCACAGGTTTTGGCTGGATTGCCCGTCAGGCGGCTGTGGGGAGTCGGAGAGGTGACGGCTGCCAGTATTGCCAAGCTGGGGATTGGAACGATTGGCCAGTTTGCCGCTGCTGACCCTAAACTTTTGGAGCGTCATATCGGCAGAGACGTTTATGATTTGCAGCGGCTGGCACGCGGTTTGGATGACAGGCCGGTCGTACCTGATCAGCAAATAAAATCTGTCGGAAATGAAGAGACGTTTGACCAGGATTTGTATCAGTGGGATGAAATAGAGAAACAGCTGCTGCTGTTTGCTGATAAAGTAGGCTGGCGGCTGCGCAGGCTGACTCTGTCCGGGCGGACGATTACCGTTAAAGTACGTTTTGCATCGTTTAAGACGATCACCCGCAGCCGTACCTTAGAAGAAGCTACCAATCTGGATGATACCCTTTACCATATTGCCAGGGAATTATATAAATCAATTCCCTCTACAGAAGGTATTCGCCTACTGGGGCTGACGGTCAGTAATCTGCAGCCGGCCGGACAGGCGATGGCCCTGTTTGACTCAAAACAGGAAAAGCAGGAATCACTGCATAAAGTTGTTGATGAGTTAAAGGTTCGCTTTGGCGCAGCGGCAGTCATGAAGGGGCGGCTGATCGACCCTCACAAATAGCAATACAGCACAAATACCCCTGTCTTTATGGTATAATGACCACAAAGCAGGGGTATTGAACGTTAAGGGTGGCTGGCCGATAACCGGACAAAGGGGAGAAGGTCGTGGATAAAACGGCATCCAGCGTGGGGAAAAAACTGATTATTTGTGTTGTGCTGCTGGCAATTACTGCGGTGTCGGCAGCATTAATACCGGCACTGTACTTTTTTTCCAATATACTGGAGCAAAAGCAGGAGCGGGCTGCTATGCAGGGCGTTGAGGGGCTGCGCGCGGTAATAGAAGAATACAAGACGTCAGCAGTCCGCTTTGCGGTGATTTTCAGTAAATATCCTGGTCTGGAGCAAGCTGTACAAAATAAGGAGCAAGGGCTGTACAAGCTGCTGGAACAAATCCGGCAAGATGCGGACGTAGACTTTATCACCATCACTGATGCCCAGGGCAAGGTCGTTTGGCGTACCCATGAGCTGCGGCGGGGAGACAGCCTGGCCGATTTGCCCGACATAAAGGCGGCTTTGGCCGGGTACACCCGGGCTACGGTTGAGCCGGGAACGGTAATCCGGCTGGGAGTCCGGGCGGCAGCCCCGATCAAAGATGATCAGGGGAGGCTCATTGGCGTCATATCGCTGGGGTATGATGCCACGAAGGAGAAAATTGTTGACCGGGTAAAGCAGCTTTTTCATACTGAAGCCACTCTGTTTTTGGGAGATGAACGGGTTTCAACAACTATCATGAAGGACGGTAAGCCGGTAGTCGGTACAAAGCTGAATGAAGCGATTGCGGCTGCTGTGCTGGGAGAAGGCAAGATGCACCTGGGGCGGGCGGAAATTCTGGGGACCGAATATATGACTGCCTATTTGCCCGTCCTGAGCGCAGATCATCAGCCGGTGGGTGTTTTGTTTGCCGGAGAATCGTTGGCCGATTTTCTTGCGGAACGAAATAAGGCAATTATGCTCATCGGCTTTATTATTTTGAGTTTGTTAACTGGCGTTATTTTTATGATAACCAGCCGCTTGCGCCGGGAATTGGAAGAGGCTAAGCTGGTCCTCGAGCAAACGGTATTATCCCGAACGGAAGCACTGCGCAAAAGCGAAGCTCAGTATCGGGCAGTTGTTGAAGCGCAGACGGATTGCATTTACCGCTGCACACCAGCGGGGGAACTGGTCTTTGCCAACGAAGCATTCTGTCGGTTTTATGAAGTGCCTAAGGCTACGGTTATCGGACGCAATCTGGCGGATTTGCTTGGACCGGAGGGAGCGCAGCTGCTGCCCGGACCAGGTAATCTGCCTGAACCGGGAAATGCCATTGGAACTTTGCAGCTGCGCTACGTACGCTCTGCTGGGGACGTATGCTGGATCGAATACGTCAGTCAGACTTTTTTTGACGATACCGGACGGGTTGCTGAGTATCAGGCTGTCGGGCGGGATATTACCGCCCAGCAGGAGGCAGAAGCGGCAATCGCAAAAGCCCGGGAGGCAATAGACCGCGCTTCACGGGTCATGACGCTGGCGGTAATTGGCGGGGGAATTGCCCACGAAATCAAACAGCCGCTCAATGCCATGAAGATATTGGTAGAAACGATTTTTTACCTGCAGCAGCATGGCGGTTCTGATGAAGAAATTACGCGCAATGTCCATAATATTTCCCAACAGGTTGACAGGATTGATGCTATTGTTAACAATTTGCGTGCATTGCCTCGCAGCAATCAGAGCTTTGAGTATCTGCCCTGTGATTTAAATGTGGCTGTGCGAAAAGCACTGGCAGTGGTAGACCACCAACTCGTTTTCAAGCAAATAGGCCTGCAACTCATGCTGGCGGAAGAATTGCCGCCGGTATATGGCTCATTGGTACGTTTTGAGGAGGTTGTGCTTAACCTCTTGGTCAATACGATTCAGGCTTTTGACAGTACGGATGATCAAGATAAGCAAATCCGCATCCGGACGTGGGCTGACGAGCAGATCCATTTGTCGGTCAGCGATAATGGTCCGGGAATTGATCCGGCAATTCGCGACAGAATCTGGGAGCCCTTTTTTACAACGAAAAACAATGCCGAATCAATGGGGCTGGGTATGTCAATTGTTCAATCTATTGTTGCTGCCAGCCATGGCGTGATTAAGCTCAGAAATAATCCGGACGGCGGCGTAACAGGACAGGTTTCCTTTCCCATTGTCTGCCTGGGACCGGAATGTGCTATAGAAACGAAAGAACAGCCATAATAGCCGGCTATCTGCAAATATTGCAGGACTAACAGAGCATTGCATGCTGTTTTTGCAGACTCAAAGGACTTTGTCTTACATAGCCCGCATTTTCTGATGCCGATAACTGGAAAATAAATTGGCATATATTTTGCATAGGAGTGAAGTATTGAGGCTTCAGTCTAACCCCGCAGTTTCGCGATTCTGGCAAAACTGCGGGGTTGCATATATCCGCTGAGCCCAAATAACGCTAAAGGGGCTGGGTTATTTGAGGAGACAATGGGCTGCAGGTGCCGGATTACGTCTTACCTATCGCCGCCATGAGGCCGGAAAACTGCTGCGGGAGAGCGAAGCCCGGTACCGGGCGGTGGTGGAGGATCAGGAAGAACTCATCCGGCGGTTTAAGCCTGACTATACCCTGACCTTTGTCAATCGGGCTTTTTGCCGGTATTTTGGTCAAACAGCGGAAGAATTGTTAGGGCAAAGCTTTATGAAGCTGATACCGTGTGAGGATCATGAGGGCGTGCGGTGTCAAATGGAGTCGCTCAGTCCCGATAATCCTGTGGCCGTGGCGGAACGGCGCTTTGCCATGCCACATGGCGAAGTTCGTTGGCAGGAATGGGTCAACCGGGCGATATTTGATCAGCACGGAAATATCGTCGAATATCAATCGGTGGGCCGTGATATTACCAGTCAGAAAAAGGTGGAACAGCAATTAAAAGAAAGTGAGGCTCGTTACCGGGCAATCGTGGAGGACCAGGAAGAACTCATCCGCCGCTTTCGGCCGGATGGGACGCTGACCTTTGTCAATCGGGCATTTTGCCGTTATTTTAATAAAACTGCCAGCGAACTGCTGGGCTTGAACTTTATTCACCTCATCCCACAGGAAGATCATAAGATGGTACGTCAGCAGATCGCCCTGCTGACGCCGGATGACCCGGTTGCCCATGCTGAGCGGCGGTTTATCGGGCCTGATGGCAAAGTGCGGTGGCAGCATTGGATTAACCGGGCCATATTTGATGAAATTGGACGGGTTGTTGAATATCAATCGGTAGGACGGGATATTACCGCACAAAAAGAAGCGGAAATTAAAATTTCAGAGGCGCGAGAAGCAATTGCGCGTGCGGCGCGGGTAACGACGCTGGCCATTATCGGCGGCGGCATTGCCCATGAGATTAATCAGCCGTTAAACGCAATCCGTGTATTGGCAGAGACAGGCCTCCATTTGTGCCAGGCAAACGCGGAGCCAGGCAAAGTCCTGCAATGTATCCGGGATGTGTCCGGCCAGGTGGACCGCATCGATGCCATCGTCAATCATCTGCGTTCCTTTTTGCGCACGACCCAAATGGTCGAATATGTACCCTGTGATTTGAATGCCGTTATTGAGAGCTCGTTATCCTATGTATCCAATCAATTATTCGCGCACCACATTACTGTCCGAAAAGAGCTGCTGCCTGGACTGCCGCTTGTGAATGGTTCGTTTGTCCGCTTTGAGGAAGTCGTTCTCAATTTAGTGATGAATGCTATGCAGGCATTGGAAGGGAAGGCTGGGCAGTGCAAAGAAATTATTATAAGAACATGGTTTGATGAGGACGTATATATAACCGTCAGTGACAATGGGCCGGGTATTGATTCGGCAATATGCAGCCGCATATTTGAGCCCTTTTTCACAACAAAGAAAATGGGTGACTCGATGGGCTTAGGATTATCCATCGTGGAGTTGATCGTGGCAGCCTGCAATGGATCAATAAAGGTGGGAAATATTGACGGGGGCGGCATGCTGGTTCAGGTATCATTACCGGCGATTTCTAATGTATAATGGGCTGGTGGGGGGATGGGAATGCGAATATTACTTGTTGATGATGAGTTGGAAGGCCGGTCTTTCTTAGCGAATTATTTACGGCTGCTGGGGCATACGGTAAGAGAGTGCGTTTCTGGCGAAGAAGCGCTTGCTGCCTATCAGGCCGGTGTATACGATATGATCTTGTCCGATATCAAGATGAGCGGGATATCCGGTATTGAGCTGGTGCGGAAAGTAAAGCAGATCAAACGGGAGCAAGAAGCGGATGTGGTTCTGTATACCGGTTTTGTCGATCTCGAACTGGCCATTGGCGCATTACGGGCCGGTGCCTATGATTATTTAACCAAGCCAATCAATATGGATGAACTAAAGTCGATTCTGGAGCGGGTAGGAGAACATAAAGCACAGCTCCGGAAAAGTGAATTTTCCGCAGAGCCTGCAGACGAGACGAATCGGACTGCCCCCAACAGCAGAGACAGTTTGCGCTCCCAAGTCACCGAACGGGAAAACATTGGTAAAATTGGCATCTTTTCAGAAGCCATGCGGCGTGTGGTCCGGCAGGCTGAGCAATATCACACCGACCGGTCTTTGCCTGTATTGATTCAGGGAGAAACCGGTGTCGGCAAGGAAATTATCGCCAAAATCATTCATTACGGTACAGCCGGCAGTTCGGCCCCGTTTGTCGATATTAATTGTACCGCTATCACACCCAGCTTGTTTGAGAGCGAATTATTTGGTTATGAGGCCGGATCCTTTACCGGCGGTGTTTCACGTGGACAAAAGGGCAAGCTGGATATGGCGATGGGCGGAACATTATTTCTCGATGAAATCGCCGAAATACCTATTGAACTGCAGGCCAAAATGCTGCGGGTAATTGAAGAAAAAAATTTTTACCGGGTAGGCGGCCTTAAAAAAATAAAAACAGATATTCGTATTATTACCGCTACGAATTTGAATTTTGAAAAGCGGATTGCTGAAGGACTGTTCCGCAAAGATTTATATTACCGGCTCAAGGTAGGGCAAATTATCATCCCGCCGCTGAGAGAGCGGAAAGATGATATTCTATCGCTGGCGCTGATGTTTTTACAGGATTTTTCCCGGCGGCGGGGCAAGCAGTTTTGCAGTATCAGCGATTCAGCAGCACAGCTGCTGCTGGCCTGTCCCTGGCCGGGCAATGTCCGGGAACTTCGTAACGCCATGGAATGGGTTTCGTTTATGTACGACGGAGTGGAGCTGCAAGCGGAACACTTGAAAAATCTGACAGGCAAATACCCTGAAGACAGCGCGAAAGAAAAACTACCTGAGCCAAAGCTGCAGCACACCGCGTCATCATCACCGTCGTTTGCATTAGGCGATCATATTGATGAACTGATTGAGCAGGTTCTACAAAAGTTTGGCGGGAATAAGACTCAGGCGGCGCGCTATCTGGGTATTTCCGTACGGACTTTATATTACCGGCTGGAGCGTATTCAAAAGCGCCGGACCGGCGAGTAACGCTTGAAGCAGCAGGAAGTCGGTAAATGATAAAGGGAGTATAAAAATGAACCGAATCTATTTGGACAATGCGGCAACTTCCTGGCCCAAACCAGAAACAGTTTACAAGGCGGTAGATAACTTCAACCGCAATATTGGCGGTAATCCTGGCAGGGGGACAACCAGCTTTGCCTGGACTCCGGCTAACATGGTGTTAGAAACCCGTGAGCTGCTGGCCCGATTGTTTCATATCGGCGATCCCCTGCGTATTGCCTTTACCCTGAATATTACCGAAGCATTGAACCTGGCATTAAAAGGGACTCTTCAGGCAGGAGACCACCTGATCATTAGCAGCATGGAACATAATGCTATAGCCCGGCCGGCCTTTGCTATGGCTGACCAGGGCTTGGAGCTTACCGTTATCCCCTGTAGTGCCGAAGGGCTGCTTGATCCTAAGGCAGTGCTAAAAGCAGTTAAAAAGAATACGAAAATGGTCGCTTTGCTGCAGGCATCCAATGTTACGGGAACGATTCAGCCAGTAGAGGAAGTAGGCCGGATATGCCGGGAAAAAGGGATTTTGTTTTTAGTTGATACGGCGCAGAGCGCAGGCGTGCTGCCCATTGATGTTGACCGGCAGTGTATTGATATTCTGGCGTTTACCGGCCATAAGGGCCTTTATGGTCCGCAGGGAACGGGTGGAATTTATGTGAGGCCGGGACTTACCGTTACACCACTGAAAGAAGGGGGTACCGGTTCGCAGTCGCAAGATACCAAACAACCGCAGTTTATGCCGGATTGTCTGGAAAGCGGAACCTTGAATACTCCGGGTATTATTGGTCTGGGCGAGGGGGTTCGCTTTGTTTTGGAGCAGGGAATAGCTGCGATCCGGCTGCGGGAACAAAAGCTGATGAGCGTGTTATGCAGCGGCCTGGCAGAGATCGCCAGGGTCAAGCAACACGGCCCGCCGCTGCTGGACGCCCGGACGGCAGTCCTCTCGTTTACAATTGATGGTATGGATTCTGCGCAAATCAGCTTTCTTTTAGAACAGGAATACGGGATTGTGACCAGAGGCGGTCTGCATTGCGCACCACTGGCACATCAAACCATGGGTACGCTTGAGCAAGGAACTTGCCGCTTGAGCCCGGGTTTGTTCAATACTGAACAGCAAATGGAAGCTGTAATCAGCGCCATAGCAGCTATCGCCCAAAAGGTATGACAGGCATCTTAAAAGAACGTATATACATAGAAAGGGGGCCGCATTGTGCTTTTTAACAAAAAGCACAATGCGACACCCCTTTATCCTCGAAATGGCGGAAACGTGTAGGAATCGAACCCACCCAGGACAAGTTAATGCCCCGCAAACGGTTTTGAAGACCGCAGAAGCCACCAGACCCCATCCGTTTCCATGCATTTTTTATTATATCATTAAAAACGATAAGATCAACAGCCTATTTTGCTAAATGCAAGGGCTGCGGCAGTCATGAAAAAATAGGGCTTGCAGCAGGGAGGCATTATGAAAAGGTATAAGCTGACAATGCGGGACATTCCTGCAATTGAGCGGTTAAGCGGTATGCTGATGAACCAGCCGGAATTAGCGGGCTTCTCCCGGGAAGTGGTCGTTGAAAGACTGCGGACGGTAGTGAGTGACGTCCGGACGCAAATCCGGCAGGAGCAGGACGTCGATGTCTCGGCAGAAGGGTTAGCGGCCAAAGTGAAGGAGCAGCTGGGAACCCTGGGCAGCTCCAGTCTGCGTAAAGCAGTTAACGCCACAGGCGTAGTTCTGCATACGAATCTGGGCCGGGCACCGCTGGGGAAACGGGCGATACAATTGGTTAATGAAGTGATGGCAGGGTACAGCACCTTAGAATATAATGTGGGCACCGGTGAACGGGGAAGCCGGTATGATCATGTAGTTGATAAGCTGTGTACACTGACAGGTGCACAAGATGCTATTATTGTCAATAATAATGCGGCAGCCGTACTGCTCGTACTATCGGCTCTGGCCAAGGAACGCGAAGTTATCGTAAGCCGCGGCCAGTTGGTGGAAATCGGCGGGTCCTTTCGCATTCCCGACGTTTTGGCACAAAGCGGTGCAAGGCTTGTGGAAGTTGGTGCTACGAATAAAACCCATCTTAAAGATTTTGAACGGGCCATCACGGAACGTACCGCTCTTATTCTCAAAGTACATACCAGCAATTACCGCATAGTCGGCTTTACAGCTCAGCCGGAGGATAAGGCGCTCGCTGCACTTGCGCATCAGCATGGCATACCGCTTGTAGAGGATTTGGGCAGCGGCGTTCTTTGCAGATTACAGGGTAATGGCTGGCAGGAGCCAAGCGTCAGGGAATGCCTGGCAGCAGGTATGGATCTTGTAACCTTTAGCGGCGATAAGCTGCTGGGGGCGGGCCAGGCCGGTATTATTGCCGGCAAACGGCAGTATATCGAAAAAATGAAGATCCATCCTCTGCTGCGCGCACTCAGGATTGATAAGCTGTCACTGGCCGCTGTTGAGGGAACATTGCTGGATTACCTGTTGGAAGCCGGGAAGAATGTGCCTGTGCAGCGTATGCTGAACAGGCAGCCAGAGGAGTTGAAGGAGCTGGCGCACCAACTGGCCGGGCGCTTACAGCCGCTCACTGCCTGTGGCTGGCGGATGGATGTTGTACCGCTGGTTTCCCAGGCGGGCGGCGGTACGCTGCCTGAAATAGATTTTGCCAGCTTCGGTGTTAGTATCGTAACACCGCACCATAGTGCGGCAATGCTGGAATCGGTACTTCGCAAGAATGAAGTGCCGATTATTGTGCGGATTCAGTGCGAAAAAATTCTGCTCGATGTGCGGTGCTTAGCGCCGGAAGATATGGCAATTATTGAAACTGCTTGCACGAGGATCGCGAAAGGAGTGCTTTCGTGAAGTATGTCATTATTGGAACTGCAGGTCACGTCGATCATGGTAAATCGGCATTAATTAAGGCATTAACCGGGACCGATACGGACCGTCTGAAAGAAGAAAAGGCGCGGGGGATTTCCATTGATCTGGGGTTTGCCGCCATGGATCTGAGTCCCGAAACAATAGCCGGCATTGTTGATGTTCCCGGACATGAACGGTTTTTAAAAAACATGCTGGCAGGCACAGGCGGTATTGATGTGGCGATGCTCGTCATTGCCGCAGATGAAGGCGTTATGCCGCAAACCCGTGAGCATTTGGCCATGCTGCATTTTTACGGCATTGAGCATGGCGTAGTTGTGATCAACAAAGTAGATAAAGTCGATGCAGACTGGCTGGAGCTTGTCGAAGAGGATGTAAGCGAACTACTGGCAGGAACTTTTCTGGCAGCCGCGCCCCGCTGCCGTGTTTCCGCCGTTACCGGTGCAGGCCTGGATGTCTTAAAAAGCAGTTTGTTAAAAGCGGCGGAAGCGGTAACGGTGCGTGACAGCCGGGCTCCGTTCCGGTTGTGGATAGACCGGGTATTTACCGTGAAAGGCTATGGAACGGTTGTTACCGGATCAGTGCTCAGCGGCACGGCGTGCGTAGGTGATGCCTTGTCCCTATATCCATTAAGGCAGCAGGTGCGGGTGCGCGGGGTAGAGAGCCACGGCCATAAAGTGGAGGCCGTATATGCCGGTCAGCGGGCGGCACTGAATCTGGCAGGTATGCCGGCAAGCGAGATTACCCGCGGCATGTTTCTCAGTCATAACGATTATGGCCAGGTCAGTGAAGCCTGGGATGTAAGGGTGATGCTTGATCAGCCCGTGGAGAGCGGCACCCGGATAAGGCTGCACTTGGGAACAGGGGAATTTTTAGGCCGGTTGCATACTTTTAAAGAAGATAATCCGCAATATATGCGGTTTATTGCTGAAGAGCCTGTTGCTGCCGGTGCTGGTGACCGAGGCATTATCCGCTTGTATTCACCGCAGACGTTGTTAGGCGGAGTTATGCTGATTGCACCCTGCAAGCAGGCACGGCGGATAAGCGAGGAACGTGAAATTCTGGCTCAGGCGTTGTTAACTCAGGATACGGAGCAGGTCATATACGGAATTCTGGCAGAAAACACAGGTCTTATGTCTGAGGGTGAAGTAAAAAGACAAGCTGGATACTTTACCGCCAGCCAGGTGGAGCAAAGTTTAGAAGCATTGCAAATCGCTAAAAAAATCATCGTGCTGGATCAGCTTTTCCTAGCAATACGTTCACTTAAGCTATTAACCCGGCAGTGTACAGCTCTATTGGAGGCGTTTCACCGTGAACAGCCGGAGCGGGCGGGAGTATCAGGAGAAATAGTCAGGCAAAAGCTCGGCCTGACAGAGAAAGCTTTTGATAAGCTTGCAGCTTTGTGGAGTAAAGAAGGCACGCTGACAATCAATGACGGAGAGCTTGCCCTGCCGGCACATGCAAACAAATACCAGGCCTGGAGTCTTAACGTAATGAAAGCCAGTGAGCAAGCGCTGACTGAACCTGGTTTTCTGACAATTGATGCTTCGATTCTCGGCGAAAAGCTGAAATTATTGCCGGAAGAGGCCAAGATCGCTTTCCATATGCTGCTCAGTAAAGGTGTAGTCATACAAGTGGATAGTGTTTATCTTCATCAAACAACAATTCAAAAGGCAGTTCGCTTGCTGCAGCACTATTTCCGTGATAATGAAGAACTTACCGTCAGTCAGCTGCGTACCATGCTGAATACGTCCCGCAAAGTGGCGTTGCCGCTGCTGGAGTATTTTGATGCATTGAAGTTCACAGTGCGCAGCGGGGATGCGCGCCGCCCGGGGGTAGCGCTGTCGGCGCTCTCACAAAGTGAGGCAGGCGATTTTTAAAAAAGCTGCAGGCAAGAGCGGGAGCCTTGCATAAATTGCAGACCATGCAGTTGCATGGCCTGCAATTTATGCAGAATAGTAAGAATTTATTGACAAGTAGCTGGTGCTGCGAATTCGCATCACAAGCGATAATAAGGTGCACGTAAAAATTCAATCATGGCCGGTAAGTTCAGATGGTATGCATACATGACACAACTGTACCGAATGAATGAGCCGGTTATTAAAAAACATGCCAATGCTGGCATGTTTTTTGCATTTATAGGCGGGTGTACTGTGCAACGGGCTTTGGCACAGCTTAGCCGCAAGAGGCTGACATGCGGCAGGCCAGGCTGAAGCCGGAAAAAAGGAGGATTTGCGAATGAATTGTTTTACTCCGGTAGAGGCTGCTGAAAATTGCTGCAAGGCCCAGGTTGGCAGAGTGAAGCTTGGTATTGGTCAAATGCTGGCCCTGGGATTTCTCGCCGGCTGCTACATTGCTTTTGGAGCAAATGGCGCAACGATGGCCTGTCATGACCTAACCTCTCTGGGCGCTGGCTTTCAGCGACTCGCCTTTGGGTCCGTGTTTTCTGTTGGTCTTATGATGGTTGTAAACAATGGTGCAGAATTATTTACCGGCAATTCGCTCATGTGGACGGCGTGCATTGACGGGCGCATAACAGTGCTTGAACTTTTACGCAACTGGTTTTGGGTGCTGTTGGCAAATATGATTGGTGCTGTGGCCTTTGCCGGACTCATGTATTTCACTGGTTTATGGAAATTTAACAATGCCCTGCTGGGAGCCTATGCATTAAAGATAGCGGCAACCAAGGTGGGCTTAAGCTGGTCGGAAGCGTTTGTTCGGGGGATCTTTTGTAACTGGCTGGTTTGCATTGCCGTATGGATGTGTTTTGTAGCCAAGGATGTTATCAGTAAATGTGCTGCTGCCTACGTGGGCGTGATGACCTTCGTAATGAGTAACTTTGAGCATAGTATTGCCAACATGTTTTTCCTGCCTGCCGGTTTGTTTGCCAAATATACGCCTGGTGTAATTGAAGCGGCCAAGCTGCCGCAAGAGGTTCTGGATACGGTGAATTGGAGCAATATCGTAATAAACAACTGGATTCCCGTTACCCTTGGCAACATTTTAGGGGGCACAATTTTTGTGGCCGGCTTCTACTGGTACAGTTATGTACGCAAAACCCAGGAAAAAGAAGTCAGTGAAGTGTGTGCCGTTATCCAGCAGAAGAACGGAATATAGCCGGTTAACACGTTGACAAGGAAGGGAGGATTATCGATGAGTACCAATCTGAATGCGTTTATTATGGCTGACCCCAATAAATGCATTGGCTGCCGAGTTTGTGAAGTGGCTTGTTCCGTTGCGCATACCGATGGCGGGGCTGTTACCGCCGGGATGATCGACACACCGCTGATTGCCAAACTATACCTGGTCAGGACCGCGACCGTGACAATGCCGGTCCAATGCCGTCACTGCGAAGATGCGCCCTGCGCGCAGGTATGCCCGGTGGCGGCCATCACGCAGACCAAAGGCAATATTAGGATTGAAGAACGGTACTGTATTGGCTGTAAAACCTGTCTGTTGGCCTGTCCCTTTGGCGCAATCGATTTTGCGCCCGTCTATAAAAATGGCCGGGTAATTAGTCAAAGTGGACTGCAGGTGGAAACAGAAGAAGGCATTAAGGAAAAAGAAATGGTAGTAGCCAGCAAGTGTGATTTGTGTGCAAGTCAAGCTGACGGTCCGGCCTGTGTGCGGGCTTGTCCGGAAAAAGCACTGGAAATGGTTGTGCCGAAGCAGGAAAAGAAAAGACGCAACATCGAGGCAGCGATCAGCTTGCACGATGCGGTGAAAAAGTTTATTGGCTGAGAAATGTGCTTAGTTTCGTAAAGACAGGAGGGTTTAGCATGCAGCGAAATAACCCCATTATCCAAATTGACCAGGAATTGTGTACCGGCTGCCAGCGGTGCGTGGCAATTTGTCCGGTAGATGCCATAGAAGGAAAGAAGGGGCAGCCGCAGACTATTTGTCAGGAACGCTGTGTTGCCTGCGGCCAGTGTGTCCAGATTTGCAGTGCTTATGCTTCGATCTTTGATGAAGATATTGCACCGCGTGAACAAAAAATGACGGAACGGGGGTTGCTTTCATCCGTAAAAGAGCCGTTATTTGCAGCCTATAACCGTGGTGATGCGCTGACAGTCAAGGCCGCACTGGCCGACCGCCGTCTCTTTACCATGGTGCAGTGCGCGCCTGCTGTCCGGGTGGCAATCGCAGAGGAATTCGGTATGCCGCTGGGCAGCCTGACACCGGGGCAGATGGCAGCAGCTTTGCGGAAACTGGGATTTGCCAGGGTTTATGACACTAACTTCGCGGCTGATGTGACCATTATGGAAGAAGGTTCGGAGCTCATTAAGCGCGTTACTGCCGGTGGGACGCTGCCGATGTTTACTTCCTGCTGCCCGGCCTGGGTAAAATATGTGGAACAAACCTATCCGGAGCTGATTTCGCATCTTTCCAGCTGTAAATCGCCGCAGCAGATGGCCGGAGTGCTGTTTAAAACATATGGGGCAAAAGTTGATGGAGTGGAAGCGGAGCGGATCTTTAGCGTATCTGTTATGCCCTGTACCTGCAAGAAGTTTGAGTGCGAACGTCCGGAAATGGAAGGCAGCGGCTATCGTGACGTAGACGTCGTGATTACGACACGGGAATTAGCGCAGCTCATTAAAGATGCAGGTATTGATTTTGTTCATTTAGCAGATGAGGAATTTGATCAGCCGCTGGGGACGTATACCGGAGCAGCGACCATTTTCGGGGTAACCGGCGGGGTTATGGAAGCGGCGCTGAGAACCGGATATGAACTGCTGGCCAAGGAAGCACTGCCGGAAATCAGCTTAAACTATGTGCGGGGCGGCGAAGGCATCCGCAAGGCCAATGTAAACGTTGGCGGCCTGACGTTGAAGGTTGCGGTCGTGTCAGGACTGAAAAATGCCAAAGTAATAATGGAGCAAATCAAGGCGGGAAAAGCGGACTTTCATTTTGTTGAGGTGATGTGCTGTCCCGTGGGCTGTGTGAGCGGCGGCGGGCAGCCCAAGGTGCTCCTGCCGTCCGATAAGCCCGGCTCCTATACCAGCAGAACGGCTAATACCTATGTTCATGATGAAACTCTTTTATTGCGCAAGTCGCATGATAATCCGGATGTTCAGAAGCTGTATGAGTCTTTTTTAGGGGAGCCTTTAGGGCATGAGTCCCATCACTTGCTGCATACCCACTATGTGGCGAGAAAGGCAACTTAGGAGGCAGGAGGCGTGGAACTGCTGCCTTTCGTAATTGCCGATAAAGAGAAGTGCACAGGCTGCAGGGTATGCGAAATTGCTTGCAATTCCTATCACTGCGGTGCAGGAAAAACTGCAGGAATGATAACAGGGCCGGTTATACCAAAGCTTTATGTGCAAAGAAAAAACGGCAGGATACTGCCTGTACAATGCCGGCAGTGTGAAGGTGCTCCTTGTGCCCGGGCCTGCGCTGCTCAGGCAATTCGCTTTTATCTGCAGCAGGTTGTGATCGATACGGCGCGCTGTAATTATTGCCGGGATTGTGCCGAGGCCTGCCCGTTTGGCGCAATCTCACTGGCGCCGCCTGACCGGGAGAAAACTTACGCGGATTGGCCTCAAGGGCAAGGACGGCTGGTAGGCCACAAATGCGACCTTTGCTTAGGACGGGAAGAAGGACCGGCTTGTGTAGCGGCATGTCCCGAGCAGGCGCTTAGTCTGATAGACCCGCGGCAGGAGCGCCGGAATAAACTGCGGCAGGCTGTAGAAGCCAGCCAATATCTGTACCGAAACAGGTAGGATCCTGGAATTTAAAAAATTGGGCGGTGGTTGTAGTGCCGATGGATCAACTGTATATCCTCATTGTTGGCCTGTATTGTCTGGGAGTGGTATCGGCTCTTCTCGCCAATGGCAATCCCAAAATGGTGAATACGTTATCTCATGGATTTGCTGCGCTGGGCTGTATGGCCACAATTGGTCTGGCGGCTGCTGTTTTTACCACCGGGGGGCAAACATTAGCGTTTCAGTTACAAGCCCCGCTGGGACTGATTAAGATCCGGCTGGATTCACTGGCTGCTTTCTTTTTGCTGGCTTTCGGTATTGTGGGAACAGCAGCCAGTATTTATGCAATTGGCTATTCCCGTGAGTATTACAATCGCCGGTATGCTCAACTGGCATCAGTATATAATCTGTTTTTGCTGTCCATCCTGCTGGTGCTGACGATTAGCCAGGTTGTAGCCTTTATTATTGTCTGGGAACTAATGACGCTGGTCTCCTTTTTCCTGGTCAATCATGAGTATGAAAAAAATGCCAATACCGGAGCAGCCTATCTGTATATTCTAATGACGCATGTGGGCACGGCATTTATTGCGATTGCTTTCCTGCTGCTGGCTTCAGCAGCGCAAACCCTTGATTTTGATCTGCTGAAGACAGGGACCATGCCGGAAAGCCTGCGTAGTATCGTCTTCTTGTGCGCTTTAGTCGGCTTTGGCACAAAAGCGGGAGTAATGCCGATGCATATTTGGCTGCCGGAAGCTCACCCTGCTGCCCCCAGCCATGTTTCCGCCCTGATGTCGGGAATTATGATCAAAACGGCGATTTATGGCATGAGCCGCTTCTTTCTGGAGTTCTTAGGCAGCGGGCCCGAATGGTGGGGACAGCTGGTATTGGGACTGGCGATCATCTCTTCGGTTTTTGGCGTGCTGTATGCTCTGATGGAGCATGATTTGAAACGACTGCTTGCTTATCATTCTGTGGAGAATATCGGCATTATTCTACTTGGGGTCGGCGCAGGTATGGTGTTTGCAAGCAAAGGAATGCCGCTGCTGGCCGGGCTGGCATGGATAGCCGGCTTCTATCACGTTTTTAATCATGCTGTATTTAAATCCCTGCTGTTCATGGGAGCAGGTGCCGTGCTGCACTCTACCCATACCAAAGATGTGGAACAGCTAGGCGGACTGATAAAAAAAATGCCCTATACGGCAGTATTCTTCCTGATTGGCGCTGCTGCGATAGCCGGCTTGCCGCCGCTGAACGGCTTTGTCAGTGAATGGCTGACGTTCCAGGCACTGTTCTTTTTACCGAAAGCAGTTGCAGGGTTAGTCGGCAAGTTCTGGGCCGTTATGCTGATTGCTTTGCTAGGATTGACCGGCGCTTTGGCGGCGACCTGCTTTGTTAAAGCTTTTGGCGTAACATTTTTGGCGAAACCACGCAGTGTAGAGGCGGAACATGCCAAAGAAGTTCCCTGGTCGATGCTGGCAGGTATGGCCGGACTTTCCCTGACCTGCGTGGCTGCCGGTGTATGGCCGCAGTGGATGCTGCGCCTCCTTAGCCAGGTAGTGTCCGGTTATGACGGCATTAGTACAGCCGGTCTGTTTGACAACAGCCAATGGTATGCGGTGGCCTTTCAAACCGGGCAGACAGGCGGCGTGCTTACCATGCCGGTAGTCGTGCTGCTGATAGCAGCCGGCTGTTTTCTGGCAATTCTCCTGGCCCGCTGGAATGGGACGCCCTGCCGGGTGAGCGGAGAGACCTGGACGTGCGGCATTATTCCGACCGCGCGGATGGAATATACGGCAACCGGTTTTGCTCAGCCCATTCGCCGTGCCTTTGGCACTGTTTTGAACCCGGTGGATGAGATTATTACCGATAAATCACGCAATCCGTATCATGGCGTAAAAATTAAGCTACATGTCCATGTGACCCATTATGTAAATGAATTGTTCTATAATCCCTTAAAGGACGGCATCCAGGCTTTTGCGCAATATCTGACCGCAATTCAGGCCGGAAGCCTGCAGCTGTATATCGGATATATCATGGCCGTTACGGTAGTCGTTTTGATTATTAGCACGAGGTGGTGAGCCCCATGGTGATAACAATCTTATTGCAAACGATTGGCATAATCCTTCTGGCTCCCCTGATTCAGGGAATCATTAAGAATACCAAGGCTCGCCTGCAGAGCCGGCGTGGACCTGCTTACGCTCAGCCGTATTATGATTACGCCAAATACCTAAAAAAGGACAGCGTGATTTCGCCAACCGTATCCTGGATATTTCATGCTGCACCGTATATTTATTTTGCTACCGCTATTGGTGCTGCGGCTATGGTGCCGACTATTTTTTCCTACGATGGAGTCAAGTTCGATAACTTATTTACATTGGTATATCTGTTTGCACTGGGGAGGTTCTTTTTGGCGGCAGCTTCCCTGGATGCCGGCAGCTCTTTCGGAGGTATGGGCGGTTCCCGGGAAATGTTCATCAGTGTGATGGTCGAACCGCCCTTAATGCTGGCTTTGTTTTCTGTAGCCTATAGTGCCGATTCCACCGGGTTATCGGCAATGGCAGCAGCGGCGCAAGGCTCGCCAGTGAGCTTTTCTGCTTTATTGGCAGCAGTTTCTTTTCTGATGATTACCATTGCCGAGACGGGACGCATTCCGGTGGATAACCCGGATACTCATCTGGAACTGACCATGATTCACGAAGGAATGGTGCTGGAGTACTCCGGCCGTCCGGTAGGACTCATCTTCTGGGCATCGGCAATTAAGCAGCTGGTATTTATTCTGCTGCTGGTCAATTTGTTTGTTCCCTGGCAGCTGGAAGGTTTTACTTCCGGGATGTTTACCGCTGTCTGGCTGCTGTGCAAAGTGGTGCTGGCGGCAGCTTTGCTTGCCTGCATTGAAACCAGTACCAATAAAATCCGGTTATTCCGGGTACCGGGGCTTATGGCTGCGGCCGGTGTATTTTCGCTGCTGGCTCTGGTGGCGCAGTAAAAGGGAGGAGTAAGTATGGAACTATTAACGATACTGCTGCTCTTGGCAGCGATTTTACAAACGCGCATTTCCAATTTGCGCCTGGCAATTAATGTGGTGCTGGTTCAGTCGGTGATTGTCGCTATGGCCTGTGTCATAATCGGTATGCAAACCCATGAAGTTCATATGTTCATTGCGGCCCTCTTAACGTCAGCAATCAAAGTCGGTATCATCCCGTTTGCGTTATACCGGCTGCTGCCATACCTGCGCGAAGAGCGGGAAATTGTCGGCCGCGAGATTGTGAAGGCCAATTTTTCCACTTTTATGACGCTGCTGTCCATTATCGTGTCCTATGGCTTGATTAGTCCTAATCTTCCCGGGGTGGCAATTGCTTCGACGCTGCCGGCAGCCGTATCGCTGACGCTGATCGGGCTGTTCTTTATCATGATGCGTCATCAGGCTGTCATGCAGATTATCGGGCTGATTACCATGGAAAATGGGCTGTATTTATTTGGCTTGTCTATCACACAAGGGCTGCCGCTGATTATTGAAATGGGTATTTTCCTGGATGTATTGGTGGCGGTAGTCGTACTGGTCATCCTTACATACCGGCTCAAGCTGTCGCTTGAGTCCACTGATACCAGCCTGCTGAAGAAGTTGAAGGGGTGATAGTATGCATGAACTGATCTTGTTAGCTTTGGCCCTGCCCCTTGTTACCGGCGTACTGTCGCTGCTGCAGACGAGGCCGGCGGCACTGCGCACCGTCAATCTGCTGGGCAGTACAGCCGTTACCGGCGTTTTATTCACCATGATTTACCGGATTACCCAGGAGAATGTCTACAGTACGGAGTTCTTCTATCTGGATCATCTTAGCGCCGTAATGCTGTTTGTCGTTGCGCTGCTTACCTTTACGGCCACTTTGTTTTCGCTGCCGTATATGGAGAAAGAGGTTCGTCACGGCAGCATTTCCGAAGTCATGCTGTCAAGATACTATGCCTTGTTCAATCTATTCACTTTTGCTATGATCAGTGTATTGCTTGTCGGCAACCTGGGGCTAATGTGGGTTGCTGTCGAAGGAACAACCCTGGCCTCAGCCCTGCTTGTGGCCTTTTATTTCAACCGCGATGCCCTGGAGGCTGCCTGGAAATATGTCATGATTTGTACCGTTGGCATATGTCTTGCTTTGTTTGGGACCATGATTCTCTATTATGCGCAGGCAACGGCAGGCGGGGCAAGTCACGCGCTGAACTGGCAGGCCCTGCGGGCGAGCGCCGCTCTGCTTGATCCGGCAGTGGTGAAGATTGCGTTCATTTTTATTCTGATTGGTTATGGAACGAAAGCCGGCTTGGCACCGATGCATACATGGCTGCCTGACGCTCACAGCCAGGCACCGTCACCGATCAGCGGGTTGCTGTCGGGGGCTTTGCTCAGCTGTGCGCTGTATGTGCTTGTGCGCAATGTGATTATCGTACAGGCCGTTATTGGCGCTGAGTATCCCCAATACCTGCTGCTGGGTGTTGGCGGTCTGTCGGTAGTGATTGCTATCCCGTTCGTACTGGCTCAGCATGATGTAAAGCGGCTGCTGGCGTATTCCAGTGTGGAGCATATGGGAATTATTACGCTGGGACTGGGAGTGGGCACGCCGCTGGCAATTTATGCCGCACTGCTGCACATCGTTAATCATGCTGTTGCCAAATCCGCCTTGTTTTATATGGCGGGCATGATCACACAGGAATATAAAACAAAAAACATCCGTCAAATCCGAGGGGTAATCAGTGTAATGCCGCTGGTAGCCACAATGTTTATTATTAGTATTCTGGCCATTACCGGTTCACCGCCGTTTAACATCTTTATTTCGGAATTTATGATTATTATGGCATTGTTCGCCAGCCACAAAGGCATCCTGGGCGGGGTGATCCTGCTGCTGCTGGCCGCTATTTTTGCCGGTATGATGCGGTATTCGCTCAAGATGGGCTTTGGTATTGCTCCTGACGGCATGGGGCGTATAGCAGTGGCCGCACCGGCCATGACCGCGATGGGCGTGTCGGCCGTTATCCTGATTGTCGGTGGGATTTATCTGCCGCCGCTGGCTAACAGCGTATTGCAGCAGGCTGCGAAAATTGTCTTAGGAGGTTAAGCCGGTGATTGAGCAACTCAATATTGAAGCACAAGAGTTACGCACGGTTGCCTACTCCATCTACCAGGAGGGGCAGAATGGACTGCTTGCTATGTTTGCCAATGATGAACGGCCGCTGAACGGAGCTTATGCCATTTACTGCGCCTTTGCTACGGGCCGTGAAATTCAATTGGTAAGAGCAAGGCTTGCTGCTGGCGGCCCTTTGGAGTTTCCGTCGATTACTCCGAATATTTCTGCCGCTGCCTGGTATGAACGGGAAATTCACGATTTATTCGGCTTAACACCGGCAGGGCATCCTGATCTCAGGCCGCTGGTGCTGCACGAAAACTGGCCGGAGCAGCTTTACCCGCTGCGTAAGGATTACCAGACGGACCTGGCCGTTCCCACTGCGAACAGGAACTATCCCATGGCCGGTGTCGAAGGAGAAGGAGTATTTGAAGTGCCGGTCGGCCCAATTCACGCCGGCATTATCGAACCGGGTCATTTCCGCTTCAGCCAAATGGGCGAACGAATTCTCCGGCTCGATGCCAAAATGTTTTTTCTGCACCGCGGCATTGAAAAGGCGGTGGAAGGCAGGCCGCTGGAACAGGCTTTTTATCAGGTAGAACGGATTTCAGGCGTTTGTGCGGTTGCCCATTCCCTATCGTATTGCCATGCCGTTGAAAAACTGGCTAATGTTGAGGTTCCCATCCGGGCCCTGTACCTCCGCGCGCTTGCAGCTGAATTGGAACGGCTGTACAATCATGTTGGGGATATCGGCAATCTTTGTGCAGGCATGGGGTTTGCCGTGCCGATCATGGCCGGGGCCCGGATGAAAGAAGCGATTATGACGGTAAATGAAGCCTTCACAGGCAGCCGGTTTCTGCGGGGAATGATTGTACCAGGCGGAGTCCGGAAGGACATTGCGGACCAGACTGCCAGGCAGATTAGAGTAATGCTCGATGAACTGGAACCGGATTTTGCCGGGCTTATCCGGCTGCTTAGGCCCAATGATGAGTTCCTGGAGCGGGTGAATACGACAGGTGTCGTTCCCCGGCAGGCAGCGCTGGATTTGGGGGTTGTTGGCGTAGGTGCCAGAGCGTCCGGTGTGGATACCGATATGCGCCGGGATTACCCGTACGGGTGTTATCCGGAACTTAAGTTTACCGTGCCTGTATATACAAGCGGTGATGTGGCTGCCCGGTTATGGGTCCGGGTTGATGAGGTATACCAGACTATCGGCCTGATCCGGCAGATCGTAGATGGATTGCCGGACGGTCCGTTAAAAGCGGAGATTGGCCCCATTCCGGCGTATAGCAGCAGTTTTGGCTGGAGTGAGTCATCGCAGGGCAGCAATCTGCACTGGCTGATGGCCGGGGAAAACAATACCATTTACCGGCTGTTTGTCCGGGCTGCTGCTTATCCGAACTGGCCGGCGCTTACAGTGGCCGCGCCAGGCAATATTATCCCGGATTTTCCGCTTGTCAATAAAAGCTACGAATTATCCTATGCTTGTCTGGACCGCTAGGAGGTAGTGAGATGCTAAATGTTATGCGCAAAATTGTGGCTACAGGCACTGTAACAAAAAATTGGGATGCCGTACCCCTGCCTGAACAAGCCGCCGGTGAGGTCAGGGTGCTGCCGGGGAACTGCCGGGATTGCCGGCAATGCCTTACTGCCTGCCCTACACAGGCAATCACCATGCGGCAGGAAGTGCCTGTTATTGAGCAAAAGGCTTGTATCTTTTGTGGTCTCTGTGTCGAAGCCTGTCCGGCAGGCTGTTTGGAGCAAACCAATAACTATAAACTGGCCTCTTTAGGCGGAGCGCTGGCAGACGATGCTGCGGCAGCTCTTAAAAAGAAAATCCGTTCGGCACTGGGCCGTTCCCTGCATGTCCGTCATGTGGATATTGGCTCCTGTAATGCCTGCGATTTTGAAATGTCTCACTTGTGTAATCCCATTTATGATGTCCAGCAGTATGGTATCGACTTTGTTGCTTCTCCCCGTCATGCCGATCTGCTGATGGTCACCGGGGTGGTTACCCGTAATTCTACACAAGCTTTGCAAATGACCTATGAAGCGGCTCCTGCGCCGAAGCTGGTCATGGCGGTAGGCAGCTGTGCCTGCAGCGGCCGGACGTATGGTGACAGCTATGCCATCCGCGGTGCGGTGGATGCCATTGTTCCCGTAGACGTGTATGTTCCCGGCTGCCCGCCCCGGCCCCAGGCCCTGATTCATGGCATTATGCTGGCTCTTGACCGTCTGTAAGCTGTTGTATATGGCTGGCCAGAAAGTCAAATAAATGATAAGAAGGTGTACAAATGCAGGAAAAACGAACTGGCGTATATTCTTATCCTGCGCTAAAAGTAATAGATGAAAAACTGCTTCCCGTTGAGGATATGGTGTCTGAAGAAGAACCGTTGACGCTGTATTTAAACGGCAAAGAACTGGTCACAATGTTGTGCTCACCGGTGGAGCAGCGCTACCTGGCCCTGGGCTTTCTGGTTTCAGAGGGGATGCTTGGCAGTATTGCCGATTTAACGGAGTTTACGGTGGATGAAGAACGGGGCCTGATTTGGGCCGAAGCCGATCAGGTTCCTGACAATGCCGGGCGGATGTATCTGAAACGCTGTCTCACCGCGTGCTGCGGCCGGGGCCGGGCCGAGTTTTATTTTGCCAACGATGCCCGTGTATCCAAAGAGATCGACAGTGAGCTGCGTGTCCGGGCCCAAGACATTAACCAATATGCACTTCTGCTGGAAGAGGCTTCGGCGACGCACCGGGTTACTTCCGGTGTGCACAGCGGGGCGCTGGCCCAAAATGGCAGCCTCATATGCTTTGCTGAAGATATTGGCAGGCACAATGTGTTTGACAAGCTATACGGCAAATGCCTGGAGAGCGGCGTGAATCCGGCGGACAAAATTCTCGTCTTCAGTGGTCGTGTTTCATCGGAAATTATACTTAAAGTCAGCAAAATGGGTGTGCCGGTGGTTGTTGCCCGGTCTGTACCGACATCCCTGGCCATTGATATGGCTGTAAAACTGGGCATAACGTTAATCGGTGTAGCCAAAGGAGACTGGTTTCACGTCTATACAGGTGCCGAGCGGGTGCTGGTGGACAATGACGGGAAATAGTCAAAGGAAGAGGTTAAACAATATCCTTCAAATGTGATGTAGATAAGGAGAGGAGGAACTTTTTCATGAATAAGTTTATCGTGGCCGATCCTAATAAATGCATTGGCTGCCGTACTTGCGAAATTGCCTGCGTACTGGCTCATTCACCGGAAGATGCACTGATAACCGGCGCTGTGGACCAGGCTTTTTATCCACGGCTGAGGGTGGTCAAAACTGCTACGATCAGTGTTCCTGTTCAGTGCCGTCAGTGTGAAGACGCACCCTGCGCCAATGTCTGCCCGTCCAAAGGTATTGTAAACATAAATAATACCATTCAAATTAATCCTGATGCCTGTATCGGCTGTAAAAACTGTATCATTGCCTGTCCATTTGGGGTAATTGATCTTGTTCCGCAGGTTGATAAAGGAGAACGGCTTTTACAGAATGGTCTGAAAATCGTTGATGGGGAGGGGGAGCAGCAAAAAGAGCGAATTATAGCATTGAAGTGTGATTTGTGCATTAACAGGCCCGAGGGACCTGCCTGTGCAGGTGTATGTCCCACTCAGGCTTTTAAACCCATTGAAGGTGCCACGATGTCCAGGCATGTCCGTAAAAGAAGAACGGCTTGTGCAGAGGAGTTATCGCGCATTTCTTTTAAGTAACCATCCAGAGGAGGTAGAATGATGAGTGAAAAAGTGCTGACAGTATGTCCCTATTGCGGAGCTGGCTGCCGGATCAACCTGATAGTAGAAAACAATGCTATTTTAAGCGCTGAACCGGCCCAGGGCCGTACGAATGAGGGGACGCTATGCCTGAAAGGCCATTATGGCTGGGATTTCCTCAATGATACAAAACGGCTTACCAAGCGGCTGACAAAACCGCTGCTTAGGAAGAACGGTGAATTAATAGAAGTCGCCTGGGAGGAAGCGATCCGGTTTGTTGCCGATAAATTGCAGGCGATTAAAGATAAGTATGGTCCGGATGCCATCATGTGCACCGGTTCGGCTCGCGGCCCCGGCAATGAGGCTAACTATGTTATGCAAAAATTTACAAGGGCGGTGATCGGCACAAATAATATTGACCATTGTGCCCGTGTTTGACACGCTCCCTCTGTGGCCGGTCTGGCCTACACATTAGGTAATGGAGCAATGTCCAACTCGATCCCCGAAATCGAAGATACGAAGTGCTTATTTATTTTCGGTTACAATGCGGCAGATTCTCATCCGATTGTGGGACGGCGCATTATTAAAGCGAAGGAAAAGGGAGCAAAAATTATTGTTACCGATCCTCGTTTCACCGAAGCGGCGAGAATCGCCGACTTATGGCTGCCGATTAAAAATGGCACGAACATGGCTTTGGTCAATGCCTTTGCCAATGTTCTGATCGAAGAAGAACTGTATGATAAACAATATGTAGCCAGCTATACGGAAGGATTCGAGGAATACCGTAAGCTGGTAGCAAGCTATACACCGGAGTATGTTGAAAAAATTACCGGGATACCGGCCCGGGATATCCGGGAAGCCATGCGCATTTATGCTGCCGCGCCCAGCGCTTTTATCCTGTGGGGGATGGGCGTTACGCAATATGGTCAGGCGGTGGATGTTGTCAAAGGTCTGTCCGGACTGGCGCTGCTTACTGGAAACCTGGGGAAACCCAACGTGGGCGTCGGCCCTGTGCGGGGGCAAAATAATGTGCAGGGAACCTGCGATGTAGGGTGCCTGCCCAATCTGTATCCCGGCTACCAGCCGGTTGCTGATCCCAAAGTCCGGGAAAAATTTGAAAAAGCCTGGAATACCAGCCTTCCGGCCAACCCAGGTATTACGATGACGGAAATGCCGCATCATGCCCATGAAGGGAAGATTAAAGCCTTCTACATTTTTGGCGAAGATCCGGTGCAGAGCGATCCGAATGCCGCCCATATGCGGCACACGCTGGATAATCTGGAACTGGTGGTCGTTCAGGACATTTTTATGAATAAAACGGCTATGCATGCCGATGTCGTTTTGCCGGCTACGTCCTGGGGCGAGCATGAAGGGGTATATTCTTCGGCTGACCGCGGCTTCCAGCGGTTCCGTAAGGCAGTGGAACCAAAGGGCGATGTTAAGCCTGACTGGGAGATTATCTCGCTGGTCGCGACGGCTATGGGATATCCCATGCACTACAACAATACCGAAGAAATCTGGCAGGAAATGATTGATCTATGTCCCCTGTATGCCGGTGCCACTTATGAGCATCTGGACGAACTGGACAGTATACAGTGGCCCTGTCCGACGAAAGAGCATCCGGGAACACCGTATCTTTATAAAGGCTTCCGGTTTGATACGCCCAACGGCAAAGGGAAGCTGTTTGCCACAGAATGGCGGCCGCCAAAGGAACTGCCGGACGAGAAGTATCCGCTGATCCTTTCCACTGTGCGGGAGGTAGGCCATTATTCGGTACGGACCATGACCGGCAACTGTGCGGCTTTGCAGCAGCTGGCCGATGAACCGGGCTATGTGCAGATGAGTGTGGAAGATGTGGCAGAGCTAGGGGTAGAAGATCAGGACCTCGTCTGGGTATCAACCCGGCGCGGCCGGGTAATCTCACGGGTCATGGCAACAGAGCGCGTACGAAAGGGCGCCATATATATGACCTATCACTGGTGGGTTGGCTCTTGTAATGAATTGACGATTGACAACCTGGATCCAATATCCAAGACTCCCGAGTATAAGTTCTGTGCGGCAAAAGTGGAAAAAATCGCTGATCAGCGCTGGGCTGAACAATATGTTATCCAAGAGTATGACAATATAAAACGGCAGATGGGTGCCAAAGTTCACAACGGGTAGGCCCGACCAATGAAAAAGAGACCTATTTTTACCCAGATAAATAGGTCTCTTTTTCTTACCGCTCAGCGGTACAAGGCCAAAGCCTTGTAAATTTGAAAAGACAGCTGAGTAATTCCGGGGGAAGGTGAAAAAATGGCTGAAATGTACGACCAGCTTGGCCGTCATATTCATTATCTGCGGATTGCTGTGACGGATAGGTGTAATTTTCGCTGCCAATATTGTATGCCGTCCGATGGTGTAGAATGGCTGGATCATCATAAAATCTTACGCTATGAGGAACTAATCCGGCTTATTAGTGTGTTCGCCGCACTGGGGATAGATAAAGTACGCATTACCGGTGGAGAGCCTTTGGTACGCAAGGGTTTACTGGCTTTCTTGCGCAAAGTTGTGCGTATTCCCGGTATTCGGGAAGTTGGCCTGACGACAAATGGCAGCCTGCTGGAAGAACACGCTCTTTCCTTACAGCAGGCAGGAGTTAAGCGTATCAATGTCAGCCTCGATACGCTCAAGCGGGACCGGTTTATCCGGCTTACCGGCCAGGATAGATTGAACCAGGTCCTCGCGGGTATTCAAAAGGCTCAGGAAGCCGGACTGACTCCGGTAAAACTGAATATGGTGGTTATGAAAGGGGTTAATGCTGATGAGATTGCCGATATGGCCAGCTTTGCTATTCGCAACCATTACCAGGTCCGCTTTATCGAATATATGCCCTTTCGTGCCGGCCAGGATTATTTGTTTACTGCTGCGCAAATGAAGCAGCAGCTGGTTGATGCCGGTTTTACCAGGTTGGTTCCAGAGCTGGGCGGGAGTTGTCCGGCTAAAATATACCGTATTCCCGAATCCCAGGGGTCCATTGGCTTTATCACTCCTGTATCGCAGCATTTCTGCGCCTCATGCAACCGCATTCGCATCACTCCTGACGGCTGCCTGAAACCCTGTCTGCTGTCCAATGAAGAATACTCCCTGCGCGATCAACTGCGGTCAGGAGTTTCTGATCAGGAACTGGGCGAGCAAATAAAACAAATCATATGGAATAAGCCGCATCAGCAGTTTTTCACCAAGGGGCAAGAGAGCGGCAGATGCATGTCGCGTATTGGCGGTTAAGCTACATTTCCTGCCGTCGAAGGTGTCTTTCCAGGGCGCTCCGTACTTGCTCAGGACGCTGGCCGGTTATATTGAGCGTCAGCGCCTGCCGTTCATCCAGCACGCTGCAGCCGGAACCAACTGTAATATCGGCTGAGGCGCAGCCGCTCAGTTCATCCATATCCGGCCGGTAGCCTGTTACCAGCAGGGCATCGACCCGCTGGCCGGGCTCGGCAGCCTGCTGCAGGGAGATAATATGATAGCCGTGCTGTTGTAAATGCCGGGCAATTGAACCGTAGTGAGACTGGAGGGCAATAATTTTAGCGATGGTACACACCTTCTCTTAGTTTTACCGTTAGTATATACCGGTATATGCAGGAATAATCTAGAGTGATATCCAACATATTACAGTGGACATACGGTCGTTAATTGTGCCTTCGGTCCATGCTGGAGAGACAATGGCGGAGGAAAAGGGAGAACGGAGGAGGATTATGATGGTCAATCAGGAAAGAATGCTGCAGGAATTTTTTGAGCTGGTGCGGATTAAATGTTCAACAAAGGAAGAGCGGCAGGTGGCGGACGTTCTGAAGGCCCGGCTGGCTGAGCTTGGTGCGGCGGTGAGTGAAGACAATGCCGGTGAGAAAATTGGCGGCAATGCCGGCAATATTATTGCCAACTGGCAGGGAACGGTCAGCGGTGCGCCGGCGGTTATGTTCAGTGCCCATATGGACTGTGTAGAGCCTTGTGCAGGGGTAGAGCCCAAACTGGAAAACGGGATCATTACTTCAGCAGGCAATACGATCCTGGGAGCGGATGATAAGGCTGGTGTGGTGGCTATACTGGAAGCAATGCGGGTGATCAAGGAGCAGAATATTCCCCACGGCGACATTCAGGTTGTTTTCACCATTGCGGAAGAGGGCGGTCTTAATGGCTCGAAGAATATCGACAAAGCACAGCTGCGGGCTGCTATGGGCTTTGTGCTGGATTCCAGCGGATCGCCGGGCGAAATTATTATGATGGCTCCCGGCCAGAATAAAATCGAAGTGCTTGTTCGGGGGAAAACAGCTCATGCCGGTATTGCGCCCGAAGACGGTGTCAATGCCATTATTGTGGCTGCCAAGGCCATGGCTGAGCTGAAAGATGGCCGGATTGACTTTGAAACAACAGCAAATGTAGGCAATATTAAAGGCGGCGGTGCTACGAATATTGTACCGGAGCAAGTCACCATTATTGCTGAGGCCCGCAGCCGCAATATGGATAAACTGGCTGCTCAGACCCAGCATATGGTCGAAACGTTTGAACGGGTTGCAACTGCCAACAAAGCAAAGGCAGAGGTTAAGGTAACAAAAGCGTATGATCCGTTTGTCCTGAAGGAAGAAATGCCGGTAGTGATGGTAAGCAAGCAAGCTGTCCGGGCCATTGGTCTGGAACCGGTCTTAAAAGGCACTGGCGGCGGCAGTGATGCCAACTTTTTTAATCTCTACGGCATTCCTTCAGTGGTACTGGGGGTAGGCATGAACAAAGTTCACACAACTGATGAATTTATTAAAGAAGCCGATCTGTATAAGACGGGAGAACTTGTTATCTCGATTATTCGTCAGTCAGTAGATTGTTAAGTGGGCATGTCTTTTTGGTAAATACTTATGTGTTGACTGAATGGATTTAATATTACGAATTTTAAACTGCCTATTGCGTTGATTGCAATGCTGTGTTACACTCTGTTTAACTTAAAAAACAAATTAAGCAATGGAGCTTACAAGCGGAATCTGCCGTTTGTAAGCTCTTAGTGTGTATACCCCGGATAATCGTGCAACGCAATGTTGGCCTGATAGTTTAGGATTATGGTCAGAGGGTAAGCAATGGGGCTTATAAACGTACTCTATGTACGTCTTATAAGCCCCATTGTATTTATTAAATAAAAACCAGCAGGTTTAAGGCTAAGGAGGTGAGCAAAAAAACGGTGCTGCAGTCGGTAAAGGATTCATGCTCAAGCGGTATGGCAGTACTGCTTAAGCAGGTGAGAAATAAACCAGGGGCACTGGCTATTAAGTTTACCCATTTTTCGTTGAGAGGGGGTGGTCCATGGGTGATAAAACCAGTTTACCCAATAGAAAAGCCTCACCAGTATGGCAGTACCAGTGAGGCGATGGCAAATTATCCAGAGGCACTGGCTTAAATTTACCTATTTTTCATTATACCCTAACAGTTTGATGGTTTCAAGACAGCTTTAACTAGCAAAAACAGGAGGGAATATAAAAATGAGACAAATTGCGATATATGGTAAAGGCGGCATCGGAAAATCTACGACTACGCAAAATACAGTGGCAGCTTTAGCGGAAGCAGGCAATAAAGTAATGGTTGTCGGCTGTGATCCCAAAGCGGATTCGACACGGCTGCTGCTGAACGGCTTGTGCCAAAAAACAGTGCTGGATACCCTCAGAGACGAAGGCGATGATATTGATCTTGATGATATCTTAAAACCGGGCTTTGGCAATACGATGTGTGTCGAATCGGGCGGCCCTGAGCCGGGTGTTGGCTGCGCAGGCCGCGGAATTATTACTTCAATCAATATGCTTGAGTCGCTGGGTGCCTATACGAGTGATCTTGATTATGTATTCTATGACGTACTGGGCGACGTTGTATGCGGTGGCTTTGCGATGCCGATCCGTGAAGGCAAAGCGCAGGAAATTTATATCGTGGCCTCCGGTGAATTAATGGCACTGTATGCTGCCAATAACATTGCCAAAGGCGTCAGCAAATATGCACTAACTGGCGGTGTACGTCTGGGCGGTATCATTTGCAATAGTCGTAAGGTTGATAATGAATATCCGCTGTTAAAAGCGTTTGCCGAGGAAATCGGTTCGCAGCTTATTCATTTCGTACCGCGCGATAATTTAGTGCAAAGAGCTGAAATAAATAAGAAAACTGTTATTGATTTTGATCCTACCTCCGGTCAGGCTGATGAATACCGTCAGCTGTCCATGAATATCAAAAACAACAAAATGTTTGTTATCCCTAAACCAATGACTCAGGATCGTCTGGAAGAACTAATGATGCAGCACGGCTTTTTAGACGCCCTGGCGTAAAGCTTCGTCACAAACTAAAAATGAAATGTTGGAGGAGTTGACCATATGTTTCTTGTACGTGCGATGGTTAGACCAGACAAAGCAGATGAAGTCATTTACGAATTATCCCGGGCCGGGTTTCATGCGGTAACCAAAATCGATGTTGTTGGCCGGGGTAAACAAAAGGGGATTCGCATTGGCGATATCGTCTATGATGAAATACCGAAGACACTCTTATTTATGGTTGTGGATGAAGAAAAAGACAAAGAAGATGTAATCAGTATTGTTCTCAAGACTGCCAAGACAGGTGAAAAAGGCGCTTTTGGTGACGGAAAGATATTTGTCAGTGTTGTAGAAGAGGCCTATACAATTTCAAGCGGCGCAAGCAGCCTGTAAGGGGGCAGTGAAATGAAGGAAGTTGTTGCGATTATTCGCATGAACAAGGTAAATGCCACAAAGAAAGCCCTGGTTGAGGTCGGTTATCCCGGCTTTACTACCTTTAAAGTAATGGGCAGGGGCAAACTGGTCACTGATGCCGCGCTGGTAGAAGACAGAAAGAGTAAGCTGCTGGCGATGTCCGATCCGGAAGATCCGGAAGTTGTCGAATTGGTTACCGGCTTTTTGGACGGAACCAGATTATTCCCCCGCCGGTTGTTTACGGTGTTAGTCCATGATGCTGATGTACCTGCAGTAGTAGCATCACTCATTAAGGCCAATAAAACCGAATATAACGTCGGCGATGGTAAGATATTTGTCCTGCCGCTATATGAAGCAGTGCGAGTCCGCACCGGTGAACGCGGCGACGAAGCCCTGTAGGCAACAGCAAAGGAGGTTTATGAACATGGCGTTTACAGAAGAGAAGCTGCAAGAGCTATTAAGTATATTACCCGATAAAGTAAAGAAGGCCCGGAAAAAACATATTCTGGTTAAGGATTCGTCTCAGCCTGATCAGATTATTGAAGCGAATACCCGCACCATACCCGGAATCATCACGAATCGCGGTTGTGCATATGCAGGCTGTAAAGGTGTGGTCGTCGGTCCGCTGAAGGATATGATTCATATCGTTCATGGCCCGGTAGGCTGCAGCTATTATACCTGGGGAACGCGCCGCAATAAGGCTAAATCAGAAGATCCTACCCAGAATTTCATCAATTACTGCGTGACTACCGATATGCAGGAAAAAGACATTGTATTTGGCGGCGAAAAGAAGCTGGCAAAACTGATTGATGAAGTTGTTGAGATCTTTAAGCCCAAAGCGATTAGTATCAATGCCACCTGTCCAGTTGGTCTTATTGGTGATGATATCAACGCCGTTGCCAAGTCGGCTGAAGAACGCCATGGAGTACCGGTATTGGCATTCAGCTGTGAAGGCTATAAAGGGGTAAGCCAGTCGGCCGGTCATCATATTGCCAACAATATCCTCATGGATAAAGTCATTGGGGCAAGTGACAAGGAAGAGGCACCTGGCCGCTATGCAATCAATATCCTGGGTGAATACAATATCGGCGGTGACGCCTGGGAAATTGAGCGGGTGCTGAAAGACATCGGTTATACCATTGTCAGCACAATGACGGGAGACGGTTCCTATGAAGAACTGCGTCACGCCCATACAGCAGATCTTAACCTGGTCCAATGCCACCGCTCGATTAACTACATTGCCGAAATGCTGGAAATCAAATATGGCACTCCTTGGGTAAAAGTTAATTTCATTGGGGTAGAAGGGATGTCTCAGTCGCTGCGCGATATGGCCACCTACTTTGATGATGAAGAATTAACCCGCAAAACCGAAGAAGTTATTGCTCGTGAAGTCGCCCGGGTTCAACCCATGATTGATCAATACCGTAAAGTTTGCGAAGGGAAAACCGCGTTCTGCTTCGTTGGTGGTTCCCGTGGACATCACTACCAGGGAATGTACCGGGAGCTTGGTATTGAAACAGTACTTGCCGGCTATGAATTCGCCCATCGTGATGACTATGAGGGCCGCCACGTGATTCCCACTATTAAAACAGATGCGGATAGCAAAAATATTCCTGAGCTGCATGTTAACCGCGATGAAAAACGCTTCCGGGTAAAAGTTTCTCCTGAAAAGTTAGAAGAGCTGAAGAAAAAGATACCGCTCAGTGAATATAAAGGCATGAATTTTGATATGCAAGACGGCTATATCATCGTAGATGATCTCAATCATTACGAAACAGATGAATTTATTAAGCTGTTAAAACCGGATATCTTCTCCTCGGGTATTAAAGACAAATATGTAGTGCAAAAAATGGGTATTCCTGCAAAACAATTGCACTCTTATGATTACAGCGGCCCTTATGCCGGTTTTAACGGAGCACTCAATTTTGCCCGCGATATTGCAATGAGCTTTGCAACTCCTACGTGGAACTTTATTGTACCACCCTGGCAGGATCAGCCGCTGTTAGAAGGAAAAATGGCAGAAGGAGAGGGTAAGGCATGTTAGACGCAACAACAAAAGACTTAAAAGAACGTGTAAGCGGCGGAATTATCAATCCGGCCAAAACATGTCAGCCGATTGGAGCCATGTATGCGGCACTGGGAATTCATAAATGCCTGCCACACAGCCATGGTTCCCAGGGGTGCTGCTCCTTTCACCGCATGCATTTAACCCGCCATTTCCGTGATCCGGTTATGGCTTCTACCAGCTCTTTTACAGAAGGGTCATCCGTATTTGGCGGAGCGGCAAACTTAAAAACCTCTATTAAAAATGTGTTTTCAATCTATAATCCCGATATTATTGCCGTTCATACTACCTGTTTGACAGAAACAATCGGCGATGATGTTCCAACGATTATCAAATCCTCGGAAGTACCGGAGGGCAAACTGGTCATTCACGCCAATACACCTAGTTACCAGGGGTCTCATATAACCGGCTTCTCCAATATGGTCAAGGGTATGGTCAGCTATTTGGCTGAAAGTACCACACCGATCAAAAAAGAACAAATCAATCTCATCCCCGGTTTTGTCAATCCCGGTGATATGCGGGAAATGAAACGTCTCACTAATCTAATGGGTGTGAAGTCGATTATGTTCCCTGACACTACGGGTGTGCTTGATTCACCGATGACCGGCAAGTTTGAGATGTATCCCAAAGGCGGCACGACTATCGAGCAGCTGAAGGATACGGGAAATTCAAAATTGTCTATTGCCCTGGGACGGTTTGCTTCCAGCGAAGCGGCGGAACTTTTGCAGAAGAAATGCAAGGTACCCGCTCTGGCCTTAAAAACACCGATTGGTATTAAGGCTACCGACGAATTCATAATGGCTTTGCGCCGCTTTGCGGTTACCGAAGTTCCTTATGAGCTGGAAGAGGAACGGGGACAATTGGTTGATATTATGACAGATACCCATTTCCATTTTCATGGCAAACGGGTAGCCATTTTTGGTGATCCTGACGTACTGACCGGACTGACTGAGTTTGTACTCAGTCTGGGCATGATTCCCGTTCATGTACTCACGGGCACACCAGGCGGCGCAATCGGCTCCGGCATGGGCAGCTTTGAAGACGACGTCCGGGAAATGCTGGCTGCTGCAAATGTCAATGGCAATGCAAAAGGCAATGGTGATTTGTTTACGCTCCATCAATGGATTAAAAATGAACCTGTCGATCTTCTGATCGGCAACACATATGGCAAATATATTGCCAGAGCCGAAGACATTCCCTTTGTCCGTGTTGGCTTTCCGGTGCTTGACCGCAGCGTCCATTCTTATCTGCCCATCGTCGGTTACCGTGGAGCAATGCGCCTGATTGAAATGATCAGCAATGCTTTGCTGGACCGCCAGGACCGCGATGCTGCCGATGAAGATTTTGAATTAGTAATGTAATACCGAAAAGAGGCAGCGTTGCCTAACTACAGTTTGCAACGCTGCCTCTTTTCTATCTTATCAAAAGGTATCCCATCACGGAACAACCTGTGAAAGGAGTGACATCATGGATACAGCGGCGGCTATTAATGAACGCGATCCTTTTATTTCAACAAAAGGGAAACAAAAAACATCACTGAAATGCGATGCGGACAGCATTGCCGGTTGTGTTAGCCAGCGGGCGTGCGTATACTGCGGTGCCCGTGTCGTATTAAACCCCATTACAGATGCGCTGCATTTGGTGCACGGCCCGATCGGTTGTGCCAGTTATACCTGGGATATCCGGGGAAGCCTCTCAAGTGGCTCCGATTTATACCGCAACAGCTTTTCCACTGATCTCAAAGAACATGACGTTATCTTCGGCGGTGAACCAAAATTACAACGGGCTATTGATGAATTGGTAGAAAAATATCAGCCTAAGGTATTTTTTATTTATTCTACCTGTATCGTCGGAGTCATCGGTGATGATCTGGAAGCAGTCTGTAGGCAGTCAGCGGCTAAACACGGGATAGAAGTGATACCGGTGCAATCAAGCGGCTTTATCGGCAACAAGGCAGCCGGTTACCGGGCAGCCTGTGATGCACTGCTGCGTATTATCACTCCGCAGAAGCCGCTGCCGCGCAAGAAATTAAGCTTAAACTATCTGGGTGACTTTAATTTGGCCGGTGAAGCGTGGATCATCCGCGGCTACCTGGAGGAAATCGGAATAGAAGTCAATGCCGTTTTTACGGGAGACTCCAACTATGAAACACTGAAGAAAGCGACAATGGCGTCGCTCAATGTGATGCAGTGTGCCGGGTCAATGACGTATCTGGCTAATAAGATGCAGGAGAAGTTTGATATTCCCTATTTGCGGATTTCCTTTTTGGGTATGGAAGATACAGCCGATTCGCTTCGCCGCATTGCCCATTTTTTTGGCGATGCCGCTATTATCGAGCGGGCAGAGCAGCTCATTGCCAGGGAACAGCAAGCTGTTCAGCCGGTCCTTGATACGTATAAAGGGCAGTTTAACGGCAAGAAAGCAGCCGTTTATGTAGGCGGCGGCTTCAAGGCAATCTCCCTTATTAAACAGTTTCGTGAAATTGGCATTGATGTCGTCATGGTTGGCACTCAGACCGGCCAGCAGGATGAATATGATACCATTCATGAATTAGCGGATGACGGCACGGTTATCCTGGATGATGCCAATCCTTCTGAATTGGAACGGTTTATGACCCAACAGGGCGCTAATCTCTTAGTGGGCGGCGTCAAAGAACGACCGCTTGCCTATAAGCTGGGAATTGCCTTTGTGGATCATAATCACGACCGTAAGCATCCGCTCAGCGGCTTTGTGGGTGCCGTCAATTTTGCCAAGGAAGTTCATTCGACCCTTTGCTCACCTGTATGGGAATACATGTATGACTTTGGAGGTGATTTACATGGATCTGACAGTCAAGCATAGCAAAAATGTAAATGAAAACCCTTGTCATATGTGTATGCCGTTAGGGGCCATTCTCCCCTTTAAAGGCATTGAAGGATCAATGGTCATCATTCATGGCTCCCAGGGCTGCAGTACTTATATGCGGCGGCATATTGCCGAACATTTCAATGAACCTATTGATGTAGGTTCTTCTTCACTCAATGAAAAAGGGACTATTTATGGCGGGGAAAAGAATCTCAATCAGGCACTGGATAATATTCTGAGGGTCTACCAGCCTCAGCTTGTCGGCGTGCTGACTTCCTGCCTGGCTGAAACTATCGGTGAAGATATTGAACGCATTGCAGCAGAATATAAAATCCGCAAAGAGTTGAAAGACTTCCCCATCGTTCCAGTGCCTACGCCGGGCTATGGCGGGACCCATGCTGAGGGCTATCAACTGGCTGTAAAGAAAATTGTTTCGTACCTGGCAGAGCCAACACCCGCACACAACAGGCTCAATATCATTACCAGTCATATTAGTCCTGCTGATTTACGGGAGATAAAAAGACTGCTTGATATTATGCAAATCGAGTATGTATTGTGTCCGGATTTCTCCGATACGCTTGACAGGCCGATTGCCCGGCCTTATACAAAAATTCCCGCCGGAGGCACCAAAATCGCTGACATCCGGGCGATGGCCGGTGCTCCTGCTACCATTGAAATTGGCATTACCGCCGATGCGGAAAACTCGGCAGGACGCTTCTTGCAGGAAACCTTCGGTGTCCCCCTTTATACAGTTCCTATTCCCATTGGCGTAAAAAATACGGATCTTTTCTTTCAGGCACTGTCTTGTATTACCGGTAAAGCGATCCCGGAGAGTATCATCCGGGAGCGGGGGCGGCTGCTTGATGCAATGGTAGATTCTCATAAATATAATTTTGCCGGACGAAGTGTTATCTTTGGTGAACCTGAACTCGTCTATGCACTATCACAAATGTGTATCGAAAATGGCATATTTCCTGTAGTAGTAGCCTCAGGCAGCAGAACGAACCAGCTGTCAGTCCTCTTAGCTCCCGAATTTGAAAAATACCAGCACAAGGCTGCAATTTTAGCTGAGTCTGACTTTGTTCAGATCCGGCGCAAAAGCGTGGAATTGGGTGCGAACATTGCCCTTGGTCATTCTGATGGACGCTATTTGACCGAACGAGAAGGCATTCCCCTGGTACGGGTAGGCTTTCCCATCCATGACCGGGTAGGCGGACAGCGATTGCTGTCGGTAGGCTATACCGGGACCGCGGCACTCATGGACCGCATGACAAACACGCTGCTGGAAAACAAGTACGGGAAGTACAGAAGCACTATGTATGATGCTTACTATAAAGCTGCGAAATAATGAAACTTGGAGGTGAGTATATGGGAATGCCAGACGATATTGCCGAAAAAACGAGCAAACATCCTTGTTATTCAGCTGAGGCGCATACGAAGTATGCCCGGATGCATTTGCCGGTAGCTCCTGCCTGTAATATTCAATGTAATTATTGTAATCGTAAATTTGATTGTGTCCATGAAAGCCGTCCGGGTGTAACCAGCGAAATTCTGACACCTGCCGAGGCCTTGCTAAAGTTTTCCTGGGTAAAAGAACAGATCGAGCAATTAAGTGTTGTCGGTATTGCCGGACCTGGCGATGCCCTTGCTAACTGGCCGGAGACCAAAAAGGCCATTGAATTAATTAAAGCAATTGACCCGAAAATGACCTTTTGCCTCTCTACGAATGGCCTGATGCTGCCTGAATATGGCCAGGAGATTATTGATCTGGGTGTTAATCATGTAACTGTCACTTGTAATGCAATTGATCCCGAAATTGGGGCTAAGCTTTATCAATACGCCCGCTACAAAGGGGAGAGGCTGACAGGAGTGACAGCTGCTCAAGTTCTGCTCAAGAACCAATTAGCAGGCATTGAATTTTTGGCAAATCACGGTGTTTTAGTGAAAGTTAATATTGTTATGGTAACGGGAGTAAATGATCAGCATATACCGGAAGTAGTAAAAAAGGTAAAAGAGCTGGGTGCGTTTATCACGAATATTATGCCGCTCATCCCAGCGCCCGGCAGCAATTTTGAAAACTTTCCGCAGACCAGCATGAAAGACATCAATGAAATGCGCAACTTATGTCAGCTAGATATGCAGCAGATGAGGCACTGTAAGCAATGCCGGGCAGATGCTATCGGTTTACTGGGAGAAGACCGTTCGCAGGAATTCCGCTTATCATCAATTGTACAGCAGCAGCCCGCTTCTGAAGAAGTCATTGCGAAGCCTATCAAAATTGCTGTGGCTAGTAAGTATGGCAAACTGGTAGATTTGCATTTCGGTCATGCAACGGAATTCCGCATCTATCAAGGGGAAAATAATACCTTTAAACTGCTTGAAACCAGGCAGGTGGATAAATACTGCGCCGGTATGCAAGAGTGTGATACCGAAGAAGAACGCCGTGAGGTGATCGTCGAGTCGCTGAAGGATTGTGCAGCAGTGTTGACTATGCGTATCGGACATAGTGCCAAGGAGCGTTTGCGCAGAAAAGGTATTCAGAGTATTGAGTTTTGCGATAGTGTGGAAAATGGGCTGCGGTACACGGCAGAAGAATTGAAGATGAAAGAAGTCATGTAACAGCAAATAAACAGAGGAGATGACAAAATGAACAAACCGGAAAAACATATTTTTGTCTGTACCAGCTCCCGTCCGACGGGACAGCAAAAAGGCATGTGCCATACCAAAGAGGGCGTCGATATTATGATGAAGTTTCTGGAGGAGATTGAAGACCGGGATTTAGGTGGCTCGGTCTTTGTCAGCAATACAGGGTGTTTCGGAATCTGCGAAAAAGGGCCGGTTGTGGTAGTTTATCCGGAAAACATCTGGTATGGGCAGGTCACGGCAGATGATGTGGAAGAGATCATGGAAAGTCATATTGAAGGCGGCAGTCCTGTTACCCGTCTGGAAATTTAAGAGGAAGGAGCTTGGCTTATGACCAGAGAAATTGCGGTCCATACTTCCCGCAAGGGCGAGACAGCTGCCATTACCGAAGCAGGCAATATTATTGTTTACCGGCGGCAAATGGGAATATGGGGGATTGAGCGCCAGCTAACCTTCGCTTTGGCCCAGGATAAGGGGATAAAGGAAATGCGCAGTCAAATGGGAGACGTGTTGCAGTTTCTGGGTGACTGTAAGATCTTTGTGGCCAGCTCTATAACCGGAGTCCCCTACTATGAACTGGAGCGAACCGGCTGCAGCGTATGGGAATTCGCCGGCAAACCGGTTGATTTTCTGGAGTACGTTATTGCTAAAGAGGAAGAAGCAGAGCAGGAGCAACTGACAGCGAAGGAAAAGGCGGTGGTTATTCCGGTTCCTGAACCTACCGGCGGCGGCAATTACCGGATCTCCATTAAAACAGTGCAAGAGAGTGATGCCGGTGTTACCACCAAGCAAATATTAATGCCCTTTCTGAAAAGAGGCGGCTTTTACCAGCTGGAAATCATCTGCAATCATGTTCCACCCTGGCTGGAGCTGGAAGCAATGACAGGCGGGACGCTTGTTTATGAGTCTGAGAAAATCGGCCCGGGTGAAATGCGGGTGCTGTTGAAAAAGCGGATGTGCGGCGAATAAGGGGAATAACGCCTGGCGAGAGGAGGCCTGAGCATGGGTACAAGCATCCGGTATATGGACCAAACGCTGGGAGAAGGCATGAAAAAGGGGCTGCCTGCAGCGGTGATCAGCCTTATGGCCCAAGAACTGAGCAATCTGCCGGTAGCCGGTATGGATATTTCCTTTGCGCAGCTTACGGAATATGAGCATGCGTTAGCCGGATTCCGACAGCTGCTTCGGGTAAGGGTAAGCTCATCCGTACAGGAGATTGCCGCAGTGTACAGCCGCGGTGTAGCCAGCGTGACATTTATCTATGAGCACAGTTCCGGGCGGACGATAACAGCGGAGCTGGAAAACGCACTTAACAAGGCCCTTCAGCTGGGAATGAAATCCTCTCTTGCGATTACCAATGCATCGGTACTATCCGTAGAAGAAGTAACAACTATCATACAACAAATAAGAGGCGCAGGGTTGGATTCGCTGATTTATTGTGACAGCAGCAGCCGGTTTGATCCGTTTATGGCCTTTGCCGCAATCAGTGAAATAAAAAAAAGAATTTCTTGTTCGCTGGAATTTCACGGTGGTAATCAATTTGGCCTGGCGACAGCTAATGCACTCAGTGCAATACAGGCAGGTGCTCAGCGGATCGGTACGGCTGTTGCCGGTGTGGGAACCCCCGGATGTGCCGCATGGGAAGAAGTGCTGCTGTCCAACCGGTTTCTGCTGGAGCGCCCGGTTGAGCTGAATGACGGGCTGGCCAAGCGTTGTGCGGTTATCCTGGCTGCGATGGAAGAGGAGCTTGCTGTCGATAAGGCAGTCATTGGTGACAATATTTTTGCCCATGAGTCAGGACTGCATATTTTCGGCATTCAAAAAGACCCCCGGATTTATGAGCCCTTTCCACCGGAGGCAGTCGGTCTGGAACGCTATTTAATTGTCGGCAGGCATTCAGGCACAACATCACTGCAGATCGTCTTACAGGAACAAGGAATCCAAGTTCATTCTACCGTTCTGCAGCGCATGCTGAAACAGGTCCGCCAGGCCGTCCTCACTCGGAAGCGGCCGCTGCGGTCAGCGGAAGTACTGGAATTATGTCTTTCAGGTCAAGCGGTATGAGCAGCAGCGGCAGCAGACGGCTGCAAATCGTCGATACAACCCTGCGGGACGGCGAACAGGCTGCAGGCGTAGTTTTCTCCGCTGAGGAAAAACTGGAAATTGCCCGGGCTCTGGATGATGCCGGTGTGGACCGCATCGAAACCGGTATACCGGCAATGGGGGCAGAGGAGCAGGAGGTATTGCGCAGTATTTTGGCGCTTCCTTTGTCGGCAACGCTTACGGCCTGGAACCGGGCGGTACCGGATGACATTCACGCTTCAGCCAAATGTGGCTTTTCCGTCGTTCATATTTCCGTACCGGTCTCAGATCTGCATATTGTGCATAAAATGAACCGAACGCGCCAATGGGTGCTGGAGCAGCTAAAAGTGGCGCTGGATATTGCCCGCGGCTACGGCTGCGGCATTTCGGTAGGCGCGGAAGATGCCTCGCGGGCAAATGCCGAATTTTTTCTGGCCGTAGCAGATTTGGCTGCCAGCAGGGGTGCTCAATATATTCGCTATGCCGATACGGTAGGTTGTATGGAACCTCTGGGAGCTTATGAAAAGCTGCAGTTCTTAGTAAAACAAAGTCCATTGCCGATTGAATTTCATGGTCACAATGACTTTGGCCTGGCCGTTGCCAATACGCTTGCCGCTGTGAAAGCAGGCGCGGTCTATATCAGCACCACCGTCCTCGGATTAGGAGAGCGAGCCGGCAATGCTGATTTGGCAAGAGTGCTTCAGGCAGTGGAACAATTCGGCGATGTTCGTACAGGGATTCACCGGGAGAAGCTGGCTGATTTGGCTGGACTTGTGGCAAAAGCAGCCAGCAGGCCTTCGTTTGCAAAACAACAGTGGTAAGGTAAAGTCGTACAAAGTGGTACGGCTTTTTCGTTTTTGTACGAGTTTTATATAATTTCGTCGAAATTCGTATATCAATTAAGTATTTGGAAGTATATACTTTTTCTTGCTCCTTGGCTGAATGCAGGAAGTACGATATAATGAATAATCAGACTGGTGAAGAATATCTTCTGCAATCAGGCCAAAAGGAGGGGCGCTATGAATGGCAAGCAATATAACTGGCTTGTAAGTGTGGTTGCAATTGTGGCAACATTGGCAGTATTAGCCGGGGGACAAATGGTTTGGCAGCGCTTTGCCGTCGCTCAGCCGCTTGATAAGCTCTTTCAAGGTGTTGATGGAGTCGCCAAAGCTAGCTGGGAAGAAGGAAAAAAGGATGACGTTGTCCAAATATATATAACATTAGCAAATGTCAACGACCTGCAAAAAACGTACAGTGCCATCAATGATGGTGCCAAACGCATTCTGGGAACCAAACCTTTCAAAATTCATATTGAAGATAAGCGCACTCCCGAGTTGGAGCAGTTTTATTATAACGTGCATTATCACATTCAAGAAGCAGTCGCGACCGGCAATTTCTCCGTAATGGCCGAGCGCGTGCAAAAGCAGGCGGCTGACGCCGGTGTTGCAGCGAAAATCATCGTTGAAGCCAAAGTTGTCTATCTGCAGCTGGCAAAAGACGGCGGTGAAATGTATGTGGTAGTGCCGCGCTAGAAGCGGAGGTTGAACAATGAATCGCATAGAGATTGGTGTAGGTGTGGCAATTGGTGCGGTTGTCTTTTTTATCTGGCAGGGCGTTAACATCATGCCGTTGTTTTTCCTGGGCGCGCTCATCGGTACCATGTATTATATGGTAAATATCCGCGGCGGCAAATCGTTCGCGGTAATTGGCGGCAGTAAAAGCGATGAAAAGCTGATTAGCTTTGAGGACATTGGCGGTCAGGATGTAGCGAAAAAGGAACTGTGTGAGGCCCTTGAATTTATCAGGGATGTAGAAAAAATTAAAAGTCTCGGCATCAGGCCCTTAAAAGGGTTATTGCTGAATGGGCCGCCAGGCACCGGTAAAACCTTACTGGCTAAGGCTGCTGCCCAATATATTGATTCGGCCTTTGTTGCCGCCAGCGGCTCCGAGTTTGTCGAGATGTATGTCGGTGTCGGCGCCCAGCGGGTACGGCAGCTGTTCAAGCAGGCGCGTGATCTGGCCAAACGCAAAGGCAAGGAAAACGCGGTCGTCTTTATTGATGAAATCGAAGTCCTGTGCGGCAAACGCGGCCAGGGCGCCAATAATCTGGAATATGACCAGACGCTCAATGAATTGCTGGTACAAATGGACGGCTTGTCCAATGAGGATGACGTTCGGATTTTAGTGATTGGTGCTACCAACCGTTTGGATATTCTTGATCCTGCGATAATTCGCCCAGGCCGGTTTGACCGGCAGGTAAAAGTTGATCTGCCTGATAAAAAAGGCCGACTGGCTATTCTGGAACTGCATACGAAGAATAAACCATTGGCTGAAGGCGTTACGCTGGATGAATTTGCTGCCGACACGTTTGGTTTTTCCGGCGCCCATCTGGAAAGCGTAGCCAATGAAGCGGCAATTATGGCTCTGCGTGAAGGCTCGGAAACCATCAGCAGCAAGCACTTGAAAAGTGCTGTTGAGAAGGTCATCATGGGCGAAAAGCTGGACCGGCTGCCGAATCAAGCGGAAAAATACCGGATTGCCGTGCATGAAGCAGGACACGCGATTGTCAGTGAATTTGTAAATGCCGGTTCGGTCGCTTCCGTTAATGTGGCCTCCCGGGGCAATGCACTGGGCTACGTCCGGCAAACTCAGCAGGATGATATGTATCTGTATACGGTTGATTATATCCGGGGCAGAATTGGAGTTGCTCTGGCCGGTGCGGTAGCGGAAGAAATGGTTTTCGGCAATCGCAGCACCGGAGCGGGCAATGATTTTAAACAGGCTACCGATATGGCTAAGCAGATTATATTCGGCGGCATGTCTGATTTGGGCATTGTATCACCTGATGACGTTCCGAAAGCTTTGCTGCATACGACCATTACCGGTATTCTAAAAGATGTTGAGGCCGGTGTGACGGGGATTATTACCGATCAGCGCGCTAAACTGGAAGCGGTGGTGGCAATACTCCTGGAGAAAGAAAGTATCAGCGGCAATGATTTCCGGGCCTTGCTGGCGGGCGAGACGCTGGAGGAATGCGCTTAAGATTTTCTACAGCAGCTTTTTTCGCCGCAGCAAGCGGCAAACCGCATAGCATAGCCTGGTGAGCCACCCTGCTCTTGACAGCAGGGTGGTTTTTATTGTTTGTTCAGGCTGGTGATCTGTTTTGGGGTCCGACAAATACATGGCAAGCAGTCCGCAAATAACCGTTTGATGAAAATTTGAATTCGGCAGCATTTGGGTGCGTATACTGGCTTGATTAATAAAGTAGGCAAGCCGGTCGGCCATTACCCGGTCATCTGCATAATAGGCGGTAAAGTTCAAATCACCATGCTCACCGTCTTCCTTTGCATCAATGAAATAGTCCAGCAGGATATGCAGACCGGTAATATAGGGAAAGTAGGCGGTGGCGATTGTCCGGGCTGTTTCCTCTTTCGGATGAGGACAGGCAGCAGCGGCACACAGCATGAACAGGCCGAGGGTAGAACCGGTGGCGGCAGCAAACTCCCAGGGAGATAAGCCGGGATAATCAGGCAGATGGTCTGAAGTCCAGCGGAGCATGGTTTCTTCCCGTATGTCAGGTGCCAAATGCTTATAGGTTTGCAATTCGCCATACAAGCGGGCAAGCACAAACGCTTTTGCCTGCACTGCTCCATAGCCGGGCAGACAGGCTACTTCCCGGCGGCAGGCTAGTACCAGGGTGTTTAAATAAGCACCGTCATTGTGCAGCGGATAGAACTGATAATAATTATGTAAAGGACCGTGAGGGGTCAGGGCATCGGTCATGGCAAGATGGAGCTGGCGAAAAGCCGCCTCATTATACACCGTCAGGCGGTCGCAAAGATTATCCAGATAATCGCTGATCGTTTGCAGGGCGACGATGAAACGAATCATTGCAGCGCGATCGGTACCGGGATACAGACTATAGATGCAGCCTCCCTGGCAATGAAATTTTTTATCGCGAATGCTGGCTAAGGCTTGTGCGGCCAGCTCTCTGTCCGGAATTTGTGCAGCGAGAGTACGCCAGTGATCAAGCTCGCGGCTGACTTGAGGAAATACGCGGGTGACAAACCGGATAACGAAACTGAGCGGGTGAATGAAGGTAAACATAGTCAGTCTCCCCCCTTTCGCCTAGTTTACCCTGTTTTTCCGTAACAAATCGGTGTTGGTAATAATAAGCAGGAGTTCCAAAGCATATGCCTAATGGTAGAATAAAGAGAAATGCGGACAGAGGGCAGGTGATGAACCGCAAATGAATGCATTGGTAATTCGGCCGGCAATTGCGGAAGATAGCGAGCAGATTGCGGCGATGATTGGGAAAGTCTTTGTCGAATACAACGCTGCCGGGATGCTTCCTGAAGGGCGGGCTAAGTTCTTAGAATTTATCCATCCTAATAACATCAGGCAGCGCTTGACGGCAGGGGCATGTATGTTTATTGCCTGTCATGACGCTCAGATTGTCGGTGCAGTCGAAGTGCGCATTTACAGCCACATTGCGCTGTTGTTTACGGCTCGCCACTATCAGCGGAAGGGAATTGCGAAAAAACTGCTGGAGGCAGCAGTGGCACGCTGCAAGGAAAAGCGGCCTCAGTTAACTGCGATTACGGTAAACTCTTCAGCGTACGCCGTGCCGGTTTATGAACAGCTGGGCTTTATTATCCGGAACAAAGAACGACTGGAGCAGGGAGTTCGCTACACACCGATGGTGCTGCCCCTGTAATCATGAGGCTGGCAAAAAATCTTCTTTTTTATTACTGGTAGAACGGGCATTTTTTTATCTTTCCCTGGACAAATTGAAAAAGACAGCGTTACTTTTTTCCCGGTTTAGCGTTTATGTAATGTAAATAATTTTCGATAACTGGAAGGGCAGGTGGGGCATGATCAACGAGCAGCAAGTGATTACAAAAGCGCAAGGCGGCGATCGCGATTCTTTAAATGCGCTGGTAAGCTGTTATTGGCAGCCCATCTACCGGTTGGTATTGTATAAAATGGGCAACCCGGAAGATGCTCAGGAGCTTACACAGGAGACGTTTCTGAAAGCTTTCCGGTCCTTATCGCGGTATGAATTTAAGGATGTACCCTTTAAAACCTACTTAGGCCGGATTGCCTTAAATTTAGTGACCGATTACTGGCGTAAAAAAGGCAGAACGCCGCCGGTAATCGATATTGCCGAATATCAGATGCCGATTGTTGATACCGGCTTACGTCCTGAAGAAGCTGCGCTGGATCATGAGCGGCAGGAAGAAATGTCCCGGCTGGTCCGGCTGCTGCCTGATGATCAGCGGCGGGCAGTGGAGCTGCGAATTATTGCCGGCTTATCGGTAAAAGAAGCTGCCGATATGATGGGCAAAACGGAAGCGGCGCTCAAGATGCTGCAGCAGCGGGCGTTGAAGAGCCTGCGCCGCATGTTTCAAGATCAAGAAGTCGTACAGTAAGGAGGTGGAACGAATGACGACAATGAAAGCAGATAAACAAACGGAAGAATTATCTCAATTAATTGATGCCTTGCACCGGAATGAACCAATGCATACAGAGGATCAAGAATTGCAGGAACTGGCCCGCTTTGCCGCGGTGGTGAAGCATAAGCTGGGCAGTGAGCGGCCTTCCCAGGCCGTAGTCAATCAAACTGTTGATAAGCTGTTGGCAGACAGCGGCAAACACGGGAGGGGCATGCGCCGCTGGCTGCAAATGGCAGCTGCAGGGGCTGCAGCCGCCGCATTCCTGGTAGTAGCGCAGATGAATCCCGGACAGCTGCCCGGCCCCAATCAGGATAAACAGCTGGCTCAGAGTCCCAGCGTTCCATCTATTATGGAAAAGCAGGAAACGCTGGTGCCACCGATGGTAGTAACGCCGCTGCCTGAGACACCGGCTGTTCCGGCCGCTCCGGCTGCCGATTCTCAGGTGACGGAGAAGAAACAGCCTGCAGCTGAGCCAACGGCAGATCGTGCACCGGCCGTGCGTGAGAATCCGGCAGCTGTCGCTAAGGCGGCCAAGGCTGATGTGCCGGAAAAAGCGGCAAAACAGAGTGAGCCGAAAGTAGCGGCCTTGCTGCTGCCTGACCGCAAGGCGGATGTAACAGTGGAAGAGCAGGGCAGCTGGCGCCAGGTCTATGGTGCCGGAACGAAAGATGAAATTGTGATTACTCAAAAAGAACAGCCTGCTCAGTACAGCATGGCGATGCGCAAAGCGGAACAGGTTGAAGAACCTTCAACCAAGGGTGTAAATAAAGTAACTATGGCGATCGGCAGCAGACAGGTTACGGTAGAAGGACGCAAATCCGAAGAGGAACTGCGTCAGATCGGTCAGTCCTTAGCGGACGACAGCAAGGATGGCGAGGCTTCTTCCAAAGAAGAGCAGACTAAGCCGAACGCTGCTGAGCAAAAAGCAGAGAAAAAAGAAGATAAGAGTGACGATTAGCAAGAGGGTGGCGCAAACGCGCCATCCTCTTTTGTCAGTAACTTGACCGTTCTTTTGAGCTGTTGCTATAATGAGATAACTTTAAACGAACGGCTTAAGGCCGGAGTTTGGTAGGAGATGAGTGCATGTCTGTAGTGGAAATGGGTTATGGGAAAGGCACGATCCGCGTGGAGCTGCCTGATAATAAAATACTGGATGTAATTGAAGGCAAGCAGACGGAGCTGGTTCACGACGTCGGGGCTGCCATACGGGAAGCACTGGACAATCCAATTGGCTCGCTGCCTTTGAAGCAAACAGTTCAGCCTGGTGATACGGTAGCTATTGTTGCCAGCGATATTACCCGGGCCTGGATCGGTCATGAGCATTTTCTGCCTGTTCTGCTTGATGAATTAAATGCTGCTGGCATTCCTGACAGTGATATCCTGCTGGTAGTAGCCTTGGGAGCGCACCGCACTCATACGGACGCGGAAAACCGGGCGGTGTATGGCGAGGAGGTCGTCAGCCGCATTCGTATTGAACAGAGCTATGCCATGAACGCCGAGGATTTTGTCTACCTTGGTACAACCAGCCGGGGTGTACGCTGCGAGCTCAATAAACATGTCGTCAATGCTGACAAAGTCATTCTCACCGGCGGGATTGTATATCACCTGATGGCCGGTTTTGGCGGCGGCAGGAAGTCCATAATGCCCGGTGTGGCCAGTTATGCCACCATTCAGGGCAACCATACCTTTTGTCTGGATGCCGAAGTAGGCAAAGGCACGAGTTCAGCCTGCGCCAGTGGTAAGCTGGAAGGTAATAATATGCATGAAGACCAGCTGGAAATGGCGGCGATGCTGAAGCCCGACTTTTTGCTGAATGTTGTGCTCAATGCCGAAGGTGAATTTGCCCGGTTTGTTGCCGGACACTGGTATGAGGCCTGGCTATCCGGCTGTGAAACGGTGCGGGAGATTTTTGGCGTACCGATTCAGGAGAAAGCGGATCTTGTGATTGCCACGGCAGGCGGCTATCCGAAAGATATTAATTTTTACCAGGGAACCAAAGCGCAGGATAATGCGGCAATGGCCTGTAAAGAAGACGGTGTGGTTATTTTGATGCTCGAATGCAGCGATATTCAGGAACCACCTGACTTTATGGGCTGGTTTGCCTACGAAAACCTGTATGACCGGGAAATAGAACTGCGCAAGGCTTTCACCGTGCCGGGCTTTGTGGCGCTGCAACTAGGTGAGCAAATTCAGCGGCGGCCGCATATCGTCATTACCTTGCCTGAAAATAAGGCTGTTATTGAACGCACCGGCATGTACGCCGCGACCACGCTTGAAGAAGCGCTCAAGCTGGCGGAAGAAAAGCTGGGCCGCAGCGATTATAAAGTAACACTGATGCCTCACGCTGCGAATACCGTTCCTCTGCTGAAAAAATAGAACATAAAATCCGACTAATCAGGACAAGTTAAACTATCTGTTATTCTTAAGGAGCGAATGCATGAGAAAAACGATAGCGCTTGTCCTGATGCTTTTCGTGCTGGCAGGCTGTAGCTTTACCAGACCGGCTCCCAAATACAAGGCCGACCAGGTTCCGCCAACAGAACAGCAGCAAACCCTGCCGGCAGCGCCAGACAATGCTATAACCGGTCCCTTGGTGGATGAGCTGTATGCCAGTGCCAGGCAATTTGACGGTAAGGCCGGAATCTATGCGAAAAATCTGCAAACCGGGCAGACGGTGAGCTTTAATGCCGATGAGGTCTTTCCTACAGCCTCTACGCACAAGCTGGTGGTATCGTTAGCTGTCTATAAGTATCTGTATGCCGACGCCTCAACGGCAAAGAGAAAGCAGTATGATCAGCAGATTAAGGATATGCTGGTGGTGAGCGATAATCCGGCATTTTACGCCTTGCTAAAAGAAATTGAGGCCGAAAATCCGACAGCGCTGACGCAGGTACTGACAGATTTAGGTTTAGTGAAAACACGGATTCACAGCGAAGAGGCTTACAAAGCGTACAATTACCATAGCGTTACCACACCCCGGGAAATGGCCGTCGTTTTTGAACGGATTTACCGGGAAGACTATGTGGCCAAAGAGTTTTCCGCTATTTTAAAGGAAGAACTGTCGCACACCATTTATCGGGAAGAAATTCCCCGGTTTATGCACCACAGCAAAGTGCTGAATAAAGTAGGCGCCCTGCCGGGTGTTCTATGTGATGTGGGGCTTGTCGATGACGGGCGGGATCAAATCCTGATCAGTGCCTATACGACATCTGACCGCTCCGAGGACTATGCCAGTGATTTTCTTGCCAAAATAGCGGAGCAAGCCTATAAGGCATTGCGGAAAAAGCAGTAATTTGTAATTAAAAATATCACCTTCAGCACAGAAAATGAAACGATTGTACGGCAGGAATTTATTATTCTTAGCCGTATTTTTCTTTTCATAGGGAAGTGAAATTTATAACGGAGTAGGTGTACTATGAGCAACTTATTTCAAGTAGCCATTCACTATGACAGCGATAATGGCTTTATTGAGTATGACTGTGACAGCAAGCAAATTAAAGTCCAGCTGGAAGATGCAGCAAAACGGCGTGAAGTAGAAGCCTATTTATCCACACCGCAGGTTATCCGGGCTGCGCAGCATACGTTGGTGGATTTTACCGAATGGCGGGCAGTGCCGAATGAGGATGTCAGAACGCTGCAGTTGGCGCTGGCGCGTTTATGGGTAACTACCGGTGTTCATGTCGACTGGAGTCGTCCGGTGGCATAAACGAAAGTTAACCACTTATCCCCAGGGTTATACCCAAAAACGGGCAGTTTTCCCCATTCAATACCAGACTTATCCACAGAGTTATTAACAATGCACCTGTAAATGTGGATAAGAAGCGAACAAAAAGTGGCAGCTTTGGTGAAAAACGTAGTTTTTGCCACGAACAATTATCAACAGTTTGTGGATAAGGTGTTGATAAGATCGGTCATCCTTGTGGATTATCCTGCTTAAAAGGTAAAATGTTTGCAGAAATAGCAGATAAAGGGAGAAAATCGACAATAAGGGAGAGAAAAGGCAGTACATAACGATGCACTGCCTTTTCTCTCCCGTTATTTTGTTGGCGAACCGGACGTTGTGGTCCGTTTGGGTGTGGATAACTTATAAACAAGCTTTGTCAGCTCTGTGGTTAAAAACGGCAGAGGCGAAAGAATGAGGAGGAACAGCCATTCGGCGAGGCCGGGTTCCACCGTTTTAAAAATAACATGGAGCGGGCCGTACACCGAAAGGAGCAGCAAAAACAGCGACAAGGCCGCGCCGGCATTTAAATACTTGTTGCTGAACAGGCCTAACTGGAAAACGGAATAATGCTCCGATCTTGCCGCGAAAGCGCATACGACCTGCGTAGTAATGAGGGTGATAAAGGCAAAGGTCCGGGCGACGCCTAGATCGCCGTCATAGGCGTGAAGGCCGTATTTGAAGGCTCCCAATACCGTAACCGCCATAGCCAGACTCTGGATGACAATCATGCTCTGTAATTTGCGGGTTAAAAGAGGTTCGGCGGGGTCGCGGGGGTTCCGTTTCATCACATTAGGCTCTTTCTTTTCCACACCTAAGGCCAGAGCCGGAAAGGCATCGGTAACCAGATTAATCCACAGCAGCTGGATCGGCAGCAGGGGAATCGGCCAGCCCAGCAGGATGGCAAACAAGATCACCAGAATTTCCGAGGCATTGCAGGACAGCAGGAAATACACGAACTTGCGGATATTGGCATAAATGACGCGGCCTTCTTCAACCGCGGAAACAATGGTAGCGAAGTTGTCGTCGGCGATAACCATATCGGCAGTTTCCTTGGTAACGTCAGTGCCGGTAATGCCCATGGCAACGCCAATATCCGCTTTTTTAAGCGCTGGTGCATCATTTACGCCATCACCGGTCATGGCAACAATTTGCCCGTTACTGCGCAAGGCATCAACGATGGCCATCTTATGCTCCGGCGAGACGCGGGCAAAAACACTCGCTGTCTGCACAAGCTGCTGCAGCCCGGCCTGGCTTATGGTGTCAAGCTGGCTGCCGGTGATTGCCGCACTGTTCGGCCCGGCAATGCCCAGATCTTTGGCAATTGCCAAAGCAGTATCGGGATGATCACCGGTAATCATGATCGGACGGATACCGGCCGACCGACAAACGGCAACTGCTTCCCGTACCTCGACCCGGGGAGGGTCAATCATACCCAGTAAGCCAATGAAGATCAGGTTTTCTTCTGCGGCAGTGGGAGTTTCGGTAATCGTATCCCAGGTGCGGTATGCTACCGCCAGAACGCGCAGGGCGTGCGATGCCATTTCCAGGTTGGCTGCACCAATGCGGTCTTTTTCCTCCTGTGTCAGGAGGTGAACTTCGCCGTTTACGACAATGTGCGTACAGCGGCGCAGCAATACATCCGGCGCCCCTTTCGTAAAGGAAAGGGCTTCTGCCGCTGTCTGGTGAAAGGTGGTCATCATCTTCCGGGTAGAGTCGAAGGGAAGCTCCCCCATACGGGGATACCGGACCGCCAATTCACTTTGGCGGCAGCCGCCTTTGGCAGCGGCAACTACCAGTGCTCCTTCTGTGGGATCACCAACGATGTGCCACACCCCTGATTCGGGTACTCGCTTTAGCTGAGCATCATTGCATAGAGCAGCGCCCTTGAGGAGCAAAGCGAAATCTTGTTCTGCCGCTAAATCAACAGTTTTGCCGTCCTGTAAAAAAGCTCCTTGCGGATCATAGCCTTCGCCGCTTACGTCAACCATTTTTTCTAATGTGAAGGCTTTAACCACGGTCATTTGATTTTGGGTAAGGGTACCTGTTTTATCGGAGCAGATGACAGAGATGCTGCCCAGCGTTTCTACGGCATGCAGTTTTTTCATGATGGAATTTTTCTTAGCCATACGCTGCATACCAAGTGCCAGCACAATGGTAACAACAGTTGGCAGGCCTTCGGGAATGGCCGCAACGGCTAAGCTGATAGCCGTCATTAGCATGAGCTGCACCTCGGCCATTTCGAGCACACCATCGCTGTAGCCGCTGTATACACCCAGGCCAAAGACCAGGGCGCAGACAAATAAGCAGATGATGCCAAGCATTTTGCCAAACTCGGCCAGCTTCTTCTGTAAAGGTGAGCTGTCTTCTTCCACGGCTTGCAGCATGGTGGCAATTTTGCCGATTTCCGTCTGCATGCCGGTACCGATAACAATTCCTTTTCCCCGGCCATAAGTAACGATCGTACTCATAAACCCCATATTATGACGATCGGCCAGTGAAGCGGCACCATCAACCGGTTCGGTGCTTTTTACTACCGGCACTGATTCGCCGGTTAGGGACGCTTCCTGCACCTTTATGTTATGGGATTCAATAAAGCGTAAATCGCCGGGAATGTAATCGCCTGCCTCTAACAGGACAATGTCTCCCGGTACGAGAAATTTTGAGGGGATCACAGTAATCTCACTATCACGGAGCACTTTGGAGTTTGGGGCAGTCATTTCCTTGAGGGCGGCAAGCGCTTTTTCCGCTTTTGCTTCCTGAAACACGCCCAGCAGTGCATTCAACAGCACAATGGCGATAATGACAAGCGAATCGGTAATTTCTCCGACTAAAATCGAGACTAAGCTGGCGGCAATCAAAATTAAAACGAGAAAGTCTTTAAACTGATTTAAGAATTTTTGCCACAGCGCTTCCTGCGGTTTTTCCTTGAGTTCGTTGCAGCCATGCTGCTGCAGCTGTTTATCTGCTTCCAGAGACGTTAAGCCTGTGGATGAATTTGAGTGTAATAACTGAACAATCTCTTGTGAGGTCAGCTGATGCCATAGTTTTATCACAAGATCCCTCCTCTAACTGAATCGTTAGTTATAAACGGTTGGATCTTTAGAAAGGGAGATTGCCTTTTGCCTTGCTGAGCACCAGAAAAGAACGAAAAGAATACAGCAAGACAATAAATGGGGCAACAGGCGAAATTAAACATAATCCTCCTGCCAGCACTCCCCCGCCAAGCTCCAGAATCTTTCCTGTTTTCTTTTTTACATACATGCCCATGGTAACGGCAGCGTAGGCCCAGAGATACCGACCCCATCGAACGATTTCCTCGGGTCGTTCCATGTTACGGTAGTCTGGGACGACGGCCGCAATGATTGACGCTAAAACTGAAATGACGATGCAAAGCAGACCGACATAACCGGTTATTCGCGCCCAGTCCAAGTTTATCGCCCCCATTTACTTTTTGTTCATAACAGAAATGACTTCGCACATTATGGACATCTGGTAAGAGGTTCATAGACTCACCCTTTCTCTCATTTAGTTATATATAAAAAGACCTTGCCCTTTTATAAAAAAGGCAAGGTCTTACCAACAACAATTCGCTGCCAGCACAGCCGGGGTTTTAATCCGAACTTGACGACTATGCTGTAAAGGTTACTCCCCTTGGAGCAATATGCACTTGTAATTTCATTATATCGACAGTATTTGCAAAAGTCAATTACAGCCATGTCCGGAAATATTATCTAGCTAAAGCCGCAGTTTGTAAGGGATGGCTGGCATTTGTCTTCCATAGTTATACCGCTCTAAAGTATATTTTTTATGCACGAAAGTAAAAGCGCAGTCCCGTTTGCTAATAGCGGCATTACTTGTATGGTATGATAATGGAAGAACAAGGCTAAAGCGGTACAGATAGGGTGATAACGATGAGATGGACAATTGGTGAAGTGGCTCAACTATTTGCTATTTCTACCGATACGCTGCGGTATTATGAAAAGTCGGGTCTGTTGACCGCGCATAAGGATAGGTTTAATGGCTACCGGTACTATTCGTACAATGACATTGTTCTGCTCATGGATATTTTATTCTTGCGCAATATGGAGCTGCCTGTTGCCGATATCCGGCAAGTGATCACGCAAATGGATATCGGTGATATTAAAAATATTTTGCATGAGAATGAGCGGGCCATTGAAGAGAGAATCGCTGTTTTAAAGAAGCTGAAGAACATGATTGTCCAGGTCGCAGCCCAGTATCAGCTCTGTGAAGAGCGCCTGGGAATATTCTCCCTTGTCGCAGCGCCTGACTTTCAATACAAACTCTTAGGCAGACAGCCCGATGATTTGATCAGTATGATCAACAAATACAAACAAGAGGGCTGGGGCTGGATGAATAGCATCCGGTATACACTGCTTATCCCCGGTGAAGAGCTTCAGTTATCTCCGAACTTTCGCTGGGTACAGGCGGGGATCAGCCTGGATCAAGAACATTTAGGCTTGCTGGACGACAAGGAGCGGCAAGGATTAACTTCGCTGCAGGAAATGGACTATCTATATACCATCCTCGCCACAGATTATGTGGAACAGGAGAATGCAGTACTAAAAAGCATGCTGCAATATATCCGGGAAAAAGGCCGAAAAATAAGTACACCGCTGCTTGGCCGCTATATGGCGAGCTCCCATAAAGATCATCTCGATTACTATGAAGTGTGGATTGGATTGAAATAATTCTTGACCTTGGAGCTGCTCCAAGGTTTATCATCTCAGAAGAGGTGATAAGCATGAAGGAGAATGTTTTAGGCCAACAAAATATTACTACCCTGTTTTTTTCGTACAGTATTCCGGCCGTCGCCGGGATGCTGTTCTTAGGGATAAATACGATTGTTGATGGCTTTTTTGTTGGAAATTATATCGGCGTCAATGCTCTGGCAAGCATTAATATAGCAATGCCGTTTTTTAGTCTGATGCTTGCCCTTGGTGTGATCATCGGCATTGGTACACAAAGTCTGATTGGCCGCAGTCTGGGCGAAGGCAATAGCAAAGCGGCAGGTGATACCTTTACAACTGCGCTTATGCTCATAACGGGAGCAGCACTTGTAATGGCCGCCATTGCCTTAGGCTTTACGAATGAGATAGCAGCCTTTTTGGGAGCCAGCAGCCAATTGATGCCGCTAGTGGCAAACTATATTACCTATACGGGCGTGTTTCTGCCTTTTCTGGGTATTATGTTTGTTTTGGATTACGTGCTGAAGGTTCAGGGAAAACCGCTGTATTCCATGCTGGTTTTGGTGACGGCAGTGATTACCCATATGGTGCTCAATTATTTGTTTGTTGTGCGCTGGTCGCTAGGTATCAAGGGAGCAGCTTTGGCTACCGGAGCAGGCTATAGTATCGCTTTTGTTATGGCCATACTGCCGTTTCTCACGGGCAGAACGGTATTGCGGCTAACCGGAGGACGCTTCAGCCCGGATCTAGCCCGCCGCATATTTTACAATGGCATGTCAGAAGGCTTGGCAGAAGTCGGAACGGGTATTACCACATTTTTGTTTAATATCACGCTGATGCGCTATGCAGGTGAAATTGGAGTCGCCGCTTTTACAACGATCAGTTACCTGCAATTTATTGGCAACAATATGCTGCTGGGCCTGGCAGATGGTGTAGGTGCGATTGTCAGCTACAACTATGGCAGCCGGCAACTCGAACGGGTAAAAGCAGTACTGCGGCTGGCCGGTTTTTCTGCTCTGATTATGGGCAGTTTCTTCTTTGGCGTAATACTGGTTTATTCCCGGGAAATTATAGCGTTGTTCCTCGACGCCAGCCACGCTCCGGTGCTTGCTTTTGCGGAAAACGGCGCTAAGCTATATGCCTTTGCCTTTTTTGCTAATGGGCTGAACATTGTTGCTGCCGGCTACTTTACCGCTATTTGCAACCCCGCACAGGCAGTAGCGATTGCCTTGAACAGAGGAATCCTCTGGATCAGTCTCGGCCTTATCCTGCTCCCGAAATTCTGGGGTATAAGCGGAATCTGGCTGACGGTGCCGCTTGCTGAAATACTGACATTACTTTTGTCGGCAAGGCTGCTTTATCGTCACTTTTGCCTGCCGCAGCCGCACCTGTGAAATAGAGCAATTTTCTGCAAGACTCTCAGCGATGGAAACGATATAATAAAAAAACATGTAAGCAGAGCCTTTTCGCGAAATCAGCTAAGGGGGTGGTCGGGTATGCAATCAGGAGTGGTAAATCTGTACCGGGACTCGCAGCTTGATATCGAAACCCTGCATGGCTATTTTGTGGGACAGGCATTTTCCAGGCATATGCACGACTACTATGTGATTGGTCTCATTCACAAGGGGCTGCAGACGTTTCGGTATCGCGGCAATACCCGGTATGTAACACCACCGGGCGGGTTACTGTTTTTAAATCCTGGCGAGGCTCATACCGGTGAAGCAGCTAACGAAGAAGGCTTTGAGTATTATGCATTATACCCCCGGGTAGCACCGGTGAGGGCAATCGTGTCAGATATCACGGGCAGAGATAACGAACTGCCCCTGTTTAACAATGTTCGGGTTGACGACGCCGCACTGGCTAAACAGCTGCGCGAGCTGCACATTTGCTTACGGAATAATCGTGCTCCGTTGCAAAGTGAGAGCATGCTGATTTGTCTGATTAGCAGTATGGTGAAAAAGTATGCGGATATCCGGTTAACAGAATTGCGTTTCGGGAAAGAAAATAGAGCGATTGAAACGGCGAAAGCATATATACAGGGGAATTTAGCCAAAAGCATCACCCTGACAGATTTAGCGCAAGCAACCGGGTTTAGCCGCTATTACTTTCTGCGGCTGTTCACCCATGTAATGGGAATGACACCCCATACCTATCTGGAAAGCGTCAGGCTGATGCAAGCGAAGGAGCTCATCAAACAGGGATTGGGGTTACGGGATAGTGCCTATGCTACCGGTTTTAGTGATCAGAGTCACTTTACCAACCGCTTCAAGCAATACCTGGGGATTACGCCGGGGCTGTACGCAAAAGGTGTGCAATAAAAGGGGTAAACTGGGAGGGCAAGTTGTGAAATTTGATACGAAGATTGCCGTTATTATCAGGGAAGACTTACCGGTATGGCAGAAGCTGAATGTGACGGCTTTTACCGTCAGCGGTATCGTTGCCGCTAATGAAGGATTAGTTGGGGGAAACTATGAAGACGCATCAGGCAACAGCTATTTACCAATGGTACGTCAACCAATGCTGATGTTCGCCGGCAGCGCTGAAGGAATTAGAAAGGCCTATAAGCGGGCCATGGAACGGAATGTTCCTATTGCCATTTTTACAGAAGAGCTGTTTTCCACTACCCATGATGAGGAAAACCGGGCCGCTGTTAAAATGGCAAGCAGTGATAACCTTAATTTAATCGGTTTGGCGCTGCGGGAGGACAAAAAAATTGTTGATAAAATAACCAGGGGACTATCGCTGCATAGTTAATAGGGGAACGCTTGCTTCTTACCAGCAGACAACTCCTTCCAATTGACATTGAGCTGAGGAAAATGGTATACTAATTAGCGTTATCTTTACTTTTGTCACGGTTTGGGCCGGCTGCTAAACAGTGAAGTGACATAGCTAGTATTAACATGCGTCTGTAGCTCAGGTGGATAGAGCAGCGGTTTCCTAAACCGTTGGCCGGTGGTTCGAGTCCTCCCAGGCGCACCATATGTAGACTAAGGCTTCAACAACATCGATGATGTTGCTGAAGCCTTAGTTTTTTACTGTCAAAGTGGCTTGTCTATAGGGAGACAAAGGGGCGGCAGACTTTTCACATAGTCTGCGGTCCTCGCATTTTCCCAATTTATTCAATTTTTCTTTTGGCGCAATTTATTATACGTTACCCCAATATGCTATACTATAATTGAAAATGGCAGATGAAAAACAGGAGGTATAACTCATGAAACTAAACTTTGCTAATCACGTTAAGCAACTTTCTGGAAGGATTAAAAAAATTATTTTGTTGTTAATTTGTGTATTTGTTTTTACCACGCCAGCGTCTGCGGAAATTCGTAAAACCGTTAATAATCACGGCATTTTCATTTCTTCTGTCTATGCACAAACAATTGCGGAAAAAGACGGTGCTCAATATGTTATAGGAGTTATTTTAGAACGACACAAATTAAATTCTGGACTTATAGCTTCCACCCCCGATTTTAATTTATCAATCAAGGCAATGGCAATTTCAACTACTTCTCCTTCAACTACTTTTGCTCCCGATAAGCACTTTGACCCTTTGATGGTTTTTAGTTTTAAAACACCGCCTAAATTTGAAATTACCAAAGACAATTCCGTCCAAACAATTACTATTACTGACAAAACCGGTATAGATGTTAATAACATAATCTACAATCTCGACAAGAAGGGCTTTTGGGGCGAACCAAAAGGAAACATGGCTATCATACTTCCCACGGCAGAAAAAATAACTATCATAATGCCATTCAATAATGGCACTGAAATGCGCATAGAACTGCCGGAAGAAATCGTAAAAGAATGGAACTATATCAGCACCGCAAACATGAGGAAAGAAAAAAAAGAAGCCTTAAATAGATAAACGAAGAAGTGTATCATAGGGTGTGAGTGCAGTATTATGCAAAACGATGATGTATTCTAAACCGTTGGCCAGTGGTTCGAGTCCTCCCAGGCGCACCAAAGTGAATAGAGAAACGGCAAGGCTTCAGTGATACTGAGCCTTGCCGTTTTTTGTGTTGCTGGGATTGAAACTACACCTTCCTCCAAAGCAGCATATTTTGCTCAAAGCTGACACTAATCCGGCCGGTATCCTTTAACCACGCAAGATAGGAACGAACAGTGCTGCCGACAAGAACGTATTGTGCAAAGTCCATTGTGAGGTTATAGGCCGTAAATATTTTTTGCAGCAGTACCTCAAAGCAGAGGGGTTCTTCACAGAGAGTAATGATTTTATCGGCTATTTCCTGCACTTTGTCAATATTATACTGGGCAAGCGGAGCGATATTTTCCGTTGCTTCTGCATGGGCCGGCACAAATATTTTTGCGGTCAGGGATTTTACCATCTCAAGTGTTTTCAGGTAAGCGGCAACATCATAGATGAAGCTGATCTGGTATTTATCGAGAATCTGTTTGCTGAACAGACAGTCAGCCAGAAAAACGACATCATCCGGTGTCCGAAAGCCTGCCATATCAAAAAAATGTCCTGGCAATGGTATGATTTCAAAGCCTTTTGGCAAAGCATCTTTTGTCAAACAGACAGCGTCGCTTTCCTGGGCCATGAGAAACTTATGCCGTAAATCTTGCGGCGGAAATGCACCATAAAGAAAAGATGGCTCTAAAATGGGGTGTTTTGTAAACTCGCACTCGATACCTGGCGCATAGATTTTGCAGCCCGTCTGTCCCTGCAAATAACGGTTGCCACCGATGTGGTCGGCATTGGCATGGGTATTGTAAATCGCTGTCAAACACCAATTATGAGCATCCAAAATCTGACGCACCTTGCGTCCCGCATCTTTATCGTTGCCGCTGTCGATTAAATAAACATCGGTATCATTTAATTTGACTAGTCCAATTTTTGAGGGGGTTTGTATATAGTAACTTTGTTCTGCAACTTGTATTAATTCGTACATTCCCTTTTCCTCCTTTAACGCTTGGGATAAAATATCGTGTTGTAAATTGTGCAAGCACCTTCAAATGAATTGTTATAGGAATGAGGGACATCCGCATAAAAGCGAATAGCTTGTTTCTCATTTACAATTATCTCTTTTCCATTTAAAATAAGCTGCAATTTCCCACTGATTACAAAAACATGCTCCTCCACACCATTATCATGTTTTCCCGAGTGATGGAAACAGCCGGGGGCAAATTCAATGAAAAAAGTTTCGACATTGCGAAGCGGATCATAAGTAAATAATGGGTAAGCTCGCATTTTTCCATCATACTCTGAAATAACTTCTATTTCATCAATAGTAACGATGCTGTATTCCACTTGCCTGTCCTCCAAAAAAGAGGAAAGTGGGGTTTTCAAGCCAGTTGCGATTTTCCAAAGTGTCGTAATTGTGGGAATAGACTGCCCCCGTTCTATTTGTCCCAGCATAGGCTTGCTAACTTCCGTCAGATGAGAGACTTCATCCAGACTTAATTTTTTTCTTGTTCGGATTTCTTTTAACTTTTCTCCGATTGTTGAAATTGAGGAAAGCATAGAAACTCCTTTCTCTGAGGATGATATAACATAATTATAATATATTATAACATACAAATAAGGGTCTCCACAGCTTTTAATTTTTGCTAAAATAGATTGCCGAGTTTAAGTGGGACAAGGGGACAGGTTCCTTGTCCCATGAGTAACAGTTGAGAATTAAATAGCACAATCTGCAAATACTGGTATGGGTAGTACCATAATCTAAGCAGATAGGTGATAGGTAATGAAGCGAGTTGTGAAGCTGGGGAACGGTAAAAAGTCTACGCTTAGACATGTAGCCGATGAGGGTGCATTAGAAGGTTTTGACATTCAAATTGATGAGGACAATAGAAAACGCATTGATAAATTAGTGGACAATTACGAGCGTACGATCATCTCCCGTGTAAACGAAACCTATTTATTGAACACGTCACGGGCGGATCAGCTGGCGGATGCCATCGCAAGATTCGGCGGCAGCTGGAAATTTATCCTGTTTTTCTTTTCCTTTTTAATTCTCTGGATGGTATGGAACGTCCTACAGTTTACTCATCATTTTGATGAGCCCCCATTTATATTATTGAATTTAATACTATCCTGTTTGGCAGCATTTCAAGCCCCCATTATTATGATGAGTCAAAATCGTCAGGCAACAAGAGATAAAGATGAGTCAATCATTGATTTTGCGATAAATTATAAAGCCGAACAAGAAATTGACGATATGCAAGGGCATCTTCACAGGCTAGAGAAGCATATAAGCGAGATACATTTGAGCTTAAAGGCGCTGGATTTAAAAATAAGCAGCAATTTAAAGGAAAAAAATGATTAGGGGAGCGTTTATTAGGTCGTAGCTACTTGCAAGGGCGACTGTTTACGAAAATATGTAGCTATTTTGGTACAAGTATTATCTAATTTTGTAAAGCTCATACTATACCCAAACTGAAGCTGTAACATTACGGCTGAAATGAATAGAAGGGTAATTGATATTATGGTAGATTATGAAATGATTCACCAAGCCAGAAGCACATTGCATAGCCTAGTGTTGGAAAAATGGCTGACCGAGGATGTTTTTTCTCTTCGGTGGTGGAGTATGGTCGGGTTAGTGGCAGTATCTTATCTAATATGCTTCAGCCTCTTTGACAAAAAACGCATCAGTGTATTGTTTTTATTTGGTTCGTTATTAACGGTCGGCGCGTCTGTATATGAGACGGTGGGAGTAAATTTTGTTCTCTGGTTTTGTGCTACCCCAGTATTCCCTATCGTGCCTTGTCTATTTGTTCCGTATTTAACGGTACTCCCCGTTTACTATATGCTGATTTTCCAATATACCACTACCTGGCGACAGTTTTCTCTGTGGAATTTTATTGCAGTAAGCATATATGTTTTCATTCTCCTGCCTGTTTTTATGCATTATAAAATATCCGAAATGGATAATTGGCAGCCAATCTATCATATTCCTTTTATATTTTTTATAGCTTCGCTAGCCCGTGCAGTTACTTTGTTTTTGATAAAAATTGAGCAGCGAGAGGCAAAGCTGGCAAAAAATAGTTCTTTGCAACCGGGGAATTTTCAGCCTGCAATGAAACCGCTCCATACGCAGGACGACCAGCAGGGTGAACCAGAAAAATAACAGCGTGATAATACGGCAAGGCTTCAGAGTTTCTGCGCCTTGCCGTTTTTGTATTACTGGGCGATTTGAATGCCTGGCTGCCAAGAGCTTTATGCTAAGTGTAGCTCGGATAATATCTAACAGATAAAAAATGACATTCTTCAGGCCCCGTAAATAATTGTTGGACAGTTTCGGTAGTAAAATAAAAAGAATCACCTGTTGTTAGCTGGTATATCGTTTCACCAAGGCGAAAATTCAATAGCCCCTGGACAATATAAATGTAATTCGACGTCGTAAAAGGGGTTGGCGTATATACTTTCGTACTGCTGTTAGCAAGCATCTTGCCAAAGGAAACAGTTGGCTCGTTCATATTTCCGTGCGGGGATATGAATTGTAAGGAAAGACCGGCAGGTGGATCTTGTAACGTTAGGTGGTCAGTTGATTTCGTATGTACAGCAGCGGTCTTTTGCTTATCGTTGCTTAATAGAGCCAAGAGGCTTATTTTTAAAGCATGAGAAATACGTTGAACCACATCAATCGAGGGCATTTTTTTATTATTTTCAATCTCGGACAGCATTGATTTACTTACACAACTCAAGTCAGATAAAGCTTGAAGGGTCAAGCCTTTCTTTAAACGATAGTCTTTAATTACGGTACCAATATTCAAGTAAACCACACCTATCTTCATCTAAATATATGCAAGAAAAAATGTTGACTGTTACCTTGGCGTTCGTTAAACTGGAATAAATTCGCTAAAGCGAACAAGCTTGGTCTTTCTTTAAAATTTTACTTGCTTTAGAGGGTGTTTGCAAGAAGGCATCGGGAAGCTTTAGCAAAGTAAACGTTTTCCCAAATCTAACTGTTAATAGTGAGCTGGAGTGTAACTTGCTTATCCAAACGCTAGGGGTGAAAACAAAATGATGATTCACAGAAAGCATATTGCAGAAAAGATTGCGGAATTAACAGAGCTGATCGTAGAAGCCCAAAAAGCAGGTCATCTTATTGATTATCTTTATCTGCAACAAGAATTGGAAAAAGCAATAGACCAGTATACTGCTTGTAAAACTAATAGCGGTAAAACCAACAGGTAAGGTTAGTTCTGCAGGAATCAAGGTTTCGTATATTACCAAGCCCGGCGAATACGATTTAGTATAAGAAATCCTGTCAACAATTTTGTCAACTGGGCAGGAGTTCATGTATACTTAAGGGGTAACTGCACTAGCGGGTGGAGGACAGACCGTGAATAAAAAAGAACAGGTTATGATGAGTTTCCGGGAGCTATTTAATAAGATGAGTTGGCTTAACCGGCTTAAGATGAAAGACAGTCTTAAGGGTTATCAGCCTTCTGAAGTACATTGTATTGAATATATTGGCAGCAATGCGGATGTCAACGTGGCGAAACTGGCGGAGACCTTTTTTATGACCACCGGTGCCATGAGTAAAATGACGAAGAAGCTTATTGAAAAAGGCGTTATCGCAAGCTATCAGAAGCCGGAAAACAAAAAAGAGATCTATTATAAGCTTACGGAGCAAGGGCAAGCCGTTTATAACATCCATGAAGAACTCCACAAAGAATTCCAGGAGCGGGATAAATCCGTATTTGAGCAGGTAACCGACGAACAATTTGACAGTATGCTCAGCTTTGTGGAGAAATACAGCCGGCATTTGGATGCAGAAATAAGCAAGCGGGATGTAAATCGTTCAAAATAAAATTGTACACAGGAATATCTCTAAAAGCAGTCTGACTCACTTGAGAACAGGCTGCTTTTTTCATGGACAGCATTTTGACAAGGCAGTAAAGATATGCTATGATTATTTTGCTTCCTGGGAAGTGAAATTTACAACCCTAGAAAGGGATAAATTATGTCTACAACTAACTTATACGATGAACAAAACAAAGAGCAAACCGTAGATAAACACGCTTTGCTATTCGGCCTCATCGCCGTATTTCTTTGCGGAATTGGCTTCAGTATTATAGCGCCTGTCGTTCCCTTCTTAGTGCAGCCTTATACAAGCAATCCGGGGGAACAAGCAATTGTGGTTACGTTATTAACCTCTGTTTATGCCGTGTGCGTGTTTTTTGCGGCTCCCGCACTTGGCGCTTTAAGCGATAAATATGGACGCCGTCCCTTGTTGTTGCTATGCCTGTTAGGGTCGGCAGTGGGATATCTGGTCTTTGGCATAGGCGGCGCGCTGTGGGTGCTGTTTGCCGGGCGTATCATAGAAGGGATAACCGGTGGCAGCATCAGCACGATTTTCGCCTATTTTGCCGACATCATCCCGCGAGAGCAAAGGACAAAGTACTTTGGCTGGATGAGTGCCATTGTCGGGGTAGGCACCGTTATCGGGCCAACGGTCGGCGGGTTACTGGCCAAGTTTGGGTATGCGGTACCGATGTATTTTGGGGCAGGCATTACGCTGCTGAATGTGATTTATGGGTACTTTTTTATGCCTGAGAGCCTTGCTAAGAATAACAGACTGAAAGAGATTGCCTTAGTAAGACTGAATCCCTTTACCCAGCTGGCAAGCGTACTTTCCCTGAAAAACTTAAAACGGCTGCTTATTGCAGCGTTTTTACTTTGGATACCTAACGGAGCCTTACAGGCAGTGTTTTCCCAATTCACGATGGATACTTTCCATTGGCAGCCTGCCTTAATTGGCCTGATGTTTTCCATCATTGGCATCCAGGACATCATTTCCCAAGGCCTCATTATGCCCAGGCTGTTAGTAAAACTGAGTGACAAACAGATCGCGATGCTGGGGATGGGGGCAGAGGTTATTGGCTATGCTCTGATTGCAGCATCGGCCTTGTTCTCTTTTTATCCGCTGTTTATCGCTGGAATGTTTATATTTGGTTTCGGTGATTCCATCTTTGGGCCTTCGTTCAATGGGATGCTTTCCAAGTCTGTCGATGCCAGTGAACAAGGCCGGGTTCAAGGCGGCAGCCAGTCGATTCAGGCGCTGGCAAGAATCATTGGCCCTGTAATAGGCGGCCAAATCTATGTGTCACTGGGGCACGCCGCCCCTGCTTTTATGGGAGTGATCCTCATTACCGGGGCAATTCTGGTTTTGGTTAAGGGCAGGTAAACTAATACTGCTGGGACAAGGGACCTGTCCCCATGTCCCAATAACGTGCGAGGGCAGTTTGACATTTTGGCGCTGGAGCAGTATAATCACGAGTAATATTTTAATATTGTTTCTTTAAAAAGCTGTGAACAGGAAGAGTATTGCGGGAATAGAACCATACAGAGAGCGGGGCGTGCTGAGAACCCGCAGGGAGTTGCCGGAAGAAAATCACCTGAGAGCTGATGGCTGAAAGCTTAGTAAGTTAATCCGTAATCCTGCGTTAAAGGATAAGGTATGCAGTACCTGAGAATCGTAAGGTGGTTAACGAAGATAACACTTCGTCCTGAGTGAGGGGCGAAGTGTTTTTTGTTGCAGCATGCAAGAACAGGGAGGAGCAAGTTCATGTATAAGAAAGTAAGTCCTAAAAATAATTTTGTCGAGATGGAAAAATCCATACTGGCTTTGTGGGAAAAAGAAGGGATCATCGCCAAGAGCTTTAAGATGAACGAGGGCAAGGAGTATTTTACGTTTTATGACGGACCGCCGACCGCGAATGGCAGTCCCCACATCGGTCACGTTGTTACCCGGGTAATCAAAGATCTCATTCCACGGTATAAGGTCATGAAGGGCTACCGGGTGTTGCGAAAAGCAGGCTGGGATACCCATGGCCTGCCGGTTGAACTGGAAGTTGAGAAAAAGCTGGGGATTTCCGGCAAACCGGAAATTGAAAAGTATGGCGTAGAAGATTTTGTGAAGCAGTGTAAGGAGAGCGTGTTTACCTATGCCACCCAGTGGAAGGAAATGTCGGAGCGAGTGGCCTTCTGGATTGACATGGAAAATCCATATGTCACCTACCATAATGAATATATTGAATCTGTTTGGTGGTCGCTGAAGCAGCTTTGGGATAAAGATTTACTATATAAAGGCCACAAAATTGTTCCGTATTGCCCGCGCTGCGGTACCGCTTTGTCTTCGCATGAAGTAGCCCAGGGCTATAAGGACGTGAAAGACAGCTCGGCTTATGTCAAGTTCAGACTTAAAGGGGAAAATGCGGCGATTCTTGTTTGGACGACTACCCCCTGGACCCTGCCCAGCAATGTGGCCTTGGCTGTTAACCAGAGTTATGATTATGTGGAAGTAATCTATCAGGAAGAGCATGTAATCCTGGCGAAAGAGCGGTTAAGCATCCTGGAGGGTGAATACGAGCTGGTTCGCGAGTTCAAAGGGGAAGCGCTGCTGGGCAAGGAATATGAGCCAATGTTTTGCTTCGCGCAACCGGAGAAAAAGGCCTATTATGTGGTGCATGGTGATTTTGTTACCTTAAGTGATGGTACCGGCATTGTCCATATTGCGCCGGCTTATGGCGAAGATGATAACCGGCTTGGCCAAAAATATGACTTGCCGCTCATTAACCTGGTGGATGCACAAGGTAATTTTGTGGAAGAAGTGACGCCCTGGCAGGGGATGTTCGTTAAAAAAGCGGATGAAAAAATACTGGCTTTCTTAAAAGAAACCGGTGTCCTGTTGAAAGCGGAGAAATATCTTCACTCCTATCCCTTCTGCTGGCGCTGCGATACGCCGCTTCTATACTATCCCCGTGTTTCCTGGTTTGTCAGAATGTCCTCTCTCCGGGAGCAGCTTTTAGAAAACAACGACAAAATCAACTGGTATCCGGATAACATCAAGAAGGGACGATTCGGCAATTTCTTAGAAAATGTAATTGACTGGGGCCTCAGCCGGGAACGGTACTGGGGTACACCACTGCCGATCTGGGAATGCGAATGCGGACACCGGGAATGCATCGGCAGTATTGCAGAGCTCCAGGAAAAAGGCTTGAACGTACCGGATGATCTCGACCTGCATAAACCCTATATTGACAAACAGCAGCTGAACTGCGCGCAGTGCGGTAACAAGATGCAGCGCGTCAGCGAGGTAATTGACTGCTGGTACGATTCGGGGTCAATGCCATTTGCCCAATATCACTATCCCTTTGAGAACAGGGAACTGTTTGAGCAAAACTTCCCGGCTCAGTTTATCTCCGAGGCTGTTGACCAGACACGCGGCTGGTTCTATACCCTGCTGGCCATTTCCACTGCTGTTTTTGGTAAGAGCTCTTTTGAAAATTGTGTGGTCCTGGGGCATGTACTCGATAAACAGGGCCTTAAAATGTCGAAACACAAAGGCAATGTCTTAAGTCCGTTCACTGTGCTGGATAATCAGGGGGCAGATGCCCTGCGCTGGTACTTCTATACCGCCAGTGCACCCTGGCTGCCTTCCCGTTTTTATGAAGAGGCCGTCATTGAAGCGCAGCGCAAATTCCTCAATACGCTGTGGAATGTGTATTCCTTCTATGTGCTCTATGCCGAAATCGACCAGTTTGATCCGGCCAAATACCAGGGGAGACAAAGCGGCCATGTTATGGACCGGTGGATTATCTCCAAGCTGAATACCCTGATTAACAAAGTCGACGAATATCTGCATGCGTATAAAATTACCGGTGCGGCGCAGCTGATTGAAGAATTCACCGATGAACTTTCCAATTGGTATGTGCGGCGCAATCGCGTCAGATATTGGTCCATGGATATGACCGAGGATAAAATTGATGCCTATGTCACCTTGCACACCGTATTGAAAAAACTGGTGATTGTGGCGGCTCCGTTTGTGCCGTTCATTACCGAGGAAATTTATCGCAATCTTGTATTCGGTCTCAATACCAACGAGCCGGAAAGTGTGCATTTATGCCTGTGGCCGGAATATGACGCATCGCAGGTTGATGCCAAACTGGAAAAAGAAATGGAGCTGGCGTACCGGATTTGCGGACTGGGCCGCAGTGCGCGCAACCTCGCCAATATCAAAAACCGGCAGCCGCTGCCCAAGATGCTTGTCAGTACCAGGGAACTGGCCGACTACTATATCGACATCATTAAAGAAGAGCTCAATATCAAAGAAGTAGTGGTCAATGCCAATATGTCCGACTATGTAAGCTATACGGTCAAACCCAATCTGCCGGTACTGGGCAAAACATACGGCAAGCTGCTGACAGGTATCAAAAAAGCCATTGCTGAAGCCGATCAGATGGAACTGGCGCTTCAGGTATCTGCCGGACAAAGCCTGACCATTCAGGTCGAAGGAACCGCGATTGAACTCAACAGTGACAATCTCCTGGTCACAATGAATGGTCTGGAAGGGTTTGCTGTTGCCAGTGAGGGCGAAGTGGGCGTAGTATTGGATACCCACATTTCGGAAGAACTGAAAAGGGAAGGCTACGCCAGAGAAATCATCAGCAAGCTGCAAAACATGAGAAAAGACAGCTCCTTTGAAGTGGTCGACAAAATTACCGTCTATATGGCCGGCAATGCTTTACTCGAAGCGATTGTTCAGCAGTATAAAGAATATATCATGAGCGAAACACTGGCTGTGGACATTGTGTTTGAGGCCGAAGGTGACTATACCGAGGTCAATATTAACGGCGAAAAACTGCAGCTGGCAGTAGCACGGATTTCCTAAATTGATATAGAAACGGCAAGGCTTCAGAAATCTGAGCCTTGCCGTTTTCGGTTTTACTTTATCAGGCATTTAGCCTACAATATGGTAAGGAGAACTGTTGGAGGACTAGCTTTTAATGAAAGTACTACACAACGAAGAGTTTAAAGGATATTTACAAGTATTTATTGCCGGGGTATTGTGGGGGTGTATCGGCCCGTTTATCCAGTTGATGGAGCAGCAGGGTTCCTCGTTTGCCTTAACGAGCTTTCTTCGAATGGCCTTTTCCTTCTTTATTCTCGCGATAGTTACCGTCACCAAGTTTGGGGTAACTTCTCTTCGTGTGAGCAAGAAAACCCTGGGATTCTGCATACTTTTAGGTCTAATCTGCCATGGCCTCAACAATGTGGTTTATAGCCTGGCCGTTACGTTGACGGGGGTGACGGTGAGTGCCGTGTTGATGAATACGGCTCCGGTTTTTACTACCGTCTTTTCTTATCTGTGGTTTCGTGAAAAAATTACCTGGATAAAATCTACGGCCATGCTTGTTAATATTATCGGTTGTGTGTTGACGGCGACCGGCGGAAAGTTCGATGCCATGGTTTTCTCGCTGGTCGGGGCAATGTGTGGTATCGCGTCGGGCTTCTGTTATGGCATGACGGCAATTATCGGCAAAATGGCTGGAGAAAAAAGCAATGCCTTTGTGATCAGCACATATAGCTATCTATTTGCGGCCTTCTTTCTCGGCTTTTTTATCAATCCCTGGGAACAAGCGGCCTCTTTGAACGAGAGTGTGCTTCTGTTAGGATTCTTCTATGCTTTGATACCAACTGCAATAGCCTATATTTTTTATTATCAGGGTTTGCAAAAAATTACAGAGAGCAGCAAGGTCCCTGTCATTGCGTCAGTTGAAGTAATCGTTGCCGCGATTATTGGTATTGCGGCTTTCAGAGAACCGGTAGGGATAGTGAGTGGGATCGGCATTTTGCTTGTAATCGGCTCAATTATGTTAATGAATCATAGGGCGCCCCTCAAAAAAACACTTCAACTGCGAGGCAGTAAGAACGGCAAGGCTTCAGAAATCTGAGCCTTGCCGTTTTTGTCACTTCCGTTTATATCTTGCTAAACGTTCGGGAAGTGTCCCGGTGTGGAGTTCAAACAAGTGATTGTCAAAGTCATAAAAATACAAGGATCTGCTCTCGCCTTCTACGCGTGGCCGGGGTGGGCGAACATCTACCCCCAGCTGCTCAATGCGCGCTTGATAGGTTTCGAAATCCGCTTCTGGTATTTTAAAGGCGGTGTGGTTGTAGGTGCGGGTAGGCAGGGACTCGCCTTCCATAATGGCAATCCATTGCCCGCCAATCAGGAAGAACTTCTCTCTTGATAGCGAGAAGGTATCATCGCCGCTAGCATAAACTTCCTCGGCGTCAAAGATCTGTTTGAAAAATCGGGTTGCAAGTTCGAGGTCCTTAACAATAAAAGTAACGTGACTAATGCCTTCTATCATATGATCTCCTCCCAAACGATTATACTTGATTCAGTTTGCTTACAGGCTCTTTACCATTTCCTACCCGTTTACTATTATTCACAAAGAAATCATATCTTTTTTTATGCAATTTGAGACCGTCAGGCATGCCAGCCGTATGGGGAGTAAGGATCACATTTCTCAAATTCCGGAGCTCACTGTCAACTGGAAGCGGTTCAACTTCAAATACATCCAGGCATGCGCCGGCAATGTCGCCAGTTTTTAAGGCAGCAATCAAGTCGCTTTCGTTGACAATCCCACCACGGGCTGTATTGATAAACAGGCTGGTAGGCTTCATTTTTTGGAATACCGCTTTGTTGATTAACTGCTTGGTTTGCTGATTCAGCGGTATATGGACACTTACGATGTCTGAGGTGCTGATAAGCGTATCGAAATCCGTCATTTGCACAAAACCGTCAGCTTGTACAGCGGTTCTGGCATAAGCCAGCACCTCCATATCAAAGACCCGGCAAAACTCCGCTACTTTTTTACCAATGGCACCAAAACCGATAATCCCAATCGTTTTGCCCGCTAATTCGCTCCCGGTATAGTTCAATTGATGTTGATCGATTTTGTTTTTCATGAAAGCATCAAGAAACGGGATGTTTTTATGATAAGACAGGATCAGTGCCATAACATGCTCGGCCACTGCCTGGGCATTGACTCCGGCAGCATTGGCTGCCCAAATGCCGAGCTTGGTGCAGGCAGCGATATCGACATTATCATAGCCTGCACCCGTCTGTACCAATTTTAACTTTGCTGCTTTGGAAAGCAGGCTGTGGTCTACCTTAACATGTTCAGGGATGAGTACCTGACAGTCTTCGATATGCTGCAGCATTTCTTCACCGGGCGGGACGATCACAATGTCCCAGTCTTCCGGGAAATACCTTGCAATAGTTGCTTTTGAGGTCTCAGTAAAATAGCCGACGATGAGAATCTTCATTACTAAACCGCCTTTCCTGCTATGCTGCGAAAAATACATTTGACCATTGTCTCTAGTAATGATAATTTTAAACATAGAGAATAATGTTGTAAAACTCAAATATTTTGCAAACTATATTAAGTATTTCTATATTTTGTGAGGTGTCCAATGTATTTTCCTGGGATTGAGGCGTTCTTGGCTATCGTACGGACCGAGAGTTTAAGTAAGGCGGCCGAATTGCTGCACTTGTCACAAGCTACTGTAAGCTACCGGCTAAAGACTCTAGAGCAGGAAATGGGTGGCCTGTTGGTGGAGCGGAGAAAAGGGGCAGCCAAAATCCGTCTGACACCGAAAGGGGAGAACTTTTTCAGTATTGCGGAAAGATGGGATGCTCTCTGGCGGGAAACCCAAATCTTACAGGCCAGTGGTGCTCAGTTGAGCCTGGCAATCAGCGCTGCCGAAAGTATTAGTCACTTTGTTTTGCCCCCTATCTATGACTTGCTAAATCAGCATACCCCGCCGATCCGGCTGCAAATTCGTACGCAGCATACGCAGGAAGCCTTTGATAGTATTGAGCGGCGCGAGATGGATGTGGCGTTTGTAGTGCGAGAGATCGTGTCGCCGAGCGTCACGGTTAAACCTTTTTTTGCGGAAGAAATGGTGCTGCTGCGTCTGGCTGGGCCGGGGCGGCAAGCTGGTGCTGCTGTTGAGATGGGAGAATTGGACGCGCAGCACGAAGTCTTCATCAATTGGAACAGAGAGTTTCAATTCAGGCATGACCAGTGGTGGGACCCGCTGTGCCCTTCCCGTGTTCACCTGGATACGGCGGGACTGATTACTACTTTTTTTAAGGATGCACGACAATGGACGATCGTCCCCGCCTCTATTGGCGCACATATGCTGCGGATGGGAGATTTTGTCCTTCAGAAATTACCGGCCCCGGTGCCGCCAAGGATATGCTATAAAGTAACTCACAAGTTTCCCAATCAGGCTTTGCAGGAACCGCTGCGTATTCTCGATAACTATTTGCAAGATGTATTTGGCAGGCAATGATCTGGCTGACGGGGCCTTGTTGTGAACCGCGAATTGTCTGGCTTTGTCGGGCAGTAAGCGGTTTTTTGCTGTTTTTAATACCTATGCACGCCTATTTTGATATCGCTCCATCAGTGACAATAATTGTTCTGCCATATATTCTGCTGGATAGGGCATGGAATGGGTAACCCACCATTCGACGACACCGATGGCTGCCGAAGCAAAGTACTGGACCATAATTTCTTGATTCACATCTTTAGCGAGACCGCTCAGAGCAAGCTGTTCTTCAACACTTTTCACCATCAAAGCATGTAAGCGGTTTCTAAAAGCAGTGGCACTTTTACTGGTTAGCATTTTTGAATAGAATAAAGCATGCTGCTCTAAATAGGTAAAGGTTTTCCAGAGCGAATCTTTACCGGAATTAGTGCTATCATTTCCTCTTGGCTGACAGTTTTCGAATAGTTTATTTAAGTGGTTCTCGATGCATTGATTTAATAAGTCAAATATGTCTATATAATGAGAATATACCGTTCCCCGGTTTACATTTGCCCGTTCGGCAATTTCGTTAATCGTAATTTTCTCAAAGTCTTTTTCCAGCATCAGCTTAGTAAAAGCATCCATAATGGCTTGCCGGGATTTTTCAATACGCCTGTCCATAAGAATTTTTCTCCTTAGTATGGTATAAATGAACACTTTGGACTGTTTTGTTTATTAAGCAACAGTTTAGGCTGTTTTACTCATTGATTTCAGGTAACAGCGTTGCTACTATTGTAATAAACAAACGTTCAAAACTCAACATCTGTTGGTTATTTTTATTGAGGAGATGACGACAATGAGCTTGATAACGGTTAACGAAAACTGTATTCAGTGTGGGCTTTGTATCGAAGAATGTCCGGTGTACGTACTAAAGATGGGAGAAAAAGGGCCGGAAGAAGCGGTGGGTGCCAATTGCAATGGCTGTGGGCATTGTGTTGCTATCTGTCCTACGTCTGCAATCGATAACGCAAAAGCCCCGCTGGCACTTCAAGTGGATGCACATGAGTTCCCTAAGCTAAATCCGCAGCAGGCAGAGCATTTTTTACGGTCTCGTCGTTCCATAAGAAACTATCAGAATAAGCCTGTCCCACGAGAACTTCTAGCAAAATTAGTGAATATAGCCAGGCTAGCGCCTACGGCAGCTAATAGCCAAGGTATATCCTATGTTGTAGTAGAGAATAAACAACTGATTGAAAAAGCTGCAGAAATCACAATTCAGATAGCAGAGAATTCCCCTGTACGTCATTTAATAGAAGCAGCGATTGTAGGTTATCGGGAACAAGGACTTGATTCCGTTTTCCGCGGCGCGCCCCATGTAATTATCGCTATTGCCGACAAGAATTCTCCGTTCGCTAGAAATAACGCCATATCATGTTTAACCTATCTGGAGCTATTTGCCCCTTCATTGGGACTGGGAACCTGTTGGGCGGGAATCTTTGAGCATTTCGCAGCTATGGAAAACTCACCGCTGCCTAATTTGTTCAATATTGCAGAAGACAAAATGATAGTTGGCGCAGTGATGGTTGGTTATCCTAAGTATAGCTATAAGAGATTAGTAGATCGGCAGCCATTAGATGCTGCATATATAAATTAACGTGCCCTGATAGCGGGTATAAAAAGAAGAAACGCCTTTACACTAGGCGTTTCTTCTCTTTAGTTATATCGGACTTCTGTTTTTTCGGGTAATACGCAATGCTCCTGTTGGCATAAGAGATACTTGTTTTTGTACTCTGCGGTTTTTACGCAGCGGTGGCAGATGTAGTCGGTCAAGTAAAGGTGCCTTTTATCAAAAGTGGTGTTAGCAGCTCTTGCTTGAGCGATATTGATTTCATAAAGATCGGCGCATTGGGGGTGCTTGCACATGGCGCATGCAACTATCTCTTTCACTGTAATACCTCTTTCTTTGGCACGAATTAGCCTTTTTGAAAAAAAGCAAGGGTATTACTTGTATATGAAGCAAGGTAAGGGATTAGAACCTTTGAGGCGTGCTTTTGATAGTTAGGCAGCGTGGTATTAAAAAACAAGTGAGTCCATTCAGTATGTTCTAATAATTGGCAGGAACTTTGCAGTTCGTGGTAAATTATTACTAAATCAACTTTGGAATAAGTATTTATGCTGGAGGAAAATTGGTATAAAGACGCTATCTAAATTTTGAAGGAGGGTTGGCCCTTTTGGCTATGAAAAAGATATTGGCTGGATTAATGTTAGGCTGCTTATTGGTGGCTGGTGCAGCTACCTCGGAGGCAGCTATGACCTACGAACAGGCCTTAAAATACCAAGGCCTAAATAGTGAGGAAGTATTTATTTCTAATGATAAGGTAAAGGATGCGTATGGTCAGAAGAACATCAAGCGTTATTTTAGCCTCTTAAACAAAAATGGTTTGGCACACTCGGGTAATACTATCTTGGGTGTAGGCGATTATACTTTCATAAATTTATTGATAAATTACGGTATTGCCAATATGAATGAAGAGCCGTTTGCTTACATTCGCTGGATTGCTCATTTGGCAGGTGCACCTGATAGGGGATATGAGCCTAAAACTATGAATATTGCTTTTAGTGATGGCTTTATTAAAACCTTTAACCTCCAGGGATGGGAGTACAGAGGACAAATTATTAATGGTATGTTTGCTAACTCGTGGGCCCACCTTTATGACGGACGTGTACGATTAAATGATTTTGACTTGTACGAGTTATCGCAGCATGGTCAGATAGTAGCTATTTCCATGGATGGTGGTAATGGTGGTATTAAGCACTTTTTCTATTCTGGGGATAAGGATATTAATAGTAAGGCTAGGCTGAATAGAGGGATTTACCATGCTATGAAAATACTGCAGGTAGATGAGCAAGCGGTAATTGCCAAGAAGGCAGAACGGGATAGGCTGGCCGAAGAGGAGCGTCTGGCTAAGATGAGAGCAGAAATCGAAAAGGAAATAAAGGCAGAGGCTGAGCGAGAGGCTATGAAGAAAGCCATCCAGGCCGAAATAGCGGCTAAGGAAAAAGCAAAACAGGGAAATTGAACGAGTCTCACTTTTTTGTATCACTAGTGGCGAAAAATAACTAAGTACTACAAAATTAAATATAAAAAAGCAGTCAGCATACTCAATAAGTAGTGTGCTGACTGCTTTTTTATTTTTCATCTGCTACAGCATAGCGAGCTTGTAAACCTGATTGCGGCCTTGGCGCTTCGCCTTATAGAGTGCATCATCGGCATGATGGATTAAGGTGTCGGCAAGATAGGATTCGCCATTTTGCGAGGTTACACCGATGCTGACCGTAACAAACAGTTTGAGGTCAGCGGAGATAATCGGATCCTGCGTAAAGGCATTCTGGATCTGGCTGCAGATGAGAGTGGCGTCGGCAAGTTTCGTATTAGGGAAAAGCAGAATAAATTCATCACCGCCATAACGTCCGATCAAATCATAGGAAGATAGGGCATGAAAAATGCGCGTAACCACTTCCTTCAATACCAGATCACCAACAAGATGACCGTGTGTGTCATTAATTTGTTTAAAGTGATCAATATCCAGCATGGCGATCGACAGCGGTGATTGACTGCGTGTGGCCCGTTTGATTTCTTCATCGAGACGTTCTAAGGCAGCGCGGCGGTTAAGCGCATTGGTGAGGGGATCCCAGTGCAGCAGCTTCAGGAGATCACGCTGCATTTGGACAATGCGTACGCCAACGTTCAGGCGCATACGCAATTCATTGCGATTGAACGGGCGGGTAATATAATCGTCAGCTCCGGCCAGAAAGCCTTCGCTGATTTCACCGTCTTTGTCCTTACTGGTAACCAAAATAATATAACGATACTTTTGTGATTGCGAGCGTTCAAGAGCAATACGCTTACAAACCTCAAGTCCGTTGAGCTTTGGCATAACCCAGTCGAGCAAAACGATTTGCGGAGCATCTTCACGTTTTAATATGTTGCAGGCTTCTTCCCCATCCTGAGCTTCAATACTATCCATGCCCATTTCCGCAACCATGCTTTTTAGCAGGCGGCGATTGACGGCTTTATCATCAGCAATTAAAATACGTGTCACGATAAAACTCCTTTCGGTGCTAGGAAGTAAGGCCGCTGTTAAAATAAGTGGGTATACTCAAGCTCGGTTTTTCGGATCGGAATATTGCTTGTGATCGTTTCGGCGCGAGTATATTTTAACGCAATGCGATTAGCAGGATTCAGTGCCTGGATGGCAGTGAGCTGGAAGCCACAAATGCCATTATCGTAACCACCCAGAGTGGAGTTTCCTTCGGGTACGGAATTGTCAGCCAGCCGCCCTGCAACCAACTTTAAGGCCTGATAATTTGTAGGCTGATAATTAACACCGACAAGCAGAGCCTGATTGGCAGTCGATGCCGAAGAATGCACAAATTCGGCAAGCCATTCCCCTTTACCGGCAGGTGAATTAATACTAAATCCTATGAAATTATCAGCTTCTTTTGGCAAATTCGGCATATGGAGGAAACTTGCTAATAAGCGGGTATCGCCTACGTAGTGGGCCCACTCTGCGCCGTAAAAGCTGCGGGCTTGTGAATCAGCAAACAGCCGGGAATCAAGCCGACCGCTGACAAGATGATACCGATCAGAACCGCTGGTGCCGCGGATGTCAATGCCGCGAAACATGCCCTCGCCCAGATTCGAGCTATTATCAAACATGGCGCCATAAGCACCCAAATACGTTTCCTGGCTGCCGATAGTAATCGTTTGAGTAGCGCCTTTCCAAGTGAAGCCGTATTGATCAATGGCGGTTCTGTCAGGATCGATGGGTTTACCGCTATAGGATTGATGACCTAAGCGTAAGAATAGTGAGGTTTGTGCAGATAATGGCGACCTTACTGTAAGGCGCAGGGTTCTTTCCATAAACTCCGGGTCGGGAATGCCAGCAGTTTTATATTTACGTGATTCGTATTTTGCCGTCGCTTCTCCTTCCATGACGAGCTGCTGCGCATGGGCAAAATTTTGTAGAGAAAAGAAGAAAATAATAAGAAGAAGATAGGTCACACTGTTACTCCTTTGTATGCGTAGTGCATGCGATGATTTCTTGCAATACCGTTAGTTCTTGCTCTAATTCGCCCACTATCCGTAATAGAAGGCTGATATCCTGAGGCTCTGATAAACTTTCTGCATACTTGGCTAACTCATAGGTGTGGTTGGCGCCGATTGTCGCCGCGATACTTTTGATGCCGTGTATCTCATCAAAAAAGCGCAGGCTGTCCTTCAACTCCAGTGCTTGTCTGAGGTTTTGCAGACTGCGAGCCATGTCTTGCAAAAAGTCAGTGGTCAGCTCTGCTGCTAAGTCGGTACGCTGGTCTACAGCTTGCAGCAGCTGTTTGTAATCCAGGGAGAGATACTGGTTTTCCAGTATGGAGGATGGAGCTGCAGCAGCGCTGGCTGTTTGGGCATCACCTAATTGTGCTTCAATCGCCTGGTAAAGCTGAGCTTTGTGGAAGGGTTTGGGAATATAGTCATTCATACCGGCCAGTAAGCACTTGTTTTGATCGGCCGGCAGGATATGCGCCGTCATGGCAATGATGGGAATAGCAGGGTTTAGCACCTGCGATTGACCGCTGCGGATCGCCCTGGTTACATCCAGACCGCTGACACCAGGCATTTGAACATCCATTAGTACGGCATCATAGTGGACAGCAGCCAAGGCAGTGAGCGCCTCTGCACCGCTGGCCGCGGTTGTCGCCTGGTAGCCGCCTTTGTGCAGGACAGCAACCGTTAATTTCCGGTTTATTTCATGGTCGTCTACGACCAGAATATGAAACTTATTGGTGGACAGCTTCGCGCTTGGCGGGGAGGAAAAATCCGTCAGAACATTGGCGGTTACCACCGAATCGTGCGGCTTCGTTAAGGTGGTGGTAAACCAGAAAGTAGAGCCTTTGTCGGGCGAACTGACAACACCAATATCTCCGCCCATTAGGTGAACTAATTTTTGGGAAATGGCGAGTCCCAGGCCTGTTCCGCCATAATGGCGTGAAATGGAGGAGTCGGCTTGCGTGAAGGAAGAAAACAACTGACGCTGCTGCTCGGGGCTGATGCCAATACCCGAATCGGTCACGCTAATGCGCAGCGTCAGGGTAGTGCTGGTTTGGGCGTCAACGGTTACATCGACGGACACCGCACCCCGCTGGGTGAATTTGATGCCGTTGCCAATCAAGTTTAAGAGGATCTGCCGTAAGCGATAGGGATCGCCAATGAGCCATTGACTGGCATCTTGGGCTACGTTCCAAGTAAGCTGGAGCCCCTTCTTCTTGCTTTGGGGGATTAAAATAGTAGTGGCATCGCGAATGACGCTCGCAATTTGCAGAGGGAGCGCTTCTAAATAGGTTTTTTCAGCCTCCAGTTTGGAATAATCCAAAATATTGTTAATGAGCGACAGCAGCATTTGTGCTGAGGAATGAATTAACTCCAGCTTTTCCCGTACTTCTGAGGCTAATTTTGTATCCAGCAAGTATTCAGAAATGCCGATAATACCATTCATCGGCGTCCGTAATTCATGAGTCATGACTGCAAGGAATTCACTCTTCGCACGATTGGCATCTTCGGCGGCGGTCTTGGCTTCACTTAGCTGCTGAGTCTGTTCACTGACCATTTGTTCCAGCTGGGTACGATGCTTAATTAATTCATTCTCCTTCATTTCTAATTCGTGAGAGTATACGAGCAGTTTACTGTGGGTGCGGGCAAAACGCTGCATCAACAGGAAGATGAGCGTTAGCATGAACAGCAACATGCCGATATGTACCACTTTGAAGGGCAGCAATCGAAAGTGGATACTGCCAACAACGTCGAGGAAAGCGGCAATGAAAAACAGCCCAAACCCGAAAGCAAACAAACGAACATCCTGATTTTTTTGCCGAAGCTGTTGTGCGGTTACGTAAAACAGACCGGCAAGGGTGATGAGCTCTAAGTAGTTAAAATAAGGGACTGTGCGAATGAGCGGATAGAGAGAAAGCTGGTCAGCCAGGATAGCCCCGCTCAAGAAAAGTACATTGATCAGCCAAAGAATGCGGAGGAGGTTTTCTCGCCCGGCATTAAGTAAGCTGGCGAGAAAGGCTACTATCCACAACGGTAAGCTATACAGCGATAGTAAGTCTAGGTAGGTCCAGAACAAAGGCTGCGGCAATAGGAGCAGCTTAATCTTCGTCTGCGTTAGTGTGTACAGGCCCATCGCAATAGCAAAGAGGCTGAAATACAGGTATTCTGCCAGCTTTCGCCCCCAGAAGTACGTGGCGAGGTATAAGACGCCAGCAAGCAGGAAGAAAAAGGCACAAAAGGCGGCAAAGAGATCCTTTTGTAATATCTGTAATTTCAGTGCTTGTCCATTAGTCAATAAGGGTTTGCCGATAAGACCAATCGTTGCATCTTCCGAATAAATTCGTAAAAATAAAGTCTGACCGCTCCACTCAGGATGTAACGGCAGTAAGTGCCAGCTCCAACCTAAAAACCGGCGTTCGTCGACTTGATCTAAATTACCAAAGGTATAAATTCTTTCTCCCTGCACATAGGCTTCAAAAAGCTGGTCAATACCTGGGAGGTAGAGGGAATCGGATACCGAAGTAACAGTGGGTAACGATATCGCAAGCCAAACAAAATGATCGTCACCGACTAAAAACGGTTGTTGAAAACTAAGCTGCGGCAGCCAGCTGGATGCTCCGCCCGGTGGTTCGGTCAGCCAAGACAGGGTGCCATCTGGATTTCTGGGGCTGTCTCCCCAGCGGTAATACCAGTTTGTCGTCAATTCGCTTTGATTCGTCTCAATAGCAGGGAGTAAGGAAGGTTCCTCCTGCAGATCCCAAGAGGGGATATCGATGGAAAAAAGAAAAAAGCAGATGGCAATAATCGCTAAGATTGCCGGCAGGCGAACATTGCGTTCAATACAAAGAAAGGAAGGAAAATGCACGGTGATACTCCTCCAACAGGAAATCGCAAAAAATAACAATAACTATGTCATATTCTGTATAAAAAAGGAAAAAACCTTTTATGTTTACTGACTATCAACTACTATTTATTTTCGTATGTGAAATAATGATTTGGTTACAACCACTAAAAGAAGGATACGAACGCATTGCGTAATTCGTATCCTTCTTTTTGGTTTCATGAAGAGAACGACCAAATGCTTACCATGTACTTCGCAGACCTATCGTATGTAAGCCTCATATACCACAACTATACTCCAGGTAAGACTATTGTCCTACAGGCTTTAGTATGATAAATAGTAGGAATGAAAAAAATGTCGAAAAATTAGATATTTTGTTGAAGGAATTGTTAAATCCAGATAGAACAGAAAGGAAGAAATAGGAAGGCCCCTGCTTCTGGGGCCTTCCTTATTTTTGTTAACGACATACAAAGGAGTGTGTATACGTTGTCGTAAGTTCAGCAGTTATAAACAGCATGCTTTGGAAAGATTGAGGAGGAGAGTTACGATGAATTGGCTTTCGAATGCTAAGATGGTCTATAAGTTAGGTGTGCTGGTTCTTATCGCGCTAGTAGCTTTAGGCGCGGTAGGATATACGGGGTATTATTATTTGCACCAAGCGAATAAATCGATGGACAACCTGTATGACAACAGGCTGATTCCTGTCAAACTGTTAAATGATACCCGTGCGAATGCAAATGCAACTGACGGAGCTGTATTGGAATTGATGCTCGCAACTGATGCGAAAAAGAACCAAGAATTAACAAATGAAATAGCTTCCCTTTCGAAAAAAAACAATGAGAATCTAGCCATAATTGAAAAGTTACCGTTAGATGCAAAAGCGACAGAGTTGTTAGGAAAAGTAAAAGCTGCGCAGCAAAATAATCGTGAAACCAGAATTCAGGTTTTAGACTTAGCAAATCAAAATAAAAACATGGAAGCCTATGCGCTTTATACGAATAAGTTAAGTTTGCTAACCATCGAATATACCGACAACTTACGCAATCTTGCCGACTATTTTACCAAGCTGTCGGAACAAGCAAATGCAGACAATGATAGAATGTTCGAGAGTGCTACGAACATATCAATTGGAAGTATCCTGGTTGCATTTTTTGTATTGGGGTTGAGCGGATGGCTAATTACCCAATCGATAACAAAACCCTTGCAGTTCATGGTGCAAGCATGTGAAAGCTTGGCGGCAGGCGATTTCAGAGAGGGGCAGCAAAAACTGTCCAGAACTGATGAAATCGGCCAATTGGCGGATGCTCTAGCTAAAATGCGAAGCAGTATGCAGATTCTTTTGAAGAAAATCACTGAATCGGCAGAACAGGTTGCGGCTTCCAGCGAGGAACTTACTGCCAGTGCGGAGCAGTCCGCCCAAGCTACCACCCAAGTGGCAGCCACAATTAGTGAAGTCGCAGAAGGAACAGAAAAACAAGCAAAAGCTGTTGACGATACTTCTGCTATTGTAGAGCAGATGTCTGCAGGGATTCAACAAGTTGCTGCAAATGCAAATGAAGTCTCAAGTGTGACGGATAAAACGACGAGCGCAGCTAATGAGGGTGGTAAGGCAGTAGATGCTGCCATAAGCCAGATGGTGAGTATTGAGCAATCTGTCTCCAGTTCCGCGGAGGTAGTTACAAAGCTCGGAGAGCGTTCCAAGGAGATTGGGCAAATTGTTGTTACGATTTCGGGCATTGCAGGTCAGACCAATCTGCTGGCACTGAATGCAGCTATCGAGGCAGCCCGTGCAGGCGAACAGGGTAGAGGCTTTGCCGTAGTAGCGGAAGAAGTGCGCAAGCTTGCTGAGCAGTCGCAAGAGGCTGCTAAACAAATTGCCAACCTTATTTCAGAGATTCAGTCGGAGACGGATAATGCTGTCGTTGCGATGAACGAGGGAGCTCGTGAAGTCAAAGTCGGGGCCGATGTCGTGAACAATGCTGGAAAAGCATTTAAGGAGATCGTTTCTCTGATAAGTGAGGTTTCGACGCAAATCAGGGAAATCTCGGCGGCTATTCAGCAGATGGCGTCTGGTAGTCAGCAGATTGTCGCTGCGGTACGGGACATTGACCGAATCAGCAAGGATGCTGCGGGGCAGACACAGACTGTCTCGGCTGCTACTGAGGAACAGTCAGCTTCCATGGAAGAAATAGCGGCAGCGAGCCAGGCGCTGGCAAAAATGGCAGAAGACCTGCAAAGTGCTGTTAGAAAGTTTAGGGTCTAGTGAGGCGCTAAGGGCATACTCATTGCCCTTGTCTGCACACTGGTAATGGCGAAAGCAACTAGTAATACAAAGTAAATATGAAAAATGGCTAGTCTCTGCAGAATGTTTTATAGTTTGCAGGAACTAGCCTATTTTTATGGTATTTTTTATTATTACGTGTGTCTAATTAAACTTTATAATCGAAGGAACCGTCCCCGCAATTCAGCATTTTAAATCCAATTCTCGGAAGAAACACACATAATTTAGGCGAATAAATTGGAGGGGTAATTTTGGACGTAGTTTTTGAATCTAAAAGATTGCTGTTCCGAAAAATTGTTAAGAGTGACTTTCAGAATCTATGCTCAGTTTTACAGGACAAGGAAGTTATGTACGCATGGGAGCACGCATTTACCGACGAAGAAGTGAATAGTTGGATTGATAAAAATTTAGAACGGTACAGCAATGAGGGATATTCATATTTTGCTGTCATAGAGAAAGATACAGATCACTTTATTGGCGTTATCGGACCTTTGATCGAACAAACAGAAGATGGCGAACAGATTGGAATTGGCTATATTTTAAATAAACGGTATTGGGGAAAAGGATACGCTGTAGAGGGAGCAAGGGCGTCGCTAGATTATGCTTTTCAATATTTAAAAGCAGACAGGGTAATTGCTCACATCAGGCCTAGCAACTTGCCTTCCAGAAAAGTTGCGGAAAAGCTTGGCATGGCAATCGAAGGCGAATACATAAAGCATTACAAAGGCAAGGAAATGTTACATTTAATTTATAGCCGTGGGAAATAAATAGATGCTTTTGATTACCCCAATTTAAATTTGATGTCGATACCCAGTGATCGGGGTTGTACATACGATTCAGTATACTTTAGCGTAGGTCTGGGGTCAGGCTTGAGTTATTTAGGCAATTGACTTTTCTACACGCTGTAATAAGTCAATTTTAGTATAAGTCAAGCCTGACCCCAGCTCCCCCCCCCAGGGATGTTGGACTAAGCTTATTTGATGGGCTGGTGCTTGATATGCTTGTAAAGTTGGTTAAGCCAACATTGTTTATGGAAAGAGAATATTATAATTTCTCGGAAGAATGGGCGAGAAATGGTGAAGAAATCATTCCATATTCGGCAAGGCTCTTAGAGGATAGCTATATAGTATGGCTTGAGAATATATATAAATTTGAAAACAAAGAGTCTTGCCCTGCTGATTTTGTTCCTGCACATACATACTTCTTAATCGCTGATGAAAAGATATTGGGAGCAATAAATATCAGACAGTGCTTAAATGAATATCTATATAATTTTGGTGGACATATTGGATATGGTATTAGACCCTCTGAAAGAAGAAAGGGCTATGCAACTTTAATGCTGTCATTGGCTCTTCCAATTGCAAATGGTTTGGGGATTCCTAATGCGCTGATAACTTGCGATAAATGTAATAAGGCATCTGCGAAAACAATAATAAATAATGGTGGTGTGTTGGAAAACGAAGTTGCGCAAAACGGTAAAATTATTCAGAGATATTGGATCAAATTATGAAAGATTACGGAGCTCGTCCTATCTTGCAACATTTCACCGCTCATAATATAAAAAAGCAGTCAGCATACTCAATAAGTAGTATGCTGACTGCTTTTATTACGATTAAAGGATGACTTGTTTACTTCAGCCACTTCTCCGGCATGGAAGCAAGCTGCTGAAGATGATTCATAAATTGTGCTGCATGATAACCATCTGCTACAGCATGATGAACTTGTAAACATACCGGCAATTGTAAGGTATTGCCCTGTTCAAAGTATTTGCCGATGGTCACGATAGGCAGCAGAAACTGGTTGTCGTTAGATAGATTTAGGCTAAAGCCAGTAAAGCTCGTCCAGGGAATGCAGGAGATCGGGACGCAATTAGGTGGGCAATCCGGTTTCGGAAAAAGGTCCTTGTTATTGGCGTACTTCTCAATATCAGCCTGGATGTTTTGATAAAACGCATTAAAATCATCCGTATACTCTGTCCAAAGGCTCGAAAAGGTATGGGTATCCTGATGAAATACCGTATAAGATGGATTCATCGTTTCCCAATATCCCAATTCCTGATCATCGTTGAAGCATGTCCGGAGTTCCTGTTGCATGTTGACTACAGTAGTTACCATATAGAGCAAGACGGGATAAAGCTTTAATGATCGTGTTTTTACCGCTGGCACTAATGCCGTGCTATCTATATTGGAAGTGATGCTAAAGCCGCATTTTACATTCTTTAAATAATGCTCAAAATGCTGCTTACGGTTCCAGTTTTCCATATCAATTTTGTTAAAATTCATTTTTAACCTCCTAAAAATAAATGAAGTGTTTTTTAGGAGGTTACTTCTCTGCCTTTTTCATGTTCTCACCTTATTATATAATATTTTAGTATGATGAAAATAGATAAGTAGGTTTATAGACCTTTAGCCACTAGGGACACGACAATAGGTTTCTTGTGCCTCTCTATTTTTAACTTAGGACAAATAACCCTTGTCCCTTGTGTCACGTTGAAAAATGCTAAAACCTACCTTTGGTAGTAGCAATCTATGTTAAACAGTAATTATAGGGATTTAATAGAGTTTATGTTCCGTATTTTAGATTAACACGCTTGGTTTTTACGATGTGGCGATATTATGGAGTTATACTTGACGTTTTTTAAAAAAAGTCCTATACTTAAGAAAGGAAATTTTTGGAGGTATCGGAATCATGATTCCAACTGAAAAAATGATTAGAGCGGATGAAAGACTTATAGAAAATGTTTGTGATGCTATTATGAGTGCAATCGGAGATGACATTAGGGGCGATCTTAAATCACAAAGATTAATTGTCCAAAATAGTACGCCAACAAGAATTTTGGATCATATGTATAGCAATGTTTGCAGAAAATTTATTGACTACGAAATTGTTGCTCGTCCGACACGACGGGGATCATGGCAATTAGTGCCGATTTTTGAGCGTAAGACAGGTTTTCTATATGTAATAATGAGAGAAAATAGATTGAAAACCTTGAAAAAACAGTCAGTACAAAGAAAAACACCTCACTATACAGAGGCTCTTGCACGATCTTTGAATAGAGAGTTGATTGCAAAACAATCTCAAGTTCAATTGTTAGAAGTCGAGGATAGTAAGTTTGAAAATGAAGAATATATTAAAAAAATTGTCTTTAAGATTTTTGAGGATTTAGGACTACCAGACAATATTGTAAAAAGACACGCCTTAATATTATTTAATGATGTGAATGGAGTTTTGCTATCTTTACGGTGCTGTGTAGTCGATAGTAATCTTAATATGGTTGAAGAAGCAAATTGGAATGAATACATCAAAGTAAATGAAAGTATAGTCGCTGAAGACGTTGAAGATGAAACTTCTAAATTTAACGATCCTACAAGTGGGTTGAAGTATAAGCAAAAGGCAAAAGACAAAATCAATCAAAAGAGTATACCGAAAGAAAAGGATAAAGAGGAAACGAAAAAAGATTTACAATGACCTTTTTGTGAGCACTGGAGGAAAAAATGGATACTAATTTACAGCAGTTTAATGGAGAACGACTTAAAGCGGCCAGAATTTATAGAGGATTAACTGTGGCAGAACTTGCTGGAAAACTTGATCTGCAACGGCAGACAGTCTCTATGTATGAGAATGATAAAATTAGGAATCCAGAGTATTCTACAATTAAAGACATGAGTAATGCACTTGGATTTCCAATTAAATTTTTCTTACAAGAAAGTGATATGAATACTAAAGTAGGGTCAACCTACTTTAGGGCATTATTGACGACAAATAAAAAATATAGAAATCAGCAAGTTCAAAAGATGAACTTTTTAACTACTGTGTATTTATTTTTGAGTGAGTATATCGAATTTCCAACTCTTAATTTGCCAATCATACAGGGTGAAATAGATCCTGAGAAGGCAGCAGAGCAACTTAGAATTCATTGGAAATTAGGCGATAAACCAATAGAGAATATTATTTACCTGGTAGAGAAAAATGGGATATTAGTATCACGCTTTGATAGTGAAACAAATGATATTGATGCGTTTAGTCAAATGCTAGATATAAATGGTGAGTCTGTATTTTTGATTGGTTATTCTAAGAATAAGGGAACAGCAGCTAGAATCCATTTTGATATTGCGCATGAATTGGGGCATATACTGATGCATGAGTGGAGCGAAGATATAGAAACATTATCAAAAGAAGAATTTAAGGAAAGAGAGAATCAGGCGCATTCGTTTGCATCTGCTTTTTTGCTTCCGAAAGAAACTTTTAGTAGAGACGTCGGAGTATATGCGAACAATCTTTCCTATTACGTTGAGTTAAAAAAGAAATGGAAAGTTTCAATATCTGCAATGATACGAAGAGCTTATACATTAAAGCTAATTGACTACCATACCTATCAAAATTTAATGCGAAAAATGCAAAAAGAAGGAATAAAGAAATATGAACCTTTGGACGATGTTTTAGTTACAGCAACACCATCATTATTGAAGACGTCAGTTCAGATGTTAGTAAATGATGGAGTGTTAACGTCCAAGGAACTTTTAAACGAACTGGCGGATGACTTTTATCTTAGTTTAGAATCTGCAGAAATTGAAGATCTTTTAGATTTGCCAAAAGACTTTCTAAAAGTTAGTAACGTAATTCCAATCCATAGCTTGAGAGTGAAAAAGGGACTTTCGTAGATATATTGATTGCTAATAGGATTATTGTAATGAAATAAGGGCAATGATGCCCTTATTTTGCACCGCTTGCCCGATAAGGAGAACCGTGCACTAGTAATGAATTGATTACAGCGGAAACATGGAGAATAGTCCTGGTAGGAAATATTGAGCTTGTATATGAGTGGCGGTTCAAGCCCTCCCAAGCGCACTAACTATATACAAAAATGGCAAGACTTCAGGGAAATTCTGAGCCTTGCCGTTTTTGTGCTAGAGTAGCCTAAATGAAATAGATACCCTGTCTCAGTATTCGAAACTGCCGGCCTTGAGTCGGATTTTATTGCTGACTGACTTTAGTGGCCAGTGGACTGCAAACGAATTTACGAAACTATCTTGACGGTGCTTATTGCTGGATTATTGGTACTGTTGCAGGCGAGTATTTGCTAGTAAAGTAATTGCTTAAACATCGCGAAACCGGGGGCTAGTTTCAGCTAAAATATTTTGTATATAATATGTTAGATGCTATTCCTGTAATTATGCTAGATGCTACAGCAAAGAAAAAGGACAACCATCTTTTTTTAAGTTTTATAATTTTTATTTCTTTACTTTTGTAGGATTCTTTTGTTAGTAAAATGAAACTAGGGTATTTATAATTTATAGTTGTTGTAATCCATATAGGAAAAAATATAGAAAACGTTAGAATAAATGCAACAAAAAAACTAGTTGATTCATTTATGTTCTTTCCAGTGATTAAAAAGGTAATTAGATAATCAACTTTATTGTGAACAGAGGCTAGTCCTTCATGACCTGTCTCTTTAACAAATTCCGTAAATTGCATTAAGAGTGTATTAGTGCGACTAGAAGTTGCAGCAAAAAGCGTATACATGCTAGTTAGAAGAAAAGTGAGGCCAATAATTGTTGCAATCTTAGAGTCATGTTTTCTAATGAATTTTTTATAATCAGGCTCGGTTTTTATAATCGAAGCAAAATAATTATTTAGCAGTGCTTCAATATCTGCGCCCCATGTTCTAGCTGTATGTTCAACCCGATAGGATATCATCCCGCTGCTTGAATGATTGCGAAAAATAGTAGTTTCACCATCATAAAAAGGAATGCTACGCCCAGAAGATGTCATGGAAACTTGTATACGTTGTTTTTCAGGTACGTCCTTATCCTGAAATCTTACTAAAAAGTCCCACTTTAAATGTATTGATTCTGATATTACTGGGCGTAACTCGTTATATGTCAAAAATTCTTGAATTGAATTTAATTCTACATATGAATTATCATTGTATACAATTTTTGATGTAAATTGGATTAGAATTCCTTCATTTTGTTGTGTAATTCTTTGAACTATTAGTTCATTTAACTGGTTTACATCTTCTTTTTCGATTTCGTACGGCTCATCTAAAATTCTTCCAATAGATTGAGGACTTCCTAACAGACTTTTAATAAAATCTTTAAATTGATACTGTTCAAAAGGAAGTACCATAAAACCCGCTTCGGTAGATTCTGTAGCCGTAGCTGCAGCTGGAGATATTTCAATTGTATTATTCACATTTATAACCTCCAATTAATTTAACGATGTTATAATTATTCAATCAATTTGAAGTAAGTCCTCCAAATAATACTGGACAGAAAGCACCGTCTTACCTTAATTGGTAGGGCAGTGCTTTTTTCATTTAAAATATCTTTCTATTTAAATACAGAAGGAGTACTTAGTCCTTTGATGAATTAGTACGATATTTGGCAATTATAGGGGGATTAGAATGTTTTCAAAAAGAAATGGTTACACACCAGTTAAGGGGATTTTACAAATAGATGGTATTGATGAAGATCTACGTGTTGCTTTATGGAATGCTCTCACAGTGTTCTACTGGGATGATATAGGATGGTTAAAGCGTACCAATTCTCTACGAGAGACTAGCATTAATCCCAAAATATCATTATTTAAATTGATGTGGCATAACTATTTTAAAAATCCAATAGATACACTATCTTATGATTGGAATAAAACTTATCAGTACATTAGAGAATATTTCTTTTCTTGTAAATGGTATGAAATTTATGACTTCATTGAATTTATGGCTAGCTATGATAATAATGAATCTTTCATGTCTTTCTGTAACACTTTACTTGAGAAAGAAATGTCAGGATATCGTTTTGTAGAGGGCAAAATTATTAAAATAACAGATCAGGAAGAAATTCAATCAATAGAACAAGCATTGCAATCACCAAGCAAGTTTAATGCAACAACAATTCATTTAAAAGCATCAATAAAATTATTATCTGATAGAAAAAATCCTGATTATCGAAATTCAATTAAAGAATCTATAAGTGCAGTTGAAGCTGCTTGCATAATTATAGCTGAAGACCCAAAAGCTACATTGGGAAAAGCATTAAAAATTATAGAAGCTAAGCCTAATATTGAGCTTCATTCTTCTCTTAAAGGCGCTTTTGATAAACTCTATGGTTATACTAGCGATGCAGAGGGAATTAGGCACGCATTACTAGATGCGCCTAATATAAAATTTGAAGATGCAAAATTTATGCTTGTTTCATGTACTGCTTTTGTTAACTATCTCGTTGATAAAACAAAAGAAACTGCATAATGAATAAAAACATAGATTAATAAAAAGTAGGTGTTGCAAATGGATATAGCAAATCTTATTTTGGCGTTTTTAGCAGCGATATTTAGTGCATGGGCATTATATTTTATGTATTTTATTGATGTTCCTAAAATAATAATCCTAGCTGGCGAGAGAGCTGGAACACATACTACAAATGGAATAGTAATAGAAGCGGGGTATCAATTCTTTATTGTAAACAATGGAAGAAAGGCATTAACAATAGATAAGTTTATTGTTATATTTGAAAACGGTCAAAGAAGTCCTAAACTTACTAAAGATAGAATTGAAGACAATGATAAAATCATAGGGACAACAAAACTTGAACAACCTTCTAAAATAATTGAAGCTTATCTTATAGATACTCATGGGAAACGTCATACAATGAGTAAAGTAGAAATTGATAAAGCGAATATCCAAATTGAAAATTGTTTTAAGTAAAAACGGATCTTAAATTGACCAATATAAGTGTCTCATTGTTTGCATAATATGTTTTTAAGTAACCTTATCCAGAAAGTCTGAGGGAAACATATCAATCTGATTTAACGTAAAGATGCTAACTGACTGTAATATTTATTTAGAGCAAACAGCTAATAAAAAAATGCTAAAGTCACCGACTTTAAGCATTTTTTATTATTTATTGGAATTGTCAGCGCGTCCAGCTAAATAATCAAGCGATACATTAAAATAATCTGCTAAAGCTGTAGCGACATCAAGGGGCGGCAGACGATCGCCTAATTCCCAGCGACTAACAGTTTGCTTTGAAACGTTAAACTCTTTGCCGAGTTGTTCGACAGTTAGATGCTTAGTCTGACGTAGAGTTCTAAGCCTTTCGCCAAATAGTTTTTGTGAAAACATAAAAAAAACTCCTTGACAGTCACCACAAAGGTGACTAAAATTAAAAGTGAACATGTCACCTTTGTGGTGACTATGGTTAGTAAATAGGCTCTATTTATTCTTATGTTAGTTTAGAAAGATTTAATTAGCTTCGTTTAGGGTTATCAGTGAGGCCTAAGAGCCAATCAGTTGACACGTCATAAAAGTTAGCCATTTTAATAAGTGTTTCAATGCTTATCGCTCTTCGACCATGCTCTAATGAGCCGACAGCACTTGCTGTAATGCCGACCGCTAGAGCCACATCCTTTAATTTTAAATTGCGGTTTTCACGCAAATATGTAAGACGCTCTGCTAAGATTGATAAAATCATATAAACCAATTCCTTTAAAGTAGTTGACTTTGTGCTAATGGCACAATATAATTGGAATATAAATACGTGCTATTAGCACAAAAATATACTTATTAACTAGACAAATGAAAATTCGAGAAGAGGTGAAATATTAAGCAAAGACCACAATACAAGCTATGCAAAGGAGTTGAGGTTATAAGGCAGTTGCAGACAGCAACAATGCCTCTATTAAGCATGCCCTGCTTGCGTTGGCGCGTAAGACAGGGAACTGGTTTTTTCCATAGTAAGCAATTCTAATTATACTCTATCCATTGATAAGCGTAAACCTGTCCTACAGGGACAGAAGCAAAGAATAGCAGCAAATGCTATTCTTTGTTTTTAATAATTACAATATTCTCATATTTACTTCTTGCTATCATATAGTTGGGTTAGGAGGCTCTTCGGTGGGATTACAAGGAAAGAATAAAGCCATGTCCATCCGGGTCGGCTGTACGCTGGTATGGGGCATGGCATCGCTCTGCAGTGGATTAGCCTTTGCGGCAACTGGTGACAGCCAGCCGCAGGAAGGAGAATATGGATTGCCACCGGTGACGGTGGAAGCCCCCAGGCCGGCTTGGGAACAGCGTCTTTCACCAGGCTCTGTTTCCGTGATTATTCCGGAAGAGACACAGGGGGAACACAAACGACTGCCCGAACTATTAGAGACAGTTCCGGGCGTTCATATTAGACGGATGAATGGGACTGGCCAGTATAGTGTCGCCTATATCCGGGGCAGTACGGCTGCCGAGGTCGGCGTATATATGGATGGCGTTCCTTTGAAGTTAGGTTCAGAGGCGGCGGTGGATCTGTCGGTCATTCCAGTGGAGAATGTTGCCCGCATTGAAGTCTACCGGGGGTATATTCCGGCCCGCTTTGCCGGAGCACCGTTAGGCGGCGTCATCAACATCGTGACTAAGAAGCCTGAGACAACAGGCGGCATGGTATCGACCGGCATGCGCTCCTTTGGCGGCTACCAGAACAGTGTGAGCATCAACAGCCCGCTGGGCAGCGGCAGTCTGCTGATCGGTATCAACCGCGATCAGGCCAAGGGAGACTTTCCGTATAACAACCTGGAGACGCTGGACCGGCAAGGGCAAGTCCGGGACTATTATCCGCCGGTAGAGCGACACCGGCTGAATAACAGTTATCATAATACCGATGTATTGCTCAAATGGCAGGATGAGCAGTGGCATATCAAAGGTACCTGGCGGGAAAGCACTAATTTGTTTCCCACTCCCTTGTTCAACTCTGACGAGGACGATAACCCCGCTTCGCCGTGGTTCAGCGATTTCCGCAAGGAACAGACCAATATCCAAAAGACGCTGACCGTTGGACGGCGGCTGACGACAGGTAAGCTGGACTGGGGCTGGCAGGTGGACTACCTTGATCAGAATAAGAGCTGGGACACCTATCCACCACCTTCCGGTTCCCAGGCCATTGCCCAGACCAATGGCAACTACCAGACCCGGAGGACCGGTATGGCTCTCGATGGGACATACCAGTTGGCAGACAGACACCTGTTGGAGTTTCATGGTGACTATGCTCACGAGACCTATGATGTCGTCGGCAACGGCTGGAGTGCCAGCGGCTTTTTCCGTGGTCATTTTGCTCCCCACTATACCAGTGACCAGTGGCACCTGCAGCTGCAGGACACCATCACTTTAGGGAAAGAGGAAGACCTGTGGTTTACGCCTGTTGTCCGTATGGATCAGGTGAAAGGCCGGGGCAATACCGAGGAAGAAGAAAGCTGGCGCTCTTCCTGGGGAACGGCACTTAAAAAGAAACTGGCAAACGGCTGGACTCTGCGCAGCACCTACGGCACCTATAACCGGTTCCCCAACTTCTATGAAATCTACGGTGACGGCTTCTTCATCCGGCCCAATCCGACCGTCATCAAGCAGCCGCTGCCGACCTGGGAACATGGGACGCAGTGGGATGTAGGCACCGACTGGCAGGGCAAGCTGGGAAAGGTGGAGGGTGATCTGTCGCTCACCTATTTCCATCGCCGCACAGAAGATCTGATCGACCTCATCCGCCTGGTTAACGGTTCAGTCTACCGCAATGGCGGTGCAGGCAAAGCCCATGGCGTAGAGCTGGACAGCAAGCTGGCCTGGGGACGCTGGGACTTGCAGCTGGCCGCTACCTGGACCTGGTCGGAGTACCTGGAGGCCTATTACCAACAAAAAGGCAGGCTGGGCAAGCCCTTCTACAACATTCCGGAGTTCGAAAGCTATGTTCGCCTGGGCTACCGTTTCCCTGGTGAGAAGCTATCAGTTTTTACAGCCTACCATTACCAGGATGAGGTGCCTTTCAGCCACAGTAACAGTACCAGCTTCTATGAAGACGCTCTTAGCACAATGGAGCTGGGCTTGCACTACAGCTTCCGGCCAGACATGAAGCTGACTGCGGGAGTCACTGATGTCTTTAACAAAGGCAGCGAACAGCAGCAAGTGAGACATGACCACTGGGAGGATAAGAAGGACAAAACAATGCAGAATATCTGGTTTCCCCGGCAGGGGAGAACCTATTATGCCACCGTTCAGTACTCCTTTTAATAAGGAGGGAAGACCATGAGTAAGAAGCTGTTACTGGGGTATACCGTAGTTGACGAGGACTATACAAAAGGAGAAGCGGGAGACATTACACAAGGTGCAGGAGGGGTGACGGATATTACTGTCAATAAAATCCAAGTCATTAATTTAAACAAAGATCCCAGTCTGCATTCGTTTCAGGATGCCGCTTCACCCGGGCAGCTTCGGGTGGCGCTTGCTCAGTACAAACGGGTTCAGGGCGGTGCGCATCTGGCTGCTGACATTGGGATCTATGATCCTTCGGCCAATCCCTGGACGATGATCACTCAGAAGAAGTGGAACCACATCGAAAACCTGTACGGGGTTGTAACACTGGGTGATTCCCTCTATGGGATTGATTATGACGGAGCCAGGATTGTCCGGATTGCGATGACGGGCAATGGCTATACCGAGACCGGGAGCTATACCTTTCCCGGTACGGCAGGCTATCAAAGCAACGGGGTGGCGATAGCGGCAGTTGACGGGTATTTGTATGGACTCTTCACGACTGTGAATAATCCCTGGATAGCCAGTCCGCAGTATTTGAATAGTACGGTGGTTAAGCTGGATACCGGACTGGTACCTGTCACCGGCGGTCAGGTCAGTGTCGGTAAGAATGCCTTTACACTGGAACCCTTTACGACCGTTAGCGGCACTACGGCCACGACTTGTCTATATGTTGCTTGTATCGGCGGCAAGCAGAACTTTGGCAGTCACAATCCCGACTCCTGCCTCGATGTGGTTGATCTTAGTACCATGACAGCCAAAACTGCCTTTAAGGCTGGAGCAGCGAACGGCACTTCCGATCAGGCCGATTTCCGTGACATTACCTTTGGTAATGATGGTACGGCCTATATTTTGACCGGACGCTATAACGCTGATTTTGAGACGTTGAGCGGCATGCTGTACAAAACCAGTGCAGCAGACATTCTGGCGCGAGCCGCTGCAAATCAGCCTGCATTGCTCAGTCAGGCTGCCGTACCGGCTGTCAGCCTGCAAAATATGTCCGGCTTCTTCTGGGCGATTCTCTATGAGAATGGGGCAGCTGCCGCTAACGACCGGCTGTGGTTTGCCCGAGGCAATGATGTTACAGTCTACAATCCCCCGCCTGGCAGCACACAGGCTCAGCCATTCGTATCCCTGACCCCGGAGCGCAATCTTGGCCTTGCCAATCTGAACTCGGTTGCTCCTTTCTGGGAAGCAGTGCCGGTACGGCGCGCTTTTCGCTCGGCACCCCGGTCGCTGGCTTCGCACAGCCGGATGGCTAGGCAGGCCAGAGAGGCGGCGTTAGCGTATAAGGCTGAGCAAGCGGTAAAAGAATAGCGAAATAAATTAAGAGAATAAGAGTAAAACGGCAAGGCTTCAGAGATACTGAGCCTTGCCGCTTTTGTGCTTTTAAGACGAATAAATAGTGCCAATATATTTTTTGGTAAAAAAAGGATTTCCTATCCAGATGACGAATATGATTCTTTAATACAGCGGCTCACGAAGAGTCGATGATAAGCTTTAGATAAAACGGATGAAAGTGACTACGAAGGTCATTCCTCAATGAAATGGGGGAGGGTTTTTTCGTAGTCCTTTTTTTTACCTGAAACTCAGAGAGAGAGAAAGGTGTGAGAAAACGTGCATTTATCTGATGGAATTTTAAACATGCAAACAGTCGCAGTGACCTCTGCTGCTGCGGGGGGGATGCTGCTTTATTCACTAAAAGGCATGAAGGAGGAGGAAATCCCGAAAGTCAGTTTAGCAACGGCGGCTTTTTTTACTGCTTCGCTAATTACTATCCCTATTGGCCCAAGCTCGGTGCATGCATTTTTAGGAGGCCTGATTGGTATTCTCTTAGGGCGTAGAAGCACCATTGCCATATTTGTCGGACTGCTTTTACAAACGTTGTTTTTCCAAAGCGGAGGCCTCACCACTCTGCCAATCAATACGGTAATCATGACTTTGCCGGCTTTTGTATCGTCTTTTCTATTTCGCAAGCTCGTCCGCGACGGCAAACATTTAGCGATGATAAGCGGGCTGCTGGGAGCCTTCTCCGTTATACAGGGGGTAGCCACCTTTGCCCTGGTGCTGTATGTTTCCAATAGTGTTTATAGTGAGGGTATGTTATCCATTATTAACTTACTGCTGCTGGCGCATATTCCGATTGTCATTTTAGAGAGCATACTGACAATGGCTGTGATTAGTTTTATCCACAAAACAAGGCCCGGCCTTTTGGCGCTTTCCACCAGGATGGAGCAAAAGACGCTATGCAAATAAGGGAACTGGATAAGGAAGACCGGCAGGTCAAACATACCTGGGTCTCGGCATGGGAAGTCAGGATGAAGCTTGTAACCTGTATCGCCATTGCATTTTTGCTTGTGCCGGTGAAAAATCCCATTACTCTTTGCGGCTATACAGTCTTTTTGTTTGCTCTCCTTCTGTCGGCACGGCTGCCATTGCGCAGAGTAGTACAGAGGCTGCTGCTGCTGCTTCCCTTTCTTGCATTTCTCGCTGCGCCCTTGCTTTTAAGCGGGGGCTTCCCACCGTCACCGGCGCTCGTCGAAGTTATGCTGCTGCTTATACTGAAGGCCGCTTGTACAGTATTTCTAATGATGATGATGATTTACAGCCAACGGGTCCAATTGCTGTTTAATGGGATCGGCAGCATGCACCTCCCTGACAAGCTGGTTTCCGTGCTGTTTCTTTCCTGGCGGTATGCGTTCTTAATTTGGGAGAAACTCTCGCAAACTCATAAGGCGCTGCATTCACGTCTCTTTCAGGGCGGTATGAAGCTGCGGACGTATCAGACCTATGGAGAAATTATTGGCGGTTTGTTTGTAAAATCTATCGACGGCTCGGATCGGGTGTATAAGGCCATGATCTCCAGAGGGTATACCGGGAGAAGCGTTGTGGCTGAAGCAGAGAAGATTACCGCCTTAGATGTGGTGAAATCAATGGCAATGCTGATCAGCGTGGTGGCATTATATTTTATTTAGATAAGGGGACATGTGCACAGTGTCAGTTTTGGAAATAGCAAACTTAACTTATACCTATCCGGATAAGACGCCTGCCTTACAGGATATCTCCTTTCAGATACCTGCCAAAAGCAAGGTAGCAATTTTAGGAGCGAACGGCAGCGGGAAATCTACTTTGCTGCAGCATTTGAATGGTTTGACGTTAGCCCAGTCGGGGGTTGTATCCGTTCTTGGCCAGCCAATCAGGAAAGAAAATCTGCGGGACATCCGGAAAATGGTCGGCATCGTCTTTGACAGCCCTGATGAGCAGCTCTTTTCCACGCTTGTCTATGATGACATTGCCTTTGGTCCGCGAAATTTGGGGTATGACGAAAAAACGGTAGCGCAAAAAGTAGAAGAGGTAATGACTCTTCTTGATATTACTCAGCTTCGGAATCGCCCGCCTTTTAATCTAAGTCTTGGACAAAAGAAACGGGTTGCTATTGCGGGTGTCCTGGCCATGGAGCCCTCCATCATGGTATTTGATGAGCCCTTCTCCGGACTTGATCCTTGTACGCTCCAACAATTCCTGAGTATATTGGAGGACCTTTTCTGCCGCGGCCATACGATTATCGTGACAACCCATGATGTGGATATTGTCTACGGCTGGGCGAACGAGTTTGTTGTTTTACAGGAAGGGCATGTGCTGGCGCACGGGGGAAGGGAGTTGGTAGAAGATAAAATGATGATGGAGAAAGCGAAGCTGAAAGCACCGGACTTGTACAATATATTTTGCTCGACATCCTACCGTCCTGTATGTGCAGCCGATGCGGCAGAATGCGTAAAAAGAATCGGAGGTAATGACAAATGAAAAAAGGGATTATGCTTGCTTTATTCCTTGTGCTTTTCGGGCAAACTGTGGTGTTTGCTCATCAGATGGTCATCGAACCGCTGCCCCAGCAACGTATCAAAGTGTATTATGAGGGCGGAACGTCTTCCAAGGATATCAACATTACCCTGTTTGATGCCACTGGCCAGGTGGTCTTTATGAAGAAGGTAGATGAAAAAGGGGAATTTGACTACAGCCGGTATTCGAAAGTTGATTCTCTTATTGCAGATGACGGGATGGGACATCGGGTCATGTGGAAAGTCGGCGAGCCGGTTCACAACGTTACCGGAAATGAGCGGTGGATTCGCATCAGTTTGATCGCGTCCACGCTGGCCGCCATCGGCTATGCGTTTTATGAACGGTCAAAGCGGAAAAGACTGGAAACAATATTGAACAAATAAGGGGGGGGATCTGAGTGAATAAAAGAATGGTTATACCTTTCCTAATTGTGATCATGACTGTGTTATTGCTTGCTGGAACTGCTTTCGCCCATGCGGTATTCTTTCAATGCTGGAACAATGGTGATGGAACTCTTTCTTGTGAGGGAGGATATACGGATGGTTCCTCTGCTGCCGGGGCAACAGTTAATGTGACCGATGACGGTGGAGCACTGTTATTCTCCGGAAAGCTGGATAAGTCAGGGGAATTGAGGTTCAATAAACCGTCTGGAGATTTCACGGTTACGTTAGACGGTGGCGCCGGACATAGTGTCATTATCAACTCAAAAGATATTAAATAAGGGGGAAGATTAGCACATGAAAAAAACGATCTTGTTAGCACTGGTACTTGTTTTTGCCACAGCGGTGACGTGCTCAGCCCATTTTGTTGTCATGTATACGCCCCAGACCCTTCTGGATAACGGCGGCAAAGTGACCATCAAGAATGTGTTCACTCATCCGTTTGAGGGCAGCGTTACCATGGAGATGGAGAAACCTACTGCCTTCTTTGTTGTCAACAAAGGCAAAAAAACAGAACTTCTCGACACGTTGAAGCCAATCACCTGGCAGAGCCTGGAGAATAGTGCACAAGGGTGGGAAGCAGAATACCAGGTAAAAGGCATGGGCGATTACGTCTTCTGCCTGGAGCCGGTTCCCTATTTTGATAAAGAGGAAGATAAGTATATCCAGCAATACACGAAAATTATTGTCAATAACGGTGGACTTCCTACCGATTGGGATGCGAAGCTTGGCCAGAAAACCGAAATTGTCCCCTTGGACAAACCTTATGCCCTGTTGACCGGCAATGTATTTCGCGGCGTGGTTCTGAGCAAAGGAAAACCGGTTCCTGATGCCGAGATAGAAGTTGAATATTTGAATCATGTCCCCAATATGGAACTGAATAAATTTGAGGAAAAAGCCGCTGTGAAAGCGTCCCACGATGTGTTTGTCACCATGACGATCAAGGCCAATGGGAACGGCGAATTTACCTTTGGTATTCCGAAAGCAGGCTGGTGGGGCTTCGCTGCAATCAGCTCCGGCCCGGATAAAAAGCTCAATGGCCAAGAGTTAGAGCAGGATGCCGTAATTTGGATTCAGGCCAGGGATATGTAACATGAAAACAGTAACGGCAAGGCTTCAGAAGTTCTGAGCCTTGCCGTTTTTATTTTTGAGTTACTAAAATGCTGACGAGGCATAGTTTACTTCCTGCCGTCCATTTCAGGCATGGGAAACTGGGGGTTTTGATAATTGTCAATGAGGAAACGGCTCTGTTCCTCGTCAAACAGGATATTATAGTGGACGGTATTAACGTAAGCATCATAGGCGGAAAACGGATAAATGGCCACCAGATATAAAAACCACTCCGGACGGAGAGCGGCATTGGCCTGGGAGAAATTGCCCAATAAGGTCTGATGGATGGCCGGGAGGAGGTGGGACAGGTAGGCAATGCCGATCCACCAGGTCAGCAAGTAAAAACTGGTAGGAATCCTGTGGCTGTACAGATGACCCAGGCCAGGCATGAGCAGGGACCAGGCGACCGCCACCCAGGGATTTCGTTTCTCGATAAAGCCGATATCCCATGTCCCAATTTTAAAGGGGACAATTGTTGAATCCTCCCGAGCGGCAAGCAGGGCAAATTTGTTTAAATCAACGGTGAGCTGATAGCTGCTCCACGTGGCAAAAAGCTGTAGAGGTGCATAGAACAGCAGCCATCTGGTATCGAGGACCTGTTTCACTAAGTTGGTTTGACCGGTAAAACCATAGATAAGAGCTTCATTGAGATGTGACATGGAGTTTGCAATGGTTGCCCCGATAATCAGCAGAAACCCTTTTATATAGCTCCCCATGATGAGGAAGCCCAACCCCGGAAACAAGGCAGACCAAAATGCTGTTACCCAAGGGGTTTTTACGTGAAGCAGGTTAATGGTGAGTTCGCTTACGATGCCTTTAGGGCGGCGCTGATTTCTTATCGACTCAGGTTGCTTCTTTTCCATCACTTGCTGCCCCATTTCTGATTGTAGTATGCAGCCGGTCTAGCTTGCCGACACCATAGGCCATATTGTCCCACAGCACTTTTTCTACCATTTCGTATTGACTGTTGTCGCAGCAAATGGTAAGGATGACTTCCGTATTGTTGCATTTCCCGGCTTTAATCTGGTTGCGGGAGGAGCCATTTTTCTTGCTGCCGAATAGGCTTCCATAAAAGTAATCCAGCAGGAAGCCAATAACGACTCCGCTGAGGAGTCCGATTAACCCCCAGATGATGGGTCCCCACTCTAAGACAAAGCCATAGATAACGCCTATCTCCATCAGGATTGCGCCCAGAACCATAGCCCCATCAAATAAGCTGACTCCATCAGCCCGATGGATACTGTCCAGGATCATTCTTTCCTCTACTCTTTTGTCCAAAGGAACTGCTAAGATATGCTCTCTGGCGATTCCGCGTTTCTCCAGATCGGTTATAGCCAATTCCAGAAAGGCTGAATAGTCAAAGGATGCGTAAACATACAATTAGAATCCCTCCTTATGGGTAGTAGGTAGTTGTTCTGACAATGGAAAGCTTGTACTTTGATAATTGTCAACCAAGAATCGCTTCTGTTCTTGCTCAAACAACCGGTTAAATTCTACTGTGTTTACATACGAATCATAAATTGCAAATACATAAATGGATGGCAGAAACATCAGCCAGGCAGGGTCCGCTGCTGTGGCGGCACCTGCAAAGTCCCCCATGGCAGTGAGATGTATGCAAGGCAGCAGGTTTCCCTTGTAACCGATAAACGTCCACCACGCCAGTGTATAGAAACTGGTAGGGACTCTATGCGTATATAGATGACCCAGACCGGGACCCAACAGGGACAAAGCTAGTGCGATCCAAGGGTTCCGCTTTTCCAAAAAGGCGACTTCCCAGGTGCTGATTTGAAAGGGAATCATGCTGGAGTTTTCCCTGTCGGCCAGAATGGAATATTTATTTAGGTCTACAGACAGTCTGCAGCCACTCCAAATCGTAAAAATATATATAGGGACATAAAAGAGCAGCCATTGGACATCGACGACTTGTTTGGCCAGTTCAAAGCGTCCCGTAAAGCTATACAATATCCCCAGATTCAATTTGGAATTGACGTTGATAAACGCTTCCAGAAATATTAAAATGAAGCCTTTTGTATAACTGCCCAGGCTCATATAAGCATAGCCAAGGTAAGAGGCTGACCACCAGGCGACTACCCACGGGGTTCTAAGGTGGATGAAATTTACCGAGACAGGCTTTACGATTCCTTTTGGGCGACGTTGGTTTCTTATCGATTGCTGCTGCTTTTTCTCCATCATTTTAAACACACTTTCATATTCATGAGGCTCCTAAGTAGTTTATTTTTCCATTAAAGGAAAAATTTTATACCCATATGGCTCTTTCCAAACACCAATGGCGGGCAGCCGGGTGTTTCATTTCCGGCTTATCATAGCGGGTTACAAAAAAAGCTCACCAATGCAGTGAACTTTTTGCATTGGTGAGCTTTTTAGCTTTGTCAGTGACCTTGCAGCATTTTCAGCAGTGCATCGAAAACAACCGGGTTATAATCAGTGCCGCGTCCCCGCTTCATCACAGCAAGCCCTTCAGCTATTTCAAATGTCTTGTTCTTTAATCTTCTGGTGGTGAGCGCTTCAAATACGTCTGCCAGCATGACGATTTGTGCATGCAGATGGGTTGCATCATGGGTCAGGCCCCGGGGATACCCCCGGCCGGAATAACGTTCATGATGCTGCAGGGCGACCAGGGATACCGATTCCGGGAGACCGGCCTTTTTTAGCAAGCTGCTTCCGATAGTCGGATGATGTTTAACAGAAGAGCCAATGAGATCATCATTGGTCAGAACAAAGGAGGTGGTAGCATTTTCGGTTACACTTCGGCCAATATCGTGCAACAGTGCTCCCTGTGATACCAGCAGAACATCGTCTTCGGGCATGGTAAGTGTTAAAGCAATTTGTGTGGCAAGCTGGGCGACATTTACCGAATGATCATATACCCAGGGTTGATTCAGGAAAACGTCTTTCACATGAGTCTGTAAATAAAAGTTGGTTTTTACGGTGTCGATCGCCTGCTGGGTGATGCGGGCGGCTGCTGCGAATAGATCAGTATTTATCAGATAGTGGTGAATTTGATGGTCCGACGGTGCTGCTTCATTTTCCACGGGGACGGCCGGCTTGTCCATAACCGGCAGTTTTGCGGGCCGGGCAATTTTTCGCGCCAGCAATTTCTCGTAGAGATCCTTTGTGACCGGCATGCCCTTGGCAATCAGCAAGATTCCATTCTCATCATAAAGGTCGGTTTGCATCGTCTGAATTTCAGGTGACGTATTAGAGAGAGTATTCAACACTTGTCCCTCCTAAAAGTCGAATGAAGGATAAATCATAAGGAATGATTATATAGTTCTGCTGACAGTGAATAAGTCCTTTTCTTCGATAAAAACAAACTAACAGGCGGATTAGTCTTGCTGTCCTTGAATAATTTGGCGAATCCAGGAATTCCCTGGCATTAAGTGTTGCTTCCTGTGCCGGGGTGGGGAGGAATCGGAGAATTGTTATCGAAAACAGTGAAAGCTATTTAAAATGCAGCAGATAGCGTGTGTACTAATGTCTGCGGAGACGAAACCGGACACAGATACTGATATGAGGCGGCGGACGATGATACAAATTCAGAATCTATGTAAAACCTACAACGGAGTCACAGTACTGGATACCATCAATCTGAATATTAAGCGCGGAGAAATCTTTGGGATTGTCGGGCAAAGCGGCGCGGGAAAATCGACCTTGCTGCGTTGTATTAACGGCTTGGAGAGCTTTGATAAAGGCCGTATTATGGTGAATGGTACGGATATCTCGCTGTTAGCAGAACAAGAACTGCTCGCCTTTCGCCGCAAGATTGGAATGATCTTTCAAAACTTTGCGCTGCTGAACAGAAGAACGGTGATCGATAATGTTATGCTGCCGATGGAATGCTGGCATTATCCGAAAGCGGTACGCCGGAAAAAGGCAGAGGAACTGCTGGAGCTGGTGGGACTTGCTGATAAGCTGCTGGCTCTGCCCCAGGAACTGTCGGGGGGACAAAAACAGCGTGTGGCGATTGCCAGGGCACTGACGCTGGAACCGGATATTCTGCTGTGTGACGAGGCGACTTCGGCGCTGGACCCGGCGATCACCAAGTCGATTTTGGATCTGCTCGCCGATGTGAACCGTCAGCTGGGAATTACCGTAGTCATCGTAACTCACGACATGGCGGTTATTAAAGCGGTCTGCAACCGGATGGCGATTGTCAGTGACCATCGCATTGCCGCGATGGGGAAGGTGGCCGATACATTTTTGGACGAACCGCCCAGTCTGCTTGCCTTGATCGGGAAAAAGGAGCTTGTTGTCCCGTCCGGTCAGGCAATTCTCAAGCTTTCTTTACGGGACGCCGGTATTAGCCAGGACTTTGTGTTGGGTTTTGTTACCGAACTCCAGCAGGATTTCACGATTATTGCGGCAGATGTTGAGCAATTTTATGGTACAAGCGCCGGTCATGTATATTTGCGAATTGCCGCTGAGAATATGGAGCGGGCCCAAGCTTATTGCCTGAGTAAAGGTATGGAGTGCGCCGCGCTAGCCGCAGATGGCCGCCCGGGAGGGAATGCCGATGTTTTTTGACCTAGCGACCACGAGGTTGTTTGAATACCTTCCCCGGATCATTATCCCGGCGATCGGTTCTACCTTATACATGCTGCTCTGTTCGATGGTACTGGGGTTTCTGATCGGCACCGGTGTGGCGATTTTACTGGTGATGACTTCACCGTATGGCTTAAAGCCCAATCGGAAGGTGTACAATACCGTTAGCTTTATCGTGAATATGATCCGGTCTTTCCCGGTGATTATTCTCATTGTGGCCATTTCGCCGGTGACCAGGGTGATCGTTGGCACTTCCATTGGGGAAGAGGCGGCAATTGTACCGCTGACGCTGGCAGCTTTTCCTGTCATCGCCCGCTATATGGAAGCCAGTTTGCTGGAAGTGGATGCCAATGTTATTCTGGCGGCGCGCTCTTTTGGGGCAAGCAACCGTCAGATCTTATTCAAGGTGCTGTTTTCGGAAGCCTTACCGTCGATTGTGGCAGGGCTGACCACGACGGCCATTTTGTTTTTAGCCAGCACAACGTTAGCCGGAGCGGTAGGGGCCGGAGGACTGGGGGCGGTGGCACTGACCTTCGGTTATCAGCGCTTTGATGACGTAATGATGTATGCGATCGTCGTCATCCTATTCATTATGGTATTAGCAATCCAAGGCTTTGGAGAACTGATATATCGAAGAGTAAAAACAGGAAAAGGGGTAGTAAGGAAATGAACTACAAGAAGCTTGGATTGGCAGTATTGGTAAGCATGGCTGTCTTAGCGGCGGCAGGCTGCGGCGGCAATAAAGCCGCAGCTCCCCAAAACGCGGACAAGAAGGAGATTACCATCGCCTGTGCCGAGACAACGCAGGATTTGGTTGCCGCTGTTGTTCCCGTTATGGCCGAAAAAGGCTACAAGGTTACCTATAAGACGTTTGACAATAATAAAAATACGCTGGTTGCCGCCAATGACGGCAGTGTAGATGCCGTTATGGTTGTTCACAAGCCGTTCATGGAAAGCTTCAATGAAGCCAACAAAGGCGACCTGGTTATGGTGAAGCCGTATCTCTATGCCGTGGGCATGGGATTGTATTCGGAAAAATATAAGAGTGTGAGCGAGCTGCCCAATGGTGCAACAATTGCGCTGATGAATGATGCCATGAACATGGACCGGGCGCTGCGCATTCTTAGTGATGCCGGTCTCATTACCTTAAAAGACAATACTGGTAAGGCTTCGGTGCTGGACATCGCCCAAAATCCGCACAATTTCAAGTTTAAGGATATGGACCAAACTCAGACTGTCCGCGCCCTGCCGGATGTCGATGCTTCTATTTCCTTCTTTAGCCATATGAAAAATGCCAATAAGGATTTCAAAGGATACCTGGTCCGGGATCAGCATCCGGAAAACTATCCGCAAGGCGTGGTAGTTAAAGCCGGTAATGCCGACGCTAAATGGGTGGCTGATCTGGTCAGTGCCTTCCGGGATGAGAAAGTCCGGAAATTTGCGCAAGAGCATTACGGCGGTTTGTACGAATATTTCAAGCAGTAATAGAAATGGCAGGTGATAGTAATGCCTAAGCAGGAGGCCGAGTGGCTGGATATTTTATTGGATCTCAGGCGAAAACCGGCAGGTATCCGGTTTTTGCTGACCGAGGCTGATTACGCGGCAAGTAGGGCGCCTGAGCTTACAGGCGGCATGCCGTACTGTACGGCGGTGAAATGGGCCGGTGCAGGCCGTTCCTGTAAAATGGATGCAGCGCACGGAGCCTGTTTTGCGGCGTCCAGGGCGCTGGGGATGGCGGAGGTTGGCGAAGAGGCGCTTTCCGGCAGCAGGCACGCCAAGCTGGGTGTTTACGAAAACCTGGCGGTTAGCCGTTCGGTGGCCAAAGACATGGTGTATTGTGCTCATCGGTGTTATGGGGTGGAAATCATGCCGCTCGAAGCGTATGATGAGACGAATAAGCCGGATGTTGTTGTGCTTGTGACCACACCGCATAATGCGATGCGCCTCACCCAAGGCTATGCCTACCACAATGGCCAGCTCAAAGACATTAAAATGGCTGGGATGTGTGCCATCTGCCAGGAATGCACATCCTATCCCTTTGAGAAAAACAGGCCCAATATCTCGATGCTTTGTTCGGGAACCCGTTGTGTTGCCCAGTGGGCCAAGGATGAATTAGGGGTCGGTATTCCCTACCATCAACTTAGACAGGTGATCAGCGGCTTGCAGAAGACGGTTAATCCGATGGAAGCTAACGAGGATAAACAACGGATTGCCCGGCGCTTAGCCGAAGCAGGCCGGAGAAAGGACCTGGAAATCGTCTTCAGCCATAATTATTACACCGGTGCCTATGGCACGCCGGAGCAGCTGGCCCGCCGCAAAAAATAAGCAAATCGGCAGGTTGGTTTGACTATGACAGGCACAACTTGCTTATGTATGAAATGTTTCTCACAGACACACTCTATGAATAGTTAAGGCTTCAGTGATGATCAATCAATCACGGAAGCCTTTGTTTTTTACCAGTTTTTTGCTTATTTGAATAAAAGGAATGCAATTCTGTTTATATATCTATATAATGAATAGTGAGGCGATTGCTAATTTCGCTATTAGCCGACTTATTTAGACAAACTGAAGGGTACTTTTTATGGCATCACAGTAATGCAAAGCACATCTCACAAGCGAGCAGGCGAAGAGAAGGTGGTGATCCTGGTTGACCTTTCTTGATACCTATACGATTTATTTTCTTACGCTTTTAGGCAATCTTATCATGCTGCTGATGCTGGCTATCTTTGCCAGGACTACCGGTTTTGAAGGCTTAATGCGGTTTTTTATATATGGCAAGCTGCTGCAAACCATAGGCGCTGCGCTGGGCTTATTCCGGGGGTTGATACCGGTTGATCTGTCTATTATTCTCGGGAATAGTTTTGTTTACTTAGGTGGCGCGGTGGAAGTCTTTTGTATCGTTTATGTAGATAAAATGCCGCTTGCAGGCATGACCAAACGCTGGTTTCAAATAGCGGCCGCGATCACGGCCGGGTTTATCCTGCTTTACTTAGCTGGTGCCAATACCGGCACCCGGGTTTTTGTCAGTGCTATGATTTTAGCAGGGTATTCACTGGCGGCGGCAGCGGGATTATGTTTGTGTAAGCAGACCACCAGCCTGCGGAAAACACTGGCGGTCTTTTTTGTGGTGTTAGCTGTTAGTCAGATCGTCCGGGCCTTGGATGCCTTGCCGCGGGGGGCGGATTATCCGTTGTTTGCTGCTTCGTCCCTGCAAATGATCTCGTTCATCAGCATCTATATGCACACGTTGATCAGTACAATGGCCTATTTGCTGATCAGCCGTGAAGTAACTGATATAAAACTAAAAAAGGCAGCTACCCGTGATTACCTGACGGGTATTTACAACCGCATGCAATTTATCCAGTTGTCGGAAAAGCTGCTTTCCCTGATGATCCGCCAGAAGAAGCCAACGACGGTCTTTATGATTGACTTTGATTTTTTTAAGGTGATCAATGACACCTATGGGCATGATGCTGGTGACCGGGTGCTGATTCATTTTAGTCAGAAGGTCCAGTCCATTATCCGCAATGAAGATTTATTCGGCAGATATGGCGGGGAAGAGTTTATCATTTTTGCGCCGAATACTACGGCTGAAGCTGCACTTGCCATGGGGGGCAAGATTAAAGCTGTGATTCAGGCGAGCCTGGATACAGATACGACTATACCTGGGTATACGGTAAGTATTGGGACAGCCACGGTGATTCCGGCGTACCTGGCAGATATGGATACCTTAATTGTGCAGGCTGACCAAGCCCTATTGACTGCAAAACGAAATGGCCGCGATCAGATTGTACAATTTGCTGTGGATGGTGAAGAGTAACGGCAAGGCTTCAGAATTACTGAAACCTTGCCGTTTTTTTGTTAAGCGAGCTGTAATTAGACTTTGGTAAAAATAAGCGGCGTTTTTCGCTTGGAGGACGCTAGCTTTGTTTTAGGATATCCCATGGACATCGGGCATACAAGTTCATAGTGGAGCGGTACGCCGTATTGCTCTTTGAACTCTTTGGTATTTAACATATATTCTGCAAAGCCGATCCAACAAGTGCCGATCCCCATTTCATGGGCCGCTAACATGATGTTTCCTGCCGCAAGCGAGCAGTCATAACGATACCAATGAGAATCGGTATTTCCATAAATAATTAGTACCGTACTGGCATGATTGAACACACTGAATTTTGGGTTTTTCAGCCAGCCTTCATATTGATGCAAGTATGGATACTGATGAAAGTTTTCAAGCAGATAGGTCTTAATCTTTTCCGACCAGCTGTCAATTTCGGCTTTATCCTGAATCATTACGAAACCCCAGGGTTCCTTAGCCGAGCCATTGGGAGCTTTTGTACCCAGCGTAATAAGCTCAGTTAATGTACTTTCGGGGATGACTCTTTCGTCATAATTACGGACACTTCTTCTGCTCTTGATACATTCTTGAATATTCATTGTGATCTCCTTTTGCTATGAAAGTATATACTTTTGATAATAAGATTTATTGTGCCCTTAGTTTTTTAAAATGTCAATTTTACAAGTCAAAAATGAGGACGATGAAATACCGGCATAACTAAGTACAAGGCGAGCCTTACCGTTAGCAGAGGAAAAGCAAAAACCTCTTTATTGGTTATTTCAAAAGGACAAATGTACCAGTGATAAGTAATTGACAAACAAGGGTGCAGCTTATAAAATGTAAACTAGTTAACTGACTGGAAAACCAGAGGTGAACAGCTCTATTCGTGCTGTTCACCTCTGGTTTTCCAACTATTATTAAACGGGGGAGCGGATTTCATTGAAAAAGTTATTTGCCTTATTACTAGTCATTATTGCTGTAGTGGTCGCCTCTGGCTGTGGCTCCGGCGGCAGTCCGAAACAAGAGGAAAAAGTCCTTAAAGTTGGAGTTACTTCCGGTCCGCATGCCGAAATTCTGGATCAAGTTAAAAAAGTGGCGGAACGTGACGGACTAAAAATCGAAATTGTGGAATTCAATGACTACGTACAGCCTAATGCCGCTCTCGATCAGGGGGAAATTGATGCTAACGCCTTTCAACATCAGCCCTTCCTGGATAATCATGTAAAAGACCGGGGCTATAAGCTCGTATCCATTGCGAAAACTGTTATATTACCAATGGGCATTTACTCTGACAAGGTGAAAAAGCTGGAGGATCTCGCAGAGGGGGCCTCTGTGGCTATACCCAACGACCCATCCAATGCCGGGAGGGCGCTGCTGCTCTTACATCAGGCCGGCTTAATTAAGTTGAAACCAGGAGCAGGTGCAGACGCGACCGTATTGGATATTGTGGAAAATCCTAAAAAACTAAAAATTAAAGAACTGGAAGCAGCGCTTATCCCGCGGGCGATTGCGGACATGGATATCGCTGCAATCAACACCAGTTATGCGATTAAGGCCGGGCTGGTGCCATCCCGTGACGGCCTGGCGCTGGAAAACGCAAGTTCCCCTTATGCTAATGTTCTGGTCGTACGGGAAAAAGATAAAGACAAGCCTGTCTTCCAAAGATTGATAAAAGCGTATCATTCTGAAGACATCAAAAAATATTTGTCCGATCATTTTAATGGTTCGATTTTGCCAGCTTGGTAAGTTACCGGCAATATAAATAAAAAAGAGCCTTGGTTGAGCGCTGGAGCTGGTAAGAATATCAGCGCGATTGAGAGGAGCAGAGTATGAAACGAATTTGGGTTGACCGGGAAAAGTGCTTGGGCTGTAAATCCTGTGAATTGCAGTGTGCAATCGAACGTGATTCAGTCAGTAAAACGCTGCTTGGTGCTGTGCAGGAAGCACCGCTGCCAATTGCCCGGGTGGGGGTTTTCGGCGATACAGGCCGGAGCTTTCCCCTACAGTGCCGCCATTGCCAGGATGCTGCCTGTCTCAGGGCCTGTCCTTCCGGTGCTATGCGCCGGGATGAGGCAACAGAGGCGGTATTCGTGGAGCAGGAAAAATGCCGGGGGTGCTGGATGTGTGTCATGGCCTGCCCGTTTGGCGTAATTACGCCAAACGGCGCCTATAAGGTCGCGGTAAAATGCGATGCCTGTATTCACATGGAAGAGCCCGCCTGTGTTAATGCCTGTCCTACGGGGGCGCTCAGCCAGGGTGACACGGTTGAATTTCAGAAAGTACTGCTGAGAAAACGGGGCAATATCGCGTTATTTGCGCTGGAAAATACAACGCAGAATAAAATCGGCCTTGCGTTAGCGGGAGAGGATGACAAACGATGAAAAATGTATATAAAAAATCCCAGGACTCAGCAGTCAATCAGGTACTGGCAGCGGCGTACCGCAGCCGGACACCGCTGATTTGGGACCGGGCAGAGGCAATGCAGCCGCAATGCGGCTTTGGCCGGCTGGCGATCTGCTGTACAGACTGTCAGGAAGGGCCTTGCCGGACAAACCCTTTTTCGGCAGAACAACAGCAAACTATCTGTGGCCGGGATAAACAGGAACTGGCAGCAAGGAGTTTTTTGCGTAAAGCAAGCGACGGAGCACTGGCCTTGACTAAGCTGGCGGCACAGTATGAACCGGGATGCAGTTTTTATGATGAAGCAGTCAGCCAATTGGCAGTGTCTGACGATGAAATGCTGGCATTTGCAGATACCACAGAACGGCTGGCGACGATTGGGCGCTGTACGAATACCGTGTTGGAGCAGATTAGCCAAAGCCGGCAGGCTGCCGGTAGTGGAGTGCCTGCTGCTGTAGGTATCAATTTGGGGGTGCTGCGCGCTGACGCTGTCAACATTGTGTTTCATGGGCATGTGGACTGGCAGTATGTCTTAGGAGTTCAGGCTGCCGCACGGGACGCGGCTATTCCGGTTCAGTTTAGCAGCCTATGTGGGAATGAACTCAATGGTAATTTGCCTTTGCCGCTTTTGACGAACTATGATTCACAGGAAGTGCCCCTGCTAACCGGCCTGGTCGACCTAATCGTTATTGGTGGCCAGTGTGTCTTGCCGTCGCTGGTCAAACTGGCTGCCAGCCGGAAAATACCGGTGGTGAAAGCGGCAGCCAAAACAGTCGATTATGCTGCTGTTATTCAATCGGCCTGGCAGGCCTATAAAAACAGAAGCAGCATAGCGGCTGCTGTTCCCGCGGTCAGCAATGAAGCCTATATCGGCTTTACGATCGATAACAGTGCTGAGCTGTTTCAGCGCGTGACGGAACAGTTTAGACAGGGCAGCCTGCAGGGTGTCGTGTATTTGGGAGGCTGCGGGAGCGTGGCTAATACGCAGGATGCCCAGCCTGTCCAACTTGCTGCGGCACTCGTTGAGGCAGGGTACCTGGTGATAACAGGCGGCTGCGCCGGAACGGCTCTAGCCAAAGCAGGCCTGTGCCAGGCTGATGGAAAAAACGAGGTGCCGCCGGTACTTCATATTGGTTCCTGCCATGATGCAGGCGAGTTTCTCCGGATTGCTGCCTATCTGCAGCAAAATAATGTTCCGGTAAAGGCTCTCTTCCCTGAAATTAATCATAATAAAGTACTGGCCACAGCGCTTGGCTTTGCTGCGGCCGGAATCCCTTCCTGGCTGGGGTTTGAGGCCGTCCCCGATGAAGTTTATGAAAAAGCGGAGCTGCTGCCGCTGCCGGAGGCCGCAGAGCTTTTGCAAACTTTACGCAAAGGCGCGGGCAAATGAAGACAGGAAAGGCAAGGCCTGTGTATGTCATCATCGGCCAGGGCGCCGCTGGCGCAGCTGCGGCAAATGAATTAAAACGATTGGAAAATGAGGCGGCAGTTACCATTGTCAGCAATGAGCAAGAAGGCTTTTACAGCCGGATTGACCTTCCTGATCTGATCAGCGGCAAACGGGAAGCTCAGGACGCACTGCTTCAAACACCGGCACAGTTTCGGGACAAAGGAATTCATTGCCTGGCTGGCGAGCAGGTCATCCGGATCAGCCCGGACGATCATAGCGTCGAATTGACGGCAGGCCGACGGTTGTATTATGACAAGCTGTTATTGGCCACCGGTGCCCGGCCAGTGCTGCCGCAATTGCCGGGGATGGAAGCTGCGGGCGTATTCTCATTGTGGACAATGGAGCAGGCAAAAGCCATTTTGCTGGCGGCTGCCGGGGCCAAAGCAGCGGTGGTAATCGGGGCAGGGTTGATCGGGATAAAAACTGCACTGGCTCTTCACCAGCGCGGTTTGCGCGTGACCATCCTTGAACAAATGGACCGGGTGCTGCCGCAGCAGCTGGATGAAGCAGGAGCAGAAATTCTGGCGACTGCCATCAGAGCGGGAGGCGTTGAACTGCTTACGAATACACGCATGGAGACAGTGGAAACAAGTGGCGGTCGAGTGACGGGCGTTCATGCTGGTACGCAGCTGATAGTCTGTGATATGGTTATTTGCGCTATTGGGGTCAGGCCTGACACGGAGCTTGCACGGACCGCCGGTTTGGCGCTGGGCGCAGGCATTGTTACAGATCAATTTCTGCAGACGTCAGAGGCGGATATCTATGCCGCAGGTGATGCCGCGGAAGTGCTCGATGTATTTGGGCAGCAGACGATGTCGGCTGGCTGGCCGGCAGCGGTAGAACAGGGAATTATCGCCGCCAGGAATATGGCGGGCGTACAGGCGCAGTACCCCGGTTATCTTACGCAAAACAGTGTCGAAATCGCCGGAATACCACTGGTGTCTGCCGGTACGATCCCTGCTCGTGACGGGGAGGAGATCTTGTCCTGGCAGAACGGCAATACCTATAGGAAACTCGTGCTTACCAATAACCGGCTGCAAGGCTTTCTGCTCCTGGGTGATATCCGGGAGGCAGGAGTACTGGCATGGGTTCTTGCCAGACAGCGGCCTATTGTACCGGAAAATTCTTTGCATTATGCTAAATTGCTGGAATTGTGAGAGGAGGGCTGTTATGCGAATTGATAAAAATAAATGTGCCGGATGCGGCCAATGCACAGAGTTTTGCACCCTCGGCAAAATAGCGGCGCGGCGGCGTGATTCCCGAACGGGCAAGCTGTATTATGAGATCGATGAGGATGAATGTGTGGACTGCGGGGTTTGCCTGCGGGCGGCGGTTTGTTCCACCGGAGCCTTGTTTATGCCGCAGTACGAATGGCCCCGTACCGTACGTTCAGCTTTTAGCGATCCGACGGTCGAACACCGCGAGACCAAGGTGCCGGGGCGGGGAACGGAAGAGATTAAAACCAATGAGGTTACAGGACGAATCAAGCGCGGCTTTGTGGGCATCTCCTGTGAAATGGGACGTCCAAGCGTAGGAGCCCGCTTTTCTGATATTGAGAAAGTGGCAGCTGCTCTCGCCAAGCTTGGGGTGGAGTTTGAGCCGAATAACCCTTGCACCCGGCTGATGGCTGATCCGCGTACTGGCCTGTATAAGAAAGAGGTCCGCGATGAAAAAGTCCTTTCTGCCATTATTGAAATGATCGTACCCATCGAAAAAATGGCTGCTGTTTTGACGGCTGTCCGCCAGGTTGCCGTTGAGGTGGACTGCGTATTTTGTGTCGATCTGATTACCATACTGGAAGAGGATAACTTGGTGCCAACGCTGCCTGTGCTGCAAGCCTTGCAGTGGCCCTACCGGCCAAACGGAAAAATGAACACAGGTCTTGGCAGACCGCTGGCAAAGGAGGAATAAACCGTGTCACATACATTACACCGGCGAGGTACACCGGAAAATCTGGCGAATGACTTTCCGATGCATGCTATGCCGGCCAGGGGCTTTAATCATGAAGGTGCCGGACCTAAGCTGCAACAGTTTTTAAAAATCGCGCATACACACAACCCTGTTAATTTAGGTGATGTCAAGCTTGGCAATCAGTATGTCACGGATTACGAGGAACTCTATGAAAAATTGACGACAAGCAGCACGCATGTTGTTTTGGCAAATCAGGAGGACTTGACGGCGCTGCTGGCGGAAGTGAAAAAGGCCGATCTGGGCATGTCCCTCACAGTATCCGGTTTATTTGATAAGCTATTTGAGTGCTGTGCACAGGCAGGGGTTCAGCCGCATGCCGTGGAACACTCGTTAGGGATATTGGGGAAAACGGAAAAAATGCCGGAAGAAGAGATATCACAGGTAACTACAATGTGTGGTCATGGCATGGTGGCACAGGGGTTGGTACGCCGTTTGATCCGCAAAGTGAAAAAAAGGGAAATGACCCCGGAAGAGGCCGGTATTGAATTGGCAAAACCCTGTCGCTGCGGTATTTTCAACCCGGTCCGGGCAGCGGCGCTCATTGAGGAATACTGCGCATTATTTGCCGTTTCGATGAAATAGCACGCTGGGACAAGGGGACAGGGACCTCGTCCCAAAGTTCAGATTAAGTGGGACAAGGTACCTGTCCCCTTGTCCCACTTATTTACGTCTGACGGTTGTGGCAGCCTCTTGACGCAGTATGAGAGAACCCGTATACTCATTATTAAATGTGTATATACACATAATGGGTTTTTGAGGAAAAGAAAGGTGGTAGCATGCTGCACATTCATACTGTTCAACCTAAACGCTCCAGTCCGTGCACTTGCATGAATTTGCGACGCGCTTCGCGGTCGCTTACTTATTTTTATGATGAGGTTTTAAAACCAAGTGGACTGACCGTAAACCAGTTGGCGTTACTCCGGAATCTCGAACTGTTGGAGCAGACCACTATAGGTGAGCTAGCAAAAACAATGCGAATTGACAGAACTACGCTGAACCGCAATATGAAGCCGCTGGCTGATGCCAGATTAATAGATATTAATCCAGGCAAAGATTCCCGCACCAAAGCAATTATACTGACGGAAAAAGGAAGAGCTGCAGTAGGCTTGGGATGGAGGTTGTGGGGAGAGGCACAAAAATCAATCAAGGAATACCTGGGTGAAGAGGATTTGGCCAAACTTAAGCAATTACTTGCAAAGATAGAGGCGCTTGAGCCTTGATGCAGAAATACTCGTTGATTAACGATTAAAGGAGTCATGTATGGCAACTAAATTATCCAGGGCAACATGGCTGGTATTGCTAAGCTCCGCTGCAATACTAGCGATAACAATGGGGGCAAGACAATCCGTTGGGATTTTTGTTTCACCAATTGATGCGACGACAGGCTTAGGCATCGTTTCTATCAGCTTTGCCCTCGCTGTGGGACAGTTTATGTGGGGGCTAGCGCAGCCTGTTTTTGGTGCGATTGCGGATAAAAAAGGTTCTTATGGTGTACTTGTATTCGGTGCTTTTATGCTTGCGGGAGGATTAGCTTTAACGCCTTTCGTACATTCTGAATGGTCGCTGGTGCTGACGATGGGGATTCTCAGTGCGGCCGGAGCAGGTGCCGGAAGCTTCTCCATCTTAATTGGTGCCACATCTCAGCAGCTTCCCCCGGAGCAGCGCTCTTTTGCCGGTGGTTTTATCAATGCGGGAGGCTCATTAGGGCAATTTATTTTTGCCCCGCTGCTGCAAGCCATCATTAGTGGCTTTGGCTGGATTGCTGCCATGTTTACTATGGCGGCAACAACTCTTCTCACAATTCCGCTTGCCTCACTGCTCACCGGTAAACGATCTCAGGCAGCGGTAGTTGAGACAGCGCAGGCTTCAATAGGGCTGATGGAGCAAATCCGTATTGCAATGCAGGATCGAAGTTATCTTTGCCTGCATGCCGGTTTTTTTACCTGCGGCTTTCATATTGCATTTTTGGTGACCCATTTGCCTGGTGAAGTGGCTTTATGCGGGCATTCAGCACATGTGTCGGCTGCAGCCTTGGCAATCATAGGTTTATTTAATATTGCAGGCAGTTTGTTTGCCGGTAAGCTTGGCTCTCACTATCGCATGAAGTATATTCTTGCTGTGATGTATGGCAGCCGCGCGGTAATGATCGGACTCTATCTTCTGGCTCCAAAAACGGAACTGACCTTTTATATTTTTGCCATGGCACTTGGTTTTACCTGGCTGGCAACAGTACCGCCAACAGCAGGTCTGGTAGGAAAACTATTCGGAACCAGATATCTAGCGACTCTATTCGGCTTGACGCTGCTTTCCCATCAGATTGGCGGATTTTTAGGTGCCTGGCTGGGTGGCATCTCTATGGCCCATGACGGTAATTACCTGTGGATGTGGTATGCCGACATCGGGTTGGCAGCTTTAGCGGCACTGGTTAATCTTCCGATACGAGAAGATAAAGTTAAGTAAGAAGTGGGCTAAGCCAGCCCAATAATTTTTGTCCAAAATTTTAATAGGAGGGCAAGAAATGAGAGCAGCGTTATTGGTGATTGATATGCAGAAGCATTATGCTTTTGCCTCTGAGGAGAAAAAGAAAATAGCCCTAAGCGTGGTTCCGTGTATTAATTCCGTTATTGAGCTATTCCGCAGCAAGGAGCTGCCTATTATCTGTATTCAGCATATGGATAAAGAAGAAGGCGTTGTTCCAGGGACAGACAAATTTGAAAACATCGAGCAATTAGGAATTGCTGCCAATGATATTCACATTATCAAGACTTATGGCAACGCCTTTAATAAAACCAATCTTGCAGAGACGCTACAAGCGCTTGATGTTGACACAGTCATCCTAACCGGTTATTGTGCGGAGTATTGCGTTCTCTCTACATATCGTGGAGCAGAGGATATGGATTTATTGCCTATTATCGTGCGCAATGCAATTGCCAGTGGCAATATGGAGCATATTCGATTTGTGGAAAACATAAACGAAGTCATATCCTTAGGTGCTCTAAAAGCTGCATTATCCTAATAGCCGATAAAGCGGAGAAAGCCTCAACCTGTAATTCAGGCTGAGGCTTTCTCTTTTTCATTTCCTGCGAGTTTCAATCGTATAAGACATGCCAGCGGAAGCAGATATAAATAAAAAGCATAAGGAATGAAGCCGACGGGACTCACATCCATAGTAGTAGTAGGGACAAATGCCGCAATATTCCAGGGAATAAGGGCAGATAGTACAATTCCGGTGTTTTCTAAATCAAGCGCTAATGCATCCTTATTGATGTTCTTCTGTTGGTAAGTGCTAGTCATAAGCTGATTGGTCAAGACAATCGCCATCGACTGGTTACAGCCAAAAGCAGCTGTGACAATACTGACGGCAGCTGTATACGCAAAAAGCTCAGCCCGTGTTCTTGCCCTGGCGAGGACTTTATCTACACTGCTCAGCATATTTGTTCCTTCGAATATTCCGGCTAAGGAGCAGGATATATACACGACTAGTGCCGCTGGCCACATTGAGAGGATTCCGCCGCCTTTCATTATGGCATAAAGCGGATTAGCCGGAAGTAAATAAAAACCAAAGAGCAAATAATTCATAATCTCCAGCATGCTATGATGCTGAATAAAAGCACTTACCATTGCCGCAAGGAAAATACTAACGAGCATGGAGCTTTTTACATTCACTTTACATACAGAGAAAACGACAATTACGATTGCTGGCAATAATACTACCCAGTTAATCTGGAAACTAGTCAGCAGTTCACCAGCGATACTGCTTCCCGTAAAACGCAAAGGCTGTGTGAAAGAAAAAGCAGTATATAACATAATCGAGAGAAGGAAGGGGATGACGGATGATGAAACCATATTGCGTATATTGGTAAAGAGATTTGTTTCCGTTAGATTGGCAACCAGATTTGCGCTGGAAGACATGGGAGAGCATCTATCGCCAAAGTAGGCTCCGGCAATAATTGCGCCTGCTGCTATATTTAGATCAACATTACCGCCTTTAGCCATAACAATTAAGGCGGCTCCGACTGTGCCAACCGTTCCCAATGATGTACCGAGCAAAGAGGAGACCAGTGAACTTATCAGGAAGGCATAGAGGATGAAGTAGCTGGGATTCAGCAACTGAATACCGTAATAGACGATAGCCGGTACCGTTCCAGCAGCCATCCATACCGCGGTAATCGCACCTATTAAGATGAAAATTTTTAAAACTACAAATGCTTTTTTTCCCCCACGGAAGGACATCCACCAGATCGCTTTTAACGAGAAGCCTCTCTTCCAGGCAATAAAGGTAAAAATGCCTAAACCGATTACTAGCGGAATACCGACAAAGATCCCCTTATGAATAGAAAAAAGCAAAATGCTGAATGTAACTAACAGGCCGGTAATCATATCCATACGTATCCCCCGGTTGCATCAAACGCTGTATTTTAGCAAAATAACAGTGGCAGTTAATTCTATTAACTATATGCCTAGCTTTATGTTAGTATAAAATGCTTTAGCAGACAAACAGTTTATTTCAATTTCTTAGAATCAGGTGCTTTAGGTGGCAGTCTAAAAATTCCGTATGGTGATACTAGGCTCTGCAAGAGGAGTGGGTCTTTAGCTGTCGAATGTATGTACTTGTTTTGAAGGCAACTAAAAAGAGAGGCAAGAAGATAGTTGTTATGAAAGTATTACGTTGGGCGACGGCAAACAAAGTGCTGATTTTTGTCCTGCTGCTGCTGGCAGGAGTGTCTCTTACTGTTGCAGGGGCTTCAGCCGGGTCTGAAGTTCATCATCGGTTAGCCGAGGTTGCGAAAGAGGCGGCCGAAAATATTTATACCCGGCCCGAGAAAGCAATTGAACTTAGCAATGAGGCACAGCGTCTGGCCAAAGACCTGGATAATCAAGAAGCTTTACTGTCAGCGCTGCTTACTGCCGGTCTGGCGCATATGCGTCTCGGGAATGCGCTTGAGTCACGCGAGTACCTGGAGCAAAGCCGGGAGATTGCCCGGCGCATTGGCAGCTTTAAGGGAGAAGGCGATGCGGAGAATCATCTGGGAACGATCTATTTTGAACAAAGTCAGTTTGACCGGGCGCTGCAGCATTATGTAAAAGCACTAGAGCTTCGCAAAGCGATTGATGATAAAGTCGGGATGTCTAAAACCATTAATAATATGGGCCGGGTACATCATAAGCTGGGCAATTATGATAAAGCGATAGCGCTATTTCGGGAAGCACTGCTGGTAAAGCCTGAAAATGACCAAAGCGGGCGGGTAAATACCTTAAATAATCTTGGTCTTGTTTACCGTTCCCAAGGCGATATCCCGGCAGCAATGGCTGTTTTTCAGGAGGCCTTGCAGCTGGCTGAAAGCATATCGTCCGTGCAGGGAATTGCCTATTCCATGCTGTCTCTGGGAGACACGTACAAGATGACCGGACAACTGGCAATTGCCGAGCGTTATACACAGGATGCCCTGGCTCATTATGAATCCATCCAGTATACTCACGGAGTAGCGTACACCTTATTTCGTGCCGGGGTAATTTATGCCGAGATGGGGGATGCAGCTAAAGCGCTGGATTATTATGAGCGTTCGGAGCGTTCAGCAGAGCAAATAAAGCAAAAAGGCTTGCTGCGCGACATTGCCTGGGAAAAGGCCAGGCTGTTCGAAGCTGCAGTGGATTTGCCACAGGCACTGTTGTACTTACATAAATATATCTCCCTCCAGGAAGCAATTCTCAATTCCGATCTGCACCAAAAAATACTGATTTTGCAAAATCAGCATGAGCTGGAAGCAAAAGCCAAGGAAATAGAGTTGCTGCAAAAAGGCGTGACCCTAAAGGATGCCCAGCTGAAAAATCAATGGCTGTTACTGGCTGCAGTGGCTACTTTCTTAGCTGCCAGTATGGTGGTTGCCCTATTTCTGTACCGGCAGAATAAATGGCGAAAGAACAAGGAGCAAGAACTGCTGGCAGTTACCGTTAGTTTGGAAGAAGCTAACCAACGCCTCAGTCAATTGGCAGATACAGACTTTCTGACCCGGTTAGCCAACAGGCGACGCTTCAATAAGGATTTTGTGGCCGCGTGCCGTCAGGTGGCACAAGGGCAGGGAGACTTGGCAGTTATTTTAGTGGATGTTGATTTTTTTAAGGAGTATAACGACCACCACGGCCATTTGCAAGGGGATGAATGCCTGGTGCGGGTGGCGGCGGTTTTACAGGATACATTTCCTTCCGAAGAGTGTCTCGTGGCCCGGTACGGTGGTGAAGAGTTTATCGTACTGGTTAAGGGAGACTGCAGCCAGGCGCAGCAATATGCCGAGATGGCCAGACGGCAGATTGAGGACATAAACCTGCCGCATATGCGCTCGGCTTTTGGACGGGTAACTTGCAGTTTCGGCTTCGCCTGTTTTGACCATCGTGGTATGCCCCAAGAGCTGATATCCCGGGCAGATAAAGCTCTTTATGAGGCCAAGCGTTCAGGCCGCAACAAAGTAGTTTGGTTTGGCTTTGGCAGCACAGCGTAAGACAACGGCAAGGTTCAGCATGTCTGAACCTTGCCGTTGTTTTTATGGAATAGTAAACCGGACGGTGAAGCGTGTTCGATTTTCCTGGGACTCGATACTTAAATTGGCATGATGCCTTTCGGCAATGCTGTAGCACATGGCCAGACCTAAACCGGTTCCGGTATCTTTGGTCGTGAAAAACGGGGTACCAAGTGAATGTAAAATTTCCGGCGGGATGACGGGCCCGGTATTTTCGATGGTCAATGCTACCTGACGCTGTTCTTCCCGGGTAATGATGGTAATCGTATCTCCTTTATCGGTCGCTTCAATTGCATTTTGCAACAGATTCAGCAAGAGCTGCGTGATCTCGTGCTGATCGATCAAAAGGCTGGAAGTGTGCCCTAGTTCAATCTTAATGATCCGGTCTTTTTCTAAAGCGTTCGCTTCAATCAAGGGGAAGACGTTTTCAATAATCTGATTCAGATTTTTTCGTTCCAGGTGGACGCGCTTATCTTTTGCTAAGCTGAGAAATTCGGTAATGATGGAATTAGCGCGGTCAATTTCTTCGATCATCAAATTTAACTGACCTGCGAGATAGTTGTTTTCGGGGCGGCGCTGCAACATCTGCAAGTAACCTCGCACGGTTGTCATTGGATTGCGAACTTCGTGAGCAATGCCAGCCGCCATTTGCCCAACCAGGTGCAGCTTTTCCGCTCGCTCGGCCATGGCCTGGATTTTTTTCCTGTCGGTAATATCACGGACGATCGCGACTAAAGCATGGATTTTTCCGTAACAATTTGTCATCGGTGACATCGAAATGCTGACATCGAGACGCGTACCGTCTTTGCGGATTTTCGTTGTCTGAAAGTCTTTCAGGCTTTCTCCGGCAGCGACCTTCTTCACCATATATTCGGCATGGTGCATGGTGTCAGGCGGCGTAACAGGCAGCCGTCGGTTGAGTACTTCGGCCAGCGGCCAGCCGAAGATTTCTTCAAAGCCTTTATTTGCTTGGATTAGGGTTCCTTCTAAGTCGAAAATTGCAATGGCATCCGTCGCGTTTTCAAAGATTGCTCTCAGCTGCTCAATGGCGAGTCCATAGTTTTCCTGCACCTTATAGTGGCTCGTCATATCAAGAATCGCTAGTATCGTTAGTGTATACCCTGCTTTATCTTCAAATTTTGTTGATGACAGGATGGCCGGAAATTTCGAGCCGTCACTACGCAGGAGCGTAAGTTCTATCGTAGCGCTATTACTTCTTTCCAGATGGTTCAAGGCTAGTTCTATCCGGGGATCGGCAGGATCAATAAGGCCCCGCCGTCCGGCTTTGATAATTTCTTGCTTGGTAAGGCCGAACATAGCACAGGCAGCTGGGTTTGCTGTAAGGATTGTACCGTGTCCTGCGGACACTAAGAGCGCTTCAGGCCGGTGTTGAAAAAGTACACAGTTTAGAGTAAGCAATAAATTTCCATCCTCAATTATTTTGCAATGATTGTTTTGAGACAAAATTATTCCACCTTCTAAACTAAATTTTAGTTATATTCGGAATACATTGCTTGCTCTCCTGCTAAAAAAATTCCTGATATTTACAGGGATTTATTCTTCAACCCATTGTTTCCTGAATTTCAGTATTCGTAGTGGTGTTTATTTATAAAAACCTGAAGAAATAAAGCGTAACCTTTGTTTGACCGTTACAGTGGTGTTGAGTATGGATTTGTGGCTATGCCGTGATAGGGAAAACCAGCAGGATAATGTAAAATATTGCAGAACAATGTAAACCTCAGCAGCCTTTCACTAAGGCGGCATATGGCAGCATAATTCTTGGGGGATAGCGTTATGAATTCAAGCAAACTTGCTCTTACAATCCTATTTACTGCCATGTTTGCGCTTACCTTTTATATTCGGAGTTTTGTTGCGGATGAGCTGTCTAATATAGAGTATAGCGTAAAAACGGTTCAAGAAGAAAATGTTAAGCGGTTAAGTAAGGTCGTGGAAGTGCAGGGCGAGGTCAATAAAGTTCCCTGGCTGGTTTCGCGGCTGCTCGTCGCTGAGGGCGCAGAGAAACGTCAGTATGTCGAAAAGCAGGTTATTGCTCAAATAAATGACATCGAACACAAGTATATGAATGATTGCAGTGAGCGTGATGATGAGCAAGCACTGCATACGTATGTAGAGAAGAATTGGCAGGGATATAAGACCTTGGTTCTACAAGTGATGCATGCCTTTGAAAATGATAACATTGCTGAGGCGCGGGACCGGATGGAAGACAGTCTGCTTCATTTGGAGCGCGTCAATGACGGACTCAAAATGATTGTAGTCCTTCATGAGCGGGATGTGGCAGACAAGACAGGAGGTATTGTCCGTACGATTGTACTGGCGCAGCAGAATATGCTGATGCTGGTGATTGTTGCCTTACTGACATTTATCTTTATCAGCGTCATTGCTTTCCGGAAAATCACATCTACGGAAAGGCAATTGAGAAAACAAGCGTATCATGATGATCTTACCGGCCTGCCTAACCGGTTTTCTTTTCAACAAACCATGCGGGAAGAATTGCGGCGGGCGGATCGAACTGACGGCGGCGCCGTCCTCTTCCTGGATATGGATAATTTTAAAATTATTAATGACCACTATGGGCATGATGCCGGTGATCAGTTTTTAGTGATGATTGCGAATAAAATCAGCTCGTTATGTAACGCAAATGTTTTTGGAGCCCGTTTTGGCGGCGATGAATTCGCGCTTTGTATGCGCAAGGCAGATGTTGCGCAGGTTAAGGAACTGCTAAAGAAATTGCAGCTGATTATTACCGAGCCTGTACAGGTAAATGGAGCAGCGATTTTGCCAACTCCCAGTATCGGGGTGGCCTTTTTCCCGCAGCATGGGGATACGGTAGTAGAACTTTTAAAAAATGCCGATATCGCCATGTATCAGGCTAAGAGTAAGAAAAATTCCTATGTTATATACGAACCTAAGCTGTTGAGCGATATTACGGCCCGGCAGATTATGGAGCAGAACCTCAAACAGGCGGTGGATCGGAATGAGTTTTCCCTGGTGTATCAGCCGCTCATTTGCGTTACTTCTAATCAGCTTATTGGACTGGAAGCGCTGCTGCGCTGGAAATCAGAGCAGCTTGGCGACGTCCCGCCAGCAGAGTTTATTCCTCTGGCAGAGGCAGCAGGTACGATTATACCGATTGGCTGCTGGGTGCTGAATCATGCTGCGGCCATGATCAAAACGCTGGCACAGCTTGGCGTTCGTGATGTCTTTATCTCGGTCAATGTTTCCGTGCTTCAGCTGATGCAAGAGAATTTTATTGAAATTGTGGAAGAAGTGGTACAAACCCAGGGAATTTCATTGGACAGCCTTAAAATTGAGATAACCGAAACAGTACTGGTCGAGTCCTTCCCCCAGATTAAGACGAAGATTAAGCTAATGCGGGAAATGGGAATCAAAATCTGTCTGGATGATTTTGGTACAGGTTACAGTTCAATTAATTATTTAACAAGACTGCCGCTGGATATTCTCAAGCTGGATAAATCGCTGATCCGTGACTTAAACCGCAATGAACGCTCCCAGGTGGTGTTTAAGAACTTAATTCACATGGCTCATGATATTGGCATCCAGGTAGTTGCCGAAGGAGTGGAGAGCCAGCAACAGATGGAACTGATCCGGGAACTGGGCTGTGACTATGCGCAAGGGTACTATATCGGGAGGCCGGATAGCGCGGCGGCTATTATTCAGCACTATATAACAAGGCCGTAAGCATTCGCTTACGGCCTTACAGGAAACGAGGTTTTTTTTAACCTCCTTCGACTTCTGTTGCGGTAAAGGTAATCGGTCCGATAACCGTGGCTGCACTGCCGCTGTTGAGCAGTTCAGCGGTCAGATAGTATGTGTAAAATCTGGAGGACCCGAAGCGGGTATCAACATGACTAAAACTGGTGACTTTCCTGCTGTCAAAGCCGGCTTCCCCACTGTCAAGGGCACTGAATACCAGGTTCGATAAGGGAACGCCCCGCCAAATCTTAAACAGTACATCAACTCTTTCCAAACCAGTACCATCGGCCACTGCCAGCCAGCCAACAGTAGCATTTAATGCTACGGCGCAATTGCAGTCGCAGCCGGACCGGAGAGTCAGCGTTGCTAATGTTGTAGGGGTAGGCGTTAATGTTAAGGGAATGGAAACGCTGCCAGACGTATTGTTTGGCAGTACGGAGAAACTAAAGTTAATAAACTCATCGTTTTGACTCATCGTAAAATCACCTCAATTTGTAGTTATATAACATAATATGAGCTCCACATGGAGAGTGTGTCAGTCAGCGGAAAATACAGAATAACCCCGGCCTATTTATTCGATAGGGCCGGGGTTATTCTTGTATTCTATTTGGGCGGCAATACGTAAACGGTCAAATGACGCCTTCCCCAATCAAAAGCTTCCGCCCGTGTGTCCATGGCAAGGTCAATGTGATTACCAATAATTGCGCCGCCAATATCATCGGCGAGAGCTTCACCATAACCGGGAATATATAGTCTGGTTCCCAGAGGAATGACGTCCGGATCAACGGCGCACAGTCCCCGCCGGAGATAGGTGCCGCGATATGTATAGTCGGTACAGTCCGGATCGTAGCGGGTATAGCCGGTAGCCACCATTGGCAGGGTATAAAGATACGCCGGAATTTCGCCATTCTGTTTTGGCAGAGGGGACGGTTTGCGGGGGGCAGGAACGCTCTGCTTGCGGGTACCCTTAAAGCTCTTTAGAGTATTCAACGTTTTCGGGCCGACAATACCATCGTCAGCTAGCCCTGCTTCCCGCTGGAACAGCTTGACAGCCTGCAGTGTCTGATAACCAAATATTCCGTCGGCAGCTCCGGTCAGGTATTTAGCGGTAATCAGGTATTGCTGCACAGCGGCTACCTGGCTGCTGCGCATGCCAAATTTAATTACGGCGCTAGCTGGGTTGCCGGCAGGGATTGAGGGGGTGGCAGGCGGCGAATTTTTGGTGCTTCCTTTAAAAAGACCATTCAACATGTTCACTAAAAAGAATCCGGCATGAGCGGGAACAGGCTGAAAAATGGCTAGATAAGAGACAAGCAGCAGGGAGGCGACTATTTTTTTCATGCTGGCGTAATTTCCTTTGCGCATAAATTTCTGAGGCTATATTTATGTTATCGGAAAATTAGGCAAGCAAATTAATGGCAAAAAGAGCAAAACATGGCTGTTTTGCTCAGGTAATTTATGGCAGGGATACAGTTAAGTCTGGTTGCGGTAAATATAGCGCACAAACTGGTTGATGATCGAAACAGCAGGCTCTTTGGCCGAATCGTAATTTTTATGCATCACCTGATAGCAGACTCTTGGCGGCGGTGAATCTGATAAGCGCTGGACAATAAAGGTGTCGGGATGAGCCAGCGCATTGGCAATTGATTTAGGGACAATGGCCCACTGCTCAACATTCCACATAACAGAAAAAATCAGAGCGGCCGAATCCAGCTGCATACTGGCTGGCGTTAAAGCGTTCCACCACCGGTCGTGCCAAAGCTGATAGGCCGGGCCCCAAGCGAAGTACAGTTGCTGGCGGCAGTCTAATTCCAGGGGGGAGACGGTATCGGTGGCAGCTCTGTTTTCGGACTTGAGCCGGACTAGTACCATTTCATCCACATAGAAGGGGTTAACAATCAGGCCTGCAGCTGGTCTTTCCGCTTTTACAAAGGCCATATCAATTTCCCGCGCTTCCATACTCTCGTAAGATTCCAGGGTGTGCTGCGTGCGTATTTTCAGGCGAATCGCAGGGCATTGCCTGCTAAGCATCCTGTATAGCGGCGGCAGCACATAGACGCTCAGGCTGTCGGCAGCACCAATTGTTAGACAGGTTTGCTGCCCACGGCATTGCAGGATTTCCATTTCCCGCTTTAACAGGCTCCAGCGTTCGGCTAAAACAGCAAAGCTTTCACCGAAAGGCGTCAGGTGAATGGCCTGGATTCCCTTGTGGCGCTCGATCAGGGTTGCACCCATCTCGCGTTCCAGCATCTGGAGACGATAGCTGACTGTTGACTGCGACAGGTGCAGCAGTTCAGCTGCTTTTGTCAGGCTGCGGGTTTGCACAATTGCAAGGAAAGCCTCCATGCCCAGTATATCCACTTGTGGTCACCTCTTAAATATCGAATTCTTCGCTATTGTATTACGATTTTTTGCGTTTTACTTCGCTTACAGCTATAGCTTAAAATTAGCATGAACAAACTGCTTTGCCAACACATGCAGGGAAAGGATGAAGAAAAATGACAGGGTTTGCTCTTCTGCTGGTCATCATTGCGGCTTTTTGTCATGCAGCGTGGAACCTTCTGGCTAAAAAGGCCTGCGGCGGTACCGCGTTTATCTGGATTTTTGCCAGCTTGTCGGCAATTATCTATTTTCCCCTGGCGGTGTGGATCCTGCTGGACAATGCCACCGTCTTCAGTCCGGTCCATATTGCCTTAATCGCAGGCAGTGCCGCATTGCATTCAGTGTATTTTATTCTGCTTGATAAAGGGTATCGCTTTGGAGATCTTTCGGTTATTTATCCGCTGGCCCGAGGAACCGGGCCGCTGCTATCCGTGTTGACGGCGGTTTTCTTTTTACAGGAGCAGCCGTCACTGCTGGCCCTGGGCGGGGCTGTTTTTATCGGCATCGGTATCCTGGTGATTACAGGCAATCCGTTTCAGAATCATGAAAAAGCTGCGCGTAAGTCGATTGTCTATGCCTTGTTCTGCGGGGCGGCAATTGCCGGTTATACGGTAGTTGATAAAATTGCCGTTAGTACGTACTTGCTGCCACCGTTGGTAATGGATTGGTGTACGAATTTGGGAAGGGTGCTGCTGTTGACACCATACTCCCTGAAAAATTGGGATAAGGTGAAAGAACAGTGGGCCGCCCATAAAAAAGAGGCCCTCGGTGTGGCTATTCTATCTCCTATGGCATATATCCTGGTCTTAACTGCAATGGTATTTAGTCCGGTCAGCTATATAGCGCCTGCCAGGGAGGTCAGCATCTTAATTGGGGCGATTCTGGGGGCCCGGCTGTTGTCTGAGGGGAATGTTAAGCTTAGACTGACCGGTGCGGCAACGATGATGATGGGCTTGATTGCCTTAGCGCTGGGATAATGGTTAAGAGCATTGAATCGCTTCTGGTTTTCTCTCGAACCTCAGCTAATACGGAGAGGGAGGAATGGATATGGAGATGCTGTTCTTTTTCTTAGTTGCCATCTTTTTGTCAAAGACAAATGAAGAATAAGTGAAAAGAGGGTGTCGCACATGCTTATTGCCAAGCAAATGCGTCACCCTCTTATTTGCTGTATGGGAATGGTAAAAACACTATTTGAAGAATTCAATGAAATGGGAGCCTGCGGCAGAGAGGGGATGTTTTTTGGACCAAAGGACAGCAGTCGTTGTTTTTAGATAGGGACCTTTCAGTTTATAGAAGGTCAATGAGGAAGCAGGCAGAATATCAACGGCAGATTCCGGCACAATGGCGACACCTAAGCCTAAATTAGCCCATAACAATAATAAAGTAATATCATCGCTGGTACACAGCAGGGTAGGATCAAGGCCTTGCTGGCGGCAGTGCTCGACGATGGTCGGCGCGGCATGGCGATGATGGGCCAGCAGGGGCTTTTCAGCCAGCTGGCTGATCTCTAACGGCTCCGTACAGTCGGAGAGCATGCCGGGGAGTGCACCGACTACCATATCCTCTTCGGGAAGTAAGATATAATCATACTGCTCATAATCAACCGGGGTACGGACAATGCCGATCTCGATGATGCCCACATTGAGCAGTTCAAGAATTTTCAGCGTTTCTCCCTGGCGAACGTGAAAGGTTACTTTCGGATAACGCTGATGGAATTTTTGAATGTGACCGGGTAATATGGAACCGGCTGTGGAGGGGATAGTTCCGATCATCAGGCGGCCGCTGATGCCTGCGGTTGATTCCTGCAGGTCGTTGAGGGTTACCTTTTTGAGCTCCATCATTTGTTCGGCCCGGTTGCGAAGAATATTACCTGCTTCTGTTAACCGGATATGCTTTTTCCCGCGTTCAAAGAGCTGGACGCCGAGCTCTTTCTCCAGAAGAATTAATTGCTGACTGAGCGGCGGCTGAGTGACATGCAGGCGCTGGGCCGCTTTCGTGATTTGCCCTTCTTCCGCGACAGCCAGAAAATATTTTAACTGACGAAAATCCATAGCAACCTCTTTCTATCCATTCGAAAAAAATATACAAAGCAATCAAAAATGATATTTTTCTTATGCTTTATTACCTGATATAATTCTAATGAACACAGAAGCGGGTGTCAAATGCTGTTTTGCCGTCTCAGCCTGTTAATTATCAGTTATTTTCGAATTTTTAATTATTTAGCTAGGTGCGATGGGCTTACGTACTATAGATAATTAGGGTTTATTCGAAAAAAATATATGTACCAATCGAAATAGATATTTTTAATATGGTAGTTTATTTGGTATAATTTTATCGGAAATAAAAAAAGGACTGAAATAGTTGGACCCTAAGGTTCATTCGTTTTTGAATATTCAGTCTTTTGTTGCTGTTGGAAATGAGTCCTGTTAGGTTACCGGGTGGCGATTCCGGCCCTCGGTTTGATTATAGGAAAGAGAGGTGATTTCAAATGAGTTTAAAAGTTCACGTGAATCGCTGTAAAGGGTGTGGCATCTGTGTGGAATTCTGCCCGAAAAAGGTGTTAACGGTAAATCAATTGGAAAAAGTCGAGATTGTGAATGAGAAAGATTGCATCAAATGCCGCCAGTGTGAGATGCGCTGTCCCGATTTTGCCATCTTCGTACAAAAATAGTAAAGGAGCGAATTCGATGTCTTACAAAACAAAACTCATGCAAGGCAACCAAGCGGTAGCCGAAGGTGCCATTGCAGCCGGTGTTACCTTCTTTGGCGGCTATCCGATTACTCCTTCTACCGAAGTGGCGGAATCTCTGGCCAGAGCACTGCCTGCCGTTGGTGGAAAATTTATTCAAATGGAAGACGAAATTGCCGGCATCGGTGTTATTATCGGTGCCGCATTAACAGGAAAAAAAGTAATGACTGCCACCAGCGGTCCTGGCTTCTCTTTGAAGCAGGAGCTTCTCGGTTATGCCTGTATTGCCGAGATTCCGATGGTAATCGTTAACGTACAGCGTGTGGGTCCTTCCACCGGCCAGCCTACGGCACCGGCGCAGGGCGATGTAATGCAAGCCCGCTGGGGAACTCATGGCGATCACCCGGTCATTGCCCTTACTCCCGGCAGTGTACCGGAATGTTTTGACCTCACCATCAAGGCATATGAGCTGTCCGAAAAATATCGTATGCCGGTAATTCTACTGCTGGATGAAATTATTGGTCATATGCGTGAGCGGATTGATCTTCCGGCCTCGTATGACCAGATTGTCAAGCCCCAGCGTAAGCTGCCTGCCGTACCGCCTGAAGAATTCCGTGCCTACAAGCCGGATGCAGACCTGGTACCGCCAATGGCTCCGTTTGGCAGCGGCTATCGCTGGCATGTAACCGGCCTGGTGCATGATGAATACGGTTTCCCTGATGGCAGCCCGGCTGCTACCCAGGCCTGCCTGGACCGGCTCCATGCCAAAATTAACAACAATCTCGACGAGATTGTCCTCTATGAAGAATATCTGCTCGAAGATGCGGAAGTTGCCGTGCTCGCTTACGGTGGTGCTGCCCGTACTGCTTATGCTGCTGTAGATGCAGCAAGAGAAAAAGGCATTAAAGCCGGTCTGTTCAGACCGATAACCATGTGGCCTTTCCCTGAAAAACAGGTGAAAGCCCTGGCGGACAAAGTTAAGCACCTTATTGTTGCTGAAATGAACTTCGGTCAATATGTGATTGAAGTGGAACGCGCTGTAGCCGGCAAGGTACCGGTAACCCTTCACGCAAAATACAATAGTGAGGCAATTACGCCGAACGAACTGTTGGCTACAATTGAAAAATGCAAATAAACAACAGTAAGGAGGAAGCTTAGTATATGGAAATGGAACAAATCATTGATAAATACTTTCGTGCCGGCCGGCTGCCTCATATCTGGTGTCCGGGCTGCGGCAACGGCATTGTAACCGGTGCTATTGTTAAAGCAATCGACAAACTAGCGCTGGATAAGGACGGCGTAGCCGTCGTATCGGGCATTGGCTGCTCAAGCCGTGCTTCGGGCTATCTGGATTTTAATACGGTGCATTCGGCCCATGGCCGTGCCCTGCCGGTTGCGACCGGTATTAAGCTGTCAGAACCACGGCTTAAAGTGATTGTGGTCACCGGTGACGGGGATGCCACCGCTATCGGCGGCAATCACTTCATCCATGCTGCACGCCGCAATATCGACCTGACGGTGGTTCTCTACAATAACAATATTTACGGAATGACCGGCGGTCAATATTCCCCGCTGACCCCGACCGACTCGAAAGCAACTACGGCTCCTTTTGGAACTGTTGACCGTTCTTTTGACGTAACCGAGCTTGCCAAGGGTGCGGGTGCCACATTTGTTGCCAGAGCAACCACGTATCATACTCCGACCTTAGTTGATGTCATTACCCAGGGCATTCAGCATGAAGGCTTTAGTATTATTGAAGCAATTACGGCCTGTCCGATTTCGTTTGGCCGTCAAAATAAAATGGGCGCTGCTCCGAATATGATGAAATGGCAGAAAGATAACGGCGTTATGCTGGCCGCTTATGAAAAAATGACGGATGAGCAAAAGGCAGGAAAATTCCCAATCGGAGTTTTGTATAAGACAACTGCTCCCGAATACACGGCTGAATATGACAAAGTCATTGCCCGTGCACAGAAAGGAGGCAAATAGGATGCAACAGCTGCGATTATCAGGCACAGGCGGACAGGGTTTGATACTGGCCGGTATTATTCTTGCGGAGGCGGCACTGCTGGACGGCAAGAATGCAATTCAGTCCCAATCGTATGGTCCGGAAGCCCGGGGCGGTTCCAGTAAATCGGAAGTGCTGATTTCGGATAAAGTAATCCGCTATCCGAAGATTACCGTACCGAATGTTGTATTGGCGATGAGTCAGGAAGCCTGTAAGAAATACACTGTAGACCTTCCGGAAGAAGGAATACTTATCACCGACAGCTTGTTCGTGGAAAAACTGCCGGAGAAAAAATACAGTAAAGTTTATGAGCTTCCGATTACCCACACGGCGCAGGAGGAACTGGGAAAATCCCTGTTTGCCAATATCATTGCGCTTGGTGCGATAGCGAAAATTACCGGTGTTGTCACAATTGAATCTCTGACAAAAGCGGTATTATCCAAAGTTCCCAAAGGAACGGAAGCGATTAATGAAAAAGCCTTGCAATTAGGTATGGATATGGTGAAATAGCAGGCATATATAAGTGAGCGGCATGAACCGCCTTCGGGTCGGTGCATGCCGCATTTATTTAGAGGAGGAAGGCATGGCCCAAGTAACGGAAGTTGTTAAATTACGCAGAAGTGTATTATCTGAAATTGCCAGACTTGCCTATGCGGGGGAGCTTCAGGAACATATTCAGGAAATTCCGCATACAGTCGTTACGGAAGAAGGACCACGTTACCGGTGTTGCGTTCATAAGGAGCGGGCCGTACTCAACGAACGAATTAACAGTGCCCTCAGTCAGCCGATTTGTGCCGATATAGCAGCCAACGTCGAACAGGCACTGGCCGGAAGCATAACGGATACACCGGTAATCAGCGTGCTGCCCGAAGCCTGTGATCGCTGTCCGATTGATAAATTTCTGGTCACAGATGCCTGTCGTAACTGTATTGCTCATCACTGTATTGCCGCTTGTCCGAAAAAAGCCATTATGGTGGTGCAAAACCAAGCCTATATTGATAAAACAAAATGTGTCGAGTGCGGACTGTGTAAAAAGTCCTGCCCTTATGGCGCGATTATTGAAATCAGCCGACCCTGTGAACGGGCCTGTGAACTGAAAGCAATTACTGCCGGTGCCGACCGGCGGGCCGTTATTGATTATGATAAATGCGTTCAGTGCGGCGCCTGTAAAGTCAGCTGCCCCTTTGGCGCGATCAGTGACCGTTCGCAGATCGTGCAAATCATTCAGCAAATTAGACATAACAAGCCTGTTTATGCTGTAGTTGCACCAGCCGTAGTAGGTCAATACGGCCTTAAGATCAGGCCGGGACAAATATTTTCCGCTATCAGGCAGCTGGGTTTTCAGCAGGTCAGGGAAGTTGCACTGGGTGCGGATATTGTTACACTGGAAGAAACAAAGGAGTTTGTCAGCCGCCGTGAAGCTGGCGAGTTGTTTATGACTACGTCGTGCTGCCCGGCTTTTGTTGGTATGGTGGACAAGCATATGCCTGAGCTGAAGAGTCACGTTTCTACCACTGTATCTCCGATGGTTGCAGTTGCAAAAGTGATAAAGACGGAAGATCCGGAAGCCATCGTAGTGTTTATTGGTCCCTGTATTGCTAAGAAAGCGGAGGCACTTAACTACCCCGGCACAATCGATTATGTTCTTACCTTTGATGAGCTGGGCGCCATGTTTACCGGCAAAGATATTGATTTGGCAGCAATGGCCGATGATTATAGCGGTGAATCTTCCCGGGACAGTTATCAGTTCGCCCGCACGGGAGGCGTGCTTGCAGCCGTGCTCAATACGGCCAAAGAGCTGGCACCGGCTATGGAAGTAGCCGCCCATCGCTCTGAAGGCCTTGCTGCTTGTGTCACCGAGCTTAAGCAAATCAAAAGCGGAAAAATTGCGGCCAACTTAATGGAAGGTATGGCCTGTATGGGTGGTTGTGTAGGCGGACCGGGCACGATTGGCGATGTCCGGGTGACTTCCAGGCTTGTCGAACAGTTTGCCGGAGGGCTGGAAGTGAAAGTCTCTGTTAATAATCCCGTTGCAATGGCTAAGCTCAATCAGGGCGGACATTGGCATGTTGGCCAGAAAGTGGAATAGATGCAAAGAGAGGCTGCCAGAGTCTTTAGACTCTGGCAGCCTCTCTTTATTGGGGAAAAGTGCTATTTTAGACTAAGTCAATTTGCCGGGCAGGTTTACGTACATGGGAACGCAGGTTTTATGCACAGGTGCATACAAGAGCTTCATATCCTTTTCCAGCTTGCGAAAATCGAGCATTTCATAAAATTCCACGGCATCAGCTACTGCAAATAGCGTAACAAGCTGTACACCTGCTATTTTTCTTATTTTTAGAATCTCCTGAAGAATATGCTTAATAATTGCCTGGCCAATACCGCGAAACCGGTACCGGTCGTCAACACATAATACGGCAATTTCAACACACGGACACAGGCAGAATATTTTATCCCCTCTTTTTTTTACGGTAGAGCATTTCGTTGCGCAATAGGCGACTAACGTATTGTCCTGCTTGTCGAAAAACAAGGTTGTAACCGTGTTGCCCGCCTCTTCGTACGCAAATGCATCGGTCTTTAAGAACTGCAGCAGCTGGAGGTTGGTTGATTGAAAGCCTGCAATTTGAGGGTCATATTTATGGGATAAGGGCCTGGATACCAGGAGGATCGATCTGTCCAGTGCGTCAATCCGGATAGGGGAAGATAATGTCATTGAACTGTCCGGTACAGGATACTGTGCCTTGACCTGAAACTGTGGATAGTCCGGCAAGCCGCCGGGAATAGCTGTCATTTCACAGATATCCTGGCTAGAAAGCAATGTGCCCCTGGTCATTCTTTTCACCGCCACTTAAGTCTTATATGCTATAGCATATGCGGTTTGTAACGGGGTGGATCGGAAAAGTTGCAATTACTCCATAAAAATACTTTACTTATCTTGCATTTGAATGTAATATATAGTAAAAACATTGCAAATGAAGGTATTTTATTATGAATAGTAATGATTTGAAAATAATTGAACAACTCATGCGACATGCGCGAACTACTTGGGCTGAGTTGGGGGCATTATTGGGATTGTCGGCGCCGGCGGCAGCCGACCGGGTTCGCAAGCTGGAAGAAACGGGAGTAATCAAAGGCTATGCTGCTTTAATTAATCCTGACGAAATAGGCTGCGGCCTGGCAGCAATGATTGCGGTAACGTTAGAAAGGCCTGAAGTGAGAAGTGATTTCTTGCGGTTGGTGATGAACTTGGCTGAAGTACTGGAATGCCATCACATTGCCGGGGAGCAGGACTATATGATCAAGGTGCGCTGCTCCGGGACCCGGGATCTGGAACGCCTGATCAGTGAAGAAATTAAAGCACTGCCAGGCATCAAGACCAGAACAACCGTCATTTTATCTACGGTAAAAGAGACCCCCGTACTGCCGGTGAAGTGGGAGGGTAAGTAGACTATGGAGATGGTGATGTTTGGGAAAGGAGTATTATTAGGGTTATCCATCGCAGCTCCTGTAGGCCCTATCGGTCTTTTATGCATTCGCCGGACGCTGGCGAATGGCATGCTCAGTGGGTTTATGTCAGGCCTGGGGGCCGCAACAGCCGATGCGGTCTATGGCTGCATTGCAGCCTTTGGTATAACGGTCGTATCCGGCTTTCTGGTGGAACAGCAATTGGTGCTGCGTTTATTCGGTGGAGCTTTTTTGCTGTACTTAGGATTTACTACCTATCAGGCAATTCCGTCGGCAGCTGCAGGGGCAGCAGGAAACAAGGGGCTTGCCGGTGCCTATGGATCAGTGTTTATTTTAACGATGACGAATCCAATGACGATTTTGTCTTTTGCCGCCATTTTTGCCGGATTAGGTGTGGGCACAACCGGCGGGGATCATATCCTGGGGACTTTCTTAGTTATGGGAGTCTTTACAGGCTCTCTGCTGTGGTGGCTGTTCTTGAGCAGCACGGTAAATTTCCTCCGTTCAGCGTTTGATCAGCGACGGATGATCGGGATCAACCGCTTGTCAGGAGCTTGTATTGCCGGTTTTGGGATATGGAGCCTGCTTAACTGTTAAGCTCCGCTTCCAGAATGGTTGCCTCGAAGTAATTAATCGATCTGCGCAGATTATTGGCAATATCGCGATTGATCTCTCCGGTTTCAAAAAGAGTCTGCACCTCGTTCCGTTCTATTTGAATGGCTTTTAGCTGCAGCTCTTTTTTTTGCTTATTTAAGAGGTCCTTGCCGTGTGGATACTGGGCCTGCAGGCTGAAGCGCTCGATGGATTTATAGTAGCTGTCGATCAGTGCAAGCGAGGCCGGTCTGTTTTGTTCATTGCTATGATTGCGAATGGCAGCAATCGCTGCTTTGGCAGTCCGCAGTCTGGCAAAACGCATTTCCTGAATTTCCGTTTTTCTATCTTTTTTCTTATGGATTAATCTTGCCAGGAGATGCTTTACAAAAGTGCGCAAGAAAAAGAAGCCAAAATTTGTTTTTGTCGATAAGGCTGCTTCTACTTCGGTAAAATGCTTTTGAAGATGATAGGCCGTGTCCTGGGAAAGCTGCCCTGTCTCCAGCAGATGCTCTACTTCGGCCTTTTCGGCGTGCAGACCAATGAGCCTGAGGCCTGTTTCCTGCCCGCGGGGTTTTAAGGCAGCGGGTTCTTGCTGCAAGGTTTGATGCAGGAGTTTTTCGTAGCGCGAAAGGATGGAAAGAGTGGCCGTTTTATTCTCGTAACTCATTTCTTCTTTTAAGGTGCTGATGACAGTGCCGATAATCTTTCTTCGTGCTTGAAATTCTATTGAAGACTGGTCAGCGGAATGCGTGCTCTCATGCTTTGCTGCAAGCAGCGGCAGGAGAATGCTTGCGGCGATGAGCGTAAACAAAATAACACCCGCCGCAAGAAAGATAATCAAAGAGCGTTCAGGAAAGGGACCGCCGTCCTGCAATACAAAGGGGATGGAAAATGCACCGGCCAGTGTAAGCGTACCCCGCACACCGGCAATAGTAATCAAGATTACCGAATGCATATGCGGCAGGGTGGTGCTGTTTTCTTCCGCTATCCATTTTTCTTTTAAGAGTACGAAATTCCAGAGGAAGCGAAGGAACAGCAGGCAAAGGGAAATGATAGCAATATAAAGCATAACCTGGGTATTGCTGACTGCGGCGTCACGGAATATGACGGAGGTCACAGCAGGAATCTGTAGTCCCAAAATTAAAAAGACAATGCCATTCAAAATGAATAGAACGACTGACCAGGTGCTTGCTGAAACCACCTGTAATTTAGCCATTGCCGACTCGGAGTGATCCCGCTCTATGGCATGCGTAATGCCGCCTGCCACAACAGCTAAAATTCCTGATACACCAATTTCCTCAGCGCACATATACACAATAAAGGGTGTTAAAAGCAGGATGAGCATGTGCATGGTCACGTCTTCCATGCCGGAGCGGCGGATAAACATACGCAGCCTTATCAGTACATAAGAAAGGATAACTCCGCTGGCCAGTCCGCCGAGCGCGATGACAGTAAAGCTGCTGGCTGCCTGCAGTAAGGAAAAAACACCGGTTACGGTGGCCGCTACGGCAAATTTAAAGGCGACTAAACCGGAAGCATCATTCATTAGTGCTTCGCCTTCCAGCAAATGCATCAGGCTTTTGGGCAAGGAGCTCCGTCCTGCCAAGGCGCTGACGGCAACCGCATCTGTAGGCGACAGGATTGCCGCTAAAGCAAAAGCAGCCGATAAAGGGATTGCAGGGATCATCCAATGAATGATATAGCCCATAATAAATACGGTAACAAATACTAAGCCTAAAGCCAGTAAAATAATCGGCAGCCGTAAATTCCATAATTGTTCCCGCGGCATGCGCTTCCCGTCATTGAATAAAAGGGGAGCGATAAACAGCACAAAAAAAAGTTCAGGATTTAGCGGCAGATGGATACCGGCAGGCCAATAGGCAATGCCAATTCCCAGGCCAATTTGGATCAAGGGAACGGGAACGAAGGGGATAAAGCGGTTTAAGATAATAGACAGGCCGATTAATACCAGGAGAACCAGGACATTTAAAAATAACTCCAAAGCCGCTCGACCTCCTTTTGCAGCAATCGTTGCTGAATATGATGTAGTATTTACCGTTTTGCCAAGGAGAATAACAGGGCTGCGTACGCAGCGTGTCTGGCAGTAAGCCGTCGATATGATACAATATCAGTGAGAGGTGGTAATATGCCGGCAGCAGAAAATAGTAAGGTCAGTTTTTATCGCGATCCCTATCTGCCGTTTTTTGAGCTGAAGCAATGCAGTACAGGAGAGCTTTCTTATCGGAAACACGCTCATGAGGAATATTCCGTAGGAATTGTTGAACAGGGGCAAAGCTTTTTTTGGTGCAGAGGACAAACTACGATCCTGGCTCCTCAAACAGTGGTTTTCCTGCCGCCTGATTCGATCCATTCCTGCAACCCCTTTCAGCCGGATCAGTGGGCATATACCATGCTGTTTGTCGATGCCAAATGGGTGCAAGGCTTTATCAGCAGCCATAAATACTGTTTCTGGAACCGGCCTATTATTAAAGCGGCTGCCGGTCATGAGGCTGTTTATGCGTCAAATATGCTGCTGCAAGCTTTTCAGTCGGAGGCAAGTCCGCTGGAAAAGGAGGCTGTGATTGCTGCTTTCTTTGAGCAGACTCTGGCAGGAGGGATAGTGCTCGATTATATCGATAGCAACGAAGCCCAGCCTAAGTTAAAGGTAATTCGGGATTATGTACAGCATTGTTTTTTAGAGAAAATTACGCTGGAACAGTTGGAAGCCGTATCCGGTTTAAATAAATTTCATATCATTCGGCTATTTAAACAGTTTTATCAGATACCCCCTCATACCTATCAAACCTTGCTGCGGGTAAATTATGCTAAAAAGGAATTGCTCAAGCACCGGCCGCTGGCTGAAGTTGCGCTTGACGCCGGTTTTTACGATCAAAGTCATTTCACAAAGGTTTTTAAAGCGTATACAGGCGTGACCCCTGATCACTATCAAAGCTAAAAAAGAAGTTGCTGATACCTCCGAGGGTATCAGCAATTTTTTACAATACAGGCCAAACGGATCTTGCTATGATAGGCCAAAAGGTGGTGTACAACTATGAAAATTGTTATGGTTATTGACCGGGAACTGCCCATGGGGCTGATCGCCAATACTGCGGCAGTCTTAGGGATCAGTTTGGGAAAACTATTTCCGGAGGAGATTGTGGGCCGTGACATCCAGGACGCGGATGGCAATGTACATGTGGGGATTACCACAAAAACGATTCCCCTGCTTGCAGGCACCAAGGATCAAATAAAAGGGATTCGCGAGGCAATTGGGGCAGGCGGTGATCCGGCGGTGACTGTCATTGATTTTTCTGAAATTGCTCAGAAATGCCGGGATTATGAAAGTTATGTGGATATTCTTACCTGCTATACAGCTTCCCGGCTTGCTTATCTGGGAATATGCCTGTACGGCCCGGAGAAGAAAATAAATAAACTGACCGGCAGCCTGGGGCTGCTGCGGTAACCCAAGTTTTTGAAATAGTACGCTAGGAATTTGTTTTGGAAGGATTTGCTCATAAAGGCGGGGAAAACTGTGTTTAGTTAAGGTGGCTGCAATTGGTTCTTGCATACTAATATGGTACTATGTAAAGATAGACATTTAAGCGAATAATGATGTGGAGGCAAGAATCATGAGTGAAAATCTGCGTGGCAAAGTAGCAGTAGTGACGGGCGGCGGCGGTATTTTATGCGGAGCCATGGCACGTGAGCTTGGACGGTTAGGGGTTAAAGTGGCAGTGCTGAACCGGAGTGAAGATAAGGCACTGAAAGTAGCTGAGGATATTACTCGGGCCGGCGGGACCGCAATTGGTATTGCTTGTAATGTACTGGATCAGCAGAGTGTACTGGCAGCGCAAACTGTGGTTACGGAAAAGTTAGGACCTTGTGATATTCTGATTAATGGAGCCGGCGGCAATGATCCCCGCGGTGTAACCGCTAAGGAAACGCTGCAGCTGGAAGATCTTACGTGTAAGGAAAACGGCGTACGGACCTTCTTTGATATGGAAGTAGCTGGTTTTGATTATGTATTTCAATTGAATTTTATGGGTACTTTTATTCCCAGTCAGATTTTTGCCAAACAGATGGCGGGCAGGGAAGGTACGACAATTATCAATATATCCTCGATGAGCGCTCCTTGTCCGATGACGAAGGTACCCGCTTACAGTGCCGCTAAGGCGGCAATTAACAACTTTACCCAATGGATGGCCGTACATATGGCAGAGGTTGGCATTCGTGTCAATGCGATTGCTCCGGGCTTCTTTTTAACCGAGCAGAACCGGGCACTGCTTACCAACCCGGATGGTTCTTATACGGCCCGGGCGGAAAAGATTGTCACTCATACCCCGATGCGTCGTTTCGGACAACCTGAAGACCTGCTGGGAACGCTGGTATGGCTGGCCGATGATCAGGTATCCGGCTTTGTAACGGGGATTGTTGTACCGGTAGACGGTGGATTTATGGCGTACTCGGGAGTGTAAGAGGTAAAAGCATGAGCGTTTTAACAGTACCCCGGCTGCTGCAGGAGTCAAGCCGTGAGTATGTATACCGATTTTTAAAAATTAACATCATGAATTTTTCTTTTCCACCGGGGAGTGCTTTGTCGGAAAAAGATATTGCCGCTATGCTTGATGTCAGCCGGACGCCGGTGCGGGAAGCGTTTATTCAGCTTTCCCAGGAAGATCTGCTGGAAATTGTGCCGCAAAAAGGAACCTATGTCTCGCATATTGATTTGGAAGGAGTAGAAGAATCCAAGTTTCTGCGCGAGAAGCTGGAGGTTGCGATTGTGGAACTGGCCTGCAAGGAGTTTCCCGGAGATAAGCTGTTTGAATTGCAATCCTATATCGCTTTACAGGAATTGTGTTTAGATGAAAAAAACTATGCCAAGTTCTACTCGCTTGATGACGATATACACCGGACAATTTTTGAGGGCTGTAAAAAAGCCCGTATCTGGGCGATGATGCAGCAGCTGCATGCCCACTATAACCGGGTTCGCCTGCTGAATATCGCCAGTGGACATGATATTGCTATTGTTCTGGAACAGCATAAAAACCTGGTAAAGGCAATCCGGGAGCAGGATGTGGAGTTAGGGCGTAAAACCATTCAGCTGCATCTGAATAAGGTTCGTCTGGATATTAAGGATCTCATTCACGACTACGGTGACTATTTCCGGCAGTCGGGAGATGTGCTGACGAAGTGGACGTTTTAAATTAAAAAGCAACTAAAAGTCTGTCGCTGTCCATGAGCGGCAGACTTTTGCTATAAAGAAAAGGACTTGCCATAACAGTTGTTTTGCAATAAAATAAGTCCCAATAAGTAAAAGATTCAAGCACTGCTATAATAAGTTTTTACTAAGGAGATGGTCACATGATGAAGCGATTTGCCAAGACCGGATATTTACTGGCTTTGCTGATCGGTATAGCTGGTCTGGTGGCAGGCTGCTCAGACGGCGCAGGAAAGGGAGATATTAAAATCGGAATGGTATACGAGTTGACCGGCAGTACGGCCTCGTATGGCACCTCGGCAGCCAATGGAGCCAAGCTGGCATTTAAAGAAGTGAATGCCGCAGGCGGCGTATTAGGAAAGCAGCTGCAAATTATTACGGCTGACAACAAAGGCGAGCCTTCTGAGTCGGCTAATGCTATGACCAAAGTGATTACGCAGGACCGGGTAGTTGCTGTTACCGGCTTTACGGTCAGTTCCTGTGGTATCGCCGGCTCGGTGGTTGCCGAAGACAATAAGATTCCTTTCGTGGCAGCCGCTACCGTTAATCCGAAGGTAACGATGGACGAGCGGACCGGCAAAGTAAAAAATTATACTTTCCGGGCTTGCTTTATCGATTCCTTCCAGGGCACGGTGGCAGCAAATTTTGCGTTTACCAGTTTGAAAGCGAAAAATGCAGCGATTCTGATTGATAACTCCAGTGACTATAGCAAGGGATTGTCGGCAGTGTTTAAGGAAGTTTTCACCGCCAAAGGGGGACAAATTGCAGCTGAGCAAGCTTACCTGCAAAAGGATCAGGATTTTAAATCCACTCTTACGGCGATAAAAGCCCAAAATCCTGAACTGATCTACATTCCCGGCTATTATGAAGATGTAGGTAAAATCATCAAGCAGGCCCGCGAACTGGGAATTACCGTCCCCATTTTGGGGGGAGATGCCTGGGATTCCCCTAAATTAGCCGAGCTTGGCGGTGCCCAGGCACTGAATAATACATTTTTTACAAACTTCTATTCTGTAGAGGATAAAAATCCGGTTTCCAATGCCTTTATTGAAGCCTATAAAAAAGAATATGGCCAATTGCCTGATTCGATGGCTGCTATGGGGTATGATGCTGCTAATCTGCTCGTTGATGCCATCAAGCGGGCCAACAGTACTGATTCAGCCAAAATCCGCGAGGCTCTGGCTGCTACGAAAAACTTTAAGAGTGTGAGCGGCGATATGGCCTTAAATGAAAATCATGATGCCGTTAGAGGTGTAGTGATTATGGAAATGAAAGACGGCAAGCAGGTTTATAGAGAAACGATTAAACAGTAGAGCGGAAAACTTCAGGTGCCTGCTAAAACCCGGACTCAAAAAGGTCCGGGTTTTTTTATTTATGTCCATTACCAGGAGAGGAATTTCACTGTAAAATGCAGAATGTGGTGTGTAGAATGGAATTTTCTGGATGGTATCCGAGTGCAGATTGAGGTGAAAGGCGTATGACAAAGGTGCGCAGACTGATGACAACAAACGATTGGAGTATCAGTAGCCGGCAGATGCAGGATATTCTCAATTCGACTCATGACGCCGTCGTAGCAGTGAATGAACAGGGGATCATTATTCTTTTTAATACAGCGGCGGAGCAGCTGCTGGGCATAGCGGCGCATGAGGCCTATGGTGAATATGCGCAGCATAAAATTCCCGGTTCGCGCCTGCATTGTGTGCTGGAAACCGGCCTGCCCGAACTAAATCAACGGCAGGAAACCGGCAATGCCTGTATTCTTACCAGCCGTATGCCCGTCAGGGATGTGACTAACCGGGTTGTCGGCGCTGTTGCGGTATTCCGGGATATGACAGAAATCCGCTATCTGGCGGAAGAAATCACTTGTATAAAAGAAATGAAGAAGCTGCTGGAAGCCATTATTAATACCTCGCAGGATGTTATTTCCGTCGTAGATGACCAAGGCAAGATTATCCTGGTGAATCCCGCCTATACGCGGCTGATCGGCATGCGTCAGGAAGAGGTTCTGGGTAAGCCCCCCACGGTGGATATCCGGCAGGGAGAAAGTGCCCATTTGAGTGCTATGCAGTCAATGGAGGCGGTGTGGGGTATCCCGCTGAAGGTAGGCCCTGCGGGCCGGGATGTTATCGCAAGTGCCGCACCGCTGATTGTTGACGGCAGACTGCGGGGCAGCGTAGCTGTGGTTCATGAGATTGCGGAAGGGCGGGATCTTTCTAATCAACGGCAGGCGCGCTACACCTTTGAGGATATTGTGGCTCAGGCCCCGGCCATGAAAGCGGCAGTTGAAATTGCCCGCAAGGCTGCCGGTACTCCGGCCACAGTACTGCTTACAGGCGAAAGCGGGACGGGAAAAGAGTTGTTTGCTCACGCGATTCATAGTGCAAGCCAGCGTAAATCCCGCCAGTTCATCCGCATCAACTGCGCAGCTATTCCGGAAACGCTGCTGGAGAGTGAATTGTTTGGCTATGAGCCGGGATCGTTCAGCGGAGCTCTTAAGAACGGTAAGAAAGGGCTTTTTGAGGAAGCTGACGGCGGTACGCTGTTTCTTGACGAAATTGGCGAGATTATGCCGTCCATTCAGGTAAAGTTATTGCGGGTACTGCAGGAGCGGGAATTTATCCGGGTGGGCGGAGTGCGGGCGCAGCCGCTGGATGTCCGCATTATTGCCGCTACCAATAAAAATCTGGAAGAAGCCGTGGAGAAAGGGGATTTTCGCAAAGACCTGTATTACCGGATTAATGTTTTCCCCATCAGCATTCCAGCGCTCAGGCACCGTTCAGGTGACCTGCCGCTGCTGATTCGGCATCTGCTGACCAGAATGAACCGTGAATACGGCCGCAGCGTGCAGTCAGTTGCAGCGGAGGCGGCGGCTATACTGGCCGGATATGGCTGGCCGGGTAATGTACGGGAACTGGAAAACGTCCTTGGCCGTACGCTGATTAACATGCGCTTTAACGACTACACCATTATGGCGCAGCATTTGCCGCCGCTAAAATCGTCTGCCTGCTGCGGGGAGGAAAGTCTGCCTGCAGCAGGAGAGCACCTGCCTTGCCGTACATTAGAGCAAGTGGTTGAGGAGGCCGAACGGCGCGCTATTGCCGCTGAACTGGCAGAACAGGGAGGCAATAGGGCCGAGGCCGCCCGCAAGCTGGGTATTTCGCTGCGTACCTTGTATTATAAGCTGGAGAAATACGGTATTACCGGCAGCAGTGCAGTCTAAAGGCGCTGCTGCAAAAAGAATCACTGCAGGTTTTTGCAAAAAATGCAAAAACCTGCAGTGATTCTTTTTAGGTTGTGAAGAAGCACCCTGATTAATGGTACTTTTTGGGTTTGGCATATTTCTTGCGATGAAGATAAAGCGGAGTTGAGTTCTATTTTTAGGAGGGGATTGGTATGGAAATTTTTCAAAGGATGGAGCAGCATGGGTATGAGCAATTGGTTTTCTGTCATGATCCGGCATCAGGTCTGAAAGCAATTATTTGTATTCATGATACTACACTTGGCCCGGCACTGGGCGGCACCCGTATGTGGAACTATGAATGTGAAGCTGACGCAATTAACGATGTCGTGCGTCTGGCCCGGGGGATGAGTTATAAAAATGCTGCAGCCGGCCTGAATATCGGCGGCGGAAAAGCAGTCATTATCGGCAACTCCAAAACCGACAAAAGTGAGGCTTTGTTCCGGGCCTTTGGCCGCTTTGTGCAAAGTCTGAACGGACGGTATATTACGGCAGAAGATGTGGGAACTGCTGTCGAGGATATGGAATATATCCGCCTGGAAACTTCTCACGTAGCCGGCCGCGGCATCGCAGATCCTTCGCCTGTTACGGCTTATGGAACCTGGAAAGGCATAAAAGCTTGTGCCGCTGAAGCCTGGGGCAGCGACTCTCTGCGCGGTAAGATTATTGCCGTCCAAGGTCTGGGGCATGTGGGATATACTTTGTGCAAACACCTTCATGAGGAAGGCGCTAACCTTATCGTAACCGATATCTGCGAAGAAAATGTCCGCCGCGTTGTTAGTGAATTCGGTGCGGAAGCGGTCGGTGCTAACGAAATATACGGTGTTCACTGTGATATTTTTGCACCCTGTGCGCTGGGCGCGATTATTAATGATGAAACGCTGCCGTTGCTCAAATGCCGGGTTATCGCCGGTGCTGCGAATAATCAGCTGAAAGAAACCCGTCATGGTGATATCCTTCAGACAAGAGGAATTTTGTATGCGCCTGACTTTATTATTAATGCCGGCGGCGTTATTAACGTAGCTGACGAATTGCAGGAAGGCGGTTATAACCGTGAACGGGCCTTGAAAAAAGTAAGCGGTATCTATCATACAATTGAAAAGGTTATCGCTATTGCCAAGAGAGAAAACATTCCAACCTATAAAGCAGCTGATTTACTTGCCGAAGAGCGGATTGCGCTTATTGGCAAAGTAAAGAAAACAATGCTGCCATAAGGACTGGAACCCTCTCCCGCTTATGCTTTGACATAGGCGGGAGAAGCTTACCAGCTGTGCAAATATCGCAATTAATAACTGAATTTTCTATTTATTGTTGAGGGGGGAAAGGAATGAGTCTGTTTCGCAAAAAAAGTATAGCCGATCTGGTACGGGGTACAAAGGGTGATGGGCTGCGGAAAACATTAGGGGCTACGGATTTAGTGCTGCTGGGGATTGGCTGCATTATCGGCACCGGTATTTTTGTGCTTACCGGTGTAGCTGCGGCAAAATATGCCGGTCCGGGAATTATGTTATCTTTTGTCTTATCCGGGTTAGCATGTGCCTTTGCTGCTTTAGCCTACTCCGAGTTATCGTCCATGGTTCCGGTGACTGGCAGCGCGTATACGTTTACCTATGTTTCAATGGGAGAGATTGTTGCTTTTGTTGTTGGCTGGGCACTAATTTGTGAATATACCATTGGCTCGGCGGCGGTGGCGGCTGGCTGGTCGGGCTATATGGTCGGCTTACTCAAGTCGGTAGGAATTACGCTGCCACAGGCTTGGACTGCCGTACCCGCTGACGGTGGTATTTTAAATGTGCCTGCCGTGCTCATTACGGCCTTCCTTTCCTACTTATTAATGCTGGGAACCAGAGAAAGTGCAAACTTAAATAAAATACTGGTTGCAATAAAACTGGCCTGTATCGCTATTTTCCTGTTCTTAGCGACTCCTCATATCAATCCGGTAAACTGGCAGCCCTTCCTGCCGTACGGCTGGAGCGGCGTATCTGCTGGTGCCGCTATCGTATTTTTTGCTTATATCGGTTTTGATACTGTTTCAACAGCGGTAGAAGAATGCAAAAACCCGAACAGGGATATTCCGGTCGGTATTGTGGGCTCGCTAATTGTCTGTACGATTTTGTATATTGCAGTTGCCGCGGTTCTGACAGGCGTCGTTCCCTATTCCTCCTTAAATAACAGTGAGCCTGTGGCTTATGCGCTTCGGGCCATTGGCATGAATTTTGGCAGTGCGCTGGTGGCTATTGGAGCTATTTGCGGCATTACGACTGTCCTATTGGTCTTCATGTACGGTCAGACCCGAATCTTTCTTGCTATGGCCCGTGACGGCATGATTCCGCAAAGTCTTGTAAAAATTCATCCAAAATACGGCACACCTCATCTGATAACGATGGTTGCCGGCGGGGTAGTCGCGATATTGAGCGGCTTACTGCCAATTAATATTATTGCAGAACTGTGCAATATGGGAACACTGGTTGCTTTTATATTAGTTGCCGCCGGCGTAGGTGTGCTGCGCAGGACTCAGCCTGATGCCGTCAGGCCCTTCCGGTGTCCGGCCGTCGGTATTGTTGTTCCGATGGCAGTGCTGTTATGTGGTTATCTGATCGCTAATTTGCCGATTGAAACAATGGAGTTTTTCGCGGCTTGGTATGTAATCGGCATGATTGTATATTTCTCTTACAGCCGTAAAAATAGTGCAATGGCGCCGAAATCAACCGACATCTCACAAAAAGGCTAAACGAATATTGCTGGTAAAGGGCCGTTGTCAGTTCATTATGCTGGCAGCGGCCTTTTTCCTTCTTGCCTTCGGCAGGGATGGAAGCAGCGCGAGTCGAAAGGGAATAAAATCGTAGTTTTTTGAGGGGAGTCTTCGGTGTTGAGCTGGCGTAGAAATTTATGGACACTGGCAATTGCGGTAGTGCTGTCGTCTTCGAGTTATACGATGGTGGTGCCTTTTTTGCCGTTATACCTGATTGATCTTGGCGTGCACGCATCAGCTGTACCGATCTGGTCAGGCGTTATTTTTTCTTCCACTTTTTTAGTAGCTGCCGTTATGGCTCCTTATTGGGGGCGCTCAGCAGACCGGGGAGGAAAACGGCGGATGGTGATCAGGGCCGGTTTTAGCCTGGCAATTGTTTATTTTCTCGGAGCACTGGTCAGAGGGCCTGTTGAGCTGCTGATCGTCAGGATTCTGCAGGGCTTCGCCAATGGGTTTCTTCCGGCGGCAATGGCGATTGTTGCCTCCACGAGTCCTCAGCAAAGTATGGGTTTTAGCTTAGGCTTTATGCAAACAGGTGTACTGATTGGCGGGATATTGGGTCCGCTGCTGGGAGGGACATTGTCCCATTTCTTTGGCATGAGGGCATCGTTTGTTATTGCTGCTGCCATTATTGCCGTAGGAACCTTAGGTGTAAAGATGCTCGTAAATGAGCCGGAAAACAGTTGTTCCGCCAGTCAGAGCAGCATTCTTGATGATTTTAAAATGGCAGCAGCCAATCGTAATCTCCTGGAGATGCTCACGCTGCTTTTCATCGTGCAGGCTGTTAGTATGGTACTTCAACCGCTGCTTACGCTGTATATTGCTCAGTTGCAGGGACAGGCGGAAGGTGTTGTTCTCACGGCCGGTCTTGTTTTTAGCCTGGCTGGTATTGCTGGTGCAATTGCAGCTCCATTATGGGGGCGGGCCGGACAGCGAAGCGGTTTTCGCAAGATCATGGTTATTGCTTTTGGCGGAGCAGGAGTATTTAATCTGGGGCAGTATTTTGCTGCCGATATCTATTGGTTTAGCCTGCTGCAGTTTCTGTACGGATTATTTGTCGTCGGAGCCTATCCGTCCATTAATACTATTGCAGTATCCTGCGTTGGTGAGGACTGCCGGGGGCGGATCTTCGGACTTACGACAACAGCCAACCAGCTGGGCTCGATGCTGGGGCCGCTTATTGGCGGTGTGATAAGCTCCTGGGTGGGGATTCAGGCCGTGTTTTTATTTACCGGCAGCATGCTGCTTGTCCTGGGCGGAGTTGTCTTGTTAAACAGTAATGGGCTTAAGAGCCGGTCGGCACAGGAAGCAGTAAAATAAATACTGACAGGTCTGGATAAGCCATAGCCTGCCAGCAAGAAGATGGAGGAATAGTATGTTTGGAATATGGTTTATCGCAATGCGGCCATGGTCGTTTACAGCAGCTTTTATTCCGATTGCTCTTGGATCAGCGCTTGCTTGGTCAGAGGGAACCTTCAGCATAGGACTTTTTCTTTTAACTCTCTTTGGCGGAGTATGCATGCAGGCAGGAACAAACTTAATTAACACATATGGTGACTATATGGCGGGAGTTGATACAATCGAATCAGCCAGAACGTGTCCTCAACTGGTCACAGGAGTGCTAAAGCCTGGCAGCATGAGGCGGGCAGGGCTAGTCGCATTTTCATTAGCCGGAGCGATCGGTTTGCTGCTTTCCTATCTGTGTGGGCCGGAAGTACTGGTGGTGGGTGTTATCGGCTTACTTGGCGGCTATTGTTATACGGCCGGTGCATGGCCATATAAATATCAGGGCCTGGGGCCGTTATTTGTATTTTTCCTTATGGGTCCCCTAATGACCTGGCCGGCTTATTTTATTCAAACGGGACAGTTTACTATGGTTCCAATAGCTGCCTCTATTCCGGTGGGCTTTCTGGTAACCGGTATCATTCACGCCAATGATCTGCGGGATATTATGGAAGACCGCAAAGCGGGTATTAAAACAGTGGCATTGCATCTGGGTTTTGGAAAGAGTATCGTGCTTTATGCTTTCTTGTATGCCGCAGCATATGCTTGTCTTGTTTTATTTATATTTCAGGGCTGGTTACCGGGAACGGCAATTTTACCTCTTCTGCTTATGCCGATGGTGCTGACAGTTCTTAGAAGAGCTTTTGCAGCAAGTAAGGGAGCCTATGAACAATTAAGCAGATTGGAGGCAGATTCAGCGGGACTCCATTTCCAATTTGGCCTGCTGCTAATTACAGGCCTCCTGGCAGCTCCCTATGTTGGCAGGTGGTGGCTGTGATGCCTAAAAATCCTGTTGACAGGCAAGTATATATAACAATCCTGCTTGCATTTGTGTTTTGGTATTTAACCTTTAGCGCTAAATGGTTGAACTTTTGGCTTTCAATGAGTATGGCGGCATTTGTTCTCACTGCTTTATCCGTCTACTTTGCCGGATTTGTAGTAAGGAAGCAGGAAGTGAACGTTAAGAATGTTCTGATCGGTATTGTTTCTGCAGGCATGTTATATGCGATTTATGCTGCGGGCAATTATATGTCTCAACAAATTTTTTATTTTGCCAGACCGGAGATTGCATCTATTTATGATATTCGTCACGAAGGAAATGCACTGATGATAGCAATGGTGCTGCTGTTTATTACCAGCCCGGCTGAAGAGCTGTTCTGGCGGGGCTTCTTGCAGCGGTGGGCGGTGAATAAGTTTGGGCAGGTAACGGGATGGCTGGTTGCGGCTGCTGTTTATGGTGCTGTTCATATTTTATCGGGTAATTTCATGCTGACTATGGCAGCGTGGATTGCCGGCCTGTTTTGGGGATTTTTATACTTAAAAACAGATAGTATTTTTGCTTGTATTATTTCCCATGCTTTATGGACAGTTAGTATTTTTATATTATGGCCGATGATGTAAGAAATAAGAAGGCATAGCCTGTAGCTAAGTAAAAGGCAGCAGCAATTGCTGCGGAGAAAACGATAGAGGTGAAAGCGATAATGAGAATTGATGTGGCGTTACTTCCTGAATCAGGTATCAAAGGTGATGTTTCCGATACGGTTTGCATTGTGCTGGATATTTTTCGGGCAACAAGCAGTATGATAACGGCAATTTCGAATGGCAGCCGCTCAATTATTCCCGTATCGAGCATTGAAGATGCTTATCGTGCGGCTGAACAGCTGGCTGATCCGTTACTCGCAGGTGAACGGCAGTCGATACGAATTGAGGGCTTTCATTTTGGCAATTCTCCTTTTGAGTTTTCCGCGGATAAGGTGCGGGATAAAACCATCGTGATGACTACTACCAATGGAACAATTGCCATTAAAACGGCAGAGCATGCCTTTTTAACTTTACTGGGCTCTTTTATTAATGCCCGCGCTGTCTGTCAGGCAGCTAAGCGTCAGAAACGCGATATTCTCCTTATCTGCGCCGGAACGGACGGGATGTTTTCCCTGGAAGATTCCCTCTGCGCAGGTTTGCTTGTTGATATCATCAATACTGATGGCAGCTATGCTTTAACTGATGCGGCGCTGGGCGTGCATGTCCTGTATAAAGGGGCAGGGGCAGCACTTGGAGAAATCGCCGGCAAGGGCCGGAACGGTAAACGTCTGGCTGATTTAGGCCTGCAAAAAGAAATCGATTATTGCTTACGGGCCGATAGTGTCACTGCTGTTCCTGTTTACCGGGAAGGGAAAATTACCGCCTGCACGCTCTAGCCGGCGAGCTGATTTGCGCCAGGCTGTTATATCCATATTGCACCAGGTCTGAAAAGTTATCTCGCAAAAGGAGTTATAAATTTGACGGCGAAATTCTACTAGGAATATAAATAATAAAATTGGTACATAAGTAGCCTTGGGGATGCTATTCCCGGGCTATTAACCTTATAGTTGAGGAAAAAATGAGTAACATCGTTGCCGTGGGAGTGTCCGACAAGACCATAATGACTACTTGCAAAAAAGGGATGAGGGTGAATAACCTCCCATGGTAAGCAGAAGATATCGAATTCAGGATGTAGAGCCTGGAATGGTTCTTGCCAAACCTGCGATTGATCATCGTAAGAGAGTGGTATTGGCAGAGGGAACTGTATTAACGGAAAAACTAATTGACAGGCTGGAGAACTGGAATATATTCGTAGTGGATATTTTTGGTGATGAAGGGAATCCTCTGCCGGAAGAGCCTGTTTTGCCAACGGCAGCTTTTGCTCAGCCTTCAGAGGAAAAGCTGAAACTGCAGGAACGGTTTTATTCTGCCTATCAGGATGTTGTACTGGATGTACAGACTGCTTTTGAACAAATTCGCTATCTAAAAGTAGTTCCACTGATAAAAGTACGCGAGCTAGCTAATACTTCCATTGCGGAATTGTCACACGCTCCGGGGGCAATTAATTTACTGTATATGCTGCAGGGAATGGATAACCTTACGGCACGGCATTCGTTGAATGTTGCTATTATCGCCGGAGTGCTGGGCCGATGGCTGGGATTTTCTGCGAAATTACTGCAGGATTTAATTTTAGCGGCTCTGCTGCATGATGTGGGCAAGACACAGCTTGCGGAGGAGCTTCTGTATAAAAAAGCAGCTCAATTGACTGCGCCTGAAACGGAACTGATGCGCAAGCATACGATTGAGGGCTATCAGTTGTTGAAGCGTGCGGCCTATCAGCTGCCTTTTCATATTCTTGCCGGTGTACTGCAGCATCACGAAGGTGTCGATGGCAGCGGCTATCCCTTGCAGCTTACAGGTAAAAAAATTCATCTGTTCGCCCGGATTATTGCCGTAGCTGACAGGTATGAAATCATGACTAATAAAAATCGGGATGAAAACCATTTAACCCCCTTTGCGGCCGTAGAAAGCCTGGTCAGGGAAGCTTTCGAAAAGTTGGATGCCGCTGTTGCCAGTGTTTTTCTTACGAATATTCGTGATCAGTTTATTGGTAATTTTGTCAGGCTAAGCGATGGACGGGAAGCGGTGGTTGTTTATCTGGGCCGCTTTATTTCTCAAAGGCCGGTTGTGCAAACGAGCGATGGCCAGTTTATTGATTTAGAAAAAAAACGGGATTTACATATAACGGAAGTCATTGGTGTATAAGCCACTTGGGTCTGAGGCTTTATGCAAGCTGCGCAACTTATTTACAGCGGGAGGACTCATCAGATGGTTAACAATAGATGGGAGTACTGGCTTAGCGGCCGCTCTACGGCAGTGCTATATGGAATGCTGCTTGCATTGCTGACACCGCTTATCTATTATGCGGGACGGGGTGAGACCGGAGGCACAGCCGGAGAGTTGTTACTTTTTGGTCTGTGTGCTTTTGTCATTGGTCTGCAGGCTATGAATTGTTTGTTTGCTGCCACTGCCTATGGCAGAAAGCAGGATAAGCAAACGGTTATTTTGGGCGTTGTGGCAGTATTACTGGCGGGGGCGGCCATTGCAGGTGCATATAACAGCTTTTGGCAAGTGCCGCTGTATCTCTTGGCCTTTGGTGCAATGGCTGCCGCGCTTGTGTGGAGAGAAAAAAAAGTTCTGGTAGCTATACTTACCGGAACTTTTCTTTTGGCAATCGCCTATAGCGGTCTGTCCCTTGTGACGACCCTGGAGCGCATTTGGCTTTGGTCACTGCCGGTTATTTTTTTGACAGTGGCATTGCTGCAGTCGACAAGCTCCGGGCAATATGGCGGCAGGCGGAACAAGTTTTTGCGTATACTGCTGATTAGCGGCTGCAGCAGTATAGCAGCAGTAATGGCCGCAAGCAATGCCGCTGCAGCCACATGGATTGCGGTTCTTAGCTTGGTATACCAGAGTTTGACCGGCATTGTAATTTTTTTTATCCTGAAAGAATGGCTGATACAGTTTCCCGTTCGTGCTCATGCCCGGCTTCACCGCCTGCGGCAAGCTGCACTGGCAAGGCAGAAGGCGCAGTTCGGCTTTGCTGAGCAGGGCTGCAGGCTGGAAAAGACCGCAATGGCGAATATCGGCAGGGCGATAACCGGCAGCGGTAAGCTGACCGGCTTTTTAGAACAGATTGTCAGCGATGCAGAGCGGGTCTTTGGTGCTGATCATGTTTTTGTCAGTCTCCTCGAGGGTCAGCCGCAGTTATTATGGGTCGTTGCCTACAAGAGCAGCATTTTGCCTGTAGAGACTTCGCTGGAAAATAAATTTATGGGGATAAAGTATGCCCAGGGGCAAGTGGTTGACCTGGACGATATCGAAGAATTCCTGCCCCGGCTGCGGCCGGAAATTGCCCGGGCTGGATTAAAGGCTATGATTGGTGTGCCGATTCTCGTAGAAGGAAAACTTGCAGGAACCTTGGAACTGTTCAGTAATCGTCGTGCCGGATTTTCGGAAAACCAAAAGAATTTGGCGAGCTTTTATGCAGAGCAAATTGCTATTGCCGTAAAAATAGACCGGTTGCAGGAAGTTTCGGTAAGAAAGTCTGATGAACTGGCCTTACTGCATGAGGTAATGCGGGTGGTTACCGATCAGCCCTCACCAACGATGCTGCTGGCCAAAATAGGCAGTATGCTGAATGATTTCCTGCGAGCCGATGCATTTGCTGCTTTTGTTGTGCAGCGTCATTTGAATCCGCCGCTGGTGCGGTCAGTGCATGCCCAGGATTTTGCCGCTGAAGATGTCAGACGGTTAGAACAGCTGTTTGCTAAAAGGCAATTGGCAGGCCTTAAACAGGATTCACCGGCTAATGAACATTTTGCAAAACTGTTGCAGCCTGTACTGATGCCGCTGACACTAGTCTCAGGTAAGACGGTAAGTGTTATGCCCCTGTTTTTCCGGCATACGCTGCAGGGAGTTATTGTATTTCTGTGGGATTATGACCGGAAAGCAAACCGGTACTCGCATACTGAGGCGACGCTTGCTACGATTGCTACACAGGTAGCAATGGGACTGGACCGGGATTATTTATACGGCAGCATTCAAAAGATTGGCTTAACCGACAATCTGACGGGAATCGCTAACCGCCGTTTTTTTGACTATACACTGAAGCGGGAATTACTCAGGGTCAGGCGCTATGGACGTCCGCTCAGCCTACTGATGATTGATATTGATTTCTTTAAAAAAATTAATGACCAATATGGTCATCCGGCAGGAGATGCTGTTTTGCAGGAGATGGGCAAGCTGCTGCAAGGCTTGTTTCGCAAGACTGATTTGCCAGCCCGCTACGGTGGCGAGGAATTTGCCGTGGTTTTACCGGAAACCCCGGCTGTTGCCGCTCAGGCCTTGGCAGAAAAGCTAAGGGAACAGGCGGAAAAAAAGATATTCGCTCCCCAAGGCGAGCGAATATCTTTAACTATCAGTATAGGAGCAGCCACTGTGGAAGCCGGCATTCAAAGCCAGAATCTGACGGAAGAAGAACTAATTCTGGCGGCAGATCAGGCCTTGTACCGGGCTAAGCATACCGGCCGCAACCGGGTAGAGACCTGGCAATGGGACGCTGAGCACTAAGGTCTTAGCTGCGCGAGGGACAGGAAACCGGCCGCCACAGCCATTTTGCTGCCAGCAGAGTCAGTATCACGGCTGTTCCAGTATAAACCGCATATGGGCCCCAGAGATCATTGAGGGCATAACCAAGCATTGGTCCTAAGGCGGCCCCGACATCAATCGCAAAAGAGTAAGCGGTCATAAATGTTTTTTGCGAAAAGCAGAAGGCAACATCACAGGCAATTGCGTCAATGACGGTAGTGAGTATGGTGGCAGTAAGCAGGATAAAAAGGATCAGCAGCAGCCACAGCTCCAGTGTCAGTGGCAGGGGCAGGAGGGCAAACGCGGCGGCGGCTGACACTAATGTTGCGGTCAGCAGCGTTTTGCGGCCGTATTTACCGTCGGACAGTTTCCCGAACCAAGGGGCCAGCCAGGGCTCCCAGCTCCAGCGCAGTGCCTGAACCACTCCCGCAAGGGAAGCTGCTCCGACGGAGACTCCAAAGAGCAGGATGGTTGAAGAATTGTGAACCTGTATTAAATAGCTTAATGTGGATGCGAAGACCCCCTGATAAATCATAGCGATCACCATGCCGGTCAAAAGCGTCCAGAGAATATCCGGACTAATCAGGGACGAGAGGGGAGTACCGGACGACTTAGGCTGTTCATGTTTTGTGGATGCAGGGATGAAGCGAATGGCAAATGGAATTGCCAGGAAGGTCAGGGCACCGAAAAAAATGGCAGTCAGCTCCAGCCCGCAGCGATCGGCTAATAAGCCACCCAGCAGCATGCCGCCCAGGCTTCCCAGGCGGTAAAGCCCATTGTACAGTCCCATATAATGTCCCCGGTTTGCATCGCCGGCGACATCCAAAATAGTGAAATAGGCTCCTAAACGCAGGAATGTCCAGGAAAGGCCCCAGACACAGCGCAGGATCAGCCAAAATAGAAAGCCTTGTGCATAGCCATAGGCAAGGGTTGTAGCCGTCGCCAGCAAGGCTGCAAATAAGATACCATTGCGGCTGCTCATTCGTTCATAGAGCCAGCCGACGAGCGGATTTAACGGCAGCCTGACAAGGCGGTTAGCAGACAGCAGAATGCCTACTTCCCACAGCGATGCCAAGCCTGCTTCCTGCCAGTGGATGGGCAGGACGACATACAGCATCGAGTCTCCCAGCAGGCAGGCGGCAGTGAGTAACGAAATAAGAATGACAGGCTTTTGGCCGGAAGTGGTGTGGTTTATCAACTAGCAAGCCTCCTTTGTTGCAGGTGGATGTTAACTGTCCGCGAGACATACGTTTATTTTAAATATAGAAAGGCCGCTTGTAAAACAAATTAATTGAGTATATTATATAGAAAAAATCTTTATTAGTGAGGCAGTATGTACAGTGCAGGAATCGAAGCCTTCTTGGCGATTGTGCAAACTCAAAATTTGAATAAAGCGGCTGAATTGCTGCATTTGACCCAGGCTACGGTGAGTTATCGCTTAAAAACACTCGAAGCAGATATGGGAGCAGTGCTGGTTGAACGGGGTAAGGGAATACAGCGGGTGACGCTGACGCCCTTTGGAGAAAGTTTTGTAGCAATAGCGGAAAGGTGGGACGCTTTAAAGCGGGATACGGAGAAGCTGCAGGCCAGTGGGCCACAGCTCAGTCTGGCTGTTGGCGGATCTAACAGTTTAAACACCTATGTGCTGCCACCGCTGTACCGGGCTCTTATGCGGCATAGTCCCGCTATCCGGCTTACTTTCCGGACGCAGCACTCGGTTGAGCTGTGGAATGCGCTGGAGCGGCGTGAAGTTGATGTGGCCTTTGTGAAAATGGAGCGATCGGTTCCGAATATTAGCGTTGAGCCCTTTTTTCTCGATGAATCGGTTTTGATTCGCAGGGCAGTACCGGAAAATGATGCTTTGAGGACTATTCATCCCACCGAACTGAGCACGGAGAATGAGATCTATTGGAATTGGGGGCCTTCCTTTCAGCTTTGGCATGATCGCTGGTGGGACCCGCTGCGTTCCTCTCATGCGGTAGTGGATGTTGCCGGCCTGATTTTTTCCCTTATGGAAGATGACAAACAATGGTCGGTAGTTCCTAAATCGGTTGCCGATTCTTTTGTCCGTTCAGGCCAGTTTACTATCCAGCCGCTGCTTGATCTGCCACCGGCCCGGATTTGCTATAAGCTGACTCACAAATATCCCAAACCCTCAACGGTGAGGGGCTTGGAGTGCCTGGAGCAATATATAAATTTGATTTTTCCCCAAAAGAGCTGCCCAGTTTGTCAAAATTGTTGATTTTAATAAGGTTTTAACGAGAGGGAACTTGCATGATGAAAATCAGCTTAGAATCCCTGCACCGGATAGGACTAACTTTACAAGTCGTTAAAAGTAGTTTGGCTGCAGGGATTGCATGGATGTTGGCATCTTTATTACCTCACAGTCCCTATCCTGTCTTTGCTCCGCTAGCTGCAATTCTGATTATGCAGGTTACAATTGCTGATTCAATTGAGAAGGCTGTTTACCGTATCTTGGGTGTTGTTGGTGGAGTCAGCGTGGGAGTCCTGGCAGGCAAGTTCTTTAGTGTCGGAACAATTTCCGTGGCCCTTGTTGTTTTAGTTGGTATGGCAATATCAACTGCATTGCGGTTACATGCACAGGTTATAACCCAGGTGGGTGTAAGTGCACTGCTGGTACTGGATTATGGACGTATGCAGGGCTATGCTGCGGATCGTATCGGTGAAACCGTGATAGGCGCTATTGTTGCAGTAGTCATTAATATCCTTATTTATCCGCCAAAATCAAGTCCTGCATACCGGGAGCGGATTAGAGAATTAGCCAAGGAACTGGCTGCTGTTCTGCAACAGATGACTGTATATAACGAAAAGCAAAATGTAGCGCAAGGACTTTACAATGCGCGAGAAATGGTTGGCGTGATAGAAAAAGATCACCAGGGATTAACTGCTTCGGCCCGCAATCTACGCTTTACTCCTTTCTGGCGGCAAGAGCGTCAGGCTATGGAAGAGCTTGCTTTGCTAATCAAAGATTTGGAGAGGATGGCAACCCAGGTTCGGGGCATCGCCCGGGGATTACTGGATTTGCAAGCCGTACCGGAAGTACATGCTGATTTTTCAAAGGTGCTGCAAGCAACTGCAAAATGTATTGACCTTTTTGGAGAAGCGAGTTGTTATCCTTCCGGTGAGAACATTCAGCGGCTGAAGGAATTTGTTGCTGAGACGCAGTACATTCAGTCGCAGAGTTTTTTTGAGATTCATCAGTCGTCACCCTTAGCTGCTTTGCGGGAAATAGGGGGTATTTTTACAGACTTAAGACGGATATTGGATGAAATCGAAAGCAGTGTTTTACGGGTGGATGCTACGACATCCGGAAGCATTGATTAGGGGGAAAGCGGCAAATGAAGGGGTCCGCCGGCCGCTGCGGTGAAGACTGTAAATTTAGTTTTCAGGAGGTTTTAGTATGGCTGATAAAGGTTATGTACAAGTATACACCGGCAATGGTAAAGGAAAAACAACAGCAGCTATTGGGCTGGCGATCCGGGCTTTGGGAGCCGGGAAGCGTGTCCTGCTGCTGCAATTTATGAAGTCCAAAGTATATAGTGAGCACAATATTTTACCGCAGATTTCCCCTGATTTGCATTTGGAGACGCTGGGAAAACCGTTCTTTGTAGCCAAAGAAGGCTCCTTAACGGCAGAGGAACTGGCCAAATGGGGATCTGAAGTGGTAGTATTTCCACCCGGTAAACCACCAGCTGATTATGTTACAGTGGCTGTTCAGGGAATTGCGCGGGCAAAAGAGGCTGTCAGCAATGGCAAGTATGATTTGGTAATCCTCGACGAGATCAATGTAGCAATGTTTTTTGAACTGGTAAGCTGGCAGCAGGTGGAGGACGTTATTAATAGCAAACTGGAAAACGTTGAGCTTGTCCTGACTGGCCGCGGGGCATCACCCGATCTCATTGAGCGGGCAGACCTGGTGACGGAAATGAGAGAAATCAAGCATTATTATCAGCAGGGAGTAGCGGCGCGGCTGGGGATTGAAAACTAACCGCTCAAATAATAAAACAGGTGGAAATTCCACCTGTTTTATTATTTCTTCTTTATTTGTTTTGCGGCTTGTTTGTTTGCATAGAATTGGGTGCTTTTTGCAGCACTCTTTTGATTCTTATAGCTGCTTTTATCCGAAATTTTCCCCATGTTGATCACTCCTCTATGTATCAGTATATCCCGGTGATTAACCAGTAATCAGGTAATTTGTTGTAAAAGTCGGTCTAAATTATACTAACCTACGCTTATAAAAAAAGCAAGTACATGGCAGGATCGCCTGCATGTACTTGCGATAGCGTTATTGTTCGGCGGCTGCTGATTTCGGTGAGGCTATGGGAGCGCTGTCTAAAACATAAGTTAACAGAAATGCTCCCAGGCAGGCAAGCCATTCGAGATAAATAACATGGGGGAAAATTCGGATGGCGGGGAAGGTCTGCCACAGGATCAGGACAGCTAAGCCGGTTACAATGGTGTAGAAGGCGGCGTTTTTCTTGCACAAGGCTGGCGCGAAGAGAGTGAACAGGACAATTGTGCTAAAAGCAGCCGTGAGACTGAGGCCAATCATGAGTGTGTTGATAATACCGCTGATGGTCATAGCAAATAATAAGGTGAGCAGTCCTAAGATCAGTACTGAGCCTTTGGTAACAGCCAGGAAGTTCTTCTCACTTACGTTGGGATTGATGAATTTTTTATAAATATCCTGGGAGAAGAGCGTTGCCGAACTGAGCAGCAGGCTGCAGGCGGTGGAGACGTCGGCTGCCCATAAAGCCGCCAAAGTAATGCCTGCTAATATGGGATTGAGAGACATAATGGTCATTGGCAGGGCCAGGGCAGGACTTACATCCGGGAACATGGTCTTGGCAATAACACCCAGCAGGGCACTGACAAAGCCAATCGGCAGCATCATCAGTCCGCCGATAATGAAGCCGCGCCGGGCGGTTTGCACATCCTTGGCGCCCAGTGAAATTTGAATAATGCTTTGCAGGGACAGGTTTACTGTTACCAGTACCAGAATCCAGCTGAAGATACCAACAATGCCAACACCGTCAAAAAAGCTGAGATAGGGTACATTTTGCGGCAGAAGGGTGCTGATATTGCTTATGCCGCCGGCATGACGTACACTGAAGATGGTTGCCAGGATAATGCCGATATATTTCAAGGTGACATTTAAAATGTTGCATAAGCTGGCCGACCACATACCGCCAATGGTCGTAATGCCGATAAATACTGCGGCACTGGTTAGTACGCCGGAAGTGAAGGTGAAGACTTCCGGTACCAATGCGCAAAGAATGCTGCCGCCGGCAATATACTGCAGGGACATTACCACCAGCTGAATCACGATTTGACAGGAAACCCCGGCAATCATTCCTTTTTTATCATAATAACGTCCTAGCAGTTCGGGAATGGTTGTTATATTCAGTTCCCGGTATTTTCTTGCAACCAGCATACCCATGGCAATGGCTCCTAAGCCCCAGGCGGTTGTATACCAGCCTGCAGAAAGCCCGACTTTGTATGCCTGTTCGGCAACGCCAATCGTAGATGCTCCCCCCACGGCTAAACCAACAATGGAGACGGTGATCAATGGCGTTGTAAGCTGACGGCCGGCAAGAACGTAATTAGCTGCACTGCCTGCAGACCGGCGCTGGGCAAAATAACTAATGACAAACAGCGAAGCGATATAAATACATACAATAACGAATGGAATACTCATACAAGAACCTCCTGCTTAATAATTTTTAAAAAGAAAAAATCGCCCCTCTAAAAAAGAGGGACGATAGTTACCGTGGTACCACCCAATTAAACCTTAGTGTTAAATAAAAAAAGTGATACCGCATGAGGGGCGAAGCCGCGGTACCACCCTGTATTTAATCCTAAGATTACTCTAAATCTGTAACGTAGATATACGGCCAGGCCTACTAAAGGGTTCAGCCCGCAGTTCAGGAAGGAACTTCATCATGCAACTTCAACCGGTTTACACCAACCACCGGCTCTCTGAATGAAAACTGCATCATTACTTTTTTCCGTCATTACCGATACAATATTTAGCTTGTAACGTGATTATAGCGGATCAAACACACGGTTGTCAACAGTATATGCACAAAAGGTTTCAAAGTTTCTTTTAAATTAGGTCATAAAATGTAATATTGTAATATGTAAGTAAAGAGAGGTCTAACATATGACTGATAGCAAAAACGGCATAGATAATTTTACGGAAGAGATCAGAAAAGCCTTAAGCGGCCTGGAATTCGAAGCGCTTACTGCTGTGCAGCAAGAGGTGATACCCCTGGTACTTGCGCAAAAGGATGTAATAGTAACAGCACAGACCGGCAGCGGCAAAACGGCTGCTTTTGGCATACCTGTTTGTGAGAAAATTGCCGTCGAGCAAAAAAATCCGCAAGTATTGGTGCTTGCTCCTACCCGGGAACTGGCAGTGCAGATTAAACAGGATATGGCCAATATCGGCAGGTTTAAGAAAATCCGCTGTGCTGCTGTTTTTGGCAGATATTCGATGGAGGCGCAGAAAAGAGAACTGGCGCAGCGAGTTCACGTGCTTGTCGGCACGCCGGGGCGGACACTTGACCATATCAATAAAGCAAATATAAAATTGGATGAAATTCGCTATCTGGTGATCGATGAAGCGGACAAGCTGCTGGAAATGGGCTTTATTGAGCAGGTGGAAGCTATTATTAACCTGCTGCCAGCAGCCAGAACAACGCTGTTATTTTCGGCAACGATGCCGGAGCGCATTGCAGTGATCTGCAGCAAGTACATGCAGCAGCCCGTGAGGGTAGAAGTTGCCCCTGCGCAGCCTCAAGACCAGAGAATCCGGCAATCTTATTGCGAAGTGGCAGAACAAGAGAAATTAGAACTGCTGCATAAGCTGCTATTTACGATTCAGCCCAACAACGCCCTGCTGTTCTGCAATACCCGGGAAAAAGCAGATGCTGTTGCCCAAAGCCTGCAAAAGGCTCTTCTCCGCTGCGAAAGCATTCATGGCGGACTGGAACAGCGGGAGCGTCTGCAAACAATGGAACGCTTCAAACGGGGTGAAATCCGGTTGTTAGCAGCTACAGATGTGGCGGCAAGAGGCGTACATGTTGATGAGCTGGAGCTTGTAGTTAATATCGATTTTCCTTTAGACAAAGAAACCTATGTACATCGTATTGGCCGGGCCGGCAGAAACGGCAATGAGGGTATGGCAATCACTTTTTGTTCAGCGCAGGACTCTCCAGCCTTAGCGGCCTTAGAGGACTATCTCGGCTACAATATCGTTCGCCGGGATGTGCCTGCAGCAGCGGAAGCTGCTGCAGGCAAGGCCGTTTATGCAGCCAGCGGCAGTCTTAGGCATGAGGCCAAATCCGCTAGCAGCGGACAGTTGAACAATGGGATTACCAGAATCCGTATTAGTGCCGGGAAAAAGAAGAAAATGCGGGCAGGTGATATTGTGGGAGCCGTCAGTCAGATTGCGGGGATTAGCGCTGCCGACATTGGGATAATTGACATTCAGGAGACCTGCTCATATGTGGAAATCCATTCAGAGAAGGGGAACCTGGTCCTGGCAGCACTGCCTTCTACCAAAATTAAAGGAAAAATCTATAGCAGTAAGCAAGTGCCCTGCTGTAAGTAGGGAATTTAAATTCTATCGCGAAATATACAAAAAAATGGCAGTATTATTAAGAAGCTAGTAAGGAGGGGTTCGAAATGGCATATGTGCTGCTTATTCTTGCTATTGGGTTTGCCTTTCTCATTGCTTTATTTGCTGTGCAGAACAGTACCATGGTAAGTGTCAATTTGTTTACAATGAGCCTGGAGGCTTCGCTGGTGCTTGTTATTCTTGGCGCGGCGGCATTAGGTTTTTTATCTGCGCTAATGCTGCAGCTGTATGTTCAGGTTAAGCTGAAATACCAGCTGTATAAGGCTCACTCCCGGATACGTCAGCTGGAGGAAGAGCTTGCCGGAAAGCGGGAGCCGGCTGTTCCCCAGACGGCTAAAGAGGATGCTGCTCCAATCAGTTAAGTTTTTTATCAGTGCCGGATTTTTCGGCCTTTTTATCGACATACAATGTGCCTTCCGGTGTAATCATGGCGAGGGCTACATCCTGATAACTGCTAATTCCTTGGGCACTAAGCTGCTCTTGCAGCCAGTTGGCCGTCAGTCCGGTTTTGACCAGCCCCTGCTCCATCAGTTTGCCGTCAATGATTAACTCATTGCCGACGCAAAGGCTGTTCATGACCGGATTTTGCTGCAGCTCTAGATCCTTGACGGTGGGCGTTTGAAATGCCTGCTTTTTGAGAACGCTCAGCTCACCATCTGACTCTATCAGGGCCAGTTCAACTTGCGCAGGATCAAAAACTTCCTGCTCGCGCAGCATTTCCAGGAGATCGTTAATATTATAAAAACGCTTTTGCAGGTTTTTCTCCAGAATTTTTCCTTTGTGGATGACTAACAGCGGCTCTGACTCAAGCAGTTTGCGGGCAGGAATAAATTTCATGGATAGGAAGTTGATGGAAAGCACCCAAAGTGTTGCTACCAGCAGCCCGATCAGGCCGCTGCGCAAACTGAATTCTGCCTCCGTAATAACGGAGGCTCCAAATTGCCCCAATATAAGGCCCATGACAAAATCATAAAATGTCAGCTCAGATAGTGTTCTTCTGCCTAATACACGGCAGATGACGAGAAGGACAAATAATATAAATACCGTGCGAATGGCAATGGACAGGTCTTCTAACATAGTGGATCACACTCCGCCATTGATGTGTTTTAGTATTTGCAGTGTAATGAGACCTATGCCGTCACTAAAAAAGATCGAATCTCTCTCCGTTCGGTTAGAGAATCGATCTTTTTTTATTTCAGCAGGGCAAAAACTCTTTTTCAATGGCAGCCGCCAGTTCTTCCGTACAAGCAGTCAGGCGGCAGCATATGGCCTGATCTTTAATCAAAGCGAAGGCCGGTGCCTGATGAATGCCGAGTTTTTCTGCCATTTTAGCTGACTTATACATATCGATCGTGACAACTCTAAAGGTGTCACCATATTTTTCCTTAAGCTGCTCAACTTCGGTCATCAATGTCCGGCAATCGGAATCAGTTGGGTTCCAGCAATAAACAAGAGTCGGTTTGCCGGAAGTAAGCAGCTGCTGTTCCAGATACGCTGCTTCAGCTAAAAAGCGCTCGGCAGCCACACCGCCGACAGCACCGTCTCCCACCGCGGTCGCTACCTGGCGCAGTACTTTGTCGCGGACATCGCCAATGGCGAAAACCCCTTCGAGGTTGGTTTCCATCTGATCATTCGTCAGGATGTAGCCCCGTGAAGTCATATTTAGCTGCCCCTTGAACAAATCGGTATCCGGTAAGTAGCCGATAAACAGGAAGCAGCCATCTACGTCCACCGTCTCCAGTTCACCTGTTTTTATGTTTTTCAGGACGACTTGGTTCAGCCGTTCTTCGCCTTTAAATTCCTGTACCATGGTATTCCAGATGAACTCTAATTTTGGCGTGGAAAAAGCCTGTTCCTTAGCCACTTCATTGGCATCCAGAATACCGGTGTCATGAATGACGGACACCTGAACCTTTTTGGCAAACTTCGTTAGGAAAATAGCTTCTTCGATAGCCGCATCGCCGCTGCCGATGACCAGAACGGTTTTATCTGTATAGAAGGCGGCGTCACAAGTGGCACAGAAGGAAATGCCTTTATCAAAGAGAAACCGCTCTTCGCCTGCAGCGCCTGTTAAGCGGGGTTTGCCGCCGCTGGCAATGATCACAGCTTTGGCGGTATAATCGGTGCGAAAGGTACTGATTTTTTTATCCCGCCCCTCAAGAGAAACGGACTTGGCAGCTGTTAATTTCATAGCCACGCCAAACCGTTTTGCCTGGCGCTCAAACCGCTTCATCAGCTCGGTACCGGTAATCGGTTCAGGAAAACCCGGGAAGTTTTCAATTTCGCTGGTATACGTGGCTAATCCCCCCGGCAGGGCCTTTTCAAACAAGACTGTTTTCAGCCGTGCCCGACCGCAGTACAGTGCTGCCGTCAGTCCGGCGGCGCCGCCGCCGATAATTGCCACATCATACCTTTCCTGATGTTTTGTCATCACTTCACCTACATAAAGTATTTTACTAACAGTCTGCTGCCGATAAAGGCGCCTAATAGGATGAAGATCCCGAATACCCAGCCATGAAGGGACATGGAGGCAATTGCACTGAAATAGGCACCAATATTGCAGCCGAAGGCGAGGCGGGCGCCATAGCCCATCAACAGCCCGCCAAGCAGGGCACCTACAACCTGCCTGCCTGCCTTAATTTTTTTGATCTTAAATTGGGAGGCGGCAGCAGCCGATAAAAAGGAACCCACAATGAGTCCCAGATTAATAATTGACCCGCCATGCGCCCAGAAACCGCCTTTTAATGCCGCCATCATGGATGGCTGGAGCGTAAAAAAAGACCAGGTTTCCGGATGTCCGCCAAAGAGTTGATAAATCCAGGCACCCCAGAATACAAATGCGGTAGTTACACCCCAGGGAGAGGCCATATAAATGAAGATGATAATATTCAAAAGGCCTAATAACACTGCCCCCAGCCAATAGGGCCAGGCATCAATTAACACCGTCTTTTTCAATGTCTCCAGTTCCTGAACTGCCCGTGCCGTCATATACCCGGCCTCCTATGCATTTTTTTCAATATAGATATCCCAAACGCCGTCATCCACTTCTTCTACTTCCACATTGTGGCCCTCTTTACGGGCCCACTCGGGGATGTTTTTTAGCGCGCAGCTGTGATCAATGCTGACGATCATGACATCGCCCCGCTTTAGATCAGGCCATTTTTTTTGACATTTCAGTAAGGGAATCGGGCAAGCTTCACCTAATGCATCAATTGTAAATTCAGCCATGTTTATTCCTCCAGTAACCTAATGTTTTTTATGCTTTGCGGTATTCGTACCAGGTGGCAAACACATAGATGGCTCCGAGCAGTGCCAGCTGTCCGAAGAAAGCACCGGCCCAGCCGAATGTTTCCGGCAGGTAGATTTTGGGGGCGGCTTTAAAGAAGTTATCCGTCCACCAGCCAAAGTGAATAGCGCCGAGGGCGGACCCCAGGATAAAGGTTGTCAGGGACAGCCACTGCATAGCAAAGCCTTCGCCCATACGCATCAGCGTGCCGGAGGCGCAGCCGCCGGAAATGACCATGCCGATGCCAAAGATGATGGCACCAAGCGCGGTATGGATGCCTACAGGCTGAACACCGCCAATAACGGGACCGCCTTTTAAGAGGGTAGTAAACTGCAGCGCGGCAAAGCCTAAGCTAGCCACAGCAAAGGCAATCATGGTGGCCCGTGTTAACGAGGTACTGCCTGTCAGAATGGGGTCTCGCAGCGAGGCGGTAAAGCAAAAACGGGATTTTTGGAGAACGATTCCGAGGCCAATACCCAGAAACCAAATAATGCTGAGCAGGGTTTTACTCTGGGACAGATGGATTGCTACGGCGATAACCACGAGGAGTGCGGCTCCGGTATAGCCGAGCTGACTTTTCTTTTTGGTAGTGATTTGCGGACGCTTTCTGATGATGGTTTGTGTTTCCGACACAGTGGCGACCCTCCTTTATGTATGTGAAGTTTTTCACTTCTACCTACTGCTATTGTACTACTTTCTGGAAAAACTGTGAAATTTCTGATTTTTATGATAGTATAAGGTTAAGTTATACGTAGTGGGGTGAGAAGTTTGAATTTGCGGCTGCTGCAGGCGTTTATTGCAATTGCCGATGCCGGTTCTTTCTCAAAAGCTGCTGAACGCCTTTTCCTGTCGCAACCTGCTTTGAGCCAGAATGTAAAGCAGCTGGAAGCTCATTTTAAAACCAGCCTCATACACCGTGATGCCCGAAAATTTCAGCTGACTAAGGCCGGAGCTGCTTTATACCGGCATGCTTTGCAGGTAACGGCAGCTGCAGCAGCGATGGAAGAGGAGATGCAAAGTCTCCAGTCGGATTGTGAGCAGATGGTTTCAGTCGGCGCTACCAGTGTTATTGGGGGCTATGCAGTTCCCTGCAGTATTTTTATTTTCAAGCAAAAGTACCCTGAGGCCGCGATTAAATTAAAGCTGGGCAATCGGCGGCAGATTTTGGAGGAGCTGCGGTCCGATCTCATCGATATTGGCATTGTTGAGGGCGCTCAGCCTGATGCGGCTTTTCAGGCCGATGAAATTCATGCAGAGGAAATGCTGGTCGTTGCTCCTAACCAAAAGCCCTGGCAGAAGCCGCAGCTCAGTATAAAGGAGCTGCTGACGGCACCGCTGATTATGCGGGAAGAAGGATCGGCAACGCGCTGGGCGGTTGAACAGGTCTTCCGGCAGGCGGGAATTGACTTTGGCCGGCTAAATATTGTGTTGGAACTGAACAGTGTTGATTCCATTAAGGCCGCGGTGGAAGCAGGCCATGGAATCTCCATTCTGCCGCGGATTGCAGTAAAAAAAGAGCTTTATAATAAAGCTCTTTGCTCGCTGCAAATCGAGTCACTTACAATCCGGCAGCATATCTATGTCGTTTATAAAAGCAAGGCACATCGCCCTGTTACGGCAAGATTTATTAAGCTAATGAAGTCAGCGGCAAATGGGTTCTGTTAGACCGGTTATTTACGAATGGTAATCTGCCAAATGCCGTTATCTACTTCCTCTACTTCCATCGAATACCGTTTACGGCGCATTTCCGCCTGGATCACAGAGACGGTGCAGCTATGATCGGTCAGCAGCGTAATATAATCTCCCGGCAGCAGTTGCTGTAAGGCAGCCTGAACCTTCAGGTTGGGGATCGGACAGAAATCTCCCAGGGCATCAATAAAATGCTCAGCCACTTTATTAGCCTCCTTTTGCCTGTTACCGCTCATATTCGCGAGAGATTTTTGATAACCTGCCGTCAGGCGGCACAAAACAACAGCCCAGTCAAAATTGACGGGGCTGTGTTGTTTTATTTTATTTCAGACCGACAGATTGCAGTACGTTTGTCAGGTTTGCGGCGCTTTGCTTCAGTTTGGCTATTTCTTCGCTGTGAAGGGGAACTGCCAGTCTGGTTTCAACGCCTGCTCTGCCGATGCGGCAGGGCAGACTTAATGATACGCCGCTGATGCCATATTCTCCCTCCAAAGTTGTTGATACGGGGAATATGCTGTGTTCATCGTAAAAAACAGCCCGGGCAATCCGGCAGGCTACCATGGCGATGCCGTAATTTGTGCAGCCTTTATTGTTGAGAACATCATAGGCAACGTTAATGACAGAAGGGCCGACGCTGGCGCGGTCAAGCGGTTTTTCCGGCGTAAAGTAATCTTCAAACTGGTCGCTGGGAATACCGGCAATGCTGATCAAGCTCCAGGCAGGGAATGCGGAGTTGCCATGTTCACCGAGCATAAAGCCTTGGACATCCTGGGGATTAACTTTATAGTAGGAGCCGAGCAACTGCTTGAGCCGCGCTGTTTCTAAGGAAGTACCTGTACCGAAGAGCTTATTCTTCGGGTAGTCGAAGCAGTTGGCGGCACAGTAGGTGGTGATGTCAAGCGGGTTGGTGATCATGATGATAATCGCTTCTCTGGTATATTGGGTAATGGAAGTCATAACCTCTTTCATCACCTGTACGTTTTTCCCCGCCAGAGATAAGCGATCTCCCGGCTCACCGGGCAGAATGCTTGGTCCTGCGGCAATAATGATAACATCGGCATCCCGGCATTCCTCGTAACCGCCGGCATGAACATCGATGTTGGGACTGAGGCTGAACGGCGCGCCATGCAGGGAGTCAAGCGCTTCGCCCAACGCTTTATTTTCTTTGATATCAATGACGGCAATTTCTGCAGCAAGGTTTAAGGACAAGGCCGTATTCAACACTGCTGAACCGACATTGCCAACACCGACAATGGCTAATTTTGTTTTGGTAGTACTCATATTTCTCCTCCAATCCTGTAATGGGTTACATTTGTATTTAACGATAGGACGTGTGTTGTTCTAATTTTGTTATATTATACCTTTTTTTCCAATGTATGTCCATTGAACATGATGGGGAAAGCCAAGACGCAGCTCAAAAATACCGAGCTGTTTCTTGGCTCCGCTTTTAAATGGTGAATTGTCCAACAGACTGCTTTAACTGGACGGATAAAGCAGTTAAGGCCTGGCTGGAGGCAGTTATCTCCTCCAGTGCAGTTGACTGCTGGGTAAGGGAAGCTGCAATCGTCTGAGTTTGCTGCATAATTTCATTGCTGATGATATCAACTTGTTGTACGGCGGCCAAGACCTTGGTGCCATGATCTACGAGTTTCAGCAAGGTTTCGGCGGAAATACGGGCCATTGCCGCGACCCCGTTGATTTCCTGCGTAATTGTCCCAAAAGCGGCTCCTGCCTGCTGGACGACCTGCGTCCCTTTCTGCACTTCTAACGAGCCTGTTGTAATGGAAGCAACAGCTGATTCTGTACGAGACTGAATTTTATCAATAATGCCGGTAATTTGTTGTGCCGCTGCCTGGGACTGCTCGGCGAGCTTGCGGACCTCATCGGCTACAACGGCAAAGCCCCGGCCTTGTTCGCCTGCCCGGGCAGCTTCGATTGCTGCATTCAGTGCCAGGAGGTTAGTCTGATTGGCAAGCCCGGCAATCACGGTAATGATTTTACCGATTTCAAAAGAGCTTTCCCCTAATTCGGCAATGATTTCGGCTGATTCGCCGGTCTTATGCTCGATACTCTTCATTTGGCTGATGGCTGTTGCAATTGCATCATTGCCATCGGCAATGATCGTAAGCGTATGGTCTGTAATAGCTGCGGTTTCTTTCGCGCTGGCGGCACCGTCCCGGATACCGGCGGTTATGTCCTCAACTGCAGCTAAAACGCCGGCCGAGGTTTGTGATTGACGCTGCGTACCGGCAGCTGTCTGTTCGGTTAACCCGGCGACTTGGCCAGCTGACTGGGCAGATTGCTCGGCATTGATGGTAAGTTCTTCTGCCGCAGCGGATACTTGCTGGGCCGATAAGGAAAGCTGACCGATGAGCTGCCGCAAATTATCGGTCATATCATTGACGACTGAGGCTAACTGACCGAGCTCATCATTGCGCGGTATATCAATTTTTTTTGTCAAATCACCGCCGTTATTGGCCATTTCCCGCAGTTTATCAATAATATTTTGTAAAGGCCTGGTGATTGTCTGGCGTGAGAACCAGTACATAACGCCTATCGTTAGCAGGCTTACCAGCAAGTTGGCCAGCAGAATAGAGGTCGTTGCCGCTGCGACCGTCTGCTCTACATCGTCTATATTGATACCGGTACAAATAACCCAGCCCCATGGTTCGTACAGCTTGGAATAAATACGGCGGTGCAATGGTTCGGGCACACCCGGTTTGGTATACCATAAGTTCAGGTAATAACCGGACTCTTTATTTTGCTGCGCTCCCGCTATATACTCACGAACGGTAAACGTTCCTCTACTATCTTTTACGCCGCTTCTGTCCTTGCCGACCAGCTGTGGCTGATCACCATGCATCACGTTCACCAGACTAGTGTTGTCAATCCAAAAATAGCTGTTTTGGGAATAGCGGATCGGGGTAGTCGCTTCGATTGCTCTGGCTTGTGCTTCCTGCACGGTCAAGGTGCCCTTTTCCGCCAGTGAGGCGTAATAAGCAACCAAAGAGTGCAGACTTTCCACATTGGTTTTTAGCTGCAAATCCTTTTCCCGGTAAATACTGGTCCGGGTCTGAGGAATAATATAGAAATAACTAAACAAGGTAAATAATACGATGGGAACAATTGTGACAATCATTAACTTACTGCTTATTTTCATGGCGGACCCCTTTGCGATAATTTGTTGCCTGGCAGGATAATGATTGTTATTATCAAATAATTCCTGCCAAACTTCATTATATTGGTAAAAAAATGAGTTGTAAAGTCGGAAATAACCGGCGCTGTTCCGTTAAGACCGGCAAATTCAGCACCTTATAGGGGTAATTCAACAGAAAGAACGCATTGCAGCGAATTATGATGTGAATTAAGTTATTTTTTTCACGAATAGTGATTGCTTTTTCCAGTACTGTTTCGTATACTGAACATGAAACGTATGGAAATGATTAACAGTAAATGACGTGTTGAAAGGGTGGGATGCTCATGTGGGAAAATCAAATTGATATTCACAAGGTTATGGAGATCCGATCAAGAACAACGGTTTATTTAGGTGTCGGAGCGATTCAAAAGGCCAAGGATATCGCGGCAGCTCTGGCAGCAAAAAACATCAGCAAGGCCGTCATTATAACCGGTAAGTCTTCTCATATTAAGACCGGTGCCTGGGATGTTGTGAAAAAAGCGTTAGAGGAAACTGGCATAGAATATGTGTTATATAGTAAAATTACGCCGAATCCAACTGTTGACCAGGTGGATGAAGCAACAAAAGAGGCGCTCGCTTTTGGTGCCCAGGCTGTTATTGCCATTGGCGGCGGCAGTCCGATTGATGCCGGCAAGAGCGTAGCTATTCTGCTTGCGTATCCTGATAAGACCGCGCGCGATCTCTATCAATTTACCTTCAGTCCCGAAGAGGCTGTTCCTATCGTTGCTATTAATTTGACTCACGGTACCGGTACGGAGGCAGACCGCTTTGCCGTGGTGACTATTCCGGAGAAAGAATATAAGCCTGCCATTGCTTATGACTGCATTTATCCGCTGTATGCCATTGACGATCCGGCCCTGATGACGATGCTGCCGCCGGATCAGACGGTTTATGTATCGGTAGATGCTGTGAATCACGTAATTGAGGCGGCGACCACAATCAATGCCAATCCGTTTGCCATCAGCCTGGCCCGGGAAACGATCCAGCTGGTTCATGATTATCTGCTGGAGGCTAAACGCGATCCTCAGGATTTAAAAGCCCGTTATTTCCTGCTTTACGCTTCGCTTTTGGCCGGAATTTCCTTTGACAACGGCCTGCTGCACTTTACGCATGCCCTGGAACATCCGCTTAGCGGGGTTAAGCCTGAATTAACACATGGTTTGGGGTTAGGAATTTTACTGCCTGCTGTGGTACAGCAGATCTATCCGGCGAGAGCGCAGGTGCTGGCTGATATTCTGGCGCCGCTTGTGCCGGGGCTGACAGGAGATCCCGGTGAAGCGGCGAAAGCCTATGACGGACTGAAAAAGTGGCTGCAGGAAGTCGGGATTAATGGCAGCTTAGCCTCCGAGGGCTTTACGGAGAAGGATCTTGATAAATTGACCCAGCTGGCTTTTGAGACGCCAAGCCTGGATGCGCTGCTCAGTATGGCACCTGTACCGGCAACGAAAGAAACGGTGTGGCAAATATACAAAAACTCGCTGTAGTTTAACAAAATAGGCTCTGCCGGGATGCTTTGCCCGGCAGAGCCTATTTTTGTGTAAAAAAGGGGACAGTCCCCTTTTTTTGTTCCCCGTGGGCCAGGCAGAGAGAGAGTGGAATTTGCTTGTATTTTTGATAGGGGTAATTTATAATAAGGGCAAAGAGTATTCTCAATAACGACAAATGTATATCTGGATGAAATTTGCGGGAGTTAAACCGCAAAGGGACGGAACTCTGGAGAGACTCTCTACCGAGAGCGCCGAAGGGGAAACCCAGCATACCGCTGATAAATCTCTCAGGCAAAAGGACAGAGATACTAGTACGCCGCACGTTTGTGCTGCCGTATTTTGGCGTCTGCTTGTCTTTCCAGGGTCAAATCAGAATGGATTTGGCTCTTTTTTATTTTATTTTATTTTTTGCAGATTTCCGGAGAAAGGGAGAGAATATGAGTAAACAAATGCCGATTGCCGCACCGCATACCTGGGGGAAATATACTCCGGATAAAATTTTTACCGTTGTCTCAAATGCTACCCAGGCCAAAGCGGCTTATGGCAGGGACCAGGTTATTAATGGAGCACCGGGAACGTTCCTTGATGAAACGGAAACAATTTTTTGTCTGCCTACGGTGGAGACCGTATACCGCAGTATTCCAATGAACGAGGTAGTTGCCTATTCGCCGCTGGAAGGAGCTCCTGATTTTCTGGAGGCCGCCATTCAACATGTGTTCCGCGATTTTCGCCCCGCCGCTCATATCAAGGCGGTTGCAACGCCTGGCGGCACAGGTGCCTTGCATAATATTGTGGCCAATTACACCTCGGTTGGTGATGCTGTTCTGTCCAGTGAATGGTGCTGGGGACCGTATAAATCAATTGCTGAGGATGCACTGCGCCGGTTTGAAACTTTTTCCCTGTTCGCCGGAGACAAATTTAACCTGGCCGAAATGGAAGAAAAAATGGCAGCATTGCTGGCAACGCAGGAGCGGCTTGTCGTTGTTTTAAACACGCCATCCCACAATCCCACCGGCTATTCCATGACAAATGAGGAGTGGAAGGCAGTCCTGGAAAGTTCTAAAAAGCTGGCAGTACCGGGACGCTTTATTATTTTGGCCATTGATGTGGCTTATTTGGATTACACGGAGGACCAGCAGGCGAGCCGTTCTTTTTTTCCGCTGCTGGCTGAGCTGCCGGAGAACGTACTGCCGATTATCTGTTTCAGTATGTCAAAAAGCTTTACGCTTTATGGGCAGAGGGTCGGTGCGATGATTGGCGTGTCCCGGAGTGAACACATTGCCGATGAATTTTTCAAAACAAATCAGATTACCTGCCGGGCCAGCTGGTCAAGCATCAATCGCGGGGCATCCAAAGTACTGGCCGCTATTTATGCCAATCCTGAGCTGATAAGAAAGAGTGATGAAGAGCGTGCAGCCGCTCTGGCTATTATTAGATCCCGTGCCGCATTATTCAGCAGTGAAGCGAAGACTGCCGGGTTGGAATTTCTTCCGTACCGCTCCGGTTTTTTCCTGACGATTCCCTGCCAAAAGCCGGAGGAAGTTTGTCAGGTCCTGAATAAAGCCAACATTTTTCTGGTTCCTCTGGCCAAAGGCATCCGTATTTCGGTTTGTGCGATTCCGACAAGCAAAATGTCCGGTCTGGCGGTTAAAATAAAACAGGCAATTGATCAGGTTAACGTTCAGGCTAATCAATAAAATATAACATTCAAGCAACCTTCACACGGAATGTGTGCCGGAGGTTGCTTTTTTTATTCTTAAGTAATGACAGGGAATTTGATAATTCCCTGCTCTTGGTGGTACAATAAGTCGTTATAGTAAAAGCGAAGAGAAGCCCGGAGGTAGGTATGGACAAATCAGTTGCCTTAGGAGAGCAGAAGATAAGCACATTATTATGGGACTATTCCGTTCCGGCGATTATTGGAATGGTAGTTAATGCTTTATATAATGTGGTGGATAGCATTTTTGTCGGACAAGGGGTTGGTGAGATCGGCTTAATTGCTGTTACGATTGCCTTTCCGTTAATGATGATTCTAATGGCGGTGGGAATGTTTGTGGGACTGGGAGCAGCCTCCCTGGTATCCATTCGCCTGGGTGAACAGGACAAAGCAGGTGCAGAACTTATTTTAGGCAATGCGTTGACGATGGTTATCGGGCTTGTCGTCATTACTACTGCAGCCGCCTTATGGTTTCTAGAGCCGCTGCTGTTGTTTTTAGGGGCAACACCGGATGTCCTTCCCTATGCTAAGAGCTTCATGACCATTATTTTGGCAGGCAGCGTTTTTATGCATGTAAGCTTTGGCCTGAATGGCATCATCCGGGCCCAGGGAGATCCGAAAACAGCGCTGCTGACAATGCTGATCGGAGCGGTGTTAAATACCATCCTTAATCCCCTGTTCATTTTTGGACTTCACTGGGGCATAGAAGGCTCAGCCTGGGCAACTGTATGTTCTCAGGCCGTCGCAACGGTATGGGTAATGACGTATTTTATAAAAGGTACCGGCACATTACAACTAAAACGCAGATATCTTGCTGTTCAGAGCGAGGTTATGACCGGTATTGCCAAAATCGGTCTGGCGCCCTTTTTATTACAGATTGGCAACAGCCTGGTTATTGTTGTGTTGAATTTCAGTCTGATGACCTATGGCGGTGCTTTGGCGATTGCCGCTTTTGGGATTATTAACAGGGTGTTGATGCTGATGCTGATGCCGGTAATGGGCATCAGTCAGGGGGCTCAACCGATTATCGGCTATAATTATGGTGCAGGCAATTACCGGCGGGTGATTGAAACCGTTAAACTGGCCGTAATAGCAGCCAGCGGCCTTTGTGTGTTTGGCTTTGTCGGCGTACAACTTTTGGATGTACATATTATTCGGCTGTTTAACGGCAACCCTGAGCTGGTGCAGCTTGGCGCAGACGGATTGCGCTTGTTTTTACTGATGCTGCCAATCATTGGGTTTCAGATTATCAGCGCTAACTATTTTCAGGCTGTCGGCAAGGCTGGTTATGCGATTGTTTTTAATGTATTACGGCAAATTATCCTGCTGATTCCCCTTATCTTTCTCTTGCCGAAGTTTTGGGGCCTAACGGGAATTTGGCTGGCCGGCCCAATTTCTGATATAGGAGCAGCGCTGTTGACAGGAATTTTTATGGCTAGGGAATTAAGAATACTGAGTTCCCAGCAAGAAGCGGAAAATTCATAAGTTCTTCATATTTGCCTGTTATAATGGGGGCATCAACCAAAAGGAGTGATGCTGACAATGAACATGACCCATTATATGGCCTTGCTTGCTGATAATCAGCCCTGGAATCTGATTTTGTATATGGTAATACCGGTGGGACTTGCAGAGGCGTTGGTTGCTACTGAGTTTTACACCGTTTTTCTTAGAGGAAAAGCCGGTCAATGGAGAGTTTGGAACAAGTATCTTGGTATCGTTCTCGGTTTTTACTTTCTCGGCATCTTTCTGAACCTGATGATTACAACTGTTCCCGGCATCCAATGGCGCGGACCGGCCGATATCATTGCAGTTGGATTTTATCTGAGCGGTGTACTGCCGCTGTTCAGCATTGCACTACTTGAGCTTGGCGTGCTGGGCAAAGGTAAAACCGAGGAAGAAAAGATGAAGCTTCACTTTATTCTGCTGACGGTATTTCTTATTGTGGCGCATATTGCGATGATTTTCGGTATGGTTGATCCTGCCATAATGGGCTGGGATCCCGGCACAACCGGTGTTCCGGCACCGCAGCACCACAATCACTAAGTCGAATAGAGGGCCGCAGAACTAGTACTACCCGGATATTCGGACTTGACTTCGGAACGACCGATCGGTTAAACTAATTGTAATTAAGCCTAGAGCTATGAGATGTTGAGAAGGCAAGACTCTATTGAGTTTTGCCTTTTTTTGTTTATGGTCAGCATGGTAAAGGAGCAAAGAGCAAATGAAAAAAATTGAACTTTTAAATCCTCCTGAAGTTATTTTCCGTTCCAACTGGGTAGACCGCTATGAAACGAAAGTGTCCCGCTGGCTAATCCCCTGGGATGGTGCCGAGGCAGTGGATATCGGGCTGATCGGGGTACCGCTGTCCAAAACGTCGATTAGTGTTTCCGGTGCGTCGATGCTGCCAAATGCAATGCGGGAATTATTTAAGACGGTTACCACCTATAATGTTGATGCTGATGTCGATTTGCAGGAGCTGCTGGCCCGTGATATGGGAGATCTGCAAATGCATGTCACCGATCTTCTCCGGTGCCATCAGAATATTGAACAAGGCATGACCAATGTTTATGAAGCGCTGCCGGGGATTTTTCCCATTCTGGTGGGAGGTGATCACTCCATCACCTATCCTTCGGTAAAAGCGTTTAAAAAGCGTTTTTCCGGAAAGGTGGGCATTGTACAGTTCGATGCTCACATGGACGTGCGCAACTTAGAGGACGGGGGGCCGTCCAACGGGACGCCGATTCGCAGCTTGCTTGAATCGGCGATAGTGGAAGGACGGCATATTGCGCAGCTGGGCATTCACAGTTTTGCTAATGCCAAGCCCTATCGCGAATATGCTTTGTCTAAAGGCATTACCCAGTTCACGGCCCGCCAGGTAGCCAAAGAAGGTATCGAGAATCTGGTTAAGCAGGCCATGGAGATTGCCGGCAACGGTACAGAAGCGATTTATGTAACGGTAGATATGGATGTTCTCGATCAGGCATACGCTCCGGGTGTACCGGCGATGGCCCCTGCAGGGATGACCTCCTGGCAGCTCCTGGATGGTCTGTTCTTACTCGGTCAAAATCCCAAGGTAAAAGGCCTGGATGTAGTTTGCGTCGATCCTGTGCGGGATCAGCGTCAAAGTACGATCCGGACGGCCTTATACGGTATTTTGACTTTTCTGGCCGGATACAGCAAACGCGAAAGTTCTGTTTGACATTGAAAAGTAAGTAAAATATGATGGAAACAAGGTCTGCGAAGATAAATTCAGCCTGGAGCTAAGAGATGGCAGCGGAAAAACCGCTGGCTAAGAGTAGGCTGATTTTAGACAGTTTGGCCAGGAAGGGCGGTATGTTGTGAGGCAGACGGAAACGATCAGTCTGGGAAAAATGGCTGTTTTCCTAGCTCTCCATACGGGAGAGGCTGAAGCTGCTATGCTGAAGCACGGACGGGAATGCGGCTATAAGCTGTATAAAGGAAAAGTTGGGTCAATGGATTCTGCTAAGATTTTTGCGGCTATTGAAACAGCTGCAAAGCGGGAAGGGCTGATTAATGATCAGTACCGGGAAGAACATGCGCTGTATCACTGTATTTTAGAGGCTTATCACGGAATATGCCGGGGACAGACCGGCCTTGGAAATATTATGCGCAGTGCCGGGCTGTTGTTCAGCATTGTGCGTGGTCCGCGGCTTCCTGGTGATGAAAGTGACGGTGATTGGGTGGCCGTAGCATTATATGGCAGTATGGGTGCGCCAATTAAAGGATATGAGCATGAGGTATTTGGTCTGGGAATCAATCCCGTATAATTGTATAGATTTTGCCTAGAGCTATAAGATGATAGGAGGCAGAACCCGCAAGGGTTTTGCCTCTTTTTTTATGCGAAATTAGGAGAGTGATATTGCAATGACGAATAACGAAATAATTGCCGGTGCTATGACGATTAAGCTGGATAATCAGCTGCCACCAATGCCTGAGTTTGCGCCCGGTGTACGCCGGGCGCCCAGCCGGGGCTTTAGGCTGACACAGTCGCAAACGGAAATTGCCTTGAAAAATGCCCTGCGGTATGTGCCGGCAGAACTGCATGATCAGCTGGCGCCAGAGTTCTTAGCGGAATTAATGACTTACGGACGTGTCTATGCTTACCGCTACCGTCCGCATGGTGCGATAACCGGACGGCCGATCGATGAATATCAGGGAAAGTGCCTGGAAGGCAAAGCGTTCCAGGTCATGATGGATAACAATCTAAGCTTTGAAATTGCCCTTTACCCCTATGAGCTGGTTACCTATGGCGAAACAGGTCAGGTATGCCAGAACTGGCTGCAATACAGTCTGATCAAAAAGTATCTTGCAGAATTAACGGAGAATCAGACACTGGTTGTTCAGTCAGGACATCCGGTAGGACTGTTTCCGTCCAAGCCGGATGCACCCCGGGTCATTATCACCAATGCCCTAATGGTCGGCATGTTTGACAACCAGCAAGACTGGGAGGTGGCTGAGCAAATGGGCGTAGCCAATTATGGACAAATGACGGCAGGCGGCTGGATGTACATCGGTCCCCAGGGTATTGTCCATGGGACGTTTAATACGCTGCTAACTGCTGGCAGAATCAAGCTGGGTATCGCAGAAGATGGGGATCTCAGGGGCAAATTGTTTGTCAGTTCCGGTTTAGGTGGGATGAGCGGTGCCCAGCCTAAGGCGGTGGAAATTGCCAATGGAGTCGGGATTATTGCAGAAGTGGATTATTCCCGTATTCAGACAAGACTGGAGCAGGGCTGGGTTCAACAGGTATCCGCCGACCGGGGGGAAGTCTTCCGGCTTGCCGCCGAATACATGCAAAAAGAACGGCCTCAGTCTATTGCCTATCATGGCAATATTGTCGATCTGTTAGAATATGCCGTAGAGCAGAATATTACGATCCACTTGCTGTCCGATCAAACGTCCTGTCATGTGGCTTATGACGGCGGCTATTGCCCCCAGGGGGTTACGTTTGCCGAACGGACAGCGCTGCTGGCCGAGGACCGTACGGCATTTGCCCGGCTGGTTGATCAATCCTTGAAGCGCCATTTTGAGCTGATCTGTATTCTGGCAAGCAGAGGCACTTATTTCTTTGATTATGGCAATGCCTTTATGAAGGCCGTATATGATGCGGGTGTTACAGAAATATCCCGCAATGGCATTGATGATAAAGAGGGCTTTATTTTTCCTTCTTATGTAGAGGATATTATGGGGCCCGAGTTGTTTGATTACGGCTACGGTCCCTTCCGCTGGGTTTGCTTAAGCGGCAAGGAAGAAGACTTGATTAAGACCGACCAGGCGGCGATGAATTCTATTGATCCTAACCGGCGGGGGCAGGACCGGGATAATTATGTGTGGATCCGCGATGCCCAAAAAAATAAACTGGTTGTTGGTACCAAGGCCCGGATTTTGTACCAGGATGCCGAAGGCCGGAAAAAAATTGCGCTTACTTTTAACGAAATGGTGAGAAGGGGAGAAATCGGTCCGGTTATGCTTGGTCGTGATCATCATGATGTGAGCGGTACGGATTCACCTTTCCGGGAAACTGCCAATATTAAAGACGGCAGCAATATTATGGCCGATATGGCTACGCATTGCTTTGCCGGTAATGCTGCCCGGGGGATGAGTCTGGTGGCACTGCATAATGGCGGCGGTGTAGGCATCGGTAAGGCGATCAACGGCGGATTCGGACTGGTACTGGATGGCAGCGAACGCGTGGACGCCATCATTCGTTCCGCCATGTTGTGGGATGTAATGGGCGGTGTGGCGCGACGCTCGTGGGCGCGCAATGAAAACTCCATTATTACCTGCGTGGATTTTAACCGGCAATATGCCGGCGCCGGACATATTACGCTGCCGTATATTCCCCGCGAAGAGTTAATTAACAGGGTTGTCAGTCAGGCCTTTTCTAAGCAAAAATCAGGTAAGGAGAATTAAGCGATGATACTGCTCAATGGTTATGACCTCACACTAGAAGAAGTAGTTAGGGTTGCCCGGAATTATGAAGAGGTGCAGGTAAGCGAAGCGGGTATGATGCAGCTTGCTGCCAGCCGGGCTATTGTCGATAAAGTGCTGGACGAGGAAAACCCCGTTTATGGTATTTCCACCGGCTTTGGAGATTTCAGCAAGGTTTTTATTTCTAAGGATCAGCGGGAGAAACTGCAGCGCAATCTTATTTTGAGTCATGCAGCCGGCGTGGGGGAGAAACTGCCGGAGGATGTTGTGCGGGCAGCCATGCTGCTGCGGGCTAATTCGCTCAGCAAGGGATATTCCGGTATTCGGCCGGCTACGGTAACCATGCTGCTGGAAATGCTGAACCGCCGCGTTTATCCGGCAATTCCCTGCAAAGGCTCGGTCGGAGCGAGTGGAGACTTATCCCCTCTTTCGCATATGGTGCTGGTCATGATGGGCGAAGGGCAGGCCTTTGTAAATGGAGAGCTGGTAAGCGGTGCTAAAGCTCTGGCCTATGTTAACCTTCAGCCGATTGTACTGGGGGGGAAAGAAGGCCTGGCGCTAATTAACGGTACACAGATTATGACCGCTGTAGGGTGTCTCGTGTGGCAGGATGCTGTAGATCTAATGAAAACGGCAGATATTGCTGCGGCACTTTCCTTAGAGGCTCTCAAAGGAACACGAACCGCTTTTGACCCCAGAATTAGTCAGGTGCGTCCGCATAAAGGGCAAATTGCCACGGGAAACAATATTTTACTGCTTACCGGCGAGAGCGGCATTATTTCCTCTCATGCCAATTGCTCCAAAGTACAGGATGCCTATTCGCTGCGCTGCGTGCCTCAAGTCCACGGTGCTTCAAAAGATGCACTGCGGCGGGTGGAGGAAACACTGACGGTTGAAATTAATGCCGTTACGGATAATCCGTTAATTATGCCTGATGACGAAGAAGTCATATCAGGAGGAAACTTTCACGGCCAGCCGGTAGCATTGGTAATGGATTATCTGAAACTGGCTGTCGCGGAGATTGGCAATATTTCTGAACGGCGCATCAATCGTCTGCTGGATGCTCATTTAAGTGAGCTGCCGCCGTTTTTGACTGCCTACCCGGGAGTGGATTCAGGACTGATGATCACCCAGTATACGGCAGCTTCGCTGGTGTCGGAGAATAAGGTTCTCGTTCATCCGGCAAGTGCCGATTCGATCCCGACTTCAGCCAACCAGGAAGATCATGTCAGTATGGGGACGATTGCCGCCCGGCAGGGAAGAGAAATTCTCGAAAATGTCCGGTATATCCTGGCGGTAGAGTGCCTGTCGGCCTGTCAGGGCATCGATTTCCTCACGCCGCTCACGCCGGGAACCGGTACGGGCGCTGCCTGCCGTATCATCCGGGAAGTGGTGCCCCACCTTGATGAAGACCGGATCCCGGCACCTGATATTGAAACGATTTATCGCTTGATGACTACAGGCTTGCTGGTAAAAGGCGTAGAAGAAGCCGTTGGTCCGCTGGCTGTGTAATAGTTTGTCAGTACGGAAGGGAGGCGTTGAATATGGCAACGATTATTAAAAATATTGGTTTACTGGCCACTCCAACGGGTGTTATTGCGCAAAGCGGCGATGCCCAGGGGGCCATTCAGCTGATTCCTGATACTTATATTGCCGTAAAGGACGGTGTGATTGAAGAGGTCGGGAAAGCAGGAAGCAGCCGGGACTGGCAGGGCGGCGAAGCGGATACCGTCGTAGATGCCCAGGGGCTGCTTGTTACTCCTGGGCTGGTTGATGCGCACACGCACCTGTTATTTGCCGGCTGGCGGCAGCGTGAGCTGGCGCTCAAGCTGCAGGGCATGAGCTATCTGGATATCCTGGCTCAAGGCGGCGGGATTTTGCATACCGTGGAAAAGACCCGCGCGGCGTCGCTTGAGGAGCTGCTTGATCAGGGCATGAAGTCGCTGGATATTATGCTTGCTCATGGTACGACTACCTGTGAAGTAAAAAGCGGCTACGGGCTGACGACTGAAGCGGAGCTGAAATCACTGCGGGCTGTGCGCCAGTTGGGCAGGCAGCATGTTGTTGATGTTGTGCCTACCTTTATGGGAGCCCATGCTATTCCTGTTGAGTACAAGGGGCGCAGTACCGAATATGTCCGGCTGTTGTGCGAAGAAATGATTCCACTGGTGGCTGAAGAACGTCTGGCTGAGTTTTGTGATGTTTTTTGTGAGACCGGCGTATTTACCGTAGAAGAATCCAGAGAAATTCTGGAGTGCGGCAAGCGCTGCGGCTTACTGCCGAAAATCCATGCAGAGGAAATTACTGCTTTGGGCGGAGCAGAGCTGGCAGGCAAAGTCAGAGCGACTTCCGCCGAACACTTAATTCATGCTGACGATAACGGTCTCGATGCCATGGCGGCAGCTAATGTTATTGCAGTCCTTTTGCCGGGTACCTCCTTTTACCTGGGCGAAGCGTTTGCCCGGGCAAAGGACATGATTGACAGAGGAATTGCCGTAGCGGTAGCGAGCGACTTTAATCCCGGCTCCTGCCCGAATGAGTCTCTCCAGATCCCGATGAATATTGCCTGCCTAAAGTACCGTCTGACGCCGGAACAGGTCTTGACTGCCGCTACGCTGAATGGCGCGGCGGCGATTAACCGGTCCGGTAGTACGGGCAGTATTGAGCTAGGTAAGCTGGGGGATATTGTAATATGGAATGCACCTGATCTGAACTTTCTCTTTTATCACTGGGGCGTAAACCTGGTAAAAACAGTTGTAAAGCGGGGAAAAAGGGTGGTAGGCTAACAAAAAAAGGCTGTCGCATTTTGCGACAGCCTTTTTCTATACCCGGATTTCAAAGCTGCTTTTGGGCTTGGCGGGGGCATCTTGTGATGCTGTGGTGATGTCCATTCCAGCAGCTGGCTGTGGGGATTTACCTTTTTTAGCCACCTCCTGTGGTGCCTTTACCCGGTTGCTTTTAAAAAAATGCAGGCCTGTCAGTACAAGAGCGGCAATAACAACAAGTGCCAGGCACCAGCTGTATAAAGCACCGGTTGAACTTGGATCGGGCAGCTTTTTAGCAGGCTGGATGGTTTGCGCTGCTGTTTGCTCCGTTGCTGTGCCCGGCGTGGCAGCAGGCACTGGCAGTGCTGCTTGTCCGGCTTTAGGGGAAGTTTCTTGCGGCAGGGCTGTATTGGCGGCAGGCGATAGTGGCTGCGCCGTCTGGCCTTGAAAGGCCTTTCCCAGGTCTTCAAATTTTTGTAAGCTGCCGCCAGCAGCTGCGCTTGCCTCGGTAGCTGGTGCTGCCTGGGAAGGCTGGGCAGGATGAGCAGCAGAGCTGCCCGGTACTACGGGTGGAGTCGGTGGTGTTGGTTTATAGGGAGGCACCGGTGCAGTTGCCATAAAATCACCCCGTTACATGTCGTAATCGTATGCCCTTATTATATGGGCATAACGGGCGGGATGCAAGTCCGGCCGGTTATGCCTTGGTATTTGGATCCATATCCAAGCCAATTGCATACATAAGATTTCCACCTCATTTGATTTTAATTATCACTATCTTTTATAATAAGAAAGATACGTGTTTTTTGCTGTATCTCATGAGGCATTTTTAAATTTGTAAAGGCGGCATGCCAATGATTGATATTTTACAAAGACTGCCTTGTTTCAGGGGAAGAGCAGTGCTGAAATTGAAGAAATACAGGCATAGCAAAAGGGCTGCAGCTGACTGCAGCCCTTGGTGGTATTTGTGTGACAGTAACAAGATGGAGGAATAAACAATGTCGTGGCAGTTAAAAACGTTTGCGGAGCTTACGGTTGATGAGCTTTACGCAATTTTGCAGGTGCGGTTTCAGGTGTTTGTTTTGGAGCAGCAGTGCCTGTATGCCGAACTTGATGGCAAAGATCAGACAGCCTATCACCTATTCAAGGCGCAGGAGGGCAAAGTTGCTGCTTACTTGAGAATTTACCGGACAGCGGCTGGACAAGCCGCCTTGGGCAGGGTGCTTGTGAAAAAGCAATACCGCGGTCAGGGCATTGCCCAGGAGCTGCTGGAGAGAGCGATCTGTTTTGTTGAGCAAAAGTTAAATGCAGGTCAAATCAAAATTCAGGCGCAGGAGTATTTACGTAATTTTTACGGATCCTGGGGATTTGTACCGATTTCCAACGTTTATCTCGAGGATGGCATTCCCCATGTCGACATGCTGCGCAGTCATTCGCCCTTAAAGTGATTCTGGCTTCAACGTATGCAGCGGCTTGACTTTTCGATTTTTACTTTTCGGTCTGTAGGCTAAATTTATACCTGTCACTTTTGCCGTATACGGGTCAAGTGCTGCCAGGTCATCGGAACTCAGCTCTTTTAAAGAAGCTTTACCCAGGGCAAGCATTGCTTCTTCCATTTCCAGTGACATGGAGGTCAGAGTATTGGCAACGTAAGTGGCAGCCTTATCAATGGAAAGCTTTGTTTTGGAAGGGGAAGGATAATAGAGCAGAGTGGTAAGCGGCTCAAACGGAAGGACCTTTTGGCCTTGATTGTGGGCTAAGGCGAAAAGGGGAACGGTAGCCATATAAATGGCATCTGCGCCGAGTGCCAGAGCTTTCAGGCACTGGCCGGGGGTAAAATAGCCGCCAGCCACAATGAGGGTAATATTGCGGCCTTGTAAATAACGCTTCGCCCGAACCAGAGCATAGAGACTGGGGATACCAAAATCATCCTGCTTAATTGGAGTTGAGGCGTGGGCGCCCCCCTGGGCGCCATCCAGGACAACGGCATCAAAGCCAAGCTCCAGTGCCACAGCGAGGTCATCCTCCAGGTGGTTTGTCGCCATCAGCTTCAAAGCAATGGGAATTCCGTTAGCCCGCTTGCGCAGCTTAGCCATAAATTCCGGCCAATCATCAGGTGTGTATACACCGGGTGAGGCGGGGTAAGAGGCAGGTGATTCGCCTGGGGCTATCTGCCCCAGCTCTTGGGCTTTTCCTGCCATTTCAGCAGCTTCGAAGCGCGCCGCTCCCATATCAGCGCCTTGCCCCATTTGAACCTCCAGCATCGAAGCGCCGGCAATTTGTTCATCTGTCCGTTCTCCCCAGGACCAGCGGCTGATTTGCAGCACATACTTCTCGGCGATGGCCTCTTCCTCTGGCAATAGCGGGCCTTCCCCGGAACAGGTAGTGGTCTTAAGGATATTAGCTGCTTTGGCCAAGGCGATTTTGGCCTCGTCACTCAACGCCAGACCATAGGCCATTGCCCCGATCATAAGCGGTATTTGAATAGTAAGCGGTTTTTCTGCTTTGGGGGCAATCACAACCGACATATCAAGTTTCGCCGTTACAGGGAGAGGAAACTTGGTCATTTGATGGGGCTGAAACATGAGGTTTTCATACCCGAGAAAATGCTTTGGCGTTCCCAGCGGCCGGGTGATGACTTTGCCTTCTTCGGCCCGCAGGCTCATCTCGATCGCGTTTAATACGGAGAAGCGTTTTAAAGAGGGCAGAAACTCAGCCAGATTTTCTGAATATTTTTCTGTTAAAATGAGGTGGACGGCATTATCGCTAATTAGCTTAATCATGTAGCGGCACAAGGGTCTGGCGGTAATCACCAGTATTCCGATAAGGGCTATCAGGAGCAAGCCCAGCTGCTCCAGCATTGCTCTGTCTAACGTGATTTGCATGGCAGGTCATCCTTTGGCAGTAAAGTCATTGTTTAGCATACGATGAACTGCGAATTGTTATACAGATAAACGCTAAAAGGTGGGGGCATTTATCAAGCAAGAGCAGGTTTTTTGGTTCTGGCAAAGAATAACAGTTTATTAAGAAACTACAGCTATTTTAAAAAATCCGTACACAAGCGGATGGGCTAAAAGAGGAGTGACAAAGTAATGGAAGAGCAGGAAAAGCAAACTTATTCGGACAAATTACAGGGGCGGCTGCTGAAAACCCGTACGATTATAATTTCCGGTGAAATCACGCAAGATGTTGCTGCACGAGTGTCGGCGGAGCTGTTAATATTGCAGGAGCTCGGCGATGAACCAATTAAGCTGTTTATTAACAGTCAGGGCGGTCACGTAGAAGCTGGTGATACCATCCATGATATGATCCGGTTTATTAAGCCCAGAGTAATCATCATCGGAACAGGCTGGGTTGCCAGTGCCGGTATTACGATTTATCTCGCCGCCGAAAAGCAGGACCGCTATTCACTGCCAAATACGCGCTACATGATTCATCAGCCGCTGGGTGGTGTTCGCGGGCAGGCAACAGACATTCAGATCGAAGCGGAAGAAATAATCAAAATCCGTCGCCGAATCAACGGATTGATCAGCGAGCGCACAGGACAGCCGCTGGAAAAAGTGGAAAAAGATACGCTGCGCAATTATTGGCTTGATGCACAAGAAGCGAAAGCCTATGGAATCGTACAGCAGATTATTACCGGCTATGATGAGGTAGCTGCTAACTAAATAAGCGGCCTTCTAGGGTTCCGCGGCTTAGCCGGTCAGGTCCGAGAGAAGGCGCACAGCCAAGCTGCGGCTGTGTACACGGAAGGAGAAAAGCCTGGGAGTACATTTAGATGTGCTGCCAGGTTTTTTTATTGTATTTTGGCAGAGGATAGCATTGATATGCTAATAAAGGTAGGAGTTTGGTATAATGGACGTGTTGGTCATGGAGAATAAGTGGTTATTATTGCTACTATTAGAGGGTATTGCCTGGTCGGCAACCATATTTATGCTGTATGCCCGTTACAAACTGAAATCGCAATGCTGGTTTCGGGCGGCATCGGTATTGTTGGTAATGACCGGCGTTATTCCGCAGGTTTTGCTGGGCGTCGTAAATTTTGCCATAACGAAAGAGCTGGATTTGTTTACCCTGGTTATTTTGCTGTTGATTCTATACGGTGTAACAATCGGGAAAGGTCATGTCCGGCAGCTTGATTCCTGGGCGCAGCAGAAGTTTTCCGGTGATCCCCGGAAACTGCGGGAATAAGTACGCGGATGCGAGATTGAAGCAGTAGGAGAATGATATGGAGTTTAAGATTAGTTTTATTGCCCCTTTTCCCCATCTGGCCCGCCTGGCGGAGGCGGTTGTGGCTGAGCGGACTGATGAGTGGAAAAGTAAAATCTACATCAGTCACGGAGATTCGCAGGAAGGGGTCCGGCAAGCGCAGGAGGCAGTGGAGGCCGGTGCCGCCGAAGTCATTATCAGCCGCGGCGGCACGGCATTGGCTATTGCAGATCGTATTGCAGTGCCGGTCGTTCAGATACCGGTTACGGCAATCGATATCCTGCGCGCCATCAAGCAATTGGGCGTGAGTCCGGATAGTATCGGCGTTGTTGGCTTTCGAAATGTTATCTATGAATGCGAAACCCTGGTAACCCTGTTAGGCCTTTCTATTCAGATTATTACGCTGGAAAACGAGGCTGAGACTGCGGATAAAATTGCGCAAGCTGCCATTCAAGGTATAAAGGTGGTAATTGGCGATGTAAATGCTGTTACGTGTGCCCGTAATATGGGGCTTAGCGGTTATACGATTGAGTCAGGGAAAGAAGCAATCTATAAAGCGATCAAAGAAGCTGAACTGGTCGTGGAAGTACGGCGCAGGGAACAAGAGCGCTCTGAGCTGCTGCAAACGATTATTAATTCTACAACCGATGGAATTGTGGCAGTAGACAAAAAGGGTTTGATTACTTTTTTTAATCCAGCGGCCTGTGAAGTGTTTCAAGTATCGCAGGCGGAGGTAATTGGACGTAAAATTGACAGCGTGATTCCCAATACCCGCCTTCCATTGACGCTGGAAAATGGGATGCCCGAGATCGGGGAAATTCAGCACATCGGGAAAAGAAGTATTGCAACGAAACGGATACCCATTAAGCTGGAGGGAAACGTGGTAGGAGCTATCGCTAATTTTCAGGATGTTACGCAATTGCAATACTTTGAACACACGATACGGCAAAAGCTGTATGCCAAAGGATTGGTGGCCAAAGCTGGGCTGAGTGATATAATCGGTGTTTCATCCGCTCTGGAGGCGGTTAAGCAGCGTGCCCGCCGCTTTGCTGCTTCCCGGTCGACGGTGCTGATTACCGGTGAGTCCGGGACAGGGAAGGAAATGCTTGCACAGAGTATTCACAAACTGAGCTCCCGCCATCAAGGTCCTTTTGTAGCGGTTAATTGCGCGGCACTGCCGGAAAGCTTGCTGGAAAGCGAATTGCTGGGGTATGAAGAAGGCGCATTCACCGGGGCGAAAAAAGGCGGTAAGCTTGGTCTTTTTGAATTGGCTCATGGCGGAACACTGTTTTTGGATGAAGTAGGTGAGCTGCCACTGACTTTGCAGGCCCGGCTGTTGAGAGTTCTGCAGGAAAAAGAAGTAATGCGCCTTGGCGGACATCGGGTTATTCCGGTTGATGTGCGGATTATCGCTGCGACAAATCAGGATCTGGCTGACTTAGTGGGCAAGAAATTGTTTCGCGCCGATTTGTTTTACCGTCTTGTTATTTTACATTTGCACTTGCCGCCGCTCCGGGAGAGGGCAGAAGATATTCCCCTGCTTGCCGGTCATTTCCTGCGAATCTTAAGTGAAAGTGCAGAGCAGGTCAAAAAGCTTCACAAAGAGGCAGTGGCGTATTTACAACGCTTATACTGGCAGGGTAATGTCCGTGAACTCGCCATTATTCTGGAGCGGGCGGTGCTGCTGACGGATGAGGAAGTAATTAATGTCAAGGATATAAAGAACGTGCTGATTTCGGAAGAGCCTTTGGACTATTTGGAGGCAGCGGAAGAAAACGATCTGGAAGAACTGGAGCGGGAGCGGATTCTGCAAGTGCTGCGGGAAGAAAATTACAACTATACCCGGGCGGCGAAGCGTTTAGGGATTGGACGTACTACTTTATGGCGTAAAAAGAAAAAAATTGATAAACTCCCGTAATTCATCGTTCCGAATTGAAACATGATTGTTTTAATTCGGAACGTATTTTTTGTCATTCAGGTCCCAAAGCTTGCTGCTTCTGCATTTGCACTGCTGGCACGGATCTTGCACTATTGTTAGCGGATATAAAAGAGCTAGTGGCTTTAGAAGATAGGGGTAGGAAAGGGGATCAGTATGATGCGCTTAAATAGAAGTTTTCTGAATAGTGATTTTTGTTTTCCAGAAGACCTTGCCGCAGCGAAGGGTCTTGAGAATCTTCCGGAAAAAGTGCTTCAATTCGGCGAAGGCAATTTTCTGCGGGCTTTTGTTGACTGGATGATTCACCAGCTGAATAAGCAAGGGAAATTTAACGGCCGGGTTGTTGCCGTGCAGCCGATTCCTGAAGGGCTGGTTGATGTCTTAAATGAGCAGGACGGGTTGTATACATTACTGCTTAGAGGACTTGAGGACGGCAAGCCGGTAGAAAAGAAAGAGATCATCAGCTCGGTAAGCAGAGGCGTTAATCCTTACCGGGACTGGCAGGCATATCTGGCCTGTGCAGAAAATCCGGATATTGAGTACATTGTTTCCAATACGACCGAAGCAGGAATTACTTTCGATAAAAATGACCGGCCTGATATGCAGCCGCCCCAGTCTTTTCCCGGCAAGCTTACTGTTTATCTGCATCACCGGTTTGCGTTTTTTAAAGGTGATCCGTCAAAGGGTATGGTTATTATTCCCTGTGAGTTAATTGACCGCAACGGGGATAAGTTAAAAGACGCCGTATTAAAGCTGGCGGATGAATGGCAGCTGCCGGAAGCCTTTAAGAACTGGATTCGCAATCATAACTACTTTTTGAATTCGCTTGTTGACCGGGTAGTAACCGGTTACCCCCGGGATGAAGTACAGGCTATCGAAGCGAAGCTGGGCTATCAGGATAAATTGATGAATGCCGGTGAACTTTTTCATCTGTGGGTAATTGAAGGTCCGGCTGAACTAGCTAAGCGCCTGCCCTTTGCCGAAGCAGGTTTAAATGTAATCTGGACAAACGATATGACACCTTACCGGACACGTAAAGTGCGTATTTTAAACGGTGCTCATACAGCATCGGTGCCGGCTGCCTTTTTGTATGGGCTCGATGCAGTAAAAGAGATGATGGATCATGAAGTTATGGGGAAATATGTGCGGGATATAGTCAGTGAAGAGATCATCCCTTCGATTGACCTGGAAAAGCAAATGCTGGTGGAATTTGCCGATGCCGTTATTGAACGCTTCCGGAATCCGTTTATCAAACATTATTTGTTAAGTATTTTGCTGAATTCTTCTTCCAAATTTACAGCCCGGGTACTGCCATCCATTCTTGAGTATCAGAAGCATACCGGAAAATTGCCGGAAAAGCTGACTTTTTCGCTGGCGGCGCTACTTGCAGTGTATAAAGACGGCAAATTGGACGGATCGAATCTGCTGGGGAAAAGAGAAGCAGGCGACTTTATCATGAAGGATGATGTACCGGTGCTGGAGTTTTTTGCCGGAGAATGGCAGGCCTGCAATGGCACACAAGACGGTGTGCTTGCCTTAACCCGGGATGCTTTTGCAAATGAAGCAATTTGGGGGCAGGACTTGAATCGGATTGAAGGTTTGACTGAAAAAACGGCTGAATATCTCTTCCATATTATCAGCACCGGTATGCAGGAAACCGTGCGGCAGTTAGTTGGAGGTAAAGCGTAATGGCACCGCTGAAAATCCACGAGGCTGATAATGTAGCGGTTTTGCTGGAGGATGTAAAGGCCGGTGCCGTGCTTGAGGCAGCTGGTACGCAGTTGATTGCGCTGGAGAGCATTGACAAGGGGCATAAAATTGCGCTTACAACGCTGACACAAGGGGAGGCTGTCATTAAGTACGGCTTTCCCATCGGCCACGCTACGACGACTATTCCTGCGGGCAGCTGGGTGCATACGCATAATGTCAGGACAAATTTGGGTGATGTGCTGGAATATGATTATCAGCCTGCTCCGCTCTTGGTGCCGTCTGCTGACTGCCGGCTGAGCTTCCAGGGGTATAGGCGCGAAAACGGACGTGCCGGTGTTCGCAATGAGGTTTGGATCATACCCACAGTAAGCTGCGTTAACCGCACGGCCCAGCTGCTTGCAAAATGGGCGAATGAGGAGCTTGCACCGGCAGCTTCCATTGACGGGGTATTTGAATATACGCATCCGTACGGCTGTTCCCAGCTGGGAGAGGATCACGCAGCTACCCAGAGTATTTTGTCGGCGCTGGTTAACCATCCGAATGCTGGGGCTGTTTTAGTGCTTGGACTCGGCTGTGAGAATAACAACATTGCCGAATTTAAAAAGGTGCTTGGCGAAGTTGATGATAAGCGGGTAAAGTTTCTTGTTGCTCAGGAGTTTTCTGATGAATTTGCCGCAGGCCAGGCAATTCTAAAGGATTTGGTTGAGTATGCAGGCCAATACAAGCGTACCGAGTGCTCGGCCCGGGACTTGGTAATCGGCCTGAAGTGCGGTGGGTCGGATGGATTTTCCGGCATAACCGGCAATCCGCTTGTAGGGGCTTTTTCCGACCGGCTGGTAGCCTGCGGCGGCAGCAGTGTATTGACGGAAGTACCAGAGATGTTTGGCGCGGAAACTTTATTAATGAATCGTGCGAAGAATAAGGTTGTTTTTGAAAAAATTGTGGCGTTAATCAACAATTTCAAGGCGTACTTTGCATCGTATCATCAACCGGTTTATGAGAATCCGTCACCTGGCAATAAAAAAGGCGGAATTACCACGCTGGAGGAAAAATCGTTAGGCTGTACGCAAAAAGGCGGGCGCAGTATCGTCAGTGATGTTTTACAGTATGGGCAGGCAGTAAGCACGCGGGGATTGAACCTGCTGAACGGGCCTGGCAATGATGCAGTCGCGACAACGGCCCTGGCGGCAGCCGGCTGCCAGATTGTGCTGTTTACTACAGGCAGAGGGACACCGCTCGGTACGGCAGTGCCCACAGTTAAAATAGCAACCAACAGCGATTTGTTTCAGTATAAAGCAAACTGGATGGATTTTGATGCCGGGGCTATATTGACCGGCAAGCCGCTGGAGTCTGTTACGGATGAGCTTTCCCAATTCATTTTGGCTGTAGCCTCAGGACAACAGACAAAGGCGGAGAAGATGGGCTTTAGAGAAATAGCAATTTTTAAAAATGGTGTAACCTTATAAACCAATTTACCAAAATAAAGAGAGGAATAGGTTTGAATATGAAAGCAATTCATTTACAGTCACCAGGCAGCATTGCTGTTGCTGAGGTGGATCTGCCGAAGCGAAAAGACCAGGATGTAGTAATCAAGGTCCGCAGTCTGGGAATTTGCGGGTCCGATATCGGCGCCTATTTAGGAACGAATCCGCTAGTGTCCTATCCGAGGATCATCGGGCATGAAGTGGCGGGTGAGGTGCTGGAGGTGCCGGAGGGGGAAACGGAACTAAAGGCCGGTGACCGTGTTGTGCTGGAGCCGTATGTTTATTGCGGCATATGCTATCCTTGTAAAAATGGGCATACAAACTGCTGTGAAAATCTAACGGTACTGGGTGTGCATATTAATGGCGCTATGGCACAATATTTCAGCCATCCCCGTCATTTGGTGCACAAGGTTCCTGACAGCATTCCCTGGAATTTGCTTGCGATGGTCGAGCCCCTCACTATTTCCATGCATGCCGTTAAGCGGGCGAGGGTAAAAAAAGGTGAGCATGTTGTCATTACCGGCTCGGGTCCGATCGGCCTGCTGGCGGCGCAGTATGCCCTGGCGCTGGAAGCGGTTCCCGTAGTAGTCGATCCTGTAGAGGAACGGCTGGAATTTGCCCGTAAGCTTGGGGTAAAGTATACCGTTAATCCGGTTACGCAGGATGCGGTTAAGGAAATTAAAGCAATTACGCAGGGGCGTATGGCCGAAGTGGTAATTGAGGCATCCGGCAATGCGGCAGCTATTCGCAGCAGTATTGACTATGCTGCTTTCTCCGGTCGGATTTCTCTGGTTGGCTGGCCCAAACATGAGATTTCGCTGCCGACCGCGCTGTTTACGAAAAAAGAGCTGGATATACTTGGCTCCCGCAATAGCTACCGCAGCTTCCCGGAAAGCATCCAGCTGATCGCCGAAAACAAGGTTGACGTGGCGGCGGTAATTACCAAAACGATTGCTTTTGAAGAGGTTCCGGAGCTGGTGCACGATATTTCCGCCAATCCCGGCAATTATTTAAAAGTAGTGGCATTAGTCTAACGGGGGGGCCGCGTTTTAAGGGAGGTGGTAACCCTTTTGTCGGTGGCAGTCAATAATAAGGGTAAGCAACATGATAAAATAAGAGGAGTGTGAGGCTATGGTAAAGGAAACAAATCCGGAATTGTGTAACCGTGCGATGGACAAGGCCCAAAAGAAGCTGGTACCATTTGTGCTGCTAATGTATATCCTGGCTTTTTTGGACCGCGCTAATATTGGTTTTGCCAAGCAGGCTTTTCAGATTGATACAGGCATAAGTGATGCAGCGTTTGCGCTTGGAGCAGGTATCTTTTTCCTTGGTTATGCGGTCTTTGAAGTGCCCAGCAATATTATTATGCATCACGTGGGAGCCAGAGCGTGGCTGGCCCGTATTATGATCACATGGGGGCTGGTATCTGCAGGCTTTGCCTGGGTATCGACCGAATCATCCTTCTTGATTCTGCGGGTATTGTTAGGCATAGCGGAAGCGGGTTTCTTTCCGGGAATCATTTATTATTTTACCTTTTGGTTTACAAATCGCCGCCGCAGTTCGGTGATGGGACTTTTTTATCTTGGACCCCCCTTGGCGTTTATTTTCGGTTCGCCTTTATCCGGATTGCTGCTGGATTTTGACGGAACCTTTGGATTCCACGGCTGGCAATGGATGTTTATTGTAGAAGGTTTATTGGCTGCCGTTGTTGGTGTATGGGCGTACTGGTATCTGGTTGACAAACCGCAGGATGCGAAATGGCTTGCTGAGGAAGAAAAACAGGCCTTGCTTGCAGAGCTGGAAGAAGAAAATGCAAAAAAACCACAAGGAAAAGCCAGTGCTCTTCAGGCGCTTGGCAACTCCAAGGTATGGTTTTTGGCAGCTATTTGCTTTATGATCCAGGTTAGTAACTATGGTTTAAATTTTTACCTGCCTACCCAGGTCGCCGGACTTTTGGGCCAAAAAGTAGGGTTGATGGTTGGGCTGGTCAGTGCAATTCCCTGGATATGCGCCTTGATTGCCACCGCTACACTGCCGCGTTATTCGGATAAATCAGGCAAACGCGGTGTTCTGGCGGCCGCTATTATCGGCAGTGCCGGAGTGGGCTTTATTCTTTCCGCCACCGGTAATCCGCTTCTTGGTATCCTGGCTCTTTGTATTGTTGCGATGGGTAACCTGGCCTGTCAGCCTATTTTCTGGACACTGCCCAGCCGGTTTTTGTCGGGTATTGCCGCAGCAAGTGCGATTGCGCTGATTAACTCTGTCGGTAATTTAGGCGGATTCCTGGCGCCAAACCTGCGCGTTTGGGCCGAGCAGACTTTTCACAACTCCTATGCCGGCTTATATGCTATTGCCGCTGCCGGTATTCTGGGTGCGATATTACTTTTAGTTTCGATACCGCTTGGTATCGGACAAAATACAGAACCCGAATCGGCAGGGGGGAATTCCTCTGTATCGGTTCATACAAAATAACAGGTGAATAGGGTGAGAGCGGCTGTAAAGCTGCTCTTGCTCATTTTGTTATAAAAAAGGTGAATAGTAGGGGTGGGTGACATGCAGTCATTAGATTTAAAAAAATTTCCGGCCATTATGCTTCCCAGGTTTGTGAGGATCAAGCAACAGTTTAACCGGCAAAAGATAGAGGATATTCCCGGAGAAATCCGGGTGAAGATGGAGCCGTATGTAGAAAATCTGACAGGAAAACGAATTGCGGTGGGTGTTGGCAGCCGGGGCATAGCCAATATTGCCTTAATTACCAAAACAGTTATTGACGTATTGCTCAAAGCAGGTGCAAAGCCGTTTATCATCCCCGTCATGGGCAGCCACGGCGGCGCGGTGGCGGAGGGGCAGGCCGACTTGCTGGCCTCATTCGGCATTAGTGAAGCAACGATGGGCGTACCGCTTAATGCCTCCATGGATGTGGAATGTATTGGCGAGATAGAACCAGGTTATCCGATATACGTAGCGAAGAGTGCGCTTGAAGCAGATGGAATCGTGATTATTCCCCGGGTTAAACCGCATACTTGTTTCCGCGGACCAATTGAAAGCGGTATCTGCAAAATGCTGGTAATTGGCCTCGGCAAACGGCTGGGGGCTGATTCGGTGCATAGTCACGGGTTTGCCAGCTTTACCGAATATATACCACGCATCGGCCAAATGATTGCCAGTAAGGTTAATCTTTTATTTGCAGTGGCATTAGTTGAAAATGCTTTTGAAGATACGTACAAAATTGAAGTTGTTCCGAAAAGCGATATATTGACGCTGGAGCGGGAAAAGACGCTGCTGGAAGAAGCCCGCCGGTCAATGGGGCGGATTTTGTTTGATAAGTTTGATGTATTGATTATTGATGAAATCGGCAAAAATATCAGCGGTGACGGACAGGACCCCAATGTAACCGGACTGTATATTACGAAATGTGTCAGCGGCGGCCCTGAGTTCAAAAAGAGTGCGATTCTTGATGTAACTGAAGAATCCCATGGCAATGCCAATGGAGTAGGCATGGTTGATGTTACGACCCGTAAGCTGTTTGATAAAATTGATTATATCAGCATGTACACTAACGCCTTCACCAGTACGGAAATCGAAGCGGCCAAAGTGCCCATGGTTGCCGCTACTGCTGAGGATGCAATCCGCATGGCCGTTAAAATGTGTAATGGCGTTGATCCGTATTGCCATAAAATAGTCTGGATTAAAAATACACTGGAACTAACGGATGTACTAATTAGTGAGCCGCTGCTGGCCGAAGCTGAGGCACATCCGGATATAGAAGTTGTTTCGGAGGCCAAGGAATTAATCTTTATTGATGGCGAGCCACAGAAAAATTTAATTTAGTGGAATAGATAAGGTGCCTGCAGGCGGAAAAACCTGCAGGCACCTTATCTATTCTGCTTGCAAGGAAATGAATAGAGTATTTCAACTATCGTAAATATTCGTTATATTCTATTTACAACAGTATACTAGTATGGTAGTATGGAGGCGGTAGATAAGGGGGAATGTTGATGCTAATGTCTTTCCGGTGGTATGGTGAAAAGCTCGATAAAATACCACTCAACTACATAAGACAGATACCGGGGATGCGAAATGTCGTTAGTGCGCTTTATCACATACCGGTTGGCGAGGTGTGGCCGCTTGCTGATATTGCAGAATTAAAGGAGCAAATTGAAGCAGCCGGTCTTTTGTTTCAGACAGTGGAGAGCGTGAATGTGCATGAGGATATAAAACTAGGCCTGCCATCCAGAGACAGGTACATTGCAAATTATTGTGCAACCCTTCGCAATCTTGCGGCAGCAGGAGTGTCTGTTGTTTGTTATAACTTTATGCCTGTGTTTGACTGGACCCGGACGGAACTGGCAAAGGTGCTGAATGATGGTTCGACGGCTCTGGCCTATAATGAGCAGTTGATCAAAGGATATAGTCCCGAGTATTTGGTTGAAAAAATGGAGACCGATGCCAATGGCTTTGAATTGCCCGGGTGGGAAAAGGAACGGTTGTCGGAACTGAAAAAATTGTTCGCACAGTACAAGGCAGTTGATGAGGAGCAGCTATTTGCCAATCTTGGCTATTTTCTGCAAGGTGTCATTCCTACTGCCGAGGAATGCGGCATTAAGCTGGCGATTCATCCGGATGATCCGCCCTGGCCGGTTTTTGGCCTTCCGCGGATTGTTATTTCCAGGGAGAACCTGGACCGCATCATTAGCTTGGTCGATAGTCCGTCTAACGGACTTACGCTGTGCAGCGGCTCTTTGGGAGCAAATACGGCCAATGACATCCCCGCGATTTTTCGCCATTTTGGCAAGTTGGGGAAGATTCACTTCGCTCACGTACGGAACATAAAAATTCATGAGCCGGGAATTTTTGAGGAAACGGCTCATAAGTCGGATGAAGCTTCGCTGGACATGTACGCAATTATGAAAGCTCTGCATGACACGGGCTTTAGCGGGCCGCTGCGGTCTGATCACGGCAGAATGATCTGGGGAGAAGAGGGGAGACCGGGCTACGGCTTATATGACCGTTCCCTGGGGGCAGTATACCTGAACGGCTTATGGGATTCCATTGCCAGAGAAACTTGTGGGAAGGAGCGGTAGGCAGACGCTATGAAGTATTTGCGAAAAGCAGCACTGGTACTGGACAGTTTCTTTGAAAATTTTGCGATTATTTCCTTACTGGGTGTTATTATCATCATGATTGTGCAGGTAGCAACCCGGAAACTGTTTAATTTTGTGTTTTTCTGGTCAGAAGAGGCTATTTTACTTTCTTTAGTGTGGTTTTCGTTCATGGGAATTGCCATTGGGTTCCGGGAAGGCGTGCATATGGGGGTTGAGGCGCTGACAGACCGCTTGCCGCCTGTTGTTAATAAGTGGATTGATAAATGGATTGATGTAATGGGCCTGCTGTATGGTTTGTACTTTGTTGTTTATGGCTGGGAGTTTACGGTGTTGATGTTTGAGTCCACGCTGCCCGCCACGAAGCTGCCCAACAGTGTTGTTTATCTGGTTATGCCGGTGAGTGGCGTAATGGTTTGTGCGTATTGCCTCCTGCAGCTGCTCGGAATTGATACAAAGCGCCACAAGGGAGCGGACATTGAAATCGGCGGGGATACGGGGGTAGGGCAATAATGGAAGCAAGTGATATTGCAGTCTGGCTGCTGGCGATCTCTTTTCTGGTCTTTGTGCTTCTGCGTCTGCCGGTGGCGCAGGCACTATTTGCATCATCTGTCTTAACGATGATGTATTTGGAGGTGCCCCTGCCGACAGTGGGGCAGCAAATGATCAATGGTGTGAGTACATTTTCCCTGCTGGCAATCCCGTTTTTTATTCTTACAGGACAAATTATGGGAGAAGGCGGTCTGGCGCAGCGGCTGGTTAACTTGGCAACCTTGCTGGTAGGACGCATTCGCGGTGGACTGGCGCTGGTAAACTGCATTGCCTGCATGTTTTTCGGTAATATTTCCGGCTCGGCCGGAGCTGATGCCGCTTCAGTGGGATCGGTTATGATTCCGGCCATGAAGAAAAAGGGCTATGATGCCGATTATGCAGTTGGTCTTACGATATCCTCCGCGATCCAGGGCGTCGTCGTTCCCCCCAGTCACAATCTCGTTTTGTACTCGATTGTTGCCGGAGGATTATCGATTAAAAGCCTTTTCCTGGGTGGGGTGGTTCCAGGATTTATGCTGCTGGGCTCGCTTATGACGGTAGCCTACCTAATGGCGATTAAACGCGGCTATCCTGCCAGTGAGCCAATTGACAGGCGGGAAGTTCCAGGCATTGTATTTCATGGATTGTTATCTTTGTCACCGGCGTTTATTATTCTGGGCGGGATTATCTCCGGCGTGTTTACGGCAACCGAGTCGGGAGCGCTGGCGGTCTTATATTCGTTTATTCTGGCCTTTGGTGTATACCGGGAAGTTCCCCTGGAGCGCATGTGGAATGTATTGAGACGCACGCTGCGTACAGTGCTGATGGTGTATTTCCTGATTGCGGCATCTGCTGCTTTTGGCTATGTAATGGCTTATCTTAGTATACCGGACTTGATTACCGACTGGTTTTTGAGTGTTTCGGATAACAAATATGTCATTTTGCTGATGATCAATATTTTGCTGCTGATTCTCGGCGGCCCAATGGACATGGCCCCGATGATTTTGATTCTAACACCGGTGCTGCTGCCTGTTTGTACGGCAATGGGAATGGATCCCGTGCATTTCGGACTGGTACTGATCTTTAACGCCGGGATGGGATTGCTGACGCCGCCGGTAGGGACGGTGCTGTTTATCGGCTGTGCGATTGGCAGGGTATCCATTGCGCAGGGCACAAAGGCAATGATGCCATTTTTCTATGCAATGCTTGTTGTTTTACTGTTGATTACGTATATTCCTCAAACGGTGCTGTGGCTTCCATCTTTGTTTAAATAACGGCAGTCTTGGTAAGCTGTAGAAAACAGAGATAGCAGCTTGGAAGCAGTAAATAAATAGGTGGAGGAGAAGCAAGGTATGAAAGGGAAAAAGTGGTTAGTGGCAGGCTTGGTGTTAACCCTGGGGGCTGGTTTATTCGTGACTGGGTGCGGCAAAAAGGAGGCTTCTACTACGGGTGAGACACAAAAACCGAAGTTAACATTCCGGCTGGCAGAAGCGCATCCTTCCGATTATCCCACCACGCTTGGCGATAAGCGTTTTGCTGAACTGGTGAATGAACGTTCACAAGGGCGAATTCAAATCAAGGTATTTGATTCGGCACAGCTCGGCGATGAAAAATCCGTAATTCAGCAGATTCAAATGGGATCGATTGAATTTACACGGATCAGTACCGGGACATTAGCCGAATTCAATAAGCAATTCGGGGTATTCTCACTACCTTTTATTTTTGATAACGATGATCATGAATGGCGTTTTTTAGACAGTGATGCAGGCAAGCAAATGCTCACAAACCTTGATAAATCTAAAATGATGGGCTTAGCTTATTATAGTTCCGGTTCCCGCAGCTTTTACACGAAGAATCCTGTTAAATCACCAGAGGATTTAAAGGGAATGAAAATCCGCGTCATCCAGAATGCAATTAATATTGATCTGATGAATGCGCTTGGTGCCAGCGCTACGCCAATGCCATACGGGGAAGTATTCAGTGCACTCCAGACCGGCGTAATTGACGGCGCAGAGAATAATCCGCCCAGTTATCTTACCGCCAACCATTTCCAGGCAGTCAAAAATTACATTCTTGACGGACATCAACGGGTGCCGGAAGTGCTGATGGCAAGTAAAATCACCTGGGATAAGTTATCGGAAGAAGACCGCAAACTGATTAAGCAGGCTGCTTTAGATTCCGTACAATACCAAAAAGATACCTGGAACAAATATGAGAAAGACGCTCTGGCTAAGTTAATCCAAAACGGAGTTGTCGTTACTGAAGTTCCTGATGTAAAAGCCTGGAAGGAAGCGGTGAAACCGCTTATCGAAAAATACGGTGCCGAATATAAGGCCGAGCTGGCTGCTATTGAAAAAGTGGCAAATAAATAAAATGAGGGTGCCGCAGTGTGCTTTTAAGCACACTGCGGCACCCTGTTTTGTATAAGCTGGGCGTTTTTCCATCCTGCGGACGGAAGATAACAGTCTCATGCGTTTTTAGTCTGACAGCCTTTTTTTGTTTCCTAAATTTGATTTTAATAATTGCTGTTTATAATCAAGATAGGCAGCAAGCGTAATCAATAGGAGGGATAGGCTTTGTCAGCATCTATTATTCCATTTCCCAGGAAGCCCGCTCAGAACGCAGTTGAACTGGAGAAAATTATGCGGCGCTGGCTGGCTGAGCTGTCGACTGATCCTGAGCTTATCGAGGCTGTGGTGGCACGTATGCTTACATTTATTGAGCAGTATGCCAGTAAGTCCTTTGAACCGGTATTTGATTTGCCTGTTCCCCGCGATTTAAGTCAGGCAGAAACAGAGGCTTTGCTGGAAGCGATTGAAAAGGGAACCGATGCTATGGCCCGGCAGGTACAGCAGATGATTAATGAAATTATTATTGAACGATTTTTCCTCGAAGTAGAAATATATAAAACCCGCAATAGCGCAGTGGCCCGAAGTTATTTAAAATAATGGCGGTGAGAGAAATGGCAGTTTCAGGGGTTAGTGCAATTCAATCAACCTATTATACAGCTGCCGCTTCGGTGGGCGGGCAGACTGCTTCGGCGGAATCTGCTGCTTCTACCAGTGATTCTTTTGAGCTAAGCTCCGCTTCAGGTGGCGGTGGCAGCACCTCAAGCACTTGTCCCAAGAGTAACAGTACGTGCATAGGCTGCGGCTCCTGTGAAACGACATCGTCAGTTAGTTCAAGTGATAGCGGCAGCAGTTTGTTTCAGCCGGTAAATTACGCGACTCTTCAAGCGTTAAGTGCCTATGAAAATGCAAGCAAATACGTGTGAAAACTGTAAAAAAAGAGGTTTTGGCTGTAAAAAAGAGTGATAGTTGCATCAATGTGCAGCGATCACTCTTTTTATATTGTTTGTCTTAAAATTATGTAAAGTTAGAAAAATAATAAAAATGTGAATTTTTTAACAAATCCAATTGCCAGCGTGCCGGCGATCGTGTAAACTAAAACTATGATAAAAAATTCACAAACTTAACAAAGGAGGTCATGGAATGGAAGAAACCATTAATTTTGAAGAAATCGATGAAATCCTTGAAAAATACAGGTATGAACCAAGCAGTATAATCGCGATTCTTCAAGATACACAAGCAAAGTACCGCTATCTTCCGAAAGCAGCATTTGGTTATCTCTCTGAAAAATTAGGGTTGAGTACCGCTAAAATCTACAGTGTTGCTACTTTTTATGAGAACTTCTCCTTGGAGCCGAAAGGCAAGTATGTGATAAAAATATGTGATGGAACAGCATGTCATGTGCGCAAATCCATTCCGATACTGGAAAAATTAAGACATGAGCTGAATCTCTCGGAAAGCAAGGCAACCACAGAAGATCTTTTGTTTACGGTTGAAACGGTATCCTGTCTCGGCGCTTGCGGTCTTGCGCCGGTACTGACGGTAAATGACAAAGTATATCCCGCAATGACGCCGGATAAGGCCAGAGAATTGCTGGCACAGCTCAGGGAGGAAAATCAAAATGCTTGCTAACCGGGAAGAATTAAACCGTGCCTGTGAAACGTATCAACAGGCATTGCGCTCTCAAACCAAGAAGATTCTCGTTTGCGCCGGAACGGGCTGTGTGGCGGGCGGTTCTCTGGAGATCTATGAAGAGCTGATCCGTCTGATTCAAGCAAAGGGAATTACCTGTACGATACGATTGGAAAAAGAGCCTCATGGGGAAGCTGTCGGCATTAAAAAGAGCGGCTGTCACGGCTTTTGTGAAATGGGACCGCTGATTCGGATTGAACCACAGGGCTGGCTGTATATTAAAGTAAAGCCGGAGGACTGTGAGCAGATTGTTGCGGAATCAATTGTAGGAGAAACGCCGGTAGACAGACTTGTTTATAAAAAGAATGGTCAAATCTACACGACGCAAGAGGAAATTCCGTTCTATAAAAAACAGACCCGCCTGGTGCTGGATCACTGCGGACATATTGATGCCACTTCAATTAATGAGTACTTAGCTATCAGCGGTTATAAAGCTTTTGAAAAAGCTCTTTTTGATTTGAGTCAGGATCAAATCATTCAAGAGATCGATCAGTCCAATTTGCGAGGCCGCGGTGGCGCCGGCTATCCGACTGGACGCAAGTGGACGCAGGTACGCCGGCAGAATTCACCGGTGAAATACATCGTGTGCAATGGCGATGAAGGAGATCCCGGTGCTTTTATGGATCGAAGCATTATGGAGGGCGACCCTCACAGAATGCTGGAAGGAATGATGATCGCCGGTCTGGCCTGTGGAGCATCGGAAGGGTATATTTACGTGCGGGCTGAGTATCCGCTCGCTATCAGCCGCCTGGAAACAGCCATAAACGAAGCAAGGCGCTATGGGTTGCTGGGCAAGTCGATACTGGGAACCGAATATAATTTTGATATTAAAATCAGCAAAGGCGCAGGCGCATTTGTCTGCGGCGAAGGCAGTGCACTTACCGCTTCGATTGAAGGCAAGCGCGGCATGCCGCGCGTCAAGCCGCCGCGGACGGTCGAACAAGGTCTGTTTGCCAGGCCGACCGTGCTGAATAATGTTGAAACTTTTGCTAATGTGCCGCTCATTATCCAAAACGGAGCCCAGTGGTACAAAGCAATCGGTCCAGAAAAAAGTCCGGGAACCAAGGCATTTGCCTTGACAGGGAATATTGAAAACACCGGTCTTATTGAAGTTCCCATGGGAACCACGCTACGGGAAGTCATTTTTGATATCGGCGGCGGGATGCGGGATGGTGCGGCCTTCAAAGCCGTTCAGATCGGAGGACCTTCCGGCGGCTGCCTCACAGAAGAGCATCTTGCGCTGCCGCTTGATTTCGATTCTTTGAAGAAAGCCGGGGCAATGATTGGCTCAGGCGGGTTAGTCGTCATGGATGAACATACTTGTATGGTGGAGGTTGCCCGGTTTTTCATGAACTTTACGCAGAATGAGTCTTGCGGTAAATGTGTTCCCTGCCGGGAAGGAACAAAGCGGATGCGTGAAATACTGGAGGGAATTGTTTCCGGCCAGGGTAAGGTAGAGGATATTGACGTGCTGCTGGAGCTCGCCGATACCATTACGTCCACTGCCTTATGCGGACTTGGCAAATCAGCCGCTTTTCCAGTTGTCAGCACCATCAAATATTTCCGCGATGAGTATGAAGCACATGCCGTGGACAAAAGATGTCCCTCCAAGGTTTGTCAAAAATTAAAGCGTATTTATATTGATGCTGAATTGTGCCGGGGCTGTTCAAAGTGTGCAAGACTTTGCCCGGTCAATGCAATTTCCGGCAAGATTAAAGAGCCTTATGTGATTGACTCCGGTACGTGCATAAAATGCGGCGCCTGTATCGAATCGTGCGCTTTCAAAGCAATAAAGGAGGACTAACATATGGGCACCGAATTTATCATGATTGATAATATGCCTGTTGAGCTGGCAGGAGAGAAAAACCTTTTAAGCGTAATTCGCAAAGCGGGGATTGAGCTTCCTACATTCTGTTACTACTCGGAACTGTCTGTTTATGGTGCCTGCCGGATGTGTGTAGTCGAAGACCATTGGGGGGATATCCATGCGGCCTGTTCGACACCGCCCAAAGCAGGAATGGAAATACGGACCAATACGCCGCGCTTGCGCAAATACAGAAAAATGATTCTGGAATTGCTGCTGTCCAATCATTGCCGTGACTGTACGACCTGTGAAAAGAACGGCAAATGCAAGCTGCAGGAGCTGGCTCAGCGCTTTGGCATTAAACAGGTGCGGTTTAGCAATACCTTTGAAGATGATGGGATGGATACATCTTCGCTGGCAATTGTCCGCGATAAAAGCAAGTGTATTCTCTGCGGTGACTGTGTGCGCATGTGCGATGAAGTACAGAATATTGGTGCCATCGATTTTGCCTTTCGGGGTTCCAATATGTGTGTCAGTACTGCCTTTGATGAACCAATAGCCACTACGAACTGCGTCGGCTGCGGGCAATGTGCTGCGGTATGTCCTACGGGAGCGATTGTTGTTCGCAATGATACGGCAAGACTCTGGCAGGATATCAGTAATCCGGGCACAAAGGTTTTGGTGCAGATTGCGCCTGCAGTCAGAGTCGGCATTGGTAAAGAACTGGGACTGGGCGAAGGCGAAAATATGATGGGGCGGCTGGTGGCTGCCTTGCGGCGGATCGGTTTTGACGAGGTTTTTGATACCACTACCGGTGCTGATCTTACTGTTCTCGAAGAAACGGGAGAGTTCTTGTCCAGGCTGGAGAAAGGAGAAAAACTGCCCTTGTTTACTTCCTGCTGTCCGGCATGGGTCAAATACGCCGAACTTCATAAACCTGAACTGGTGGGAAATATCTCGAGCTGCCGCTCACCTATGCAGATGTTTGCGTCGGTGCTGAAAGAGCATTACCGCCATTCCAATAAGCGGGTTATCGTAGTTGCCGTTATGCCTTGCACGGCTAAAAAGATCGAAGCTGCCCGGGATGAGTTTAAAAACGATGGAATTCCGTATGTAGATTATGTCATTACTACACAAGAATTAATTCAGATGATCAAAGAAGCAGGGATTGTCTTTTCAGAAATAGAACCAGAGGGAGTAGATATGCCTTTTGGCTCAACCAGTGGTGCAGGCGTAATTTTTGGCGTAACCGGAGGTGTTACAGAGGCGGTAATACGGCGGATTGCAGATGATAAATCTGTTGCTGCGCTTAAATCGATTGCTTTTACAGGTGTACGCGGCCTGGAAGGGGTAAAGGAAGCAGTAATTCCTTTCAATGGCCGTAATGTCAATATTGCAATTGTCAGCGGTCTGAAAAATGCTGATGAATTGGTAAAAAGAATACAAACCGGGGAAAAGCAATATGATTTTATTGAGGTAATGGCGTGTCCTGGCGGCTGCATATGTGGTGCCGGACAGCCTGTTACGGATAGTGAAGGAAAAAAACGCAGAAGTGCCGGATTATATGAAGCGGATCGTATGAGCAATATTAAGCGCTCCGAAGAAAATCCGGTGATCATGGCTCTTTACGGGGGGCTGCTCAAGGGGAAGATTCATAAGCTTCTCCATGTGAATTATCAAAAAGGGAGTGAGCACCATGATGACAATCAAAGTTTGCATCGGTAGTGCCTGCCACCTGAAAGGCTCCTACAATGTTATCAACTCTTTTCAGCAACTGAGTGAAGAGTATGGTGTCAATGAGCATGTTGAAATTGATGCAATTTTTTGCCTTGGCTGCTGTACAGAGGCAGTATCCGTAAAAATTGACAATGGCTGCGTCCAGAGTGTTTCGCCCGCTACGGTAAGAAATTTCTTTGTTACAAAGGTTTTGCCTGAGGTTAAATCATACCAAACGGTTCCTTAACGGAGGAGTTTTCAATGGAAAAGTTACTCGTAGAAATTTGTGCAGGAACAGCATGCCTTCTGCTAGGCTCTCAAGACTTATTTGCAGCTATAGATGCACTACCGGACAATATCCGCCAGCAAATCGACCTTTGTGAAGTAACCTGTCTTCACAGCTGCCGCCAGGGACCTAATGTGCGAATCGCAGGCCAGGTAATTTCCAATATGAAGCCGGACCGGCTGATGGAAATAATCGAAGATTACCTGCGGCCGCAAGAAGCAGAACTTTCTCCGGCAGCATATATAGTGACCTAACATAAAAATCCGCAAGCGTAAAAGCTTGCGGATTTTCTGTGTTTAATATTGGGTATTATGTAATTATTTACAATAATTATCAAAATTTGTTATGCTAAAAAGAGGATTTTTGCCACAATTAAAGGAAATTTATGTAATATGATTCTCCTAATTTGTGTTGGGAGGGATATACTTAATGGACTTTTTTTATATAGTTGTTTTTGGCACCGCTACGGGAACCTTTTTACTTACCTTAGTATATTTGTATTTGTATATTGCCTATCGAGACCGGTATATGGGTGTTTGGACGTTCAGTTGGTTTATACTGCTGTTTCGCTTAATGTTTGTTGACTCGGGTATTCTAGAATGGAAAGAATCAACATGGGGATTCATGGTTTTTACGGGGATGCTGCTTAGCAGTGCTTTGCTCTTTTTGTGGGCAGCATATTTGTTTATTGCAAAACCGCTAAAAACATGGTGGTTAATTCTTGGAATAGGAATTTTTTTAATAAGTAATCTTTTTTCTATTCTGGGTTTTCCGTTCTTTTATAGGCTTTTCCCTCTGGCCTGGTTTTGCGGGAGTGTCGGTATTTGGGCTGGTATTTCTTTTATGCGGCATTTAAGGGCTGAAGTTGTTAGTAAACGAATATTAGGTTATGCCTATATTCTTTGGGGTATACATAATCTGGATATGCCATTCCTTATCGATGTGACTTGGTTTGCACCTTGGGGCTATATGATTGAAGGAATACTCAGGCTTAGTGTTGCTATAGCAAGCTTACTGTTATATTTGGAACAAACACGAATAAATCTGGCCCAAAAAGAATCGCAATATCGTTTGCTGGCAGAGAACGCAGTTGATGTTATCTTTCTTTATAAAATGCTACCGGAAGCTAAAATTGAATATATTAGCCCGTCTATTACAGCTGTTACCGGATATAGCCCGGAAGAATATTACGCAGACGCAAAGCTGTTGATTAATACGATACACCCGGACGATGTTGCGATATTTGAGACATACATAAAAGATGCAACCCATTCAAGCCCATTGCCGCTTACCTTGCGGATTCTTCGCAAGGACCAAACAATAAGCTGGATTGAGCAAAATATCGTTCCTGTCTTTGACCAAGCTGGTAAACTTTTATCCTTGGAAGGAATTATCAGGGATGTGACTGCTCGCAAAAATTTAGAGCAAAGTATGTCCAGAATGGATCGTATGAATATGATTGGTGAAATGGCGGCAAATGTTGCTCATGAAATACGCAATCCTTTAACTACTGTACGGGGTTATTTGCAAATCATGGGTAATCGCCAAGAGTTTGTTGCGTATAAAGACCGATTTGAATTAATGATTGGTGAGCTGGACCGCACCAATGCGATTATCCGGGAATACTTGTCTCTAGCTAAAAATAAATTAGTTGAGCTTAAACATCATGACTTAAATGCCAGTATCACATCGTTGCTTCCCCTTCTAGAAGCAGATGCTATTGCTACAAAGGCGAATGTGATTCTTGCGTTAGATACTATACCGCAGATATATCTGGATGAAAACGAAATTCGCCAGCTATTACTGAATCTTGTTCGTAATGGACTGGAAGCAATGCCTTCGGGAGGAACATTACAAATAAGTACATATCTGGATAAAGAGAAAGATCAGGTTGTTATGGCTGTAACGGATCAGGGAAGCGGTATCCCCTCGCATATTTTAGAAAACTTGGGCACTCCATTTTTAACAACTAAAGAAAGTGGTACGGGTTTAGGGCTTCCGGTATGTTATCGGATTGCCGGACGCCATAATGCAACTATTGAAGTTGAAACAACGGACCGTGGAACTACTTTTTTTGTTCGCTTTAACTTTACGAAGCTTCGCATTGCATAATATTTAGAAAAAAGGTTCTCATTCCTACATTAGGAATGAGAACCTTTTTTGCTTTTTGGGCAAGCAAGTTATTAAATCTAATTCAAGTAAATAAAACAAGCAAATTGATACATTTTTCTACAAAAAAATGTAGGAATTATATAATATTTCCCGTATCCACCTAATTAGAGGAGGGAGATATTATGTAAGTTATGTAGAGAAAAATCGATTATTGTCAGACAATGTAGTAGAGAAAAGGAGAGAGGTATTTATGAAAACTTATCAACATGCCGCCGTGGTTGAAATCGCCAATCAAGATGAAAGCATTCAAATCGGAATTGCTGCAACTGATGAAGAGAGAGCAGAAATTTATCGTCTGCGCTACCGTATTTATATTGAGGAAATGGGGCGTGATCCAATTTCAACTGATCATGAAAATAAGCTGCTATTCGATGATATGGATAGATGGGCGCATCTGATTTATGCAAAAGTAGGTAATGAATATATCGGGACGATGCGAATTAATATGGGACCGATAGATCAATTTCCTCAAGAAATGATACGGGTATTATCTTTAGATAGAGTAAGAGATTTCTTTCAGGGGCGAGAGAACCGACTGATTGGCTCAAGTACAAAATTAATGGTTTCGCAACAGTATAGAAATTCGGCAGCTTTCCATCTGCTTACAGCGAAAGGATATGAACTCTATTGCAATCACCATGTTCGGTTTAATTTTGGTGGTTGCAATTTTTATTTGCTGCGTTTGTATGAACTAATGGGATGCCGCCGCTTTGGAAAAAACTTTGTTGATCCTGGTTATGGAATACTAACGCCCATTGTTTGGATTATTGATGATATTGATCATTTAAAAGCTGTTCGATCTCCTTTTTTGCGAATCGCTCGTAAATATAAAGGTTTTACTAGCGAATCAGCCGAGTGGTTTCTAAAAGAGTTCCCAGAAGTTTCTGAGATGATAAACAGCCAATTGACTACGGAAATAAAACTGTGGGAGTTCTTTTGTAGCCGTTTAGGGGGAATGCCGCAAACTGTTATATCAGCGTTGCAAGGGTTGTCGGAAAGTGAAGCAAGTGATTTTTTATATCGATGCAGCGTTGTTGTTAAATGCCATAGTGGTGACCAAATCATAAGCCGCGGTATGGCGAGTGAAGCACTGTACATTTTGTTGTCAGGCAGTCTAGCAGAAGTCGATCAAGTGGGAGCAAAAAGACTAGTGGAGCCTGGTCAACATTTCGGCGAAATAGGCGTTTTAGATTCGACAGTTCAAAAGTTTGATGTAGAAGCTGTCTCTGATGCCGAAATCGTTGTAATTTCCCGGCAATACTTTAGGAAATACACTATGTCTCATCTGCAAATTACTAATCAAATTTCACAAAATTTACTGAATAGTTCCCATGATTTTTAGGAGGAGATTACGTTATGAAGGAAATAGAATTATTGTTAGTTAACAGTTACGCGCCACGACAGAGAATTGCTTCAGATGCAGCTCTGGAGAATGGATTAGCTATTTTACGAACTTATTTAGAGAGTCAGGGGTATCAGACTGAGGTTGTTGACGATCAACGGGTAACCGCGATGACTAGCGGAGTTCCTCAGTTCTGCTTAAAACTGCTGAGCTATATGGTTAGCTTGCAAATGAAAGCTTATAATAGACAAGCAAAATTTTTGTGGCTGTTGATCATGTTGCTTACATGGCCATTGCAAGCTTTGTCCCTATACTACCGTCGACAATTTATGAGTAAAAGAATTGATGAAATCGTTCGGCGGATTAAAGAAAATAAGATAAAATTTCTGGGGATTAAAGTATGGTATGGCGATGCTTTTACCTGGAGTAAGTTGTTGGCGGCAAAGGTTCGAGAAAACTGCCCGGATACAGTTATTATCGCAGGCGGACCTCAAGTTAAGGTTTATGGAGAGCATATACTGGCCGACGGAGATTTTGATATTGCTATAATGGGACCGGGTGAAGAAGTCTTAGAGGAACTGCTTATGCTGCGTCAAAAAAACAAAGGAAAGAGAGAGTTTATTAATGCTTTTCATAATAAATATCCGTCAAAGCTGGTAAAGTCAGGAGGGTATTCAACCGGTTGCACGGATAAAATGGAAAAGTTCATTACCCCGCGATATCGACCGGAGGATTTAGCAGGCAAAATCCTCTTTCACACCTTGGTAGATGGTTATGGTTGCTCATGGAATCAATGCAGTTTTTGCTCCCATACTAGACAAAATCGTGTTTACCAGTCACGGAGTGTAAAAGAAATTGTTGATGAAATTGAAGTAATGGTAGAGCAGGGAATATCATTTTTTCGTTTCAGCAGTTCGGAAACACCTGTTAATCACGGCAGAAAAATAGCAGAAGAAATCCTAAAACGAGGCTTAAATATTCATTTTTCCATGTTTGTCAGGGCAGTTAGGGTAACTCCTGCTGCATACGAGGCCTTTCGATTAATGATTAAAGCCGGTTTGAGAGCTGTTTTTATGGGAGGAGAAACAGGGCATGATCAAATTAATGAAAAGATAATGAACAAAGGAGTGAAAAGCAAGGATATTATAGACACAATTAATTGCATTAAGCTTGCAGCAACAGAGACCAATCATAATTGCAGAGTTGGATTGTCGTTGATATACCCTTGCCCGGTAACGGATGGGATAACATTAGATGAAGTTTTTCAAGAGAACATACGACTAATTCAAGCTGCTAATCCGGATACTGTGATTGTTAACCCGCCAGGTGTATTTCCGGAAACAAAATGGATGGAGAAGGCAGATGAGTATGGTTTTTCTATTGAACCGAACGTTATTCCGAGCTTTATGAGATATGAGTACTCCATCTACAAGCCTGTTGAACTATGGGACAAATTAGGTTATAAACTTCAGGGGCTGGGTGGCGCTGAGCTCTTGAAGGAAACTGGGCGATTTAGAGCTGCAGTTGTGAAGCTGGGCATTCCTACCGATATTTCTGACGAATATCTGATGATGACCGAAGCAATAGGCTACACAACCCGGTTAGATTTATTGCAATTTAAGAGTAAGTCCCTGCAGGACATTATGTCGGGCAATACGACTTACATGGAGCAGATCATTGAAAAAATCAACCAAAAAAGCCGGCAGATGGCATTGCAAGGCCGGATAAAAGAGTAATTCAAAAAAGGATCAGTCAAAATGGCTGATCCTTTTTTTACTAGCATGGTTGTTTGTACAGGCTTTTTACATCAAAGCCACTATCCGGGGAAGCATAAATCCTAGCTGTCGTAAAAAGTTTGCTAGATTATCGGCTACGGCATATAACCAATGAATTTGCAAGCGTATTGATATTGCTGTTTTTTGCCAAATGGCGTATTATTGACAGGAGAACATGAGGTGATGATTTGAGTAAAAAAATCCTTTATTTCCTATTGCTGTGTGCTGCGGTGATTGCTGCCGCCAGCAGCTTTTATAATAAGCCTGAAGATGTATCGGGAGGAATACCGGTACTAAATTATCATCAGGTCGAAGATAATACCAATAATCCTTTGGCGCTGAGTGTAAAGGATTTTGAAAAGCAGATGGCTTATCTGTCCGAGAAAGGTTACACAGCGATAACGGCAGATCAATTATACGCTTATTTGTATCATAAGGGCAGTTTACCTCCTAAGCCGGTATTAATTACTTTTGATGACGGTTATGCCGACAACTATACCAATGCCTACCCGATTATGAAGAAACATGGTCTTACAGCAATTATCTTTTTAATAACCGACGTTGTTGGGCATGACGCGTGGTATATGAATTGGGAACAGGTTAAGGAAATGCAGCAGGCCGGCTTTCAGTTCGGCTCCCATACGCTAAGCCATATGCCTCTCGCCGAAGTTTCACAGGAGGAAGCGACCCATCAGCTGGTAAAATCAAAAGAAGGAATTGAATGGCGGCTTGAGACCCCGGTGCGGTATCTTGCTTATCCGGGGGGCTCTTACAACCAGCAGGTGAAAGAGGCAGTTACGGCCGCGGGCTATCAGGCGGCATTTACCGTTGACTTCGGCAGGGTCAATCATGATAGCGATGCCTTGGCTTTAGAGCGGGTTCCTATTTTAAAATCCCGCTGGACTTTTGTGGACTTTTACTTACGGCTTCATTTTACAAAAATGATTGAGCTGGCTAAAGATCTTAAAAGTTCTTTGTAGTGAAAAAGACTTTGCGGAATTTTGCCAACTCTTGTCTACTTATTGATGAATAGTTTATTGACATTACAGAAGTCGATGCGTATAATGAAAGCTAATTGAACATCGTTGAAGTAGGTGCCCTTTGGGGCTTAATAGGGAAGTCCGGTGAGATACCGGCGCGGTCCCGCCACTGTAATGGGGAGCAAACCCAAGTTATACCACTGAGGTGAAAGCCTTGGGAAGGTTTGGGCAAGCGATGAGCCAGAGTCAGGAGAACTGCCTATTTGACAATCACCGTTTATACCCACGAGCGATGGGAAGGGGATTATGTGAACAATTTGTTTTGTCACGCATAACTGACCTCCCAGCAATTGGGAGGTCTTCTTGTTGGTTAGCGGTAGCACTGGTGTTGGTTGCCTGGATGTTCACTTGTCCTAAAATAGGACAAACAAATCGGCAAAGGAGTGCGTTAGATGCGTAATTGGATGAAAGCTTGTTTAGGAGTGCTGATGGTCGGCAGCTTAGCTGTAACCGGATTGTTTGGCTCTTCCCGTGTGGAGGCTGCAGGCGTAGCAGGAGACACGAAAAAAGCAATTGTAGTTGTAAGTTTTGGTACGACTTTCCCTGACTCCCGTAAAGCCAATATTGAGAGTGTGGAAAACAAAATTCAGCAGAACTTCCCTGACTATGAAGTGCGCCGTGCCTTTACTTCCAAAATTGTCATGAAACGGATCGGCGAGAACGAAAAGATTCAAATCGACAGCCTTGAGCAAGCATTGGACAAGCTGCAAAAAGAAGGATTCAAAGAAGTTGTTGTTCAAACCACTCACTTAACACCCGGTGAAGAATATGACAAAAAAGTCATTGCTGTTGTGTCCAAATACAGCAAAGCTTTTGATAAACTTGTTGTAGGCCGGCCTGCACTGTTCTATAATGGTGAAAATGGCAAGCCCGATGATTTTGCCATTGCAGTCAATGCGTTGAGACATCAACTGCCTGTGCTGCAAATGCCTGACCGCGTAGTTGTCTTTATGGGACATGGCTCACCGCATCAACACAATCCCGCTTATGCAACACTGCAAGATCGCTTCAAAGCTGCTGGCTTGAACGTGTTGGTTGGAGTTGTTGAAGAAACTGATCATCCGAACCTGGAAGACGTTCAAAAGGCATTGGAAGAAAGCAGCTACAAAGAAATCACCCTGATGCCGTTAATGCTGGTAGCTGGTGACCATGCCAATAATGACATGGCCGGTGACGAAGATGATTCCTGGAAGAGCACCTTTGCTAAAGATGGCTTTAAGGTAAAAACGTACATTCATGGCTTGGGTGAAAATCCTTTATTCCAAGATATCTATGTACAGCATGTACGGGATGCAATCTACGGACTATAGTCCCTATTGAAACCAATATTGCACTTTTCCCAACAGTCTCAAGTCCCTTCAGGGCTTGAGACTGTTTATGTGCTTTTGGGAGAACCGCTAAAATAAAAACATATTTGGCTAACGGAGGTAATTATGTCTGGAATATTTTATGGTGTAGGTGTTGGACCCGGGGATCCCGAACTGTTAACAATCAAGGCAATCAATGTCATTCGTCAGGCGGATGTTATCATTGCGCCTAAGACAGAAAAAAAGGAAGATAGTGTAGCACTGGAAATTGCCAAGCCTTACCTCAAAGAAGATGTAGAGATTGTGAAACTCGTGTTTCCTATGGTTTTCCATGATGAAACACTTTCCACTGCCTGGGAAAGCAATAAAAACACGATCAGCGAGCTGCTCGCCGCTGGTAAAAATGTGGTTTTTCTGACTTTAGGTGATCCAATGTTTTACAGCACTTATATTTATGTTTTTCGTTTATTGGAAAACTGCGGCTATCCGATTGAGACAATTCCTGGAGTTACCGCTTTTTGTGCGATTGCAAGCAAATTAGGCTATCCGATCGTTGAAGGAAATGACATTCTGAGCATTATACCGGCAACTATCGAAGAAGACAAGCTGGATAAAGCCCTGGCAATGGCAGACAATGCTGTTCTCATGAAAGTATATAAAAATTCCGGTGAAGTGATCGAAAAGCTTCAGCATCATAAGTTAGCTGAAAATGCGGTGATGATCAGCCGCTGCGGACTGGATGATGAGCAAGTCATTCATAATTTGCAGGAGATCGGTGACCAAAAGGTTAATTATTTATCAACGATTTTAACACGGAGAAACAAAGTCTAAGAGAAGGGGGCTACAGCCTTGAAATTAAGCTCGGTTTTCAAGATGATATCTGCCTTGATGCTGCTTACCTTTTTGACGGCAGGCTGTGGCGGCCCGCCCAAGCAAAACTCACAGGGAAATAGTAATCCGGAGTCGTACCTGACGATCAAAGACGATCTTGGGCGCAGTGTGACGCTGACGAAAAAGCCGGAGAAAATAGTGGTGCTGTCACCATCCTTTCTCGAACTGCTATATGCGGTAGATGGCAAAGCGGTTGGACGTCCTACCTCGGCTGCGAAAATCGGTGTTGATGCAGAGACGCTTAAGGCTATTCCGGAAGTTGGCTTTGTATATAATGTTAATGTCGAAAAGGTAGTATCCTTACAGCCCGATCTGGTTATTGCGATGCAGGGAATGCATGAAAAACTGATTCCGATTCTGGAAAGCAGTAAGATCCCTGTTGTTATTTTGAAATATAAAACCTATGATGATGTCTTTGGGAAAATTGCTTTAATGGGCGAAATTGCCGGTACACAAGATAAAGCACAGGCGCTGACACAAAAGATGCGCGGTAATTTGGATGCTGTCAGCAAAAAACTGCCGGACAAGACGACGAAAATTGCAATTCTCCACGCTACTGCCAAGAGTGTAACCTTAGAGCTGGAAAATAGTATCGCCGGCAATACGGCTAAGTTCTTGCGTCTGCAAAATATTGCCGCCGGCAGCAGGCCAATTGATGACGGTGCTGATACTGCGCCGTACAGTCTGGAGAAACTGGTAGAGAATGATCCGGATATGATTTTTGTCGTTACAATGGGAGACGCTGCTAAAATCGAAAAGACAATGCGCGATGATGTAGAAAGCAACCCTGCCTGGGCAACTCTCAGAGCAGTGCGAAATAAAAAGCTGGTATTTCTGCCGTCCGAACTGTTTCTGCTGAATCCTGGTTTAAATACTCCGGAAGCGGCAGCGTATATGGCAAAACAAGTCTATCCAGAGATATATAATCATGATGAGTAACATAAAACAGATAATGAATTATAAGAGCAGCCGCGACAGAACGCTCTGGCGGATGCTGGTATTGCTTGTTTTTGCTTTCATTGCCGTTAGCGGGATGGTCATTGGCTTAGTAAAAGGTGCGGTAAACGTACCGGCAGCAACGATTGTGCAGGCCATCCTGACAAACGGAGCCGGAGCACAGGAGCAGATCATCTGGAATATCCGCCTTCCCCGTGTTTTAGTAGGAGCGTTAGTCGGTTTAAACCTGGCGTTATCGGGGGCAATTTTACAGGCTGTAATGAAAAACCCGTTGGCCGATCCGCATATTATCGGTATTTCATCAGGTGCAGGCCTGGCGGGAATTGTTGTTCTCGTCCTATTTCCTACGATGGAATACCTTCTTACTCCAGTGGCGTTTATCGGTGCAATGGCTGCTGCGGCACTTATTTATCTGCTGGCCTGGAAGGGGGGCATCCGGCCGATCCGCATTGTACTGGCGGGGGTTGCTGTTTCTGCTTTTCTGGGGTCCGGCATTTCTGCTTTGATGGTACTGTACAGCGACCGGATTCACGGTGCTTTGATGTGGATGGTTGGTGGACTGACAGCCAGAAGCTGGCCGCACGTTGCGATTATCTTGCCTTACTCTATTAGTGCCAGTTTGTTTGCCTTTTGGGGCGCCAAGCGGCTGAACGTGCTAAGCCTGGGTGATGAGGTTGCCCGCGGTCTGGGTCTGAAGGTGGAGTTTACCCGGCTGTTAATGACGGCAGTAGCAGCCTTGCTGGCAGCGAGTGCTGTCAGTGTAGTTGGTCTGCTGGGTTTCGTCGGCCTTATTGTGCCTCATGCAGCCCGGCTGCTGGTAGGAGCAGACTACCGCTTCTTACTGCCGGCTTCGGCGATGCTCGGGGCTGGCGTGGTAACGCTCAGTGACACGCTGGCGCGAACGATGTTTTCGCCGCTTGAAATCCCTGTGGGTATTTTAATGGCGTTTATAGGAGCTCCCTTTTTTCTATTTCTGTTAAGGAGGGAATCCTAAATGGCGATACTGGAAGCAAGAAATGTTGCCGTTTCCATTGGAGATAAACCGATTCTTAAGGAACTCAGTCTGGCTGTTGCCCAGGGGGAAATTGTATCGATACTAGGTCCGAACGGATCGGGGAAAAGTACTTTTCTAAAAGCGCTTTCCCGCAACATAAAGCTGAAAGCCGGCACCATTACGCTGGACGGCAGAGATATTCACAGCTTTGGGGCAAAAGAAATAGCCTGCCACTTGGCAATGCTGCACCAAGCTTCGCGGGCACCGGGAGATTTGACTGTTCAGGATTTGGTGGAATATGGACGGTTTCCTTATCAGCAATGGTGGAAGGGCAATGAAAAAGAAGACCGCCAGGTTGTTGAATGGGCTTTAGCCCAAACTCGTATGACGGACTTGTCGGCAAGACGAGTGAATACATTGTCCGGCGGAGAGCAGCAGCGTGCCTGGATTGCCATGGCCCTAGCGCAAAAACCCCGGATCTTACTGCTGGATGAACCAACCACCTATCTTGATCTTTGCCATCAGCTGGAGATTATGGAGCTGATCAGACAGCTGAACAAAGAGCAGGGCTTGACGATTGTAATGGTGCTGCATGATATGAATCATGCAGCACGTTATTCCGATACGGTGGCTGTTTTTTGCCAGGGCAGTTTATATGCAAGCGGTGCGCCTGTGAACACAATAACTCCTACTATGCTCAGGGAGGTATTTGGCGTGGAAGCGGATATTTGGCTGGATGATCAGGGGCGTCCGGTATGCCTGGCTCAAAGCCTGACTGCGGCGACGCAGCATTCTAGCCGGTAAAGTGAGGAAAAGCGATGATTGAAATAGCAGGGTTAGTTAAAAAATTCGGTGATCGAACTGCTGTTGATCAATTGAATTTGTCGATACCAAAAGGAGAGTTGTTCGGTCTCTTAGGACCCAATGGTGCCGGAAAGACGACAACAATTCGTGTACTGACTATGCTGGCTCAGCCGACGGCAGGCAGTATTACGATCGGGGACTGGCAGCTGCCGAGAGACGAACAGCAGATCAAATCTATCATCGGTGTAGTGCCGCAGCATATCAATCTGGATGTTGAATTAACCGCATGGGAGAACCTGGAGCTGCATGGCCGGCTGCATTGCATACCAGCCGCGGAGCGGCATAAACGGATAGAAGAGCTGTTGGAGTTTGTAGAGCTAAATGAGCGAAGCGGCGATATGGTACAGACCTTTTCCGGCGGTATGAAACGGCGGTTAATGATTGCGCGGGCATTATTGCACCGCCCGAAAGTTCTGTTCCTGGATGAGCCGACAGTTGGCCTGGACCCGCAGGTCAGGCGCCGTTTGTGGGAGCTGGTCAGACGCCTTGCTGGTGAGGGACTGACGGTATTGTTAACTACTCATTATATTGAAGAAGCAGAAAATCTGTGTCAGCGAGTTGCCATCATGTATAAAGGCAAATTAATTGCGCTTGATTCTCCGGCAAAGCTTTGTCAGAGCTTAGGTGAGTATGTGGTGGAATGGCAGGATGGTGAACGGCTGAGCAGCCGCTTTTTTACCGAGAGAACGCAGGCAGCTGGCTTTGCAAGTGACCTGACTACAGCAGCAACGATTCGGCGTTCTAACTTAGAGGATGTTTTTGTTGAATTTACCGGCCGGAAGGTGGTGGAGTAATGCTGAATCACGTCTGGACGGTTTTTTGGCGCGATTGGGTAGTGCTCCAAAGACGATTAGGCCGTTATATTTTAGCTAGGATGGTATCGCCGATTTTGTATTTGGTCGCATTTGGCTGGGGCCTGGGCCGGAGCATTACCGTGAATCAGGGCAGTTATCTGGATTTTATTGTTCCCGGCATCATTGCATTAAACTCTATGAACATCAGCTTTAATGCCGTCGGGACGCCTGTCAATATGAGCAGGCTGTATCATAAGACATTGGAAGAATATCTGCTTGCTCCGATCAGTCCGGCAGCCTATGTGCTGGGGAAGGTTCTGGCAGGTGTAGCGCGGGGACTGATATCCTCCGTTGTCATTATTGTGCTGGCTTATTGCTTTGGTGCGCAGTTTCAGTTAAATGGCTGGTTTCTCTTGGCATTATTTTTAAATTGTATGGTGTTCTCCGCTTTGGGCCTGGTAGCAGCGATGATTATGAATTCTCATGAAGAAATGAGCAACTTTAATACATATGTGCTAATGCCGATGTCTTTTTTGTGTGCCACGTTCTTTAGTCCGGCTCAATTGCCTGCGTTACTGCACTGGGCAATAGAATTGCTGCCGCTTACTCATGCCAGCTACGCCCTGCGCTTAAGCAGCTCTACCGGAAGTATGCCGGGGGAGGCCTTAGGAGTATTAGGGCTGTATGTAATTTTGCTGTTAGGCTTAGGCATTCGGAAAATGCAGCAAGTCCGCGATTGAATACGATCTTGCCCTGTAAAGTAGTTAAGCAGACTGCAGCGTCTTTAAAACGTTGTCAGTCTGTTTTTTATTGAAAGGTGTTTTTTCGGGCAGGCTAGAAATAAACACTTGACTTTGAGTGTACTCAAAGGAGTAACATAGAAATAGTGTAGCTTATGAAAAGCTAAGATTTGAAAACACGCAGTTAAGGAGAGGATTTTATGGAAAAATCAAAGGTTTATTTTACGAATATGCGTGCAACAGGCAATATGAATTTGCTGCAGAAATTGGAGCGGCTGGTGAAGAAGGCCGGTATAGAGCAGATTGATTTTAAAGGAAAATATACGGCAATTAAAATACATTTTGGTGAGCCGGGCAATCTGGCGTATCTTCGGCCTAATTATGCCAAGGTAATTGCTGATGTAATTAAGAAGCAAGGCGGCAAGGTGTTTCTTACGGACTGTAATACACTGTATGTAGGCAGGCGCAAAGATGCGCTTGAACACATGGACGCAGCTTATGAGAATGGCTATAATCCGTTCACTACAGGCTGTCAGATCATTATCGGTGATGGTTTGAAAGGGACAGATGAGGCCTATGTTCCAGTGCCCTGCGGAGAATGCGTGAAAGAGGCTAAGATCGGCCGGGCCGTTATGGATGCGGACATTCTGATCAGCATGAACCACTTTAAGGGTCACGAGCTTACCGGTTTTGGCGGATCTTTAAAAAATATCGGCATGGGAAGCGGCTCCAGGGCAGGTAAAATGGAAATGCATAGTGATGGCAAGCCCCGTGTGAGAGCCAAAGCCTGTGTAGGCTGTGGGGCATGTGTGAAAATCTGTGCTCATAGCGCAATATCAATTACTGATAAGAAAGCGTCTATTGATCATAACAAATGTGTTGGCTGCGGCAGATGTATTGGTGTCTGTCATTTTGATGCAATTGCTGCTGCCTGGGATGCATCAAATGATGTTTTGAATAAAAAAATTGCTGAATATACCTGGGCTGTATTAAATGGCCGACCCCATTTTCACATCAGCCTCGTGATTGATGTATCACCAAACTGTGATTGCCATGCGGAAAATGATGTGCCCTTAATTCCTGACATTGGTATGTTTGCTTCCTTTGACCCGGTTGCGCTTGATATGGCCTGCGCCGATATGGCCAATCAGGCTCCGGTTGTTTCGGGCAGCTACTTAGCTGAGCGGCTTGAGCAGCAAAAGCAGCCGGCGAAAGATCATTTTTATGCAACGCATCCGGAGACCAACTGGATGTCGTGCGTGGATCATGCTGAGAAAATTGGGATTGGCACGAAAGCTTATGAGTTAATTGAAATTTAGATTTCCGAACCGCTTATCGCATAAAGATAAGCGGTTCTTTACAATTGTTCCAGATGTATCTACAATGAAGCTATGGAAGACGTTCATTTCTAAGCTAACGGAGGTTCTCTTATGCGCAACAATACCATGCTGACTGATCTCTACCAGTTAACGATGATGCAAGGTTTGTTTCTTGCCGGTAAAGATAAGCAGGAAGCTGTTTTTGACCGATTTTATCGTACAAACCCCTGCAATGGCGGCTATTCCATTATTGCCGGGCTGGAACATGTTATTGAATACATTAAAAATATCCAATTTACCGATGAAGATATTGAATATCTGAAGACGCTGAATTTATTTTGTGAAGAATTCCTTGCCTATTTAAAAGAATTCCGCTTTACCGGTGATATCTGGGCGATTCCGGAAGGAACGGTTGTTTTTCCGGGAGAGCCTTTGCTGCGGGTTCATGCCCGGAAAAACGAGGCTCTGTTTATTGAAACGGCGTTATCGATGTTTTTAAATCATGAGAGCCTGATCGCTACTAAAGCAAGCCGCGTGCGCTGGGCGGCGAAGGACGATTTCCTAATGGAATTTGGGCTGCGCCGGGCCCAGGGGGCAGATGCTGCGTTGTACGGAGCGAGGGCGGCAGTAATCGGCGGATTTGATGCAACTTCGAATGTCCTTGCCGGCAAGTTGTTTGGCATTCCCGTTGTTGGTACAATGGCGCATAGCTGGGTAATGAGCTTTGATGATGAGTTAACTGCTTTCCGGGAGTATGCGAAACGATACCCGGACAATGCGATCCTTCTTGTAGATACATATGATACCATTGGCAGCGGGGTTCCAAATGCTATTAAAGTGTTCACTGAAATGCGCTCTGCCGGATTAACGCTACAGCGGTATGGTATCCGTCTGGACAGCGGTGATCTTGCCTATTTGTCCAAAGCCGCAAGAGAAATGCTGGATGAAGCGGGCTTCGCCGATGCAAGCATTGCGGCCTCTAATGACCTCGATGAACATCTGATTGCCGAACTGAAGCTGCAGGAGGCTAAGATTAACTCCTGGGGAGTAGGGACTAAGCTGATTACATCGGAAGGCTGCTCTGCGCTGGGAGGCGTTTATAAACTGGCGGCGGAAGTTGGGGCAGTGACTGTTCCCAAAATGAAGTTTTCTAACAATGTGGAGAAGATTACCAATCCTGGTATTAAAAAAGTTTTCCGCATCTATGATAAGAAGTCAGGTAAGATTAGAGCAGATATTATTACTCTTGCCGATGAAGAAATCAGTACAAATGAGGATTTGGCATTAATGGATCCGACCCATTCCTGGAAGCGGATGACATTGTGCAGGGGGACTTTTACCGTCCAAGAACTGCTTGTGCCAATTTTCCGCAATGGCCAATGCGTATACGATCAGCCGCAGCTGTCTGTAATCCAAAACTATGCGAAAGAGCAGCTGCAGACCCTTTGGGATGAGTACCGGCGCTTGGTCAATCCTCATATTATGAAGATCGATTTGAGTGATAAGTTGTATGATTTAAAGAAGGAACTGATCTATCGCACCACTCATAAACCAAAAACACTGTAGGAAGAGGAGCTAACTACAATGAATCTGATTGCTGCAGTTGACGGAAACTGGGGAATCGGCAATAAATGTGAGCTGCTGCAGATCATTCCACAGGACATGCAGTATTTTAAAGCGCTGACGACCGGCTCTTGTGTTGTTATGGGCAGAACGACGTTTGAATCCCTGCCCCGCCGGCAGCCTTTGCCGGATCGAATCAATATTGTGCTGAGTACAACGTATAAGGATACTTCGCCAGGGATTGTTGTTTGTGCTTCGCTGGCAGAGCTTTTCCGGTACTTAAAGCAGTGTGAAAAGGACATTTATGTTATTGGCGGCGAGGCGGTATACCGTCAGTTGATGCCCTTTTGTACAGATGCATATATTACTAAGATACGTCAATGTTTTATCGCTGACCGGCATCTTCCTAATCTGGATGAGGCCCCCGGATGGGAGTGTGTCGAAGAAGGCTCCTGGCAGCAGTACAAAGAGTGGGATTATCGGTTTATGCGGTATAAAAATTTGGCAGCTTTATGCTGGAAATAAATAGTATTGTCAGCCTGCGGAATTCAATTGACGGGCTGACAATTTTCATTATATAATTATCTTGAATTCAAGATATTAGAAAGAGTGTGCCATGGAACAGGAATTAAAACTATATATCACTCTCAGCAGGGCATACCGGGCAATCCTGGCGCATGACGAGCGCGATGTCCGCCAATATGGTTTAAACTTAACCGAATTTGCTGTACTTGAGCTGTTATACCACAAAGGGCCTCAGCCTTTGCAGCGCATTGGGGAGAAAATTCTTATTACTACCGGCACTATTACGTATGTAATTGATAAATTGGAAAAGAAGGGATTGCTTTTCCGGAGCCCCTGCGAGAAAGACCGGCGAAAATTTTATGCCGTTTTGTCTGAAAAGGGCAAAACACTGATTTCCAGAATATTTCCCGGGCATGCTCAAAATCTCGTCTATGCGTTAGGCGGACTTTCACCGGAGGAACAGGAGGTTGCTATAAACCTTCTGAAAAAACTAGGCTATGAAGCTGTCAGCCGATTGGATAGTCAAAATTAAAGGAGGGGAAGATGTATGATTTTTTCTAATTTGCATAAGTATAAAGATGAGGGTTTGCTGTTTTTGCGAGTTGGCATGGGACTTATGATGATTTACCATGGTGCGCCTAAGATTATGGGGGGCGTTGAAGGTTGGATTAAAGTGGGCAGCGCGATGAAGTTTCTCGGTATTACATTTGCCCCGGCCTTTTGGGGCTTTATGGCAGCCTGCGCCGAATTCTTCGGAGGTGCGCTGATTATGCTTGGACTGGGAACACGCATTGCCTGCGCTATGGTAACGATGACGATGGCTGTTGCTGTTGCGATGAAGCTGGGAACAGGAGCCGGGCTGTTCGGCGCTTCACAAGCGCTGGAGAATGGGATTGTATATATCAGCCTATTGATTGCAGGACCAGGAATATACAGTCTGGATCATCGCCTGTTTGTTGCCGGAAAGTCAAATATGGGTACTATCTATAAGAGCAATTAATAAACTGAAGAGCCCTCTGCGGACATTATGTTTGCTGAGGGTTCTTACATACTATGTGGAACGGAGCGTGATCGAATGCAGGAATTACCGGTGTTGTTCATGAGTCACGGATCGCCAATGAATATTATTGAAACCAATAGCTTTACAGCGAGCGTAAGCCGGTTAGGAGAAACGCTTGCTAAGCCTGCCGCCATCATGGTGATTTCCGCTCATTGGCAGACAAAGGGGACACAAGTTACTTGTGCGGCTAAACCACGGACTATCTATGATTTCTATGGTTTTCCACAGGAGCTATATGAGATTAAATATCCTTGTCCGGGTGCGCCGGAATATGCGGAAATGGTGCGGCAGGCGCTTGGCTCAGATAAAGTCGCCTGCAATATGGATTGGGGCATTGATCATGCTGCATGGTGTGTATTAAAGTATCTTTACCCCCAGGCGGATATTCCGGTCTTTGAAATGAGTCTCGATATTGCAAAATCACCACAAGAACACTATAATCTTGCCAAGGAACTGGCACCGCTGCGCAAGGAAGGAATTTTGATTGTTGCCAGCGGCAATCTAGTCCATAATCTGCGTCTGGCCAAATTTGAAAATACCTATGATGAGCCGTACGACTGGGCAATCCGGGCTGATCAGCAAATGAAAGAGTTATTGCAGCAAGGTGATCATACCAGTCTGATCAGCTATGACCGTTTGACTGACGCACGTCTGGCAATTCCCACTCCAGAGCACTATTTGCCGATGTTGTATGCCATTGCGCTGCAAAAAGCAGACGAAGGACTGACTTTTACGTGCGAAGATATTCAAAATGGTTCCGTATCCATGCGCAGCTTTGTCATTGGTGGTTAATAATGGCGGTGGCGTAGCTGTATTGCGTGGAAAAAAGTTCAAGAAAAGATTAGTTGCGTAATGGGCGCTGATACGCTATAATATCACAGTAACGTACAGGCATATGCAGCTGGATAAGACAATAAGGAATGCGTGATAGCGGATGCTGGATGATAACTACTATATGGGATTGGCCCTTGAGGAAGCTCAAAAGGCTTATCGTATGGGTGAAATTCCAATTGGTGCTGTTCTTGTCATAAATGATGAAGTTGTGGCAAAAGCGCATAACTTACGGGAAACTTGCCATGATGCGACCGCCCATGCCGAAGTGATTGTGATTCAAGAAACTTGCCGAAAGCTGAAGCGCTGGCGGTTGACCGGAGCAACACTTTATGTTACGATAGAGCCGTGTCCTATGTGTGCTGGTGCACTGGTAAACAGCCGGGTTGACCGACTGGTTTACGGAAGTGCTGACTATAAGGCTGGCGCTGTAGAATCTCTTTTCAACGTAGTGCAGAATGAAGCTCTCAACCACCGTATGGCAGTTACCGCTGGGGTACGGGGTGACGAATGCTCTGCCCTCATGAAAGCCTTTTTCCGCGAACGGCGGAAGAAAAAAACAACAAATGTTGACTGAGATAAAGCAATCTTTCTGTTGCTAGTAAGCTGAGACCATCGAGAAGGTTTCAGATGCTAGGCGCGACGAGGACGTGAGTGCGGGCAGTACTGGTAAGTACGGCAAGCGAGCGCCCGCAGGAGCAACAGCGCAGATGAGGCCTTATCGGTGGTCGCCCAAGCATGGAGAGGTGTCCGAGTGGTCGATGGTGCTTGACTCGAAATCAAGTGTCCTGTCAAAGGGACCGTGGGTTCGAATCCCACCCTCTCCGCCATAGAAATCAAGGCTTCTAGCGTTTTTGCTAGAAGCCTTGATTTTTTTATTACCGAAAACAGCGTCCGTCAACAGGTTAACAGCAAAAGAGCCGCAGCTCATGTTTTGAGCGTGCGGCTTTCCTTTTAGTCAAGGATGGCTGCAATGTCCAGATGGCAAAACTTATATCCCCCAAATAGGCACAATTAAATTCTGGCTGTCAAACGCCGACAGCCTATCAGTTGTACAAAGCACAGCTCCTGTTCCACGTTCCAAAGTAGCCTTGTCAATTACGCGGAACACTCGCGTGAGCTGCTTTTGAGGAGTAGCAGTTTTCTTGATTTCCATGGGGTATAGCTTGCCGCTGTCCTCCAGTAGAATATCAATCTCCTTAGTATCCTTATCCCGGTAGTAATAAATATAGGCTTCCCAGCCACAGTTTTGATAGCTTTTGACAATCTCAGATACTACAAAGTTTTCAAGAATCGCACCGCTCATGGCACCATTCATCAGGGTATCACTGCTATTCCATTTGGCCAGGTAGGCCACCAATCCGCAGTCATAGAAATAGAGCTTTGGCTTAGTTACCATGCGTTTAAGCATATTGTTAGAATACGGGTGAAGATAAAACACAATTCCCAGTCTCTCTAAAATCCTCAGCCAGTTTTTGGCGGTAATCTGATCAATACCGGCAGTGTCAGCAATAGTCTTGTAGTTGATCATCTGTCCGCACAGGGCGGCGGCGGCTATAATGAAATCCATAAACCTGAGCGAATCGATAGTACCGGAAAGTTCTTTTACATCTCGGTCTATATAAGTGCTGATGTAGCTGGAATAAACTGCTCGATGGTCGCTATACTGTCCACTAATGAGGGCAGGCATACCGCCTCTGAAGATACGTTCGTACAGTGCAGGAGTATCAATCGGAGTGCGCGCCTTTATCCGCTGTGACAACTGCTCTAAATCCAGTACAAAAGGTGCATTGGTAGCACCGTAGATTTCCGCCTGAGACATGGGAGCCATATGAAGCAGGCCGACACGCCCGGCCAGCGACTCTTGTATCCCCTCCATTAATTTGAATGCCTGCGAACCAGTCATCCAAAAGTCACCGGCTCGCCGGTTCTGGTCAACGTGTATTTTGATATAGGTAAACAGCTCCGGTGCATACTGTACCTCATCGATAAACACCGGCGGTTTGTGGATTTGCAGGAACATTTTCGGGTCATTCTTCGCCATTTGGCGCTCCGTCAAATCGTCCAGTGTCACATACTCCCGCCCTATGTTCTCCTTCTCGGCCAGTTTTTGCAGCATGGTTGTCTTTCCAACTTGCCTTGGTCCGGTGAGCAGCAATGCGGGGAATTCTTTGTTAAGACGGAGAAACGTATTCTCCATTGCTCTGTGTATATAATTCATGAGATCACCTCATCGTCTAAAAATGAGCTTTATTATATTATAGCCGAGTTCTATCGTGTAGGCAATAAAATTTCGGCTATTATGCAAATGCGATATATTTTAGACGAAATATATCATAATTAAGAGAATCCAGCGTTTTAATATTGAGAGCTCTTTCGCGTATATCCGGCATGGGAGCATTAAAAATCGAGCTTCTGGCAATTGGCTAGAAGCTTTTTTTATTACCGAAAACAGCGTCCGTCAACAGGTTAACAGCAAAAGAGCCGCAGCTCATATTTTGAGCGTGCGGCTTTTCCTTATGCTTTGGCGCTAAAGGATCGATTGCATGGAAGTATTCCCGTGTTGTTTAACGTGTTTTTTAAACTCAGATCCCCATATTTCGAGTTCTTTTAGGACGGGCAAAAGCTTCAAGCCCATTTCGGTTAATGAATATTCTACTCGCGGCGGAACTTCTGGATACACTTTTCTATTTATGAGGTGGAAACTCTCTAGCCTACGGAGTTCTTTAGTTAAAGTAGCTTGTGTTAATTCTGGCATTTGACGATTTAATTCTCCAAAGCGAAGCATTCCTGCGCTTAAATGGTGTAGTATTCGGAGAGCCCATTTCCCTCCTATTATTTTCTGCGCAATTGCAATGGGACAGTCTTCTAGGTCGATGCTATTTATCTTTCTCCACCTCCATACTATCATTTAAGATGGTACCTATTAAATTTAATCCTACTTGATATATTTATTGTAACATTATAATATGTACGTGTAAATGAGGCCTGGGATATGAGCATTAAACTGAGAGCAAAACGTATTATTAAAGAAAGGTGACAATTATGATTACCTCAACGGATTTCTGTAAGGTACAAAAACTGGACGATGATTTATACATCATTACTGAAGCTGGACTTGTACATTTTTATCTTATCTTGGGACAGAAGAAGGCGGTCTTAATTGACGCCGGTTTTGGCTTCGAGGATATAAGGCCTATTATCAGAAGTATAACGGATTTACCGGTGATGCTGGTATTGACCCATGGCGATCCTGACCACAGTTATGGAAGCGAATACTTTGGAGATGTATGGCTGTACCAGCCCGACTACGGTCAGATTATGGGTTTTGACACAAAGCATGAAAGACAGTTCGCGGCTGAGTTGGGAGTAGAATTTCTAAAAGAGAATAACCCCGATGCCCTTAAACGTTTTGATAGCGAAGCATTTGCTGAGAAAAGCCTGCTCCGAGTTCTGACTCCGCATTTTGTAAAGGATGGGGAATTGTTTGACTTGGGCGGAAAGTCCTTGGAGGTAATATTTACACCGGGGCATTCGTATGGGCATATCATGCTGCTGGATAGGGCAAAAAAGAGGCTTTTTTCAGGGGATATGATTTGTGATTACGTCATTATTTACTTTTTCGAATCCGATAGAAACGCTCCGTTTTCTATGGCACTGGACAGCTGGAGAAAGATAAAACGACTAGAAAAAGATATCGAAGATATTTTTAGCAGCCATGGACAGAATCCAATTACAATGGACTTTGTCGACGCATACATCGAATGTTTTTCGGGAGAATTTCAGCAGAATTATGTAAAGGATAAACCATTTTCCAGGGGTCATCTAGGCCACGGGTACCAGCATATCTATAAAACCGTTAATATCCAATACTCCGATAAGAGGCTGGAGGAGTTTTTAGGACACAAAGTGGAGCGGGTTGATCTAGAGACGCTGCCATAGCATGGAGAACCCTCGCAGAAATGCGAGGGTTCTCCATTGCTATTATTATGGTAATTTGCAGATAAAGTTGTATTCAATCAGTTGTCATTTTCGATTGTATACAAAATACAATCGAAAATAATGTTTACAAAGCTGCTAAAAAGATTTATAGTAAAATTATGATAACTAATTTTAAAAATCAAATAAAAACCTCCTATCGTACATTGCCCGGTATGATCACCAATATCATGCGCGAGTCTATTCTATCGGGAGAACTCACTGGAGGCGTTCAATTAAAACAGGAGGAGTTAGCTACAAAATTTGGCGTAAGCATGAGCGCTTTACGGGAAGCCTTAAAAAGTTTGGAAGCAGAGGGGCTCGTTGTTTTTTACCCTAATCGCGGGGCCGTAGTGAGCGAGTTATCTGCAGCCGAAGCACAGGAGATATTTGATATACGGCTTTATCTGGAACTAGGTGCACTGGAATTGGCAATTCCCAATCTGACCGAAGCTGTTCTGACTGAAGCGGATGAGATTTTAAAAAAAGCAGATGCAGAAACCAACAGCAACCAGTGGAGCGAGCTGAACTGGCAATTCCACGAGACGTTATATCGGTCGGCCAACCGGCCCAAATTGCTTACGATGATTCAAAATCTGCATAACAATGTAGACCGGTACATGCGGTTATATTTAACAACCATGCATTACCAGACAAAATCGCAGGAAGAACATCGTGCATTGCTTGAGGCTTGCGCTAAGGGAAATATTAAAGGAGCACAAAAAGTACTACGCAAACATATGGCAGATGCCAGCAATAACCTGATCGAGTATTTAGGCTAAGTACTGTATTAAAGCGAAGATACCAAAGCGAAGCGTTTGTAACGCCAGCTTTGATTATTGTATATATTCGAAAATCGAAAATAGAAAGTTGTCCTATCCAACAAGAATTGTATTGACAAATTTGAGGAGGGGTTATGATGTCCACTACCCGTATTGAAGATTTTAGACAGTCGTATCTAGATGCAAAGCCATCGATCAGCGTTCAGCGGGCAGTCGCGTTTACGTTGTCACATCAGCAAACCGAAGGTGAAGCTGTGATTATCCGGCGGGCAAAAGCCTTTCTGGCTGTATGTAAGAGCATTCCTGTCACTATTTTTTCGGGAGAACTGGTTGTCGGAGCAGTTGGCGAGTTCCTGAAGACAGGGGTCATTTGTCCGGAATACTCCTGGAAATGGGTTGAGGAGGAAATGGATTCCTTTGAAAGCCGGGGCCAGGACCCTTATTGTATTGATAATGAGGCAAAAAAAGTACTGCGTGAAAAAATCTTTCCTTATTGGCGCGGCAAATCTCTCGAAGAAAACTTCTTGTCCCGTATTAATCCGGAAACAGCAAAGATTCTGATTGATACCGGCATTATTGATAACGACTCGAAATGGAGAAACGCTGTAGGGGAAATAACAGCTGATTATCAGGATATTATTTTTAAAAAGGGTTTCGGAGGATTAAAGCAAGAGGCTCTTGCCAAACTGCAGAGCTTAGAGCCAACTTCTGCTGAAGCACTGGAGAAAATAAATTTCTACAATGCGGCTGTTCTAGTATGCGAGGGTATTATTACCTTAGCCGGGCGCTATGCTGATAAGGCCTTGGCGATGGCTCAGGCTGAATCGGATGAGCAGCGGAAAAAAGAATTGCTGACAATTGCGGCAGTTTGCCGCAAAGTCCCTGAGCATCCTCCGGAGAACTTCCATGAAGCAATACAGACCGTATGGTTTACCCAGCTTGGTTCTATCCTGTCGGAGAACTCACTGGCATTGAATCTTGGCCGGTTTGATCAATATATGTATCCTTATTTTGCCGAAGATGTGAAAAATAGTGTCATTACGCCTGCAGCGGCGCAGGAGTTGATTGAAGCGCTTTGGATTAAGCTTTCTGAATGGGTTTGGGCTATTTCCAGCAATACGGCCAAGTTTTTTGCCGGATATAATTCCTTTCAGAACTTGACTGTCGGCGGCAGAACAAGAGACGGCCGCGATGCCACAAATGAACTTTCTTATATGTGTCTGAAAGCAACAGAGAACGTAAAAACGCATCAGCCCGGGCTGAGTGTCCGGATTCATCCGGACAGTCCGGATGAATTTCTCCTGGCGGTGTGCCGGCTGATCCGGGTTGGAACCGGATTCCCCGCTGTGCACAACGACAGAGTTGGTTCTCAGATGCTGCTGGCCGAAGGGTTATCCCCGGAAGATGCACGGGATTGGAATAACTGCGGGTGCGTAGTGCCTCATCACAGAAAAGTAGGCAAATGGACATCGGCTGTTAATATTAATCTGGCAGCTGCGCTTGAACACTCTTTAAATCAGGGGAAAAGCCGGTTAACCGGTAAGGAAATGGGACTTCCGGAAGTCCCTGTATCAGAGTTTGTAAGTTATGAAGCAGTGAAAGCGGCCTTTTTTAAGCAACTTGCTTATTTAATCAAACACTCTGTTATTGGCTCAATTACTGCGCAGCAAATACATACCGAGATGGTGCCTAGACCGTACCTTTCCATGCTGGTCGAAGGTTGTATGGAGCAAGGAAAAGATCTTAGTAAAGGCGGCGCAAAATATAATCTCGGACCAGTGCTTACCGGTATCGGGATTGCTGATGCCGCTAACTCACTGGCAGTTATCAGGAAGCTGGTGTTTGAAGATAAAAAATATACCCTGGAACAAATCAATCAGGCTCTGGATGCAGACTGGAAAGGGTATGAGGAACTGAGACAGGCTGTGCTGGCTTGCCCGAAATATGGCAATGATGATGAGTATGTTGATTCGATTGTTGTAGAAATCAGTGACTTTTACTACCGGGAAGTACGTGCTTATAAGGATCTCTTCGGGGCACCTTTCAACTCTGCCTTCATGGGGATTTCCAACTATATTCCCGCAGGCAGTGTAATCGGGGCAACGCCGGATGGCAGAAAAGCCCAAAGTCCGCTGACAGAAGGGGTATCACCGCATGCGGGAACTGATTTGACAAGTCCAACCGCGGCTATGCGCTCTGTTGCTAAAATAAACCATGATGTTCATTCGGGTGGCACTCTGATGAATGTTAAGCTGTCGCCTGATCTGCTGGCATCAGACCGAAATCTAAAAAATCTGGCTTCGATGATCCGGGCGTATTTTGCCTTAGGTGCTTTTCATGTTCAGTTTAATGTAGTCTCCACCGAAACCTTGAGAAAGGCCCAGGAGCAGCCGGAAGCATATCGGGATTTGCTCGTTCGGGTAGCTGGCTACAGTACACAGTTTGTCAACCTCTCCCGGGAAGCCCAGGATGCTATTATAGAAAGAACCACGTATGAAGCAATGTAGTGGAACCATCTTTCAAATTCAGCGCTGGTCAATTCATGATGGCGATGGTGTAAGGAGCACGGTTTTTTTGAAAGGCTGTCCACTGCGCTGCCAGTGGTGTGCTAATCCCGAATCGTGGAAAAGTAGTCCGGAAGTAGTGTTTTTCGAGGAAAAATGCATCGGCTGCAACCGCTGCCTAACGGTTTGTAAGGAAGGCGCAATCACCAAGGGTGATGCGTTTCCTTCCTTTGACCGGGATAAATGCCGCTGTAGTTCCAGGTGCTGTGAGGTATGTCCTGCAGGAGCGCGCAAGCTGATCGGGTCTGTAGTGACAGTTGACGATGTCCTTGCGGTAATCAAAAGAGACACTGTTTTTTACCGTGAGTCCGGCGGCGGAGTGACATTCTCCGGCGGAGAGCCATTTGCTCAGCCGGAATTTTTGCGGCAGCTTGTAACGGCCTGCAGCAGACTTGGAATTAATACTGCTGTTGAAACCAGCGGCTATTTTGACTGGGAGCAGGTAGATGATATTTTCGAAATGCTGGACTGCGTTTTTATCGATATCAAGCACATGGATGACGTGCGCCATAGAGAAATGACCGGGGTGGGCAATGACAAAATTTTAGAAAATATTGCCCGTATATCCCGGGTACACCCGTATACCGTTGTCCGCGTTCCCTTAATATCTGAAGTGAATGCCAATGAGCAAAACATCCATATGATGTGTGAGTTTATTAAAAGCCGTACTGATGTTAAGGGAGTAGAATTGCTGCCTTATCACGATTTTGGCGAATCCAAATACCGGGCTGTTGGAGCGCAAGCGGGTAAGTTTACAACCCCTGAAGCGACAGCAATTAATAATTTGAAAAAAATAATAGCGGACTATAATATCCCAGTTGTAGATTTTAAGTAGCATGGATTAAAAAGCAGGATGTTATAAAGCAATGGTGCTTTAAATGAAAGTAGTGAAAATATGTTCATTTGAAGCACCCTTTATTTAATAAAGAATTAACAGAATTAAGCGCACCTTTCAAATATTGAAAAACCTGACAACTTGGTTTTCTATAGCAGTGCTTACACAGAGCGCTGGTAGATATAGAAAGTAGAAAAGTATTAAGGAGGACAAGCAAAGAATGAATGACAAGAAGCAGAAAGCATTCCAGTTTGTAGACGCGCATCGTGAGGAAATGGTATCACTGTGGGAAGAGATTGTTAGCATGGAAAGTGGTCCTCATGAAAAAGACGGAATTGATAAGGTAGCTGTACGCTTCAAACAGATATTGGATCAGGAAGGTGCAGCTTCGCGTTTGGTTGAGTTCGAAAAAGCCGGCAGCATGTTAATTGCTGAATTTGAGGGGAAACAGCCAAAACCGGGTGTAATCTTTATGGGACATATGGACACGGCCATTCCGGCAGGTGCAATTAAAGAACGGCCTTTTACCATAAAGGATGGTATCGCTTACGGGCCGGGTGTTCTTGATATGAAAGGCGGTATCGTATCTGCTATTTATGCAATAAAGGCTTTGCGGGCAGCGGGTTATGACTCAAGCACGCTGAAAGTGCTTCTTGCCGGAGACGAAGAGGTATTACACGCTCACTCGACTACGCCTGATGTTTTTCTTAAAGAAGCAGCAGGCTACGCTGCGGCATTCAATGTTGAGACAGGCTTTGTTGATGACGGGATCGTTGTCGGCCGCAAAGGCGTTGCCCAAATAATGCTGGAAGTAAAAGGTACCGCTGCTCATGCGGGAAATGATCCGGAAAACGGCCGGAGTGCTATTTTGGAAATAGCTCATAAGATTATTGCCGTACAAAAGTTAACGGACTGGGAAAAAGGCATCAGCTTCAACGTAGGAGTAATGCAAGGCGGCACAACATCCACAGCTGTTCCTGATTATGCAAAGATTTTAATCGATGTCCGTTATAAGGACCCGGATGACCTGCCGGGCATTATGAAGCAGCTTGAAGAGGTTGCCGTTAACGTAACTGTTGAGGGAACCACTGGTGCGGTCACTTATATGCATGGTATTAAGCCAATGAAAACAACGGACGGGGTTCTGCAATTGTTTGAAGTTGTAAAACAAGCATATGAAGAAAACGGCTTTGGCACTCCTTATGCCAAACGTGTGGGCGGTGCATCTGATTCATCCTATTCGGTTCTGGCAGGGGTACCGACAGTATGCGCGATGGGAGTAAAAGGCGGCCGCAATCATAGTCCGGAGGAGTATGCCCAGGTAGAGAGCTTATTCGAAAGAGCTAAGCTGATGGTTGACTGTGTGCTTAAGCTGAACAGCTAAACGGCTGAGCCGTAATTCTGTTCTTTGCAATAGATGAATTAGGGGGAGAGTATATGGCAGAGGAAAAATACAAGGTTACCTGGAAGGGATGGCTATCATTAATCATCTTGCTTATTTCTTTTTCCGGTGTATTTGCCAAGATGGATGGTCCTTTGCGGGCATTGGATTTCCAGGTGCTAACAGGGGATTTTGGACAAGTTGCCAAAGGCGTAATTTTTACCGGTAAGGGTGGTACCGGAGCACGTGACGGCTTTATGTTCGCGTTAACGTTGTTTCCAACCTTGATGTTTGCGCTGGGCTGTATTCAGGTTGCCGAGTCACTTGGCGCTTTGCGGGCAGCAGAAGTCGTATTCCGTCCGATTTTAAAGCCTTTTATGGGACTGCCGGGGGCCAGTGGCCTGGCTTTTGTCAGCAGCTTAACCAGCTCTGATGTGGCGGCAGTAATGACCAAGGGAATGGTTGAGGACAAAATGATGACCGAAGAAGAACGGGCTATATTTGTTGCATATCAGTATGCCGGTTCTGCACCGGTTACCAATACTTTTGGTACAGGTGCGGCCCTGCTGCCGATCAGTGTTCTGCCGGTAGGGATGATTATCGGACTGATCTTTGTTGTTAAAGTCATGGGTGCTAATTTGGTACGGCTCTACTTAAAATGGCATGCGAGCAGAAATCAGGTAGAAGGGAGCGGGGTAAATGGCTAATCAGGCTGCTGCCGGCGCAGATGTAAAAAAAGTTAAGCCAAGTATAGTGGAAGAATTTGTAGCAGGAGCTAAAAAAGGATTTTATATTGGTGCGGAAATGATTGCTCCTGCCATGGTTTTGGCCTACGTGCTAATTCAATTTCTGGACATTACCGGATTAATGAAGAGTGTAGGTAAGCTCCTGGAACCGGTAATGATTTTGTTTGGCCTGCCGGGTGAAGCCGTATTTGCTCTTGTTGCCGCTTTTTTTGCCAAAGCGGCAGGTTGCGCTACTGCGGCGACTTTGTATTCCAAAGGGGTAATCACAGCGGCACAGGCGACAATCCTGTTTCCGGCCTGTGTAACAATGGGAACGCTGATTGGACACTTTGTGCGCATCGTAATCGTTTCCAATGTTGACCGGAAATGGCATTCCCTGCTGATCTGCGTTCCGCTTGTCGATGCTGCTGTAGTCATGATACTGACCAGAATTTTGATAAATGTTATGGGACTAAACGGATAATTTCTATAGCAGAAACTGTGGGGCAGTAGTGTGGTTCTAAATCGAAACAAGCCTGCCCCCCTTGGCGTTGCCGTTAGTAATAGTAAGCAATACATACTTGATTTCACACGAGGGGATTGATGTAAGATGAAAAGAAAAATGCAAACTATGGATGGTAATACGGCAGCAGCCTATATCTCATATGCTTTTACTGATGTGGCAGCTATTTTCCCAATTACGCCTTCGTCTAATATGGCAGAGAGCGTTGATGAATGGGCTGCTCAAGGGAAAAAGAACCTGTTCGGGCAAACGGTAGAAGTTGTGGAAATGCAGTCAGAAGGCGGGGCAGCAGGTGCGGTGCACGGTTCGCTGCAGGCTGGTGCATTGACTACTACTTACACTGCCTCGCAAGGGCTTTTGCTGATGATTCCCAATATGTATAAAATTGCCGGGGAGTTATTGCCTGGCGTATTTCATGTCAGTGCCCGTGTAGTTGGGGCCAATGCCATCAGTATTTTTGGTGATCATTCCGATGTTATGGCCACAAGGCAGACCGGTTTTGCCATGCTTGCTGAAAGCAGTGTTCAACAGGTTATGGACTTGTCGGCTGTAGCGCACTTAGCGGCGATTAAGGGCCGGGTACCGTTCCTTAACTTCTTTGACGGATTTAGAACGTCACATGAAGTCCAGAAAATTGAAGTGCTCGAATATGAGGAGCTGGATAGACTGCTAGACCGGGAGGCTGTGGATGCTTTCCGCAAAAGAGCGCTCAATCCCGATCACCCACTGACGAAAGGCACTGTACAAGGCAGCGATATTCACTTCCAGCAACGAGAAGTCTCTAACCGTTTCCATCAGGATATTCCGGCAATTGTTGAAAACTATATGGCTGAAATCAGTAAATTAACAGGCCGGGAATACCATTTGTTCAACTATTGCGGTGCTCCCGATGCAGATCGGTTGATTATTGCTATGGGATCGATGTGTGAAACCATCGAAGAGGTTGTTGACTATCTTACTGCCCAGGGAGAAAAGGTCGGCCTGTTGACGGTACACCTTTACCGGCCATTCTCATTGGAGCATTTCTTTAAATATATCCCGGAAACGGTGCAAAAAATTGCCGTACTAGACAGAACCAAAGAAATGGGCGCCCTGGCTGAGCCGCTGTACCTGGATGTGAAAAGCGCCTTTTACGGCAAAGCGTGGCAGCCGGTGATTGTTGGCGGGCGATGTGGCGTGGGTGGTAAAGATGTAATCCCCAGCCATATCCATGGCGTATTTGAGAACTTAAAAGCGGACAAGCCGCGGGATAATTTTACCGTTGGGATCATTGATGACGTCAACCACACTTCGCTGCCGTTTGGCGCAGATATAGATACGACTGCCTCAGGCACCAAGGCCTGTAAGTTCTGGGGGATAGGCTCTGACGGAACTGTTGGTGCCAATAAGAATTCCATTAAAATTATTGGTGATCACACTGATATGTATGCTCAGGCTTATTTTGCCTATGATGCTAAAAAATCGGGCGGAGTTACCATTTCTCATTTGCGCTTCGGTCAAAAGCCGATCAAATCTCCCTATCTGATTAATAAGGCGGACTTTATCGCCTGTCATAATCAGTCCTATGTGTATAATTACAATGTCTTAGAAGGCTTGAAGCCAGGCGGCAGTTTTCTCCTAAACTGCCAATGGAGCGAAGAAGAGCTTGAGCAGAATCTGCCGTCAGCAATGAAACGCTATCTTGCAGCTAACAATATAGCTATGTACAGAATTGATGCTGTCGCAATTGCCCAGCAGCTAGGCCTTGGTGGCAGGATTAACATGATTATGCAGGCCGCATTCTTCAAAATTGCCGGCATTATTCCGGAAGAAGAGGCTGTAAAATATCTCAAAGACGCAATTAAAAAAACGTATGGCAAAAAAGGCGAAAAAGTAGTTGCCATGAATAATGCTGCTGTGGATCAGGGAATTGCCTCTATTATTAAAGTTGTTGTTCCTGCAGCCTGGCAGGAGGCGCAAGATACGGAGGCGTCCGGCAAGGCGGTTCCGGCATTTATTCAGGATATTCTGATTCCTATGAACCGCCAGGAAGGCGATAAGCTGCCGGTAAGTGCATTTATTGGACTGGAGGACGGCTCATACCCCATGGGAACGGCCGCCTACGAAAAACGGGGTATTGCAATCCAGGTGCCCGAGTGGCAGGCAGAAAAATGTATTCAGTGTAATCAGTGTTCCTATGTTTGCCCTCATGCTGCTATCAGACCGGTACTATTAACCGAGACAGAAAAGCAGCAAGCACCGGCCGGTTTGCAGGCAAGGCCCTGTATGGGACAGAAAGAACTGTCCTTTGTTATGGCAGTCTCGCCTTACGATTGCACCGGGTGCGGTAACTGTGCTCAAGTTTGCCCGGCTAAGGAAAAGGCCCTGATAATGAAACCGCTGGACACCCAATTGCCGCAGGCAGAGCAGTGGGACTATGCCCTCTCAGTTACTCCAAAGGCTAATCCGGTAAACGCTTTTACAGTAAAGGGCAGCCAATTTGAGCAGCCGCTGCTGGAGTTTTCCGGTGCCTGTGCCGGCTGCGGGGAAACACCGTATGCCAAGCTGGTCACACAGTTATATGGTGAACGGATGATGATTGCCAATGCTACCGGCTGTTCATCGGTCTGGGCTGACAGCGTTCCTTCATTGCCATACACGACTAATCATCGCGGCCATGGACCGGCCTGGGGGAACTCCTTATTTGAAGATAATGCCGAGTTCGGCTTAGGTATGCTGATGGCTGGCAAGCAGCTGAGAAAGCAAGTTGCACTGGCTATTGAGAAGGCTGCGCAATTGGATCTGGGAGAAGATTTCAAAGCTGCCTGTGAAGACTGGCTGGCTAACAAAGATAAGGGAGAAGGTACCCGGGCAAGGGCTGATAAGCTGATCAGCCAGCTATGTCAGATCAAAGGCGAGGATCCCCTGCTTAATGAGATCTACAAAAACCGGGACTTCCTTGTAAAACGGTCGCAATGGATTTTTGGCGGTGACGGCTGGGCCTATGACATTGGCTTCGGTGGCTTGGATCATGTGTTAGCCTCAGGAGAAGATGTTAATATTTTGGTATTTGATACCGAAGTGTATTCCAACACGGGCGGTCAGTCTTCTAAAGCTACTCCGACTGCCGCAATTGCTAAATTTGCCGCAAGCGGTAAAAAGACCAAAAAGAAAGACCTCGGCATGATTGCCATGAGCTATGGGTATGTTTACGTGGCGCAAATCGCCATGGGCGCCGATAAAAACCAAACCTTAAAAGCCATCGCCGAAGCAGAGGCTTATCCGGGGCCGTCATTGATCATCGCTTATTCGCCCTGCATCAACCACGGACTGAAAGTAGGTATGGGCTGCAGCCAGTTAGAAGCTAAACGGGCAGTGGATAGCGGCTATTGGGCGATGTACCGCTATAATCCTCAGCTAGCAGCTGCAGGTGAGAATCCCTTCAAGATGGATTCAAAGGAACCTTCAATGGATTTTAAAGAGTTTTTGCTGGGTGAAGTGCGGTATTCTTCATTGCTGCAACAATACCCTGAGGCCGCCGAAGCGTTGTTTGTTAAGACGGAACAAGATGCTAAAGAGAAACTTGCGAAATACAAGGCGTTGGCAAAGCAATAAGGAGATAACCCTTTTTGTCAACTTCAATAGGAGGAATTGAATTAATGAAAAGCGTTGTTACGACGGATAAGGCTCCGGCTGCGATAGGCCCATACTCACAGGCAATACAAACAGGCGGGTTACTGTTTATTTCCGGACAAATTCCGGTTGACCCCGCCACAGGGGAAGTGGTAACCGGTGATGTTGCCGCGCAGACGAGACAGGCTATTAAGAATATAATTGCCATTCTGCAAAGCCAGGGGATCGGCTTGGAAAACGTGGTCAAAGCAACCGTATTCCTTACGGATATGAACGATTTCCCGATCGTCAATCAAGTGTATGGCGAGTATTTTCCGCAGGCTGCTCCGGCCAGAAGCTGCGTTCAGGTTGCTCGATTACCCAAAGACGTTTCTGTTGAAATTGAAACTATTGCCTGCCTATAATCGGAAATCCAAAGGATTAGATACTTATTTTTAAGCTAAAGTTGATATTTTTTGCGTTCGAGAGGGAAGGGGCAGATAAACTGCGTCTTCCCTGACGCTTATGCAGATAAGGCAAAAGATATTCCGTAGATATTAGCTGAGGAGGATAGCCTTGGATAAAATAATTGCCAATAAAATTATGAGTTTTATTTTTCAGGAAACAGAACTTAGCGCAGTAATTTGTGATCATACAGGTACAATCATCGCGGCCAGAGACGCTTCCCGAGTAGGCACAGTTCACAGCGGTTCGCAGAAGGTGCTTACGGAGAAGTTAGAAGGGCGCATTGTAACAGCAGAAGATGAAGAACGCTCGGGTGGAGCGGTAAAAATGGGCGTTCACCTGCCTATTGTTTATCAGAATAAATGGGTTGGCAGTTTTGGGATAGGCGGAGACCCGATCTATTCCAAACCCATTGCAAAAATCGCCACAGGCCTGTTCCGCTGGGAACTGCAAGCGGCTGAGAACAGGGAGCTGCTGCTGGAACAGGCGCAGCTAGTCAGTGATTCAATTACTACTATTGCATCCACGATAGAGGAGCTCAATGCGTCTCATGAAGATTTGGCAGCTACCATGCAGGATGTCGCTAATTTATCTGATCATGTATCAGAGAATGTAAATAATACCGACTCGGTAATCGCGATTATTCAGCAAATTGCCGGACAAACCAATCTGCTTGGTCTTAATGCTGCAATTGAAGCTGCGCGGGTAGGCGAGCACGGCAGAGGATTTGCGGTTGTAGCCGAAGAGGTCCGCAAGCTCTCAGATCAAAGCCACCAGTCGGCCAAGGAGATTCAAACAACGCTAAGAGAGCTAAAGTCATCAATGGAAGTAGTTATTGATCATACCCGGCAAACCGCAGGTATTACTAAGGAACAGGCAAAGGCGATAGAGTCAATTACCGAACGGGCAATCACCTTACAGCAGGTTGGGCAAGAATTGCTTTCCATGGCAAAAGCGGAGTAGACAGGAGGAGAACATGGACAGACAAAAACAGCAGGTTTTTCAATTTATTGATGAACACCGGGAAGAAATGCTGGCCTTATGGCAGGAACTTGTCAGTACGGAAAGTGGTTCGCAGCATAAGCCCGGAATTGACGCAGTTGCCGCCAAAATTCAGCAGGTTTTGGCCGGCGAAGGGGCTGCTACCCGGATTATTGAGATGGAACAGGCCGGCAATATGCTAATTGGCGAACTTGGCGAAGACCGGAAGCAAGCTAAGGTTTTATTTCTAGGACACATGGATACTGTTTTCCCGGTGGGGACTATTGCCAAAAGACCTTTTACTATTCACGAAGGTGTTGCATATGGGCCGGGAGTTCTTGATATGAAAGGTGGGATTGTGGCGGCGCTGTATGCAATGAAGGCTTTGCAAGCAGCTCAATACGATGCACGTCCATTGAAGATGATCCTCGCGGGTGATGAAGAGGTAGGGCATGTCAAATCCAATACCGCAGAATTATTGATGGCGGAGGCACAGGGAGCGGCGGCAGCATTTAATTGTGAAACAGGCTTTACTGATGATGCTATTGTTGTTGGACGAAAAGGGTCAGCTTTGTTTGAAATGCATGTTAAGGGTATTGCCGTACATGCCGGCAATGAGCCTGAAAACGGGCGGAGTGCTATTCTTGAAATAGCTCACAAGGTAATTGCAATACAAAATCTTACAAACTGGAAGACCGGTACAACTTTTAATGTAGGCGTAATTGAAGGTGGAACAGTGCCGAACGCAGTGCCGGGGCAGGCCAAAATTATCGTTGATGTACGATATCTTGATCCGGCATTATTACCGGAAATCCGCCGGCAAATGCAGGCTATTGCCGCCAAAATATATATTCCGGATACAAGTACAACCTTAAATGAAATCCCCGGCATCGCACCAATGAAAAGGGCTCCTGGCAGTGAGGCGCTTTTTTCGGTTGTCAGCAGGACCTATGAGGAAATGGGGCTGGGAGTTCCTTATCCTAAGCTGGTTGGCGGCGGTTCAGATTCGGCTTATAGTGTCATGGCAGGTGTTCCCACTGTGTGTGCAATGGGAGTAAAAGGCGGACGCAATCATAGTCCGGAGGAGTTTGCCGTTGTTGATACTCTATTTGAGCGGGCCAAACTGCTTGCGGCGTGTGTACTTAATCTGCCCAATTAAAAATACGAGTAAGGTTAGGACCTCCTGCAGTTAGGGTGTAGGAGGTTCTGAACCCCATATAGAAGCTGTCAAACTGGCGCTTTATTATCCTATAATTTCCATCCATAACAGTATTGACAACTTGTTACGGACAAGGTATACTAATATTCGCAGTCGAGATTACAATGATTAATTGCAGCTGCTGTAAAATCTCATATTAGAGTGTTGTATGGAAGTATGGAGAGGTGTCCGAGCGGCTGAAGGAGCATGATTGGAAATCATGTGTACGGGAAACTGTACCGAGGGTTCAAATCCCTCTCTCTCCGCCATAAATCCTTAACACAAAAAATGGTCGTCGAATACGACCATTTCTTTTTAAGGTCCGCCCATGGCAATCACTTGGGTCTTGCGCAATGGAAACTCATGAACCCCGTCAGGTCCGGAAGGAAGCAGCGGTAAGTGACCATTTCTATGTGCCGCAAGGGTGCCTGAGGGGTTGTCATGGTCGGACCTTAAACGTTGTCGGCCGTCGATAAACCCCCATCTACGTTGTTGCGACTGCGGGCGCTCGCTTGTCGTACCCCAATGTACTGTCTTCGCTCGCGTCCTCGTCGCGCCTAGTATATGGAGCTTTCTCAACGGCCTAAGCTGAGTGCTGTCGTGGGGACGGTTCCAGTGACACGGGTTAATCGTCAATTGGTAGTTAAGTATAAGTATAATACAGCCGTAAGGCTGCTTTTTTGTAGGAGCAATTGAAAAAGGAAATACTAATCTTTGTGTGGAATATTGCATACGAGGGGGTGTAAATATGGCTTATCTGGCATTGTACCGTCAATGGCGACCTCAGGATTTTGATAATCTTATCGGTCAGGAGCATATTAACACAACGCTGAAGAACGCTATTGCCACCGGCAAGATTGCACATGCTTACTTATTTGCCGGACCGCGTGGTACAGGCAAAACGAGTACGGCTAAGATTTTGGCAAAGGCGTTAAATTGTGTGCACGGCCCGACCCCTAGTCCGTGTAACCATTGTCCTGCCTGCGAACGTATTACTGCCGGTTCGTCAATGGATGTTTTTGAAATTGATGCGGCCTCTAACCGGGGTATTGATGAAATACGTGATTTGCGTGAAACTGTTAAATTTGCACCAGTCGAAGGGCAAAAAAAAGTATATATAATCGACGAAGTGCATATGCTGACCACCGAAGCGTTTAATGCGCTGCTAAAGACATTGGAAGAGCCGCCTGGTCACGTGGTTTTTATTCTGGCAACAACCGAGCCTCATCGTATACCGGCAACCATTCACTCCCGCTGTCAGCGTTATGACTTTCGGCGTATTGGCCTCAGGGAAATTGAGGATCGTCTGAAAATGGTTGCCGAAAATAGCGGTATTATTATTTCCCCTGATGCAATTCGCCTTATTGCTGCGCATGCTGATGGAGGTATGCGGGATGCGCTGAGTATTTTGGATCAGTGTGCCAGTCTGGAAACACAAGCGGTAACGCCGGATGATGTCAGGCAACTGTTGGGGCTTATTGGCCATGAATGGGTGTGGCGCCTGGCAGAGGCGGTTATTGACCGGAATGCGCCGGCAATTCTAACCGATCTTGAGCAGATTATTACGCTGGGGAAAGATGGACGCCAGGTTTTAATTGAGTTGGCATTACATATGCGCAGCCTAATGTTATATAAGGCGGCTCCGGAGCTGGACGGATTAGACCGGTATAGTGAAAGCAAGGAAATTTTGGCTGGTCAGAGTGCGAAACTTACTCATAGCGAACTTGTCCAAATCATTCAACTGCTGCATGAGGGTGCAAACGATACGAAGTGGTCACCTGAACCGCGCATTACGATTGAAATGACATTGCTATCCGCCTGCCGTCGCAGCGGTGGAGAGGATTTATCTGCTTTGCTTGACCGGATTAGCCAATTAGAAGAGCGTCTAAATCAGGCTGAGAGTGGAGATATTGCCATCAGGGCTGTAAAACCAGTCAATACACCAGCAGTTGCTATCAGTAAGCAGGTACCGCCGGCAATTCAAGTGCCTGAGCATACCCCGGCAGATGCGCCTAAGCCTGAAGCTAAAGTTAGTAAAGCGACAGTGCCGGTAGGTGATGTAAAAGCAGTCTGGGATGCAGTACTCAAACAGCTGATAACGGAAGGCAAGCGTGCCGTTCATGCCTGCGTATCCCAAGGCCAGCTGGTTTCTTTAGATGATAAGACGGCAACTGTTCGTTTTACCAGTCAGTTTGCCAAGGACCGGACAGAAAAGGATGATTTCCGGACGCTGATTGAAAAAGGATTGGCTCAAGTGAGCGGACAGCAGGTGAGACTTCAATGTTTGCTGGGAACAGCCGCGCCGTCAGCACCTGCAGCGCCCGCCAAAAAAGAAACACCGGCTTCTGTCAGCGCTCCGGCACCTGCGGTCAATGCGCTGCAGTCTGATGAGAATCATCCTGTTCTCCGTCAAGCTATTCAGATGTTTGGCGGGAAAATCATACAGGAAGAATAAAGTGGCTTTTGCCATAAATAAGGGAGGATTTCTATATGTTTGGTAACATGGGCAATATGGCAGGTATGATGAAAAAAGTTCAAAAACTGCAAGCCGATATGTCTAAGATGCAAGAAGAGTTGAAAACCCGCACACTGGAAGCTACGGCCGGCGGTGGTGCTGTCAAGGTTGTAATGAATGGTGAAAAACAAATTGTTTCGCTTAAAATAGCGCCAACTGCTGTCGATCCGGAAGACGTGGAAATGCTGGAAGATCTCGTATCCGCTGCCGTTAACGAGGCACTAAAAAAAGTTGATGATATGATGGCGCAAGAAATGGGCAAATTAACCGGTGGAATGAATCTGCCGCCTGGAATGTTCTAATCCTATGCAGCAGGTAGCTCCTTTAGCCAAATTAGTGGAGCAGTTTCGCCGTCTGCCGGGAATCGGGCCAAAGTCTGCAACCCGCCTTGCTTATTATGTGCTGGAAATGGAAAAAAGCCAGGCCCAAGCTTTAGCCCAGGCGATTATTGAGGCCAAGGATAGGATTGGCTACTGCTCCGTGTGTTACAATTTTACTGATACTGATCCCTGCAAGATCTGTCAGGCGCAAAGTAGAGATCATACGATTATCTGTGTGGTTGAAGAGCCACGGGCAGTTGCAGCTATTGAACGCTCGCGCGATTACCGCGGGCTTTATCATGTGCTGCACGGGGCGCTTTCGCCGCTGGACGGGGTGGGACCCGACGATATACGCATTAAGGAACTGCTGCAGCGTTTGCAAAGCGGTGATATAAAAGAAGTCATTATGGCCACTGACCCTGATGTAGAGGGTGAGGCTACCGCCATGTACCTGGCGCGCTTGTTAAAGCCGTTAGGTGTAAAGGCAACCCGCATTGCTCATGGACTGCCTGTTGGTGGAGATATTGAGTATGTTGATGAAGTAACACTGTCCAAAGCGGTCGAAAACCGGCGCGAGTTATAAGAGTATATTTTTTAGGAAAGACTTGGTGTATGCCAGGTCTTTTATGTTTAATGTCCTTCTTGTATGGGAAGAATAACCAACAGGAGGGGATTAGAATGAATGCACCATGGGTAAATATTATAACTGCCGGAGGTAAGATGGTTAGCAGCTTAATGGAACACGAACGGGAGAAACCACATTCGGCTGAGATGTCACTTCCTGAGAGTATTGAACAGGCGCGGCGGGAGTGGCAGGAAGCGCAAGCATACTATAATACTGTTACGGATAAAGACTTGATTGACCATGCTGCTTATTTAATTCAAGCGGCAGAAAAGAAGTATATCTATTTGATGAAAAGAGCCCGTGCCGAAGGAATCGTTCATTCCAAATATACAATAACAGAACACTGATTCGATGCCTTTCCTTAACAAATGATAATACCATAATATATTTCATTTTTTTGTAATAACAACAGGGCGGAGAGCCCTGTTGTTGTTTTACTGTGAGAATGTATCATATTTGTGGATGATTGCCGTATACATGTACCAAGGGGGTGCAGACATGTTGATGGAATGGTTATCCTGGCTTTTTAACGGCAGCCCAGAGACGAAGCCGGCTGAGGTACCGATGGAAAAGCTAATCGAGCAGGCTAAGCAGGAGTGGTGCCTGGCACACGAAATATTTCGTACTTCACCTGATGATGAAGATTTAATTGATTCGGCAAGTTATATGATTTTGGCAGCCGAACGGCGTTATATTTACTTTCTCAAAAAAGCTCGCCAGGAAAAATTTTGTTATTCTCCTTATGGGAATGCATAATGAGGCTGCATAGCTTCATTATTTTTTTGGCATAAAGCAGGACGGGCGTCGTATATATTGAAATAGATATACTAATTTGTATTGTGAGAGGAGAATGCTCATGCCTGCCATTAGTGGATTGTCCGGTGATATGACAATCGCCATTGCTTACGTATTTGGAATCATTTTGCTATATATTATAGGGCGCATGTTTTTCATGCCGATAAAATTAATTTTTAAGTTAATTTATAACGGCCTGATTGGTGGCGCAATGTTGTGGGCGGTAAATTTCATTGGCGGTCATGTAGGATTTATGATTGCAATTAATCCTTTAACGGCATTAGTTGCTGGTTTTCTTGGTTTACCGGGAGTTATTTTGCTGATTTTGTTTAAACTATTTATTGTTTGATTTTACAGGCTCTCGGTAGGCGGTTGTTGCTTGGCGAGCTTTTCATATGGACAAGGGGGTAAATATGGACCCGATTATTGAGGCTTATATAGGTGAATATGCCAGCGGAAAAAGTGAGAATGCGGTAAACCGGGCCATTGAACTCACGCGTAAAGGGCTTCCGGTAACATTGGTAGATTTGGATACAGTGGAGCCTTGCTATACCATTCGCCCAATTAAGCGGGAACTGGAGGAAATGGGAATAACAGTGGATGCCTGGGAGACCCGGGAAACGATGGGCCTGGGGGAAGCGGGCGGCACAATTAAAGGCTCTATGCGATGGGCGCTCAGGCGTCCGGGGAATGTTATTCTTGACATCGGTTACGGCGTACACGGTGCGGCTATTTTTAACCTGATTGAAGGAGCTCATGAAAATCCCTGGTTGAAGATCATTGCCGTTATTAATATGTCACGTCCCTTCACTTCGACAATTGAGGATATTGTCGACTATGTATTATCTTTGGGGCGAGTCGATGCGTTGTTAAATAATACGCACATGGCGGAAGAAACAACAGTGGAAGTTGTGCAAAGCGGTGCCCGCGGTGTCTATGAGGCTGCTCAAAGATTAAAGCTGCCCATGATTGCAACGTCCGCAATTAAGGAGATCGCTGATCAAATTGGCGATTTGGATTGTGTGGGAAAGCCTGTCCGCAGGCTAGAGCGCATTATGCCGCGAACTTTTTGGTAAAAAAATCCGTAAAAGTTGTATTTTTGCGTATATCTAAGGATAAGGAAGCATATATTACAATTTGTGGGCCAAATCATGACGATCTGTCTATTTTCACGATTATGACAAGTTGTAGACTTCTAAATGGTTATGGTATAGTATTACTTACCGCAGGAGATGCGGTGCTACAGTTTCAGCGTCGATCCTATCAAGGATTATTGCGCAGAACAAAAACAAAAAAACATGTTGACAAAACAAAATGGTTATGTTAACATAAATAAGCTGTCGCCGCGACAAGCGATGACAACGAAAACAAAGTGTTCCTTGAAAACTGAACAATGTAAGATGAAATAAACGCCAGATGTTAGGTGTTTCACTGAAACACCACAACGTTTTGAA
>NZ_SLUI01000004.1 GCF_004339805.1 Anaerospora hongkongensis | reverse complement strand
CCCAATAATTCCGGACAACGCTCGCCACCTACGTATTACCGCGGCTGCTGGCACGTAGTTAGCCGTGGCTTCCTTCTCTAGTACCGTCATTATGACTCATTATTCACAAATCACACATTCGTCCTAGTTGACAGAGCTTTACAATCCGAAGACCTTCTTCACTCACGCGGCGTTGCTCCGTCAGACTTTCGTCCATTGCGGAAGATTCCCCACTGCTGCCTCCCGTAGGAGTCTGGGCCGTGTCTCAGTCCCAGTGTGGCCGTTCATCCTCTCAGACCGGCTACTGATCGTCGCCTTGGTGAGCTTTTACCTCTCCAACTAGCTAATCAGACGCAGACTCATCTCAAAGCGATAGCATATTCAGAGGCCATCTTTTTTATCTCATGTATGCACACAAGATACCACATTCGGTATTAGCACTCGTTTCCAAGTGTTGTCCCCATCTTTGAGGCAGATTATCTACGCGTTACTCACCCGTTCGCCACTAAGTATCCATTGCTGAATACTCCGTTCGACTTGCATGTGTTAGGCACGCCGCCAGCGTTCGTCCTGAGCCAGGATCAAACTCTCCATTAAAGTTTTATCTTTATGGAGCCTTGATGGCTCTTAAAGTTACTTGTTTTGTGTTTCGAAGCTTGCGCTTCAAAACGTTGTGGTGTTTCAGTGAAACACCTAACATCTGGCGTTTATTTCATCTTACATTGTTCAGTTTTCAAGGAACACTTTGTTTTCGTTGTCATCGCTTGTCGCGGTGACAGCTTATTTATGTTAACATAACCATTTTGTTTTGTCAACATATTTTTTCGGCATTTTCTGTTACTGTTTTCACAGCGACTTGTATATGTTATCATAGCAGTTAAGCTGTGTCAACATTATTTTTCATTGCCTTATCGCCCACAAGCGACTTTTACATAATACCACTATGACAAATAGATGTCAAGTAAACTAACCATATTTTTTACAATAGTAATCTATTGCATGAGTATCGTAGCATTTTTTCACCTTTACTGTCAAGCTCACCGCATCCCAATTTTCATAAAATTTGCATAATAACAATATAACACCGGGCTGTTTGACCAACCCGGTGTTATATGTGGTCCGTATTCTACTAACTTATTCTTTGTGCCGCATGTGAGGAAATAAAATAACATCGCGTATCGAAGCGGTATCGGTAAGAAACATCACTAATCTGTCTATACCAATTCCCAGTCCGCCTGTGGGTGGCAACCCATACTCCAATGCGTTAACATAGTCCTCATCCATCATGTGAGCTTCGTCGTCTCCAGAGTCACGCTGTGCAACCTGACCGAGGAATCTCTCCTTTTGATCAATCGGGTCATTCAATTCAGAAAAGCCGTTCGCAATTTCACGGCCAAAGATAAATGCCTCAAAGCGATCCGTAATAGCAGGGTTCTCTTTATTCTTTTTGGCTAACGGTGAAATTTCCAGCGGATGTCCGATGATAAAGGTTGGTTGAATTAAATGCTGCTCGGCAACACCTTCAAACACATGATTCAAGATATTGCCAATCCCGTCTTTCTTTTCATAATGTACGCCAACTCGGTCTGCAATCGCTCTCGCTTCTTCAACCGTTGTTACAGCAGAAAAATCCTCCCCCGAATACTTTTTAATCGCTTCGGGCATAGTTAACCGGTTCCACGGAGGCGTCAGGTCAATATCCTGCCCTTGATATGTTATCTGGGTAGTGCCTAATACTTCTAACGCAACATGAGAGACTAAATCTTCCGTCAATCTCATGACATCTTCATAATCAGCATAAGCCTGATACAACTCTACTAGAGTAAACTCCGGATTATGCCGAATCGAAATTCCTTCATTCCTGAAAACGCGGTTAACCTCGTATACTTTTTCAAAACCGCCTACGATCAGGCGTTTTAGATAAAGTTCAGGAGCAATACGCATATATAATTTCATGTCCAGAGCATTATGATGCGTAACAAACGGCCTCGCTGCCGCTCCACCTGCAATCGGATGCATCATAGGAGTCTCAACTTCCAGGAAATCACGATTGTCTAAATAGCTCCGCAGCGTCTTAATAATTTTACTGCGCAGCACAAATGTATTGCGAACTTCCGGATTAACAATAAGATCAAGATAACGTTGACGGTAACGGGTTTCGACATCTTTTAGTCCATGCCATTTTGCCGGTAGAGGACGCAGTGACTTAGCGAGTATTTCAAAGGAAGTTACTTTAACGCTGATTTCTCCCTTTTGTGTTCTAAATACTTCACCCTCAATGCCGATTATATCACCGATATCGAGCAGGCGAAAATTCTCATACAAATCATCGCCAAGCACATCTTGACGGAAATACAGCTGTATCCGGCCTGACATGTCCATTAAATGAGCAAAACTGGCCTTGCCATGTCCTCGTACAGCCATAAGACGACCGGCCAGACGGGCAGTTTGGCCGTCCAGCTCTTCAAATTGGTTCAAAATATCGTGGGCATGATAAGTAACGTGATATTTACGGCCAAAAGGTTCAATATCCTTTGCCGCAATAGCAGTCATTTTTTCACGCCTTACACGCATTAATTCATTTAAATCCTCTGTCGATTCCGGTAAATGTTCCTGGTCTTTCATGAAAGTCTCCCCCATAACGTAACGCTAGTTGTGGCGCTTAATATCCATTACTTCGTATTTTAACACACCTGCTGGAACATTAACCTCAATAACACTACCAACAGGCTGGCCGAGAATTGCTTCTCCAACCGGTGATTCATTCGAAATCTTCCATTCCATCGGATCCGCTTCCGCTGAACCTACAATTGTATATTCAAAAATTTCACTATCTTCGAGATCTTTTAACGTAACAGTAGAGCCCAGTGTCACGACATCAGTGCTAATTTCACCTTCATCGATAACTTTTGCGGTTCTGAGCATTTTTTCTAAGGTAATAATTTCGCCTTCAATAAATGCCTGTTCATTTTTTGCATCTTCATATTCCGAGTTCTCGCTGATATCGCCATATTCAATGGCTTGTTTGATCCGCTCAGCTACTTCCCGGCGACGTACGGATTTCAAAAAATCTAGTTTTTGTTCTATCTTCTTTAACCCGTCAGAAGTAAGAATTGTCTGCTTTTCCGCCATTATTTTGCTCCCCTTTATTGCTTAAAAGTAATCTTTACTATCTAATTCAGTACCTCTTTGTTTGTGTCAATTTAACGTAACAGGCAATATAAATAGTGTCAAGTAGAACTTGACACTTTTATCGGCATCTGACTCACGCCAGATATATGGCATTATTATAGGCGCTAAATAAGCGTTTGTCAATATTTTCTAGCCTACTTCTTCTTTTACTTCCCCCCTAGCTGTAGCATTGAGCTTTATCAATGTTATTTCCTCTACGGTAAGTGCCCGTTCAAAACTCCGGAACCCAGCTAACTTAAATCCGTGCTTTTTAGCTAATTGATCAATGGTCTCCACCTGCTTTACCGTCAAATCACGGCCTAATGTAAAATGTTCATAACGCTTTTCTAATGCTAGTATCATGGTTTCAGCCATGCAGGCATAAGCAGTTTTGGGAGGAAAACCAAAGTTAAGGCCAAAATTGACATCTCCGGGTATTTCAACGACACCGCCTTCAATCACCAATACGTCTTTACGCATTTCAGCAACGCGGCGTGATACATTGCGGGGACGGGCAACATCGCAGACAATTGCGCCGGGCTTTAAATCCTCAGGCTCAATAATGCTGTCTACCGCACTTGTAACGGCAATAACAATATCTGCCGCTCTTAGAGTGGCTTTAGTATTTGCTGTAATCCGCACGGCTAATCCTGTAGATTTTAAAATTTGTTCGGCAATTCTTTCCAATTTAGCTTCATTTCTGGCAACCAAGGTTAGATAACGTACTTCTCTGGCTAATATCTGTGCACAAGCAGCACCAATAGAACCTGTAGCCCCTAAAATAACAACATTGGTTCTGTCCATGCTTTTCCCCATGACTTTTGCAGCCTGCCGTACGCCCTCAAGGGCAGTAGCTACAGTATAGCTGTTACCAGTTGTCACAGCAATCTTTAAGTTTTGTGCTATCGTAATACCTGCATCACCGACTATTGAAGTAAAAGCTCCCAGGCCCACTACTTTAGCGCCCAGCTTCTCAGCTACTTTGCCTGCTTTAATAATCTTGTTGACAACATAAGCTTCCGGCATCTCCACCATTTGACGAGATGTCAGCGGGCAACCGACAAACCAGCCTTGCGCTGCAGCTTTGGGTGACTCTATTCCAGTAATATTGGATACTTTAAAGGGTGGTATATACTTCATGATGCCTTCAACAAAGCCGTCAGACCAATTCTTTGCAACCGGAAACTTCCGGCTGAAATCCTTGGCCGTAAGTGGGTGAACGATAAACGCAAACTTTTCCATGGAAATGCCTCCTTAAGAAAACCGTGTTATCCTTGGGTATATCTTTAACTGATCTAACAACGCTTCATAAGCCAATGGCGTTAACGGCCTGGACTCTGGTCCGGCAAGAGCAATTAATACCGCCTCTAAAACATTGGTTCCAAATGAACGGCCTCCCATATCAGGAGTAGTCGTTACTAATGCAGCAACCCCCCGCTCTTTCAACAACATCTGATCTTCCGCAGTGACGGTATTGGTAATTAGCGTCTTTCCGGCAAGCGACGGCGGCATATAACGGCGAATAAAATGAAAATCACCGGCAATTACCTCTGCCTGATGAAAGTAATTGCTAAAGCGGGGTGTATTGTTGACTTGCTTATCGCCTGTAGGATAGAAAAAACGAACAGGTAATTTTGTCACAACAGGTGCTACAATCTGTGCCAAACGGGCTAAGCCTGATAAGGTCCGAATCGGGAGCGGAACTCCCAGCCCAAACAACAAATCACCAAACACCACCTTGCTCTTAACTCCGACAAGAGCCTCGGCTAAACCGAACCGGTCAACAGCACACACCATTAGCACAGGCCTATTCTCAAACAGGAATCCCTGTTGTTTCACTAAATAGTCGACTACGCGCCTTTCAAGGGTATTTTTCAAACCGCTGCCGTCAACGATGGGAGTTGTACGGGCAGCCGCCACAATACGCTTAGATTCCAAAAATGTGTAGCGGTGTCCACCGGCATAAATATACAAATCGGTGCCACCCAGTCCAAAAGCGTCTACGTGCCCATCCAGCTCTTTAATAAGCCGGATTGCCTTCTCTTTATCACCATCTGTACCTAATCGCTCGATTGTAACAGGTTGACCACCAAAATCTTGAACGACTTTATGATTGCGCCTCGATGAGCCGAGACTTATGCTAACTACGTGCTTCATACTGCCTCCTAGAACTGGAGCTGGCGGATAATTGACTGTACTTCTTCGGCATTGACATACTTATCATCAGCAATCGGCGATTCGCCAATTTGAACACCAATTACTTCTTTATCAAGCAGGGTTTCTACTAATTTTATTCTCATATTCGAACCAATGATGATTACAATATCATATTGGCGCAGCTTTGCAACAATCTCCATGATCGTATTAAATAGCTCTACACCACTCTTACTTTGTACAAAATTCCATCGCTGCTGCTCTGATAGGATGAGACAATACTCCACTCCTTCTTGTCTGGCAACATTCTGCAGATCCTCATAATTTTTGATAGGAAAACCGATCAGCGCAATTCGCCCTCCCTTACGGATTTCACCAGCCGTTTCCAGCCGTGAGATAAAGGTTCGGTCTACGCCAATGGTGTTAGCTACTTCTTGCTGCGAAAAACCATGACTGCGCATTTCCAGGATCTGCTCGACAGTCTGGTGAATTTTTTGCTTGTTGACAATTTTTTCACCAATTCTTAGCAGCATACTATCAACTCCTATCTAGTATATGTGCACAAAGTTGTTCACATACACATTTTAACAAATTTTTCAATTACTCTCAATATATTATTGTCATTTTTTTCCAATCGCATACTAAGAAGGCTGTTTCTCCGCTGGTGTTAGCGTCGAAACAGCCTTCTTCTTATTCCCATGGACTTATCGGGAAACGTCGAATTACTTTTTTATAGATTTCCAAACGTAATCGTGTATCATCATGGCTCATCCCTTTTTTTAAACCTTGCAGGACCCGCAGGCCGCTTTGCATGGTTAGACCCAAATCCTGAGTGAGTTGAGACATTGTTGTTTTCCGTGCTTTCGCCAGTGAATCATTGAGGCTTTTTCCAGCTTCTAAATTCTGCACAAAATCATGCGCTAAATAAATCTGCGCCATATTCGTCATCGCATTGCCGCAGGCACCGCTGGCTGTCAGACCAAGCGTTTCAGGCATACTGTAACGGATACTGAAATCAAGACTTTTTTTCAGCTCATCCGTTTCCTGTACAATACTGTCTGCTAAAGTCCGCGGTGTACACAGGCAATAAGTCCGCAGAGAGCGAATCATTGCGTGTTCAATCGTATGGGCCTGTTCTTGCGTTACTAGCCCTCCCAAGTTAGCCGTAATGCTAACTTCTTGTCCTGTCTGCAAATCCTTGCCATATACAGTGACTGGAATGTCCATACTATCCCTGAATTCCGTATACCCGCCTTCCGGCATCCATCCTGCACCAGAAACCACCGGGTATTCTTTGCGCATAAACCGCCAATCCAGTTCTTCTAGCTCATCAGTATACACATTGTGACCTGCTTGTTTGAGATTATGCCAGCGTACATGTTCGCGCCCTTCCAGTACCGCGATCAATACGGGTATATCCGCACCTGCCGCATCGGTTATCCTGTTTTCAGCTAAATCTGCTATACGGCTTACTATTCCCACCGGGTAGAGCGCCTGCTCATCTACAACCCACGGGCAGGCTACAATATCATTGCCAACGCCGATATCAGCCAGCATCTGCCCGCCTTGCTCAACCACAAACATACCGGTAATACGGCCGCCCTGAGGACGAGGCAATACTCCATTAGCAACAGGGAAAACCAACATCCTATCACCGCCATCCAATTAGTCGCTTATCGAAATTCATTTAAAATCGCAGTAAAATCTTCCCTTGTTTCCGCTTGATTAAACCTCAGGCGCAGTTCTGCAGAATGAGGCAAGCCCTTCGTATACCATGCAGCATGGCGACGCATTTCCCGAATCCCAATATGTTCGCCTTTATAGGCAACCAGCATTTCTAAGTGACGCAGCGTCATTTCAAAACGCTCGGCCATAGTCGGGCCGGGCAGCAGCTTACCTGTGGACAAATAATGCGTGACTTGGCGAAAAAGCCAAGGATTGCCTTGTGCCGCCCGGCCTATCATAATACCGTCACAACCGGTCTCACTTCTCAGACGCACGGCATCTTCAGGAGTTCGGACATCACCGTTGCCATTAACCGGAATCGCAACATTTTCTTTAACCGCTTTAATAATGCTCCAGTCGGCTTCTCCGGAATAAAACTGTTCTCTGGTCCGCCCATGAACACTGACAGCGGCAGCGCCGGCTTTTTCCGCAAGCATTGCCATCTCTACGGCATTGACGGAGCTGTCATCCCAGCCTTTGCGTATTTTAACCGTTACCGGTATGTTTACAGCCTCAACAACACTGGCAATGATCGAATACGCCAGCTCAGGCGTGCGCATCAAAGCGGAGCCTTCGCCATTTTTAACAATTTTTAGAGTAGGACACCCCATGTTAATGTCAATAATATCTGCACCGGCTTTTTCGACTATTTTTGCAGCCTTTGCCATAGGATCCGGTTCCGATCCGAAAATCTGCAGCGCCACCGGCCGTTCACGCTCGTCAATTTTCAGCATTTCCAGCGTATGCTCGTTTTGATATATAAGACCTTTATCACTAACCATTTCCGTATAAACCAGCCCGCAGCCCATTTCTTTAACCAGCAAGCGAAACGGCAAATCAGTAACTCCCGCCATGGGAGCTAAAATAACGGGATTTGCCAGCTTAACCGTACCAATTTGCATCATGATCACCTCTGCCACTATTATATCCCGAACTATTCATTTCCCAGTATGCCGCAACAACTGACAAGCATTCGAATGAAAAATATGCCGATACACCGCTTCAGCTAAGCAAAGAGTATATCGACATATCTTTTCCGCTTTTCAGAGTTATTTATTGCGTTCGTATATCATGCGCAAGCCCTCTAAAGTTAGGAAGGACTCAACAACGTTAATCGTCTTTGACTCTTTGGCAATAAGGTTAGCCAATCCTCCGGTAGCAACTACATAAGCTTCCTGACCCAATTCGTCTTTCATCCGGCGCACGATTTCATCAACCTGGCCGACAAAGCCGAAAATAATCCCCGATTGCATACTGGTAATTGTATTGCGGCAAATAACTGACTTCGGTTTGATCAGCTCGATACGCGGCAATTTAGCAGCCCGCTGGAACAGCGCTTCGGTTGAAATACCAATTCCCGGAGCAATCGCTCCCCCCAGATAATCCCCGTTCTGACCAATTGCACAAAAGGTAGTTGCTGTGCCAAAATCTACAATAATTAGCGGACCACCGTACTTTTCGTAAGCTGAAATAGCATTGACAATCCGGTCCGCACCTACTTCGCGGGGATTCTCGTATTTTATGGCAATTCCCGTTTTAATTCCCGGGCCTACGATCAGCGGCTCCACGCCAAAATAGCGCTGAGCCATACGGGAAAGCGGTGCCATCAGCGGTGGTACAACAGAAGAAATAATAACAGCGTCGATATCTTGCGGATTAAGCTGATGATACGCAAAAAGATTATGAATCAGCATACCATACTCATCAGCTGTTTTTTGCCGATCCGTTGATACACGCCAATTGACCAGCAATTTTTCACCCTCATAAACACCGAGTACGATATTGGTATTCCCTACATCAAACACCAGAAGCATGAAAGAAATTCCTCCTAAATTAGAAATAAATGGAATGCCTTTACTGACCGATCCGTAAACCAGCTCGATCCAGCACGTTTCGTATACGGACACCTAAATAGGCGGCACAAACAGCCTTCACAATATCAAAAGGCATAAAAGGCAATACGGACAAAGCGGCAGCCTTTTCCCACGTCATGGGTTTGTGCAGGAAATAAGTAAAGCTTGCCATAAATCCGGCTAGCCCGATTAGATATACAAGCGCTAAGCTTCCCAGCATAATAAAAAGGGTACGAATATACCTTATTTGTTTCCCTTCCGTTAAGCGCCCCACTAACCAGGCACAAATCATAAATCCAACAAGAAATCCGCCAGTAGGACCAAAGAGCACCGCCGCTCCTGCTTTGCCCTGAGCAAAAACAGGCAGACCGAAAACGCCCAATGATATCCAGACAGCAACACTGGCACTCCCCCATCGGCTGCCGAGCATAATACCTGCCAGCAGCACGAAGATGAGTTGCAGCGTATGGGGTACCGGGCCTATGGGGATATAGATTTGCGAGCTGATCGATAACAAGGCAGCAAACAAACCTGTTAGCACCATATTGCGAATCGGCATGATTTTAACTCCTTATCCCTGTGCTTGTCAACTGTTATTTGCTGACTGCTGGTTACCGGCAGCTTGCGGGCGGATGGAAACATCACCGGCAATTACCTTGCGCAGCCCCATATCCGTCTCAACCAGTAAGGCACCGTCCTCGTCAATCGTTACGGCTGTTCCACTATATTGCTCATCCGGGCCAATTACATTAACAGCTTGTCCCAGCGTTACCGACAAAGTCTTCCATTCTTCCAGAACAGGAGCAAAGCCTTCCCGAATTACCTGCTGATAAATAAGTTCCAGTTCCGCCAATATCCGGCACAACAGCTGCAGGCGGGAAACAGGTTCATTTTTTACAGCTAAGATAGACGTTGCGATTTCAGCCAGTTCTGGCGGAAATTCTTCAGCAGAAGTATTAACATTAACTCCCATGCCAATAACGATATAATTAATTGCATCCATTTCAGCACTCATTTCTGTTAGAATGCCGACTAGCTTTTTCCCCTCATATAAAATATCATTGGGCCATTTGATACCGCAGGGCACATCACAAAAACTGCGAATTGCCTTGGTAACGGCAACTGCCGCCATTAAGGTACACTTGGGTGCTTGCTGCGGCTGAAAAGGCGGTCGCAACACCACTGAGAGCCATATACCTTTACCGTATGGGGAAAACCAGCCCCGGGATAATCTGCCCCGCCCTACCGTTTGCGCCTCAGCTACAACAATAGTTCCCTCTGGGCAGCCATCGGCTGCTATTTTTTTCGCTTCATTATTTGTAGAGCCAACATCTGAAAAATAGTGAATTTGCCTTCCTAAACTATGCGAATGCAGGCAAGATTCAATTTCTTTGGGGGATAGCAAATCGGGTGCCTGCCGCAACGTATATCCCAGGCGCGGATGGGCCTCAATTGCATATCCCTCATTTTTGAGTGACTGAATGTGCTTCCAAATAGCAGTGCGCGATACTGCAAGCATCCGGGATAAATCTTCGCCTGATATGTATTGACCGCTATGCGCTCTAAGCAACTGGAGGATCTGGGTACGCATAAGCTGCGTCCCTCCTTTCTCGGGATCAATTGTCATCATCATTTTAATAATAAGTTAACCATATGTCAATGTCCGACAGGAAACCTCACCCACAATAGCAAAAAACGGCAGGGTACTCCCTGCCGTTCTTTTTATATTTTTGGCACTTTAATTGTCGATACCATCAGCCCCGATAAGATAAGCACAACCAAGCTATGCACCGCTACCGGTATGCCCTGACCAATAACGGAAAAAATCGCTAGCAAGGATCCGGCACCGGTAATCGGCAATCCTACAAAGTAGCTGCGAATGGCAGCCAGATTAAACCGGGCTAATCGCAATGCTCCACATACCGGAAATAATGCGGCCAGCATATAACCGCTCCAGCCAAAATCGGTAAAATACATTAAATAGACAATCGTAGCAGGGGCAACCCCAAACGAAATCAAATCTGCCAGAGAATCCAATTCCCTGCCGAATTCGCTGGTTGCATTCATACGGCGCGCAATCCTGCCATCCAGACTATCAAACAGAGCCGCTCCCATAATTAACCCTGCGGCAATCAGCCATTTGCCTCCAAAAGCAAGCAAGATTGCTATAACTCCCGCAAAAAGATTAATAACAGTGAGCAAATTCGGAATCCACTTTTTTGTCATCGCTCTCCCTCCTTATCCGATGTCACATATCGTTTATGACAGGGCAGGCATCAGGACGACAAAGCTACTTACGGGAAATATAAACGATCTTAGGGCCCGATCCGTCATCAGTACCTGGCGGTATAACAGCGGACTCATCTGCAAGCTGCTCATCAGAAGGTGCTTTCGGAGAAATTTTCCCCTCTTTCAGCAGTTGTTCCAATTCATTTGCCTCAAGTGTTTCTTTTTCCATTAAAGCATTAGCAATAAGATGTAATTTATCCATATTGGTTTGCAGCATTTCTTCTGTTTTTGCGTAAGCATCTTCAATGAGCATTCGGACTTCCTTATCTATCGCGCAAGCAACTTCTTCACTGTAATTACGGTCTTGAGCAATATCTCGTCCTAAGAATACTTGCTCCTGCTTGCGGCCAAACGTAATTGGCCCCAAGTTTTCGCTCATACCCCATTGTGTAATCATTTTACGCACTAAATCAGTGGCCCGTTCCAGGTCATTTTGAGCACCGGTACTAATTTCTTTCAACACTAATGCTTCGGCAACACGGCCGCCTAAGAATGTCTTCAACTGATCACGCAGCTCGGAGCGGGTTGCGTAATAACGGTCTTCCTTAGGAAGCATCAGCGTATAACCACCGGCACGCCCCCTGGGAATAATCGAGACTTTATGCACAGGGTCCGCATCAGGAAGCAACATACCCACTAGAGCATGACCTGCTTCATGAAAGGCAGTCAGCCTGCGTTCTTTATCACTGATCACTTTACTCTTTCGCTCCGGCCCGGCAACGACGCGTTCGCTGGCCTCTTCCAATTCAGGCATTTCAATGCGCTTTTTACTCCGGCGAGCCGCCAGCAGTGCAGCCTCATTGACAAGATTACTTAAATCGGCACCGGTAAATCCGGGAGTACGACGGGCCAATATCTCCAGATCAACATCTTTCGCTACCGGTTTACCGCGCGTATGTACCTTTAAGATTTCCAGACGCCCTTTCACATCCGGCCGGTCTACCGTAATCTGCCGGTCAAAACGGCCTGGGCGCAATAATGCCGGGTCTAGAATATCCGGTCTGTTAGTAGCTGCAATAATGATGATGCCCTCGTTGACGCCAAAACCATCCATCTCAACCAACAGTTGATTTAATGTCTGCTCCCGCTCGTCATGACCGCCGCCCAAGCCTGCGCCCCGCTGGCGGCCGACTGCATCAATTTCATCAATAAATACGATACATGGTGCGCTCTTTTTAGCCTGTTCAAACAAATCCCGGACACGGGATGCACCTACACCCACGAACATTTCCACAAAATCAGAACCACTGATGCTGAAAAACGGTACTCCCGCTTCACCGGCTACAGCCCGGGCCAGCAAGGTTTTACCTGTACCAGGAGGTCCAAAAAGCAAAACGCCTTTCGGAATGCGTGCACCTAAATCATTAAACTTTTTCGGATGCTTCAGGAATTCAACGACTTCCTCTAATTCCTGCTTAGCTTCATCAGCACCGGCTACATCCTTGAAGGTGACTTTAATTTTGTCCTCACTATGTAACTTTGCCCGGCTTTTGCCGAAAGACATGACACGATTACCGCCGCCCTGAGTCTGTTGCATAATAAAGAACCATACACCAATCAGCAGCAGCATTGGCAGAATCGAGGAGAAAATCGTCGTCCACCATGGCGGTGTCGGCGGCTGTTCTGCCTTAATATCTACACCTTTTTCCCGCAGGGTGTTAATGAGCGTCGGGTCATTGGGGACAACAGTCGTAAATTCGGTACCATCCTTGAGCTTACCGCGAACGGTATTATCCACAATAGTAACCTTATCCACCTTTTGTTCTTCAACCTGATGCAGAAATTGCGTATAACTGATTTCTTGCTTATTCGTCGTGCGGGATGAGTAATAGTCGATTATCGATATAGCTATAATGATAATCAACAAATAGAAACTAACATTTCGGAAAAATTTGTTCAACCACTAGCCCTCCTCTCGCTGGAGCAACAAGGATATCTCGTGTACCCATAGGTTATTATCATACCATAAAAATGGAATTTTACCAACTAGTACCTATCCTGTGCATATCAATATATTCACCAATTTATGAAAGTAATTCCTACTTTATTATCGACCTTATTCTTATTTTTAATCTTTTTATTTTCCTTCATACGCTTCGGGCTTTAAAATACCGATAAATGGCAGGTTGCGGTATTTTTCCGCATAATCAAGCCCATAGCCAACAACAAAATGATCGGGAATGGTAAATCCGTTATAATCTACATGTACTTCTTTTTTGCGCCGCTCCGGCTTATTCAGCAAAGTAACCAGCCGGATGCTCGCCGGTTTGCGGGAATGTAGATTATCCAGCAAATAATTGAGGGTTAACCCGGAATCAATAATATCCTCGACCACTAGTATATGACGTCCGGCAACTTCTTCATCAAGGTCTTTTAAAATCCGGACAATCCCACTTGATGTAGTTGAAGCACCATAGCTGGAAACCGCCATAAAATCAATCGCAACCGGAATGCTGATGGAACGCGCCAGGTCGCTCATAAAAATAACAGCACCTCGCAGCACCCCGATCATGAGTATTTCTTCGCCTGCATAGTCGGCACTAATCTGCTCTCCAATTTCTTTCACCCGAGCAGCAATTTGGTCTGCTGATAATAATACTTCTTGAATGTCGTTAATCACTGTAATCCTCCTGTTTCCTTAAAGTAAGCTGCAAAAAACGGCTTGTTTTGGCTGTCACTTTTCCCCGCTCGGACTGACGATAACCGGCAGCCCATATTATACCGTGCCGGTCGCAGATCAATGGAATATGATCCCGTTGACATCGCGGAATTTTGCTGTCAATAAAAAAATCCTTCAATTTTTTACTGCCTTTAATTCCGAGAGGATTAAAACGGTCTCCCTCCCGGCGGGTACGTATAACTAGCGGCTCCTGTAATTCACTCCAGTCAAATACAGCCTTCCCTGGTACCGGAGCTCCAACAGAATCGCCACTTAGTTCAGCAATGACCGTAATACCTAACTGTGGTACTACCGTACTGCCAGGAATGTTCAGCATGAATTCAGGCAAAGCAGCATTTGGTTTTGATTCACACTCACGGCCAAAGGCCAGTTCGATACTGGAATAACCTTTTTGCGCTATCAAACCTCCTGGTAAAGGAAGGGTGCTTCCAACAGATCCTTTCATTGCCATTTCTATCAAATTTTCCACATGCAAGAAACTTATTCCTTTTAAATGCCCTTGTTTTTTTTCAATTGCCAAACGAAATATTTCCCGTTGAATGCTAATATGGCATTTTGCCAGTTCGTTATGTTTAAGGCAAACCTTTTCAGGCTGTTCCTCGCCAATTGACAAAAAGGCCGTTTGAGCGCATTGCAGAATAAAATCATGTTCATCGCCGACAATTTCTGCAGTACGGCATAAGCTGCTGCGTAAAGCAGGGTTATAGCGCTCTTCCAAGTGAGGAATAAGCTCCAAACGAACTCGGTTGCGCAGAAAATTCAAGTTCTGATTGGACTGATCCTCACAAGGCTGTAAATTAAGCAACCGGCAATAAGCCTCGATTTCCTGTCTGCTGACTGCCAGCAGCGGCCGGATCAGCATGCCGCTGACACGCTTCATAGCTCCAAGCCCTTTACCGCCGCTGCCTCTTAATAAATGTAAAAGCACGGTTTCCGCTTGATCGTCCCGGTGATGTCCGACAGCAATTTTATTTGCCTGCCACTCTTCAGCTACCTGATATAAAAACCGGTACCGGACAATCCGGGCCGCCTCCTCGGCAGATAAGCCGGTTTGCCGGATATATTCAGGAACATTAACTTCCGTTTGATAATACCCTGTTCCTAACCGGCGGGCAACCTCCCCGACAAAAAGAGCTTCTTCTTTTGATTCCTGTCTGAACATGTGATTAACATGCGCAACGGCTAATTCGATCTGATAATAAGAGCGCAATTCACTAAGAGCATAGAGCAACGCCAGCGAGTCCGGTCCACCCGAACAGGCCACAACGACTTTGTCGCCCTTGTTCAGTATTTTATAACGCTGAATATAGGCTTTAATTTTTTCCAGCATGGCTCACCCCGCCTTCCAGCCGGTAGTTTATCACCAACCGGTAAATGGTGGCGCTAAGAAAAATTCCAAAAGCTATTGCTCCGGCAATTAATAAAGTCTGCATGCCTAATGCCACACCTTCTATGTATTCGCCTCTTACCATATGCAGCATAGTCGTATAGGCTTCCCTTCCGGGAACCAGCGGGATAAAGCCCGGTGTTGTAAAGACTGTGGCAGGCTTTCTCAGTCGCCGGGCAAGCAGTTCCGCTATAAACCCGACGGTAAGGCTGGCTAGAAAGCTGCCGAAGATAATATTCATCTTGTTGGAGACAGCAAAGTAAAAAACCAGCCAGGCCGCTACCCCTACCAGACTGGCAGCAAATAACAGCTGCCGGGGAATTCGATACATAACCCCTACTGCCATCCCCATACCGAATACTGCCGCGATTTTGAGTAATACCATCCCGTCACCTCACCAAAGTTGCAGTGCCAGTACAATCACCACACCCATAGCTACGGCTACTGATGTCAGTGCTGCCTCCAGCCCGCGTGAAATACCACTCAATAAATCGCCGGCGATTGTGTCGCTAATGGCATTTGTTATCGCCACTCCCGGCACCAGCGGTAAAATACCGCCAACAATAATAATATCTCGGCTCAAATGAGGCCATATGTAGCAAGCGGCTACCCCAATGAGGCCTGCCGTTATGGAGCCAAGAAATTCATAGGTAAACCTGACACCATGCAGCCGGGAAACGACATGGGCAATATAGCGTACAACTGCTGCTGCAAAAAAGGCCAGCAGCAGTTCCGGCAGACTGCCGTTTTGCAGTACGGCAAAGCCTGCGCCTACCGTCCCTGAGGCGAGCATGGACGGCAATAAAGAAAACCCCGTTCTTTCTTTGGCAATGCGCTTTAATATGGCATAAGCATCCTGGTAGTTCATCCGGCTGTCTGCTAATCGTCTTGATAACTCATTGATTTTTGCTATGCGGTCCAGATTGATTGTCCTGTCCCGCACGCGCCGCATTGTTGTTAAAGAACGTCCATTCTTATCCGTTACAGTGACAAATACTCCTGTAGGAATAACAAAACTTTCTGCATAACGGGCGCCGCAGGCACGGGCTATGTGATCCATTGTTTGTTCCACTCGCGAAGTCTCTGCCCCGTTTTTCAGCATGGTTTCTCCTGCAAGTATAACAAGATCAACTATTTCTTCCGGTGAACTAGGGCTCATCGGCGAACGCCTCCTAAAACTGGCTTAATCGTTGACCGATTTGTATTCTCCTGCCAGCGGTCATTCTCCTGCTAGGGCCTTGCTTTTCCCCTTATTGTATCCTTATCCATTTTTTTTAATCTTTATCCAGGCATAAGAAAGGTCCGGCAAGTCTGCCGGACCTTTCTTACGTGTACTGTACCAGAGGCGGCTTGCCAACAAGCCGGGCTACCAATACCGTCATATCATCCCGCCGATTTGTTCCTGCCAGCTCGTGAGCCTGACTTAGGAGCTTATCCGCTATATCCTGCGGGTTTGTACTGTTTGTCCTCCTAAGGAAATTTGCCACCCAGTTTTCCTTTTCAAGCCCCCGGGAAAACGCATCGGCAATGCCGTCACTCACCATGACAATGATGTCGCCGTTTACCAAAGTGGCCCTTACTGGCTCAATTTCGATTTGATGCAAAATACCTATTGGCAGGGAAGCGGACTGGACAGTGGTTACTTCCCTGACGCGTTTAATAAAGCTGGGTGCTGAACCTATTTTCAAAAATTCAGCTTCACCCGAATACGTATCAATAATAGCCATATCCACCGTCGCAAACGTCTCATCCGGCGTACGCAGCATCAACATGGAATTGACTGTCTTAACTGCCACATCTACGTCATAGCCGGCCGACAGCAGCCGTTCAAGAAATTTGATCGTCATGGCACTTTCTTTAGCGGCCTGCTCGCCGCTGCCCATACCATCGCTCAGCATTAGGGCGACCTTTTCTTTATTTACCGGCGCTACCGAGCACGAATCCCCGCACTGTTCCTGGCCTTTAGCTGCATAAGCAATTCCTGTTTCAATGCGAAACCTTTGAATGGCCTGCATACTTAAACGGCACGGCTTATTCTTTACGCTATTTCCACACTGGGATTCCAGCGTTAATTTCTCTTGAACAAGATCGGCAACAAGCGGTAATACCGTATTGATACACTCCCGGGAATGATTGCAGGGCTTTTTCGTTAGCTCTACTGTCGTTGCCCCGCGTCTGCCGCTTACCTGTACATTACTGACATCACATTCTACCAGAGCGCAGCGCTTCTGAACCGACCTGGCAAGTTCGGTATCAGAGCGGGGTTCCTTGTTCATTTGATGAGTTAGGTTATGCAAAATAAGACCGGTTGCTTTTAACTGTTCCGTTACCATCTGCCTGGTATCGGTCAGCTTCTTTTGCCAGTATAGATTGCTTCTGCTTTTCTCCGCCATCCAATCCATGATTTCAACAAGATGCTCCTTATTTGAACACGATTCTTGCAGCACTTTTGCCAAACTGCGGACATTTAAGCTGCCCGCTTCGGCTAAGGCAAAACTGTCCAGCATTGCCTGATACGTTTTATAAAAATCGTTTTCCCAGCATTGGGTTCTGCGCTGGCATTCACCGCAAACCTGCTTCCCTACGGCAGCCATTAGATGATTAACCTGATCCTCTTTCATTTTTTCCCTGGCGCCTGTGGATATTTCACCAAAAGCATTTGCCAAATCATAAAACATATCAGAAAGATGCTTTAATTTATCTAACGCCGGTGCGATGAGCTGTTCGGCCGAAACAGGCGATTCTGCAGCTACTGCAGCAGCTTCCTGCCCTAAGAATAACCGGCGGGTCGGCAGCAGCATTGCTGCTACTGAGGCTAAAGCAGTTTCAGCAAGGACTCGGAGCAGTTCGGGCGACTGGCCCAGATACATAACCCCAATAGCATTTCCCAGTACAAAGCCAACAGCCACCGCATATTTGCCAAGCGGTTGAAAAACCCCTGCCAGTACGCCGGCAAGTGCATAAACAGCAATAGCCATCGTCGCATTGCCGTCACTTAAGCCGATGACAAGTCCCACGGCCACCCCGGCAGAAGCCCCCATCCCGGCGCCGCCGCTTAACGCTAATGTAATGATCAGCAGGCTGCCGGCCATATTACGTACACTGTAATCCCATACAGCAAAATCTCCGATACCTGCGATCGCCACCGCTAATATTACCATTACACAACTATATGCTTCGCTGGAAAGTTCTATTTGTTCCGTACTTTTCGCCAAAAGCGGGGTGCCATAAAGAAAAAGGCTGGCTAGAACGAAACACAATGTACTGTCAAACAAAACCAGCAGCAAATTATACAAGGCACCTTGCTGCCAGAGGGCGATCACCGTGCCGCTCAAGGTCACCACTCCGAACAAAAACAACGGCACGGCCATTACCTTACTATGAAAGCGGGAAAGCCGTTCACGATAACGAAAATAGAGCATAATGGCAACACTGTATAATAACGCCTCACTGTACCTGCCGGTTGATAATACACCGGCTATTGCCCAAAAAGCGGCAGGTATCGCTTTTCTGCCTGAAACTTGGGCTACAGCAGCAAAAAAAGCCAAGCCAAAAGGTGATAACTCACCCATTATCGACACCCGGCTCAGTAAAAAAGACAGTCCGTTCGTTAACAACATTTCGCGGCCAAACAAGGTAATCATACCGTCTCTTAGGAGATAAAGCAGCGGCCTGATATTGAAGGACCGCTTAACAGCCGGGCGTTGGATAGACTGTATACTTTCCGAAGCAGGCAACGCTTCTGCCGGCAGTGTCACTACTGAAACTTTTGGCATATTTTCCACCCCTAGCGCATATGTGTATTCCCATTTTACATATTTTGGTAATCAAATATTGTCCAATCAAGTCGGATCTGTCATAAAAAAAACCGACAAAAAGAGCTTGTAAAACAGTAAAAACCGCCTGACAATTGTTTTTGTCAGGCGGTTGCGCGCTTTCGTGTGCTGTTTTTTTGTCGAAAATCAGATAATCTGTTTCGCAGATAACTGCTCCAATATTCCTTCCAGGATATCCCGCTCGCTTACTGTTAACCCATTTGAGCCAAGTTCATCGAGCAGGGCAGCTAAAATTGCGATACCGTAAACAATGATATCGGCTCGTTCGGGCTGAAGCCCGGCAGTTTTTTTCCTCTCAGCAAGCGGCAAAGCCGCTAAAGCAGCTAATAGTCGGTTTACACATGCGGTATCAAGATAATAACCATGAACCTTCTCACTATCATAAGCAGTCAGCTGCTGGGCAATGGCGGCCAGTGACGTTATCGTACCGCCGACACCTGTTATCGCATCGGGCAGCACCAGTGGGGGCAGCGCCTTAATTGCTGCAGTGACATAACGCCGGATCTCTGGAATATTCGTTACCACTCCATCGGCATCAGCCGGAAAAATATCTTTTAACCGTACGGCACCAACATTCAGACTGTGAACATACAATAATTCTTTTTGTCCGCCAAAAGCCAGTTCCGTACTGCCGCCGCCAATATCAATAACCAATTGCCGGCTGCCCGCAATCCGCCCCTGAAGAGCACCATTAAAACTAAGCCGGGCTTCTTCTATACCGGACAAAATCTGAACAGTTACTCCGGTCCTGGCCCGGCATAACTGAATGAACTCGGGACCGTTGACCGCATCCCGGACGGCACTGGTCGCAACGGCAATTATTTCATCTGCCTGCCGTTGTTTAGCTATCGCTGCCAGTGCATCGATTGCCGCAAGCGTTCGCTCTACAGCGTCCGGCTGCAGGCGGCCCGAGTGATGAACTCCCTGACCAAGCCGGGTTGTCCTAAGTTCTTTCACCAGCGGCACAATCCGCCCTGCCTGACAGTCTGCAACCAGCAGCCGTACAGAATTTGTACCAATATCAATTGCCGCTTTTACACTCATATAAGCCTCCGAATAACAAAGAGCACTCCATTAGGAATGCTCTGTAGTAGCTACTATTATTCAGCACGTCTGGCGCCGCCACGGCCGCCACGTTTTGAATCAGTATTGCGCTTTAAGTCTGTCAGGCGTTCATCACTATCTTTAAGGAACTTGCTTAGCTTATCCTCAAATGACAAGCTATTGAAGCGATTGGGGCGCCGGTTGTCGTTGGTGTGAGGTTTTCTGGGTCCGGGGTTTACTGGAGCGGTCAGTTGCTTGATAGACAACCCGATTTTTCCGCGTTCATCAACCGATAAGACCTTCACCTTGACGCGATCTTGTTCTTTCAGGAAGTCCTTTACGTCACGAACATATACATCAGCAACCTCTGAAATATGAACGAGACCGACCTTTCCTCCCGGGAGTTCTACGAATGCACCGAAGTTTGTGATGCCAGTCACAACTCCCTCTACCACACTGCCAACTTCAATGGACATACTGCTCAAATTTCCTCCTTAAAAAACGCTTTTAGTTTCTGCAACCATATTATACTCCTGACAATGAAAAGGTGTCAAGGAATGTTGCCTGTAACAAAATTTTTAGCGGACGTACGGCACTTCTCCTGGCTTAACCAGCCCCAGTTCTTCACGGGCCAGCTTTTCAATATGGTTCGGGGTTGTTAACTTTTGCTTCTCCTGCAGCATAGCTTCATTCGTTTGCTGCAATTGTTCAAGCTGCGTCTTTGTCGCTTCCGTTTCACGGCTAATAGCAGCATATTGTAATTGCTGATTAACACAAACATAACCCGTGTATAAAATGATAGCGAACAAAAGCAGCCGGAACCAATTTAAGCGGTATTTGCGTTTAACCAACTTTTCTTCCACCACCGTATTAAGATTACATAAAAATTATTGGCTTTATTGCTAGTTAGTGTATTCTGCGATGGTGGAATAATTCCTCTTTGTGGAAATAAAATATATTGGCGCTTCCCCTTCATGCAGGAGGAGGCTGATCTTTCGGCTTCATAGCACTTATTTTGCGCCACACCCGTCCTAGCTGCCGCCGGGTAGAATGAAGCGGCCAGGCTAGGATCCGCAGAACAAAGCTCAATGGCACAATAACAATACATACAAAGGCTTTTTTTCCCCAGCGGAGAAGCCAGCCCACAAACCGCATCATGCGGATCATGAGATAAATGGCATAGCGGCTGAACAACCGGTAATAGCCGGCAGCGCCCCCCAGCAAACCAAGAAAGACATATAAGCGAAGTTCCAGCCAGTTGTACAGCAAAAGCGATACAAGGACAGTAGCAGTGGCAACAATCCAGTAGACCAAATCAGCCATGGTCGTCGCTATAAAACGCGGTCGGAAAACGCCTCTGAGAACGCGGTAAAAATCAAAAATAATGCCCAATAACGCCCCTGTTAGCAAGGTCCCCAAGAATATTTGTATCTGTCCGTACAACTCCATCCTTTCACCTCCATCGCCAGGAGCGATGTCGTTTATTCATTTGTCTCACCAGTAATGCCAGACAAATGACAATGCTTACAAAAGCCCACCAGGCTGCCTGATGCACAAATTCCCACTTTTTCGCCGGAACTGCGTATACGGGAACCAGCTTATTCTGACTCTGATACCAATAGCCCACTATTCGTTCCACATATTCCTGCGTTTCCTGATACGGAGGCACCCCCCCATACCGTTCAACCGCACCAGGACCGGCATTATATGCTGCTAACGCTAAGATCATATTTCCGTTAAAGCGCTGCACCAGCTCGCTTAAATATGCCGTACCGATGCCAATATTTAATTCCGGATTAAAGTAGCACTCCGTGGTGCATTCCCCGGCATGCCGTCCCTTACAAATATTCACCCGCTTATTCACCTGTTTCCAGGTATCGGGAATGATCTGCATTAAACCATTGGCGCCTGCCCGGGAAACTGCCCGGGGCTGAAAGGAGCTTTCAGCCTGGATTACCGCAGCTGTAACCTCCGGATTAAGCTGATAAACCTTACCATAATGGTTGATAAAATCTGCATACGGAACCTTCTTCACTTCCTGCCACTTACCCGCACTGGAGTTAAACTCATCGAATACAGCCTGACGATAGCCCTCCGCCAGGTAACGGGCAATGGTAATAACAGCTGCGTCAATCACCAACAGCACCAGCAAAGCATACCAAATAACCAGCAGGCGGCTTTTTCCTATCCTTCTCACAGTTCGGCCTTATTTCAGCAGCCTGTTTAGCAGCCCTTTTTTCTGCTTCGGTTCATCATCATATACGATTGCCTTAATCAAGCCTTCCACGACAATATTACCTTTATCCAGATTCAGCTGTTGAATATTAAGACCTTCCCCTTTAATGACCAGTGGTCCCCGTTCGGTATCCATCACCACTTCTTTTTCATCAGCACTTCCCAGAGAAATAACGCCTTCCACAGTCATTTCCTCACGATCTATCAAGGTAAACTGATGGCGCCATTTAGGACTTTTATCGTCGATGGGCATAAAAATCCCTCCTATATACTTACTCAATTTACTATATGTCGGCTTTCTTCACCTTAGTACACAATAGAAAAAAAGAACGGTAATAAGTCCGCTCTTTTTCGGTCATGATAAAGTTGGGTGATGCTATGAATGTTCACGTTGATCTGAACCAAACCTGGCAGACAGCCAAGTTTATTATCTTGCATATGATTCAGACGGAATTACTGGTTGCTTTTGTAATTGCCGCCATTTGTTCATGGCATTTGGCTAATCTGCTGGCTAAGCATAACAATCGTCTGAGCGATGCAATTTTTTCCCGGCGCATCAGCTACGCCTGCATGCTGCTTCTGGTTATCTGTATTGTATTGCGTCAGATTTTGAAATAATTATTTATGTTCACCGGTATTTTGTATTGATATTTTCACGTTTATGATCAGCGGGATTGTTGGAAAAACTTCATCCCACCGGTCTTTTACCTTATCCCAGGTTTTCGGTTCATAAGCCTTTAAACGCCGTGCAAAACCGGCATCATCCACCCCTGATTTTTGCATGACTTTCAGGGCATATTCAATATTGTGCTGTACCTCCTGGGCAAACAAAGCTTCCGCTTTATCCATAAAGGCTTTATCGGTCGCATCATGGTCGCTGCTGCAGCTGATTTCTCCAATATTGCCCCGCATAGCAATATCAATTTTAAAGCTGATTTGCTCTCCATCAATCTGCGGGGTTACAGTCGTTTCCTGCTGAAACATCTCAAAAACAACCGTTTCCTCCGGGTGAATCGGGCAGGAAAAAGCAATTAATGCCGCCTTCTCTATCCCTAATAAAAACTTTGCTCCCTTGATCGTATATTCATCCCAGTATTCAACAAATTTATCCTTTTTAAATACTGCCATGCCTTTAACCTTGACCTGCTTATCGCTCATTAGAATGGCTGGAAGCACAACATCCACTTTATTGTCCAGACGGACTGAAGTGGCGCCCAAATCAGTATTCGATCCCGCGATATGAAGATTTTTTATAGAGCGGCTGATATTACCGATAAATATACCGCCTGCTTCACCGGTGGGGGGTACAAAGTCAAGAAATGGTCTGGCATCTTGCGGAGTAATATATATTTTCGTCCGCCACCGTACTTCCGCATCACGACGGAAAAGATCAATCAGCGGCGTAAGGCCGAACTTACGGACGGCGGCCTCACTGATGATAATGCTTTGAATATGTTCAAACCAAAGCGGTTTACTGTTCTGACCATTTGCATCGCGCAGCATTTCGTGGATAGAACGGCCTGTATTGGAAATAACATAGGTTTTACTGGGACTGTTTTCGCCTCTTTTCTGAGGGGAGAGAGAGAGTACCTGCAGGCTTAAGCGCAAAGGTTTCTGACCGCTTCCCTCGGCAAAGGTTTCCAAAGGCGTGCTGTGCTCGTCACCCTGGTCAGCGAGATCAATGGCAACGGCTAAAACAAAGCTGCGGTCCTGAATTTCATGACGGTCCCAGCAGCCTGTCAGAAAAAGGGTACTAGTGATTACCAGCAGGAGGTAAACAACGGCAAGGCGCCTTTTGGACTTACCCATCGCTACACCTGCCTCTCCGCCACTTCACGACCACATAGACAATTGGTATAATGATCACAGAGAAACCAAACCCCAGTGTGCGGCTTACTAAGACCATATTTAAGTAGCGGCTGTAGTCATGCAGCGCCATACTGGCAATAAAAATAACCAGACTGAAAGCGATAGTAAAAGGACGATGGTCACGAAACCCAAAATATTGACTCCAGATAAGGCTTGCCATGTACAGCCAGATCACAATTGTGATATAGCCAAAGGGAATCCAGCTTAATAAGAGATAATTATCAAGGCGTTCGATAAAAGTTCCGGGAAGATTAATCCCCCGTACTGCAAGTAATGTGGGGTAAATAATATTGTTTACTCCCGCTACCGTCATGCTGCCTACAGTAGAAATAAAGGCCAGCAGCATTAGCACGATCTTAAAGACAAAGCTGCCGGCTACAGCAGTTAACAGACTGGTTTGCTGCCGGTCAATAGCCGGCAGCAGCATAAGCAGGACCTCGTACCCCCAATAATAAGGCCAGCTGAAAATGGCCCCCTTCAGTATTCCCATCCCATTAATTGGCCAAAGCGGATAAAAATTAATGGCCTGAACATTGATTAAACTGAGCAATAGTAAGCCCAGCAAGGGAAAAGCGCTGATAAAGAGCAGGGCTTGCGAGAGGCGGACAATTGTGCCCAAATCCTGTACCGCACCGTAAGCGCATACGATTAAAAAAGGCAGGATCACGATCTCAATTGGGGTCCGGTCAAACATAAAAAAGACAATTTCCCGGCCAAACGATTGGACTCTTACCGAGCTTTGAACAAGCAGTACCGCCGTAAAGAGTACAAATGTTGCCACTGCTAATACTGAACCACAGACACGGGGTAGATACTCAATAATTGACTCACCAGGAAAACAATCTCCGAGCTTAATCATGATTATGCTGACCAGAAAGTACAAACCGGCACCAAGCAGTACACTTACCCAGGTATGCTGAGCGGCAACCGGCACCAGTGTCGCCGGCATAACAAGTACAGCCGTGCCGGTACCGATTACGGCAAACATAAAGGCAAACTGCGTGGGTGTCATGGCTGTGCGTTTTTCCAGATTTCCCATATTAGCTGTCCTTCTTTCCCATCCGATTCTCATCCTGACTGCCCATTTGCTTCGGCCTATTCCTCAGTAAGGTATTGGGAAACCGGAAGAACGTGTCTTTCCAGTCCCGCAGCAACGTAATATTAAACAAGTTTCCTCCGTAAGACTCACCAAAACTGCGCAACGAACACAAATGCGTGACGATAACCATTAAACTGAGGGCGATCCCATACAACCCTAGCACAGAAGCCATAATAATAGTGGGGACGCGCAGAACGCGCAGGGAAGTGCTGAAGCTGTATGTGGGCATCGTAAAAGAAGCAATTGCAGTAAGGGATGTGATGACCACCAAAAGCGCATTTACCAGTCCTGCCTCAACAACGGTTGTGCCGATAACCAAAGCGCCGACCACCCCGGCGGCGCCGGAAATTTTCTGCGGCAGCCGGATAACAGCCTCCTGGAACAGCTCAATTAAAACCTCCATAAATAAGGCCTCCATAAAGGCGGGAAAGGGGGAGCGCAGCCGCTGTTCCGCTAATGAAATGGCTAAGGCAGTGGGAATCATGCCCGGATGGTAAGATACCAGCGCAATATAAAAGGCCGGCAGAAAAATGGCAACAGCAGTGGAAAAAAAGCGGGTAACCCTGGTTAAGCTTGTTACAAGTGCCGGTGTCGAATAATCTTCTGCTGCCTGCAGGATCTGCGCATAGGTAGTCGGCACCAGCAGCGCGTCACTAATATTATCCAGGAAAATGGCAACTCGCCCTTCATAGAGGGAAGCCACTACTTTGTCAGGCCGCTCTGTTGATTGCGTCTGCGGGAAAGGTGACCAGGGATGATCAATGATCTGTTCTTCCACATTAGAGGTAGATGTTATCCGATCGATTTTGATCCGCTTGAGTCGCTGTTCCACCTCTTCCAACAAGCCCGGCTTTACCAAATTAGCAGCATAAATAAGCGCCACAGCCGTTTTGCTTCTTTCACCGATTTGCAGCATGCGGACTTTAATGTTATTATCACGGCAGCGGCGGCGGATAAGCGCAATGCTATCAGATAAATCCTCATTAAAGGCCTCGTGGGAACCAAGAATAACCGTTTCGTTTTGGGTTATATTGATGGGACGCTTGCGGTACTGCCGTGCTTCAATTAACAGACAGTCTGCAATGCCGTCAATGAACAAGGCCGCAAATCCACTCATCACATCAGTAATGATTCCTGCGGCACTTGTACTGTTTTTTAATGAAACAACCGGCAAAAGTCCATGCAAGACCTGTAAGCTGGTAATGCTGTCGGTTTGGGGAAACTTGAGCAGCGGGGCCAGTACGAACTCATCCAGCCGCTCATTGCCAGCCATGCCATCGACATATACCAGTAAAGCGTTTTGCTCCCCAAGCATAAAATCACGATATTTTACGTCGCTGCAATCGCGAAAGACTACTTCCAGCAGCCGCTTGTTTTGCGATAGGTCTGGCATAAACATAAAAGGTTCATTTTGAGGAGCTGCCACTTGTCGCAAATGGCTGGCAAGCGCGCTCAAGGCTTCCCCTACTTCCGCACCGCCATTAATCAGCCTGCGCAAAACTCGCAGATTCTCACTGGTTGTTGCTGTTGCAGCTGGAGCAAAAACAGCAGAAAGTTTGTGTACCCGTTGTCTTTTCCCGTTCGCCATTTTGCACCCTCGCTCCACTGCTACGTTTTCTCGCTTGCCTTCCTCCATTATGTTATTTTTTTGTAAACAGCCCTATTTTATACATCCTTTCCATTACAAGGAAATGAAATAGTAGATAAAAAAACAAGAGCCGCATTCCGGCTCTTGTTTTTTATCTAATTCCAGCGCTTTTCAATAGTAACACCGGGGTAATAGTAGCCAATAATTTCTTCCGGCTTCTTGCCGTCCTTCGCCATCTTATTGGCTCCCCACTGCGACATGCCAACACCGTGCCCATAGCCTTTACCCGTAAAAGTTACTTTATTGCCTTCCACAGCCACTTTATCAAGTAACGTGGACTTTAGCTCCGTACTGCCGATTGCCACCCGGAATTCGGGTGCAGGAACTTGTACATTGCCGTTGACGACAAAAATCGTTGCCCGCTGGGATTGTCCTTTTTCCTGTATAGCGAACTTTTCAATCTTGTCTACTTTTTGTCCGGCCTTTTCTACAGCAGCCATAACTTTATCCATAGGGAAGCTCACGGTCCAGTTCTGAACATCCTTTGGAGCAAGCTCGTCGGGAGACTGAACAGGCTTGATATAGGGCGGTTCCGCTTCTTTATAGTGAAGGCCTTCCTTGGCAGAAGCCGTCATACCGCCGGCGGAAGCATGGAACCAGGTCTTAGCTAATTTCCCCTGGTACACAATCACTTGCCCCCGTGTCATTTCAACCGCTTTTCTTACATTATCATTCACATCTTTGGCATTATAGGCTTGAAACTCTTTAATATCCGTCGATGCCTGGGTACCCCGCTCCGGTACGCCGCCTTTGCTTTCCATCGCTTCGAGCGTAAACGTGCGGGCAATGATCGCTTGGGCAGCCAACGCTTCTACAGGCCAGTCGCTCTTCATCTCACCGGCTACCACACCGGCAATATACTCTTCCATCTTCATCGTCTTTTTCTCATTTGTTTCATGCATGAAAACCGTGATTTCCGGTTCACTGCCCTGAACGTTCTGTGACTGCGGAGCTGGTGAGGGTTGGGCCGGAGTAGGTTTTTTCTGTGGGCTGCAGCCCGACAATACAACTAAAAATGCCACTATTAATACAGGAAGGATCCATTTGCAATAAGGTCTGTTCATGTATAACCAAGCCTCCTTTGTCTTTAGTATGGCAGGAGGCAAAAAAAATCATGCAGGATGATCAATCAGGAAAGAACTGTGCCAGACTAATTTGCATTTTTTCTTCAATAGGGCAGCAGCCTCGGCAATATCGCCCGTATTACGACAGCAGCCGCTGCTGCTGGTTACGACGGCAATTGATATGGAAATAAGCGGAAAGGTTTCTTCCGTCCCATGACGGTTGCGCGAGATAATATAACCTTGGGTACGGTCTGCATCATTATAGAAATTCCGTATCCGGCAGTCAAAGCGGCTGATAAGCTCCTGACAAAGTACGGCAACATTGTCTGTACAGACGATCCCCACAAAATCATCACCGCCAATATGTCCCAAAAAAGATTCTTCATAGCCTAATTCGTAAAGAGTGTTTTGGATAACTTGCGCAGTCATAGCCAAAACCCGGTCGCCGTTCTCAAAGCCGTAAGCATCGTTATATGCTTTAAAATTATCCAGATCAAAATACAATACGGCAAAAGGCTGATCAGACTGGACGATCCGTTCCAGTTCCCGCTCGATAATGACATTTCCCGGCAGTCCGGTCAGCGGATTGGCATGCTTGGCTCTTGTTATTTCAATTTGCGTTGTCGCTTCCAGCAAATGCTTAACTGTTGTCATTCCATAATAGCGGTTGTCTTTGGTAATAATGATGTAATCATAAATACTATCGTCTTCTCGAGCAACTGCTGATTTGGCAACTTGTTCCAGAGAAGTATGGTAATCAACAATCAAGGGATGCTTATCCATTAATAACGAGATAGGCCGGTTCATGTAAACTGCAACTCCATATTGAGTTGCCAGCCGTCCCAGAAACTTGCTCTTCATCATCAGCCCCACCGGTCGGCCTTCTTGCACAATCGGTACAGCCAGTAAGCTTGGCTGGTTATTGAAATACTCCAGCAGCCTGCCACCATGGATAGTGGGGGCAAAAGGCTTATCATCACGGGCCAGCTCACCAATCGGTATGTTTAAGGTGGTTTGAAAATGCTGCCGCTTGCGCTGTTCATATTTCGCTTTTACGTGCTGCTGAACTTCCGTCGAAACTGTTGTAAAGTCCGGCGACGGCTCACCGAGAAAAAAGCCTTGCCCATAAGGAATTCCTAAACTGATAAGAGTCGTCAGCTCATTTACTGTTTCAATGCCTTCGGCAATAATCTGCGAATTGGTCACCAGCGAAAAATCATGCAGCGCCTTCAGCATGGCCTGCTTAACATTATCTTTATCAATATCGCGGATTAACTCCATATCGACCTTAATAAAATGCGGATAAGACTGGGCCAGCAACCGCAGCCCGGAATAGCCGGAGCCCGTATCGTCGATCGCAATCTTATACCCTTGACTCTTATAGTTTTCCAGAGCCTTCCGGAAATTTGTATAATCCTCTATCGCGGTTTTTTCCGTAATCTCAAAAATTACATTGCTTACATCGGCACTAAGCTGAGCAATTAATTCCTTCGTATAGCCTTTCTGAAAGCGGCTGTCATAAAAAATTTTCGGATCAACATTAATAAAAATTAGATTGCGGGAAATAACCTGCTGCGCTCTTTCTAACGCTTTTGTCCGGCAAAGGTACTCCAGCTCCCATACCAGATTGAATTCGGCAGCAGCCTGAAATAAACGGTCCGGCCGGTGCAGAGCAGAGGTTTTCGGTCCCCTGCTCAGTGCTTCATAGCCGAGCACCGACCCGTCGGTAAGGCTGACGATTGGCTGGAATACAGCCTCAATCTGCTTATGTTCAATAATATTCTGCAGTTCCAGTAGAAGGGGATTAGCCGGCTCTGTTGCCCCCTGTTCTGCATCATTTGCTAAAAATACATTTGTCATTTCTGCCCATAAGGAAAACATCGCGATTCCCCCTGTGATAGTTGCCAGGCCGCGGGCTAGGCTTTAAATTGCGTTACCAGTTCTTCCAAATTATGAGCCAGGGCCTTAAGCGTATCAATCGAATGGGTAATATCCTGCGAGGCGGCGGCCTGTTCCTGACTGACCGCCGCAATCTCCTGGATATTTTGCGTATTCGCTTCAGCCATTTCATGAATATTGGCTACAGCTGCCAGGGCACTTTGGCATAAATCCGTTTGCTTGGCAGCTTCGGTCGTAATGATCGTAGTCTGGGATTGAGCATGCCCTATTGCCTGCATAATATCTGCAAAAGAGATTCCCAGTGTTCCTGCAATAGCTACGCCTTTATCAACCTGCACAAAGCTGGCCCCTATTGCCTCAATTGCCTGATCAGTCTCAACCTGTATTTTCTTAACTAATGCCGCAATATTTTTAGTAGCCCCTGCCGATTGTTCTGCTAAGCGCCGGACCTCGCTGGCAACAACTGCAAATCCCCGTCCAGAATCACCAGCTCTTGCTGCCTCTATTGCCGCATTTAATGCCAAGAGATTGGTCTGCTGGGTAATAGCGGTAATAATTTCCGTAATTTGTCCTATTTCTCTCGCGCTCGAGCCTAATACCTGAACGGTCTGCGATGTCTGCTCTACGAGCTCTTTTAAGCTTTGAATAGCGGCTACCGTTTGCTCGACTACCTGCTGTCCCTGCACTGCTGTAGTTGAACAAGCATTAGTGGCCTGCGCAACAAGTGCAGCATTCCCGGAAACAGTTGAACTGATGGCTACCAGTTCCGTAATCAGCGTTTCGGTCTTGCCCGTCTCCTGGCTCTGACTGGTAACTTTCTGAGCAATATTTTGAATTGACTGCGTAACCTGCTGACTGGCAATATTCGATTGGCCAGAGGCAGCCACCACATAGTTGGAGGATTCCACGATCGACATGGAGGACTGCTGCACAGCCTGAACAATTTCGCGTAAATTTCCGGTCATTGTACAAAACGCCTGCGCCACATGCGCGATTTCATCCTTACCCTTAACGGTTAAATCGCACGTAAGATCGCCTTCTGCCACACGTTCAACCTGCTTCACAAGCGCCTTAAGCGGCCTGAGCGCTAAACGCGTCACAGCAACACCGCAGACGACGAACCCCAGAATAAGACCAATAGCAACTTTAGCGCTTAAATCGACCGTATCATATGCCGCCTGCAAAGCTTGCTGCTTAGGGTACGCACTTACCACTACCCAGTCGGTATTTTGTATCGGCCTGTAGGATACTAAATAATCCTGCCCCCGAAAGCTGCCTATGCTGTTGCCGCTTTTGTTGGCCACCGCTTGCACATAATACTCTTCATTCAGGCTTTTTCTTTCTGTTACGGCCGAGGAGTCAGCCTGATAAAACAGCGGGATTCTATTCCCGTCAATAACGGTTAATATGTACCCAGGATTTTGTGATAAAATATTTTCGATCATGGTTTGGATATTGGCAATCGAAATATTAGCACCTAACACGCCTGCCACACGGTTCCCTTCGGCATAAATGGGTGCAGAGCCGATAATTGTCAGTTGATTAGTGACTTTACTCACCACAGGATCGGAAAAAGAGCTGGTGCCTTGCAAAGCCCGCTGAAAATAATCCCGGTCCGCAACGCTGACAAGTGCCGCTCCATCCGTACGCGCCAGCTGGCCGCCTGTGGTATCAGCCACAAATAAGGCGTCACTGCCGCCATAAAAGGGTCGCACCTGCTGCAAATATTGCTGTGCCGTCTCTTTGTTTAATACCCTGAGCGCCTCACTGCCGCTTGCCACCGTAAGAAAGTTTTTCTTATTGATCATATAATAGCCGATATCACTGGCTACCCGTTCGGCAACCTTGCTGTTTTTATCGATAGCTGAATCCGTTAAATTATTCATAGTCTGGTGTGTGGTGAACCATCCAAAAATGAGCAATGGTATCGTACAGGTAATAATAATGAAAACCGTAGCCCGTGTGACCAGAGATACCAAACCGGCACCGGACTTAAGGCTTGCTAATTGCTTCGTAATGTCCGTGCTGCGCTTGGCAGCTGATTGAACAGAAAAACGATTGAAAAAACTTGTCCATTTTTGCCGCCGAGGCAAAAGACTGGAAACAGAAACAGTTCGTATTTTTTGTAATAAGCTCATTAGCAGGTTCATAGCAGCCTCCCACACTTAATGATGTCCTCATACTAGCATATATACTATTTTCGCGAAATATCATACGGCAATAATTAACATTTCCTTAACATAATATTAACATTTAAGCAATTAACTTTATTTTATATATCAGAAGAGACTTGGCATGCTGCCAAGTCTCTGTAAGGAATCAGTGACATCTGTTAATGAGATGAGCCCGTCATTTTTCTTTGCCATATTTTAGCCGGTATTGTAAACATCAGGTTGAAAATCAGAATAGTAATAATCAACAAGGCACCTATGCCGTTTGCTATATCCAGGCGGTCAGGCACAAGGCCTACTGCCATAACATACCACATATGAACTGCAAGCGTCTCACCGGCAGCCGTTACATCAAAATCAGGTACGGTACGGGAAACTGTCGTCCCTGCCGTAAAAATCAGAATGGCTGTTTCGCCCATAGCCCGGCCTGCAGTTAACGTTATTCCAGTGATAATACCCGGCAGTGCATTCGGTAAAATTACCCGCCAGATCGTTTGCCATTTTGTTGCACCTAACGCCAGGCTTGCTTCCCGGTATTGATTTGGCACGGTACGGAGCGCTTCTTCCGTTACCCGGACTAATACGGGAATATTGAGCAGCATCAGCGTTAATGCACCGCCAATAATACTAAACCCCATTCCAAGGGTATTGACAAAAATGATCATACCAAACAGCCCCAACACAATTGACGGAACAGTAGCCAGACTTTCTGTACTCAAGCGTATTAAATCCGTCAGCCGATTATTGCTCGCATATTCAGCAAGATAAATTCCTGCACCAAGAGCAAGTGGAATAGCAAAAGCCATCGACAGGGCCAGAATGTAAAAGGAATTGAAAAACTGCGGGCCTACACCGCCGCCAGCTCTAATATCGCTAGGCATGCCGGTTATAAAGTGATAGGATAAAGCCGGCAAGCCTTTTATCAGCATATAGGACAGGAACGTCACCAGAATTCCGAGTATGAGAATTCCCGCTGCCCACATAAGCAGTGTGGCAATCCGGTCACTTAGCCGGACTCCCCGTAATTGATAAAGCATCAAGTCGGTTCGGACAGGCTTCACCAGTCTTTTCCCCTGCTGCAGAACCTCTTTAGACAGCGCATCTTCCGTCATGTTAAGCACTCCTTCGTGCGGCAATTTGCCGGATAATCATAATCATGGCCATCGATAAGAGCAACAGGACTAGCGCCATTAAAAACAGCGAATTCCCCCACGTCGAACCAAAAGGAGTATTACCCATTTCAATGACGATTTCACTGGTTAAGGTTGCGGTTGGCATAAACAGGGAAGTGGCAAGCTGAGGAGTATTACCGATAACCATTTGCACTGCCATTGTTTCACCAACTGCCCGGGCCATCGCCAAAATAACTGCCGTCAAAATTCCCGGCAAAGCGGCTGGCAGCAGCACGCGCCAGATCGTTTGCCATCTGGTAGCGCCTAAAGCCAAAGATGCCTCTTCCAACGGCTTTGGCACAGCTCGTATCGCATCTTCGGAAATACTGATAATCGTTGGTAGAATCATTACAGCAAGAATAACACTTGCTGCCATTAGGCCAAATCCGTTGCTTGCGCCAAAATGAACACGAATAAACGGAACGAGTATTGTCATCCCGACAAAGCCGTATACAACAGAGGGAATCGCTACATACAAATCCGTTGCCGGCCTCATAAATTCTCTTAATCGGGGCGGGGCAATCTTTGCCATAAACACTGCACAGGCAAGCCCCAAAGGAGCTCCAATGGCAATGGCCAGCAATGTTGTTAAAATTGTTCCGGCAATAAAGCTGAATGCACCATACCGGCCTTCCATTGGGTCCCATTTATTGTTCAGAAAAAATTCGATTACACTAACATCCCGGAACGTTTGCAATCCCTGCTGACCGACAAATACAATGATTGACGCAATAATAATCGTCATCAGAAACGCACTGACAATAAACAGGTATCGCATATACCGGTCTGTCATAATTCGCAGTGCATGACTGCTCGTACCAGTACCCATTGACATAGCTGCACACTCCTACTCTCGCCGGCAGTATGATATGCCTGCATGTCTATTATACGATGCTGGGAAACGAGCTTTGTTAATATCATGTTAAATTTAAGTTAAGTTTTATTATGCAAAAAGAGCCGTGCAGAAGCACGGCTCTTTAGTTATTCAATTATTTTTTCACCTTGGTAATGGGCAGGAAACCATTCTTTTCTACATAGGATTCCTGGAACTCTTTGCTCATTACGTAGTCAATGAACGCTTTTACAGCACCGGTGGCTTCGCCTTTGGTATACATGTGTTCATAAGCATACACAGGATATTTGCCATCAATTAAAGCCTGGGGATTATACTGTACACCGTTGTAGGCCAGCTTCTTAACTGTATTGTCAGCATAAGGAGCATCTACATAGCCGATAGCACCGGGAGTGCTGGCAATAGCGGCACGCAAAGCACCATTGGAATCCTGAATAACTGCATTATCGGTAAATGGAGTATCCTTCATCACGATATCAGCAATAGTCGCGCGCGAACCGGAAGATTTAGCGCGATGAATCAACGTGATTTTTTGATCCTTGCCGCCAACTTCCTTCCAGTTTGTAATTTTGCCTGACATGACATCAACATATTGCTGCTGTGTCAGATTGTCAACTGTAACGTCGGTATTCGTAATGAATACGAATGGTGCAACTGCTACTTTATGATCAACCAATCCTTTGTCTTTATACTCAGCAGGCAAATCTACGTCGGAATTTCCGATATTTACAGCACCCGAAGCAACTTGGTTCATACCGGTAAACGATCCGCCGCCGGCAATGTTAACAGTAACTTTCGCATGTTTCTTTTGGAATTCTTCCTGGGCCGGTTTCAATAATGGAAGCAATGCAGTAGAACCGGAAGCAGTAACGGTACCTTGCAATTCAGCAGCGGCTTTTGGTGCTTCAGCATCTTTACCGGAACCACCACAGCCGGCAAACAGGCTTGCACCTACCATCAAGGCAACTGCAGTTGTAATTAATCTGGATTTACGGAAAAAACTCATTAGTCCAACCTCCTGTTTTTTACCTTTAGGATCAGATTGTCTTTCTAGTGCAATTATACGACTTATCCCATTCCGATTTGTTAAGGCCATGTTAACTTTTCGTTAACTTCCTCACAGTTTATCATGCTATGTGCACTATCCAGCACGATTTAATCAGCTTGACTCCGGCGTACCGATGCACCAGGTCTTATCCTGCTGAATATTATGTAAGAGGAGTCGCTTTGTTGTAAAGTACCTTCAGGAGGTGTATCTATGTCGGACTATTTCAGACCCTGGGAAGAGGATTATCCTGAGTTCGAAGACTGGGATGAAGATAATCGTGACGAATTTGACCGCCCAATAGTAGCTGTTGGCTGCAGTCCTAATAACTGCTCTCCCAAACAGAACTGTTTCCCCAGGCAGAACTGTTTCCCCAGGCAGAACTGCTTCCCCAGGCAGAACTGCTTCCCCAGACAGAACTGCTTCCCCAAACAGAACTGCTTCCCCAGGCAGAACTGCTTCCCCAGGCAGAACTGCTTCCCCAGGCAGAACTGTTTCCCCAGGCAGAACTGCTTCCCCAGACAAAACTGTAGCCCCAAACAAAACTGTAGCCCTCACAGCTGCAGTCCCCGTAATTGCTACCCAAGATAATATGCGGATAAAGGAAAGGCCACTTTTCAAAGTGGTCTTTCCTTTATCCGCAATAAAAAATTGCTCAGGCACTTATCGTAAGCGGCTGAGCAACTATCTGTGGATAAAGTTTAGCTAACAAAACTGCGGCGTGTTGAAGTAGTCCGGCGGTAGAGCGCTGCGCCAAAGGAAGCGTAATTTCGGTAGCGCGGTGATAAGCCTGCACAGAGCTGTCTGCTTTTACCCAGTCAAACAAATCAACTGCAACCAGGGCATTAGCGTGAAACAATTCCTGCAACGAACCATCGCTTACATAACAACCATTGCTTTCAACAGCATATTGAAAACGATGTTCCTGCGCCCATGCTTCATATTGCTTGTGACCATCCAAAACCTTACCGCAAACGTGATGAGGAACGCACATATCCTGTAGAAGGTGCGCTGCCGCCCCCAGATAAAAACAGGCTTTTCCTACATTACGTTTTTGAGCATGCTCCATCATCAAGCCATAATACTCTTGAAACTCTTCCCAGGCGTTTGTGAAGCGCCATAAGCCCTTCCGGCTGACCGGCTGGTAATAATGGTTCACGTTCTTCCAGCCCTGATCAGCCCAAAGTACGCCTGCATTGAGCTCAGGCAAATAGGTTTCCAGAAATACAGCAGTTCTTTCAAACCCGTCATTACGCAAAATAGTGATCGCCTGGCGGTTGCAGAATTCATGCGTTATACCAGGCCTGTCCAGCAGGCTCTGCAGCGGGCTGGTAGTAGCCAGCACCAGTTTTGCACCGGCAACTAAAGGCAAGGATTCAACAAACATCAGTATATTCATTGCCTTATCCCCTTCTTTTTCGAATTACCGTAGTTTTTCTGCCTCCCATGAGTTGTCTGACAATCTGCCGGGCCGCATCAGGACGTCCCATTCGCTGCGCCTGCTGCCGCATCGCTTGCAAAAGCGGAGGATTTGCCAGCAGCTGCTGAACAGTTCTATTCAGTTGAGTTTGCTCCTCTACCCAGACCGCTGCTCCGATTTGCTCTAAATACCGGGCATTCTCTTCTTCCTGGCCGGGAATGGCATTTACCAGCACCATCGGTAAACCAGCAGCCAGAGCCTCACTGCAGGTAAGCGCACCCGGTTTTGTAACAAGCAGATCGGCATCAGCCATTAGTTCCGGTATCCGCCGCGTATAACCAATGACCTGCACCGGATGAAGCAGTGACCGGCTAAGCAGCTGTAAATCTTTACGCAATCCGGCATTGCGGCCTGCCACAACCACAAAGCGATGCTGTCCTTCGATTTTGTCCAGCTCTGTTAAAACCTCCGCCACTGCCCCCAGTCCCTGGCCTCCGCCCATAATAAGGACTGTTGAGGGTCCGCCGTCTGTTTTAACCGTCCTGGGAGCTGTCCCTACTTCTCCGAAGCTGCTGCTGATGGGAATGCCGGTAACATGAATCTTATCTGCTGCAATTCCTTGCTGAATAAGATTTTCTTTCAGATTCGGCACCGCTACGAAATAAGAATCCACCTCATTATAAAGCCAGAGACGATGGATGGCATAATCGGTAATGACACCTGCCAGCGGTATAGTTAGCATATCCTTGCGCTTCAGGTGACACGCCGCACCGCACGGAAACGGATGGGTAAATACAATTAAATCCGGACGATACCGGTCAACCAAACGCAGCATGCGCTTTTTTAATACCCAGGACATCAGATTGCGCACTGTGGTTCCGTTCTGCGAAGCCTGGGACCAGCGGTATAACAAGTCATACATATCAGGAAAGACATCAATCATTTTCAGATACGTTTCTTTAATAAACGTATTGAGGGAAAAATTATCCCCTTCCAGGAAATCTACAACGGCGACTCTTACATCCGGGTGCTGCCGTTCCAGTTCGGCTTTTACAGCATTTGCGGCCTGTGTATGGCCGGAACCGATAGAAGCGGATACAATCAATACATGATTCACGCATGAAAGCATCTCGTCACCCTCTCCTTATTTTCAGCTCATCTTCATTGTAGCAAAAGCAAAACGAGCATTTGTTAAGTAGTTGTTAATCAGTTGTTAAAGTTTTTCAGCTTTCTTTTTTTGTACCATAGCTGTAAGATAGGAGCATATGAGGTATTAAAGGGGGTTGCCATGTTTAGTTCAGGTATACGCACAAGGCTGATTGCCTCATTCTTAGTATTAATTTTACTGACCTTGCTCACTTTCGGTTCTTATGTCTTATGGCACTTCTACCAGTATACCATAGAAAGCTTAACGGCACATCTTGTTCAGCAGGCGCTGGTAGTCGAAGAGCTGGTAGAAACACAGGTAAGCAACTCCAATACCACCGCAGCTATTGACAGTAAAATTAAAGCAGTAAGCGCCCAGATTGAATTGCGGATTACCATCATTAATACCAGCGGCACAGTTTTAGCCGACTCCTGGGAAAACCCAGCACTAATGGATAATCATTTTGACCGTCCGGAAGTACACGCAGCGTTATATGGCACAACCGGACAAGCCATGCGCTACAGTGCCACCTTAAGCAAAAATATGCTGTACATCGCGATTCCGATGAAACAGGATGGTGTCGCTACCGGCGTCGTGCGTGTCTCAACTACCCTAGCACCGATTGAAGAAGCCTTTAACCGTTTGCGCAATGTGCTGATCGCCGCATTTGTCCTGACATCGGCTATTGCCGTGCTTGTCAGCCTCCGCCTCGCCCGTAAATTTACCGCTCCTATTGAAGAAATTACTACCGTAGCCCATCAAATGAGTGAAGGACAGCTGGCGGCGCGGGTATATCTGAAAACAGGGGATGAAGTTGAAATCCTGGCACATACCCTCAATACCTTAGCAGCGAATCTGGATGATAAGGTCAAGGAAATCCTAACAGAAAAAACAAAATTTGAATTAATTCTGTCCCACATGGATAATGCCGTTATTCTTATGGACCGTTATGGGCGGGTAACAACGACTAATAAGCAAGCTAATGACTTTTTCGGCTTAACTGCCGTTATGCTAGGTCAGCATAACCTGCAAGTTATCGGCTCCAGTTTGCTGGATACGGCAGCAAAAGAAGCGGTAACTGCCGGTGAATCACGTTTGATTACGCTAAAAACCAGCCGGTATGGGAAAAAGCGAATTTTTCAGGTATTCCTGGCCCCGATTATTGCTTTAAATAGTGAGAACTCGGGAGTACTGGCAGTATTTCATGATATTACAGCCTTGCAGGAATTGCGCGAAAAACAGGCAGAGTTTGTCGCTAATGCCTCTCATGAATTAGGTACACCGTTAACCTCTATTAAGGGCTTTGCCGAAACACTCTTATGCGGTGCCCTCCAGGACCCGGTTACAAGCGAAAAGTTTGTCACCATTATTCTTACCGAAGCCGACCGCATGCATCGGCTGGTACAGGATCTATTGCAGTTAGCACGCTTAGAGTCGAGTGAAGACCGCCAGCTGCAATTAGAGCCGATTGACATCAAGCAGGTATTGGAGTCAGTGATCCGCCGCCTTACCCCTCAATTAGAAGAAAAACAGCACACTTTACAAATCAATCCGCCTGACACCGCTGCCATTGCTATCGCCAATGCCGATTACCTCCGCCAAGTGTGTATCAATCTTTTGGATAATGCGATTAAGTATACCCCGCCGGGTGGCCAAATTACGGTTAACTGGTGGTTGGAGGGAAAACAGGTGCTCATTGTCATCAAAGACAGCGGCCCCGGTATTCCTGATCAGGATTTACCCCGTATCTTTGAGCGTTTTTACCGTGTTGACCGCACCAGAGCACGGGCGGCAGGCGGAACCGGTCTAGGCTTGTCAATCGTTAAGCATTTGGTAAACAGCATGAACGGTTTGGTAAGTGTGAAAAGTGAAATTGATAAAGGGACTACTTTTATTGTGACGCTGCCTGCTGAATAAGTGTCAGTCAGCCTGCTTACAACTATTGCCCCAGCTTCCACGCAAGCCATATACAGGCAATATTAAGAATTCCCAGCACTGGAATGCCGATAACAAATGACAAATGTTTCGTCTTATGACGAAACATATACATACCGGCCAGCACTCCTGCTGCTCCCAGGCAAAGCGCCCACAGGAACAGCGTTCTCTCGCGGATGCGCCGTTCTTTTTTCCTGGCCCGTTTTTTATCAAGAGCTACCAGACAAAAGGCAGCTATATTCCAAATGAATAGTATGCTGAGACTGATCATGGCGATTCTCCTGCTCCAAATCAGATTAAAAGCCTCAGGCCGTTAGGCCTGAGGCTTAGCTTGTCCTAATATAAATTATTTGTTAACTGCGTCTTTGAAGCCTTTGCCGGCTTTAAAAACAGGGTTTTTAGAAGCGGGAATCGTGATTTCGTTGCCGGTTTGTGGGTTACGGCCTTTTCTTTCTTCACGTGTTTTCACTTCAAAGGTACCAAAGCCAATAATTTGTACTTTGTCATCATTCGACAAAGCATCCTCAATGCTGGCAAAAATGGCATTAACCGCTTTTTCAGCGTCTTTCTTAGTCATATCGGCTTTTTCAGCAACACTGGTCACCAGTTCAGTTTTATTCACAAATATATCCTCCTTGTCAGAAACATTACGAATAGCATATTCGCTATTCATAATTTTATTCCTTCTGCCTTTACCAAAAATTACTGTTTTTTTCTTTCCAAAGCCTTGGCTTCATCCCAGAATTCATCAAGCTTAGCAAGGTCCAGGTCTTTCCAGGCTAATCCAAGCTGCTTCACTTTGCCTTCAATATAGGAAAAACGATTGATAAATTTATTATTAGTTCGGTTAAGCGCTGTCTCAGGTTCAATTTGGAGAAAACGGGCCAAATTGACAGCAGCGAAAAGGAAATCACCAAATTCACCTTCTGTCGCTTCTTTATCACCTACCGTAACCGCTTCTTTTAATTCTTGCCACTCTTCTACTAGTTTGTCCCAAACCGGTCCGATATTATTCCAGTCAAAACCAACTTTAGCGGCTTTTGCCTGAATTTTAAAAGAGCGCATTAAACTGGGCAGTCCAGGCGAAACCCCATCAAGCACCGATTTGCGTGCTGCTCCTTTTTCCTTCTGTTTTATTTGATCCCAGTTGAGTACAACCTCCGCCGCATCCTGTACAGTTATACTGCCAAAAACATGCGGGTGCCGGCGAATCATCTTGCCGGTCACCTCATCAACTACATCCTGCATGGTAAAAGCGCCGCACTCTTCGGCGATCCGGGCATGAAAAACCAGCTGCAGCAATACGTCCCCCAGTTCTTCGCACAAGGCCTCTGCATCTTCGTTATCAATAGCCTCTAATACTTCATACACTTCTTCCACGATATAGCGCCTGAGCGAGGCATGGGTCTGCTTCAAATCCCACACGCAGCCATCAGGGCTGCGGAGTTGTGCCATAACCCCGATTAACGGGTCAAGGGAAAATTCAGCAGCCCGATGTTCCCGCGCCGGTACGTACAAACTGGTAAGATGGTCAATATCACTTTGCCGGTCCAGTTCGTATAAGGCAATCGGCCTTATTTCCTCATCTTCGAGACTCAGATTGCGAATCAGCAGCACCTCATAATCATCAGGCAGCAGTTCCATTAAAGCCAGCTTTGCCTCGGATGCCACCTGCCCGCTGTATACCTGCGTAACAATTAGCGCCGTGTTGATGCCTCGCGGCAGCTGATCAATATCGGCACTGTCCAGCACGGTGATACCGCTGATTGGATCGATTTCCAGCCTGGCGTACAATACCTCCAGAAAACTCATCCCGGGAATAATCCGCACTGGTACCTGCCGTACAGCAGCCATTTGCCGAACAAGACCTACCGTTCTTTCTGCTACCAGAGGGCTGCCCGGAACAGCATAAACCACTTGCTCGCCCTTTGCAGCCCGCTCGATAACGTCAACGGCTATTGAGTGATACACTTCCTCAAAATCAGCTTTTTCTTCATATAAATAATCATAACTGGAAAATAATACTTCCCGGCGGCGCAGTTCCTCTACGGTAGGATGCTTTGCTGTACGCAAAAAAACAGACTTGCTTGCACGCAGAATATCCCAGGTCTCGACAGTAAGCAGGTTGAAGGAGCCCGGTCCCAGACCAACAATGGTGACCGCTCCCGTTATTGCATTTGTTTGCAGCATTTCTGACATTTTACTTTCTCCTCAACAGACCGACTTTTTGCAGCACTGCAACCACTTTGCCGCCAATGCGAGGCATCCGTTCAATGTCCCGCTCGCTAATGCCGCCAACCATCAGCAATACAATACCGTAAACACTGCCGCCGACAACGATCGCGATCAGGGTGGACAGCGTATTGTGGAAAGTGTGGGTCATCACGGTATCATAAGTCAGCAATACGGCGGCCCCCATCGTTATAGTCGCAATAACAGTCTTCACCGTGTCTTTTATATTAATACTAAAACCGATATAGCGGTAAACAAAATACATATTTAAGAGTGCGGCCACGCCAAAGTCGGCATTGGTAGCCCATGCTGCGCCTTTTATGCCTAAGCTGGGGATAGCGGTCAGCCACCAGCTTAGTATTACTTTAACAACAGCAGATACTACCATATTAATCAATGGAATAGCCGTATGCCCAAGCCCTTGCAGAACGCCGGTAGTGACTTGGTGAATGCCAAGCAGCACAATCCCCACGGAAAGGATGGCAATCGATACACCGGCATTGGGTGTTCCATAGAGCATTTGCGAAATTGGTGTTGCCAATAGGCACATTCCGGCAAAAGCCGGGATGGTAATAAAGTTCGATATCCGCATAGCCGTAGCAGTCCGCTGAAAAATGCGCTGCCTGTCACCAAGGGTAAATGCTTCCGAAACTGCCGGCACCAGGCTGGCGGCAAGGGAGGCTGTTAAGATTGTCGGCAGGTTAATTAAAGCTACTGCCATCCCGGTAAGATAACCGAATAATTCCGTAGCCTGTTCTACCGTGTAGCCCGCCGCTTCCAGCCGGGCAGGAACAATCAGCAGGTCGATATTCGAAACAACAGGCAGCATAATATTGGCTAAGGAAACCGGCAGGGCCAGTTTCACAATACGCGAAACAATACTGTAACTGGATTCCTGCTTCAAATCAGGCTGCGTATCAATCTGGTACTGCCTTACGTGGCGCTGTTTCCAGTAGTAATACAAGAGCACCAGCAGTCCCGCGGCAGCACCCGGACCGGCACCAAAGCTCGCCCCGGCCGCAGCATATTCTAATCCGTACGGCAGCAGCATATACGCAAACACAATCATCGTAATAACGCGCAGCAATTGTTCAAAGATCTGCGAAACTGCTGTTGGCGTCATCATCTGCAGCCCCTGGAAATAGCCGCGGTAGCTCGACAGTACGGTCACGAAAAAAATCGCGGGGGAAAGAGCAGCAATCGCGTAATAGGCACGCGAATCGCGTACAAAGTGGTGTTCAATCAGCCACCCGGCACCGAAATAAAGAAGAAAAGTGAACAGAATACCGGTAATCGCCAGAACAAACAGGGAAATGCGAAATACGCGGTTCGCTCCCCGATAATCACTACGGGCAATTTTCTCGGCAACAATAATGGATATCGCGACAGGAATACCGGCGGAAGACACGCTAAGAGCCAGTAAATAGATAGGATAAGCCATTTGATACAGGCCTATTCCCTCACCGCCCAGCAGGCGGGATAATAAGATACGGTTAACCGAACCAATGACTTTGACGATGATCCCAGCCGCCGTCAGAATGAACGCACCTCTTAAAAATGTATCTTTACTCAAAGTCAGTCCTCTCCCTCTAAGTTCAACCCGCCTTAGATAAATGCTAAAAAAGGCATTTAATATTATAGCAAAAATTACCTGTTCGGTACAGTGAAATATAGCACGAACCATATCGGAAAAGATAAATAGAAAAGTAGCGAACGTTGTCCGCTACTTAACTAACCATTGTCTCGTGAATTATTGTGACATTTGCTTGGCTAAAAATCCTGCTGCAGTTTCGGCTAGTTTGACTTCCATATCAGCCATTTGAACACCAGACTGTTTTGAGCAAATAATAACTGCTCCGATGGCATCGCCTTCTACAATAATCGGAGATATTACTTCAGCGGTAAACTTGCAAACCTCGTCTTCTTCACACTCAGTTACACAAGCCTTACCGTGCTTGTATTCGCCCGGGTTGTTTATGAGCACTGACTTGCGGTCTTCCATTACCTTCTCAACAGCTGCACCAAGCGGCTTATTCAGGAATTCTTTTTTCGATGCACCAGCTACAGCAACCACATTATCACGATCAGCAATCATGACAATATGACCGATAGCTTCATAAAGTGAATCACAGTACTCTTTTGCAAAGTCTCCTAATTCGCCAACAGGCGAGTACTTCTTTAATATTACCTCACCTTCGCGGTCAACATATATTTCTAATGGATCACCTTCGCGAATCCGTAATGTTCTTCTAATTTCCTTTGGTATAACAACTCTGCCAAGATCATCAATTCTTCTGACTATCCCAGTCGCTTTCACCAGTATCCCCCCTTTTCTACAGTTTTTGACAATTGAGTTCAATGATAGTATATATCTCCATCCGTCAATTTATTCATTAACTGTAGCAGGGACAAATTATTGTTTCTCCGCCAAATTCGCGGGTTTTCCGGCAAGGCCGGAAAATATTTTTATTACCCACTCCAAAAGTGGAGTTGTTAATCTGGCTTTTTTCAGCCGCAAAGCAGGCGGTGGTCCCGGCAGGACAGATACTCTGCCAGCATACAGCAACGGCAGTTCCATCACCCGCTGGCCATCTACAGCCGGATTATCAGCAAACTGAACCTCAACATAATCAGAGCGCTCCAGTACCGTTCGCATCCCCAGCAGCCGGGCAAAATTCTTGATCCGGGCTACTGCCAGCAAGTTAAGGACAGGCTCAGGCGGCTCGCCAAAACGATCAATCAGTTCATCCGTCAAATCGGCCACATGCTCCTCTGTCCGCACTGCAGCGATACGTTGATAAATTTCAATTTTCTGCATAGCATCAGTAATGTACTCACCGCTAAGATAGGCATCAATATTAAATTCCAGTATCGGCTCCGGCTGCGGCACATATGCCTCGCCGGTCCGGGTTTCGTGGATTGCCTCATCCAGCAGGCGGCAGTACATTTCAAAACCAACACTGACAATATGTCCGCTCTGCTGGGCACCCAATATATTGCCTGCTCCCCGTATTTCCAAATCGCGCATAGCAATTTTGAAACCTGCACCCAGTTCGGTAAACTCTTTGATAGCATGGAGGCGCTTCTCAGCAACCTCTGTCAATACTTTATCCCGCCTATAGGTAAAATACGCGAAAGCCAGCCGGTGAGAACGTCCGACCCGGCCGCGCATTTGATATAGCTGCGACAAGCCGAAATGATCGGCATCATAGACAATCATTGTATTGGCGTTCGCTACATCCAGACCATTTTCAATCAAACTGGTACAAACCAAAATATCATAATGACCCTCATAAAAATCCAGCATTACCTGTTCCAGCAATTCGTCCGGCATTTGTCCATGCGCAACACCAATGCGGGCATCAGGCAGCATCTCACTGAGACGGGCGGAAATTTTATCAATCGATTGTACCCGGTTATAAACAAAATAAATTTGTCCTCCCCGCTTCATCTCGCGCCGAATAGCATCACGGATAATGGCTTCACTATATTCTACTACATAAGTTTGGACAGGAAATCTGTCTTCCGGCGGTGTTTCAATGATGCTCATATCCCGCGCCCCCACCAGCGACATGTGAAGCGTTCGGGGAATCGGGGTAGCGCTCAGGGTTAATACATCAATATTCGTGCGCCAGCGCTTTAATTTTTCTTTTTGGGCAACACCAAATCGCTGCTCTTCATCGACGATGAGCAGCCCCAAATCCTTAAACGTCACATCCTGATTCAGTAAGCGGTGCGTGCCAATTAAGACATCACATTGCCCCATGGCTACCTTGCTTAAGGTTGCTTTTTGCTCTTTGGTGCTGCGGAAGCGACTGACAACATCGACGGCAGGTCCAAAGCCGTTGAACCGGCTGCTGAAGGTCTGGTAATGCTGCTGAGCCAGTACCGTTGTCGGAACCAGAACCGCAACCTGTTTACCTCCCATAACAGCTTTAAATGCCGCCCGGATGGCAACCTCGGTTTTCCCGAAGCCAACATCGCCGCAAAGCAGCCGGTCCATAGGCCGGGCCTGTTCCATATCCTTTTTAATCTGACCTATAGCAGTCAGTTGATCCGGTGTCTCCTCAAACGGAAAAGCTTCTTCGAATTCACGCTGCCAGGGTGTATCCTGCTCAAATGCATAACCAGGCAGTACTTGCCGCTCGGCATAAAGCGCAATTAATTCCTTCGCCAAATCGGCAACAGCTGCTTTTGCTTTCGTCTTTGCTTTTATCCATTCAGTACCGCCCATTTTGTGCAGCCGCGGTACATCTCCCTCGGCCCCGATATATTTCTGCAGCAGATTCACCTGGTCGGTAGGTACATACAGCTTATCTTCACCGGCATAACGAATATGCAGGTAATCTTTATGAATACCTGCTACTTCCAACGTCTCAACGCCGACATACTTACCGATGCCATGGCTGACATGAACAACATAATCTCCTACGTTAAGATCACGAAAATAAGTGATTTGCTGATCTTTTGCCACACGCTGGCGCATGCGCTTTTTCTGGCGGCCAAAAATATCTTTTTCGGTAATCACAACTAATTTGGCTTGAGGCAATTCAAAGCCGCCCGAAAGGGTCCGAACCGTCAATACAGTCATCCCTGGAATGATCGTGTCCAGTTTTTCCGACACGGTAGCCGAAATGCCTTGCTGGATAAGATTTTGCTGCAGTGTCTGGGCTCGCTCCTGGCTGGACATCATAATGACGGTGGCAAAGTGATGGTCATGCCAGCTCTTCAGCTCATCCACTACTAATTCCATCTGCCGGTGAAAGGGCGCTATCCCTTTAGCCGTAATACTAATAACTTCTGCAGGTTCGGTATACGGAGTCTTTTGCAGAAGCAGCGAAAAATACAATACATTATAAGGGTACGAAGCAGTGATTAAGTTCTGCCAGTTATACACCTTATTTTTAATTTCCGGATTTTCTTTAATTACCTTGGTTATCGTTTCACGTAGGCGAGCCGGCTCGTCGAGCAGAACTGTTCCCTGCTCAGAAAGATAGGACAAAAATACTGCTAAACTGCCGCTATGTTCCGGTTCGGTTACCGGTAAAATATCCACTTGCTGTACGGTATCAACCGATCGCTGCGTAACCGTTTCAAATTCACGCATACTGTCAATTTCATCGCCAAACAATTCAATACGAACAGGCAGTGCACGGTTAACAGGGAAAACGTCGATTATGCCGCCGCGGACGCTGAACTGCCCCTTGCTGTCCACCTGGTCTACCCGCTCATAGCCGATTTTAACCAAAGACTCCAATATTTCCGTCCGGTCAATCTCTCCAGTGGCGGATAAGGTAACCTGGCTATTCAAGAATTCCTGTTTCGGCAATACTTTTTGCGCAGCACCTTCGGCCGTTGTTAAAACAATAATCCGTTCGCCGCGGGCCATCCTTCCCAGGACATCCATCCGCCGCGCCGTCAACTCCAGACTTTTCGCCGCTGCGGTAAATGTTACAATATCAGCTGCCGGCAGATCAACAACCGGCAAATCCGGTAACATGGTCGTCAAATCCGTACGCCATTGCTCAAGATTATCATTAGTTGCTGTAATAATTACCAGAGGCCGCTTGGACGCCCGCATACCGGCTGCGGCAATCACACTTTTTTGTGAACCTGTGATACCATAAACCAAGCTCTGTCTTCCTCGGGCTTGAAAGCAGGCCAAAGCCTGCTTAATCGTTTTATCTGTCTGTAAAGATTCGAATAAATGCTGCATATCGCACCTCTATATAAAATGCCTAAAAGGGCTTCAGCTTCGGCTAAAGCCCTGCAGGCATTGAAAGCCGGTACACAACTGCCCGCCGCTTTGCAATGCCTATATATCATGTGGTTATATTTTACCAACAAACCTTTTTTATTGTAGCACGTAACGACTGCTTCGTCTATCCTCAGCCGGTCCTGCTTTTGCCGTCAATCTGCCGGTAAAATGTTCCGGTAATGTATTGTTTACAAGAGGGAATTCTACTAGTAAATGTATATGGAGGTGATAGTATGGCAAAGGAAACTAAGACTTACAGCTTCTGGAACGGGAAAAATATTGAGGGAAAATCCTATGTCGGCAGCCCTGATTTATTAGAAGAAGCCCGGTCTGCAGAGCAAACGGAAATGAAGTACGAAGTAGGCAGCGAGACCGTATCAGCAGATGATCTGCAGCACGGCATTACGTATGAATAAAAACTCGAGGCAGGTTGAAAAACCTGCCTCTTGTTCTTTAAACGCTGCACTCACCTTAGTGAAGCACCGGTGTTGCCGGCACCAAGGCCCGAAAGCCCTCATCTGCTACCCCAAGCGACTCGATGCAGGCATCGCACAAGGACTGTACATACATAGCATTCATTAGAGGATCTACTGTTATCAGTTGACTTCGCTCTTCAGCGGTAAGGATATCAAAGCCAAACCGCACTTCATCAATTTTATCCACTTCAATGACATCAATGGCTTCCCCGCAATGCTCGCAGGTATAGTGAATCTTCATTCCTTTGCATCCCCTTTTGCACATAGCCGGATAATAACCGTATTCCAGACAACATGAGCTACAATAGCACCGGCAACTGCCAGCCAAACAGATCCGGTAAACCCGATCATCACTATTGTAATTACACCAAACAATGTATGTCCTGCTACGCTGCTTGCTGCTGCCTTCAGGCCGTTTCCACTAACGGTCAGCCAGTCATAAAAACCCTCAAGCAGTCCAAAAATAATATGAGTGGCCAGAATGTCCGCCCCTAAATACCAGGCCAGCAACGTCTTGGCTGCTTCTTCCACTGCCGGTCCATAGGTAAATATCACTTTAGGGCCAACATATTTAAGCAAGGTCTTGTTAATCAAAAAACTCAACGCCGCCATCAGACAAGCAATCGTATAGGTCATAGGCTCCTCATGTAGGGAATAATATCTTTATTGTTACCCGATGCCGGTCAGGCCTATACAGCTAAAATAAAAAAGCTCTCAGATACAGAAAAATGACTTTTCCTGTATCTGAGAGTCTTTGCATTCTCATCCCACTCTATTCTCATTCTGCCATATTTACATTGTTTACATGATCTTGGTAGTCACCGCCGCGAATTCCGGTAGCCTTCACGCTGAACTGACCAAGTGACCCTGCAGTATTCCCTGGCAGATCCGCAAGGGGAATGGAATAATATTTCCAGTATCCGCTAACAAATCCATCCGTGGTTATGTACGTGGTTTTGTAATTTACCAGCTTATTTTTATTAATTAATGATCCGTTCTGGTAAAAGAAAACCAGGTTCCAGTTAGGATAGCCAACAAACTGTACACACAAATACAGTGTGTCTCCGCTCAGCTTGTTGGGATAAATACTATGATTAACAGGTTTAATCCAATTTCCGGCGGAATCTGTCCCAATTCCGGCAATCTGAACACTAGACAGGTTAGGTGCCGGGCCGGCAGCAACGCTGGCGGCACAAGCAACTGCCAGAACCAGCATAACAAGTAAGATCACCGTTTTTTTCATGTAACCACCTCTGCTTAAGACGGTAAATTACGGATCTCTTCCTATTTTACCATAGTAACAGCGCAGCTGACAGCCCTATCGATTAGCATTCACCATTACTTCAAGTACAGCATCGGATTAACCGGTATACCTCCTAAGCGAACCTCAAAATGCAAATGGGGGCCGGTAGAATTGCCTGTATCACCCATATAGCCGATAGTTTGTCCGGCTTGCACATACTGCCCCTGGCTTACGGCAAAGCTGTCCAAATGGCCATAAAGTGTACTATATTCATTGCCATGCTCCATTACAATCGTGTAGCCATAGCCTCCCTGCCAGCCGGTAAATACCACACGCCCGCTTCTTGCTGCGCCAACGGGAGTCCCGACATCATTCGCAATATCAATGCCTGTGTGCGCCCTGCCCCAGCGATAGCCGAAGGGCGAAGAAAGCTCTCCTGCCGTCGGCCAGGCAAAGCGGGCAGCACCGGCTCTGGAGGCAGACTCTGCAGATCGGTAACGTCCGCCGGGAACAAAAATTTTCTCACCAAGTGACAGAATTTCACTCTTCTTGTTATTTGCCGCCATGATCTGCTCCACTGTCACACCATACAAATTGGCCAGTCTCCAAAATGTATCTTCAGCCTCGACAACATGCAATATGCCCCGTCCAGGCAATACAGTTAATTCCTCACCAGGGTAAATGGCATCTTCCATCTGTGGATTTGCGCTGATCAGCGTTTCTACATCAATATCGTATGTAGCAGCAATACCGCTTAAGGTCTCTCCTTCAGTCACAGTGTGAACACGGACCTCTTTAGCCGGAGCAGCCTGGGGCAAGGCAGGTTCGCGAACAGGCTGGGAAACCTCATTTTTTGTTTGCTCGCTAACCGGTGGTGCAGGCACTGTTAGTATAACGGCTGCTCCTGCAAACAGCCCCGCCGCTACCGCAACTATCATCAGCTGTGGCAGCGCACCGGAAACACCGGGTAAACCATAGCTCCATTTCAAGGTTAAACCACCTCGATTTTAAAAACTTAACTAGCTACTCTCTATAGCTTAATCGGGCTTGTCTCACTTTATGCATAAAGTGGCCAAATTTACCTGAATTGGAGTGTTCTTCCTATAACGTAAGAAACCGCCTGCAAAAATTTTGCAGGCGGCCGGGTTAGTGCTTCATTTAAATTTTATGAACGACTGTTCCCAAAACATGATTAAGCGGTATTGGGCCGATAATCCGGCTGTCACTGCTGTTATTGCGGTTATCTCCCATAACGTAAACATGATTGGCCGGTACGATCACTTTCTTTTCAGGGTAAAAACGCATATCTTCTTTTGTATACGTCTCATTCAGCACTTGTCCGTTGCGGACAACTTTACCATCCTGAAAAGTAATACTATCACCCGGTTTGCCGATAACACGTTTTACCCAGACATCATGGCTTAAAGAAGCCTGCCCTTTAAAAATACTCAGGTAATTGTTGACCGGCTCGGCAACATCGTCCTTCCAATCCCTGTCGCGGTTCACCCGGCTGTCAATAATGACAATATCACCGTACTCCGGCAGACGTTTGAACGTATGCGACAATTTGGAAACCACCAGATAATCAGCTTCCTGCAAGGTGGGCTCCATCGACTGCCCCACCACCTTGGTTGGTTGGAAAATAAAAATATGGACGAACAGCGCAATTGCCAGCGATATCGTTATTGAGTAAACCCACTCATATACTTCCTTAACAATCCTATTCATATAAATTGCCTCCCCTATAATCAGCAATTCCATTCTAGCAGAATATTTCTGGATAGGCAATTTGAAAGTCTTACCGTAACGCTGCATTCAGCTTGAGACAAAACCAGGTTGCCCGGAGAATGCGCCTGCCATTGCAGAAACTTTCTCCAGACTGCTTGATCAAACGGCTGGACAGCTTGTGATTTTGAACGACCATTTTGATGCTCGAACCCGGGCTGACAGCCGCAAAAAACCGAACCTTCTCCAATGCGGCCAAGCCCCACAGTTCTCTGCCCGTAATCCCCAGTTTGTTCACTCCTGCCCCGCCGCACTGTACCAATGCTTCAATCAACAGCGTTGGCGGGACAGTCTTCTTACCCGGCACATACTCCTGATAAAAAGGAAAAGCCGTATCATAGGTCATGACACCGGTAATTTCGCGGCTATCAGCCGAAATCAGCTCATCAACAAATAAAAAAGGGTCTCGCTGCGGCAGCAGCAGTTCCATTTCACGGCTGCGCATACAACCTCCTTATGCTTTCTATGGATAAGTCCATAACGATTTTTTAATCTGCCGTATATTCTTGCAAGCGCTTCCTGTCAACCTTACCGCTGGCCGTAAGCGGCATAGCATCAATAAAAATGATTTTCCGGGGACAGCAATGGGGAAACATTCTTTCCCGGCAAAAAGCGAGAACATCACGGTTTTTCAGTTCAGGCCGGTTCTTTACCAGCCAGGCGCATACCAGCTGCCCCCTAATCGGATCGTCAATTCCGCCCACTGCCGCTTCGGCAATCCCGGGACATTGCAGCAATACAGCTTCTACCTGTTCCGGTACTACCTTAACCCCGCCGCTGTTAATTATGCCTTGCATTCTGCCGTGCAACGATAAATATCCCTGGTCGTCCAGCTGTCCTAAATCACCAATCGATGCTTTAGGCCGGTACTGTGGCGCCAAATAAGGGCTCTCTACCCAGATAATCCCATCTTCAACGGTTATCGTTACACCCGGAAAAGCTTTGCCGACCGAACCGGGGTGCTCAATGAGCTCTGCCGCCGTTTGGTAAGTGATATGGCCCAGTTCACTTGCCCCGTAATATTCAATAATACGGGCCTTAGGAAATAACAGCAGCATTTGGCTTGCCGTATGGGGATCCAGTTTAGCACCTGCACTGCTAACTGCTGTAATATGAGAAAGCGGCCTATCCATTGCCTGCAGCAGCAGCCGGTAGTTGGCAGGCACCATGTAGATTGCGGTTGCCTGACAGCTAATCAGCTCATGCACCCAGCGGCGCGGCATGCGTCCGGCTGCAATTGTGACCGTACCGCCTGCTGCCAGCATTTGCAGGCAGATGTTGAGATTGCCCGTATAGACAAGCGAGCCGGTGATGTAAAGAGTATCCCTGCCGCTTAAGCCGAAGATTCTGTTCTGGGACGGAAATGCCCTGCACCAGCTCTGGTGGTCACGCCAAATCAACTTTGGACTGCCGGTGCTGCCTGAGCTGAAAGCACCAAGAAAAATATCCTCCTGATGAATCTCCGGCAAAGCGGAATCGTTAGCAGGAAGAGGAAATGCCTCATCAATAAAATGCGGTAACTGATGACGCTCCCTTACCGCCGCCGCCACATCAGCCCCTGCAGATGAATCGATAAGAACGCAGGCACCGCCTGCTTTGATTATTGCAAAAAAATACAGCAGCTGCTCCACCGGATCAGCCAGTTGGACCAATACGGCTTCGCCTTGTGCAATTCCCCCGGCTAGACGGCGGGCCAAGTGGTCGGTCCGATTTCTTAGTTCTCCATAAGTAAGCTGCCTTTCACCATGAATTAGACAGATCTTATCCCATTGGTCGCTATTGGCTGCGGTAAGAAAGTCATGAATAAGCACAATGTCAACACCTTTCAATCAAGCTGGCAACACCCATACCGCCGACTGCACCGATGGCGGCAATGCCCAGCTGCCCTTTGCCCTGCTGCAAAGCTTTAATCAGGTGCAGCAGGATAATGGCTCCGGAAGCACCATAGGGGTGCCCGTAAGCGAGGGCTCCCCCCAGCGTATTCGTCTGTTCCAGGCTATAGTCAAGCTCACGGCAGCAGGCCAGAATCTTCACCGCAAAAGCCTCATTGATCTCCAGCCGGTCAACTGCCGCCAGGGGCAAATCGGCCTGACGCAGCAGCTTGTGAATCGCCCCGACCGGACTTAGCGGAAACGTATTCGGATCCCGGCCGCAGGCTGCCGAGCCAAGCATAACCGCCAGGGGCTGCAGACCGTACTTTACCAGCGCCTTCTCGGAGGAGAGTAATACTACTGCCGCACCATCATGCTTCAGACAGGCATTGCCGGCTGTGATCCTGCCGCCACTCAAGAAAGCCGCCGGCATCCGTTCCAGTAATTTTAGCCGCATATTCTCACGAATACATTCATCAGCGTTAATCTGTTTTTCTTCAGTACCCAGCGGAAGAATCATATCATTTACTATACCTTGCTTTTTTGCCAGTGCAGCTCTCCGGTGGCTCTCCAGTGCCAGCTCGTCCATTTCCTGCCGGGAAATATCCAGTAGCCTGGCCAGATTTTCAGCAGCCTCACCGGTATCCGGATTGCCAATAGCAGCTGGCGAAAACGGTGCTTGTTCATAAAATACCGTTTCTCCCTGAAAGCGCGGATCAGCAGCGTGAAACTGCCGTCGTGGTGCCAGACTGGTACTTTCAACACCTCCGGCGATTACCAGATCCGCCTGACCGGACTGAATCAAAGCAGCTGCCAGATTAATCGCGCTTAAGCCCGAACCGCACTGTAAATCCACTGTCAAGGCAGGAATATGATAAGGCCACCCTGCTTCCAGCACAGAAACCCTGGCGATATTACCGCCAGGGCCCACGACATTCCCCAATATAACTTGATCCACCGCATTTGGGCTTAAGCCATTTCTGGTAATAACTGCATTCAGAACAGCAGCTGCCAGCTGTTCAGGCAAGAAATCCTTTAGAATGCCGCCAGTTTTACCGATAGGTGTTCTGACACCACCAGCAATATATACCTTACTCACAATGCCGCCTCCCGATTGCCTAACCGTTTATTCACCGCCGTACCAATAAAGGCTGTAGCAAAAACTTTAAGCAAATCACCAGGAATAAAAGGCAGTGCACCAGCCATAACCGCTTTTTCCAGTCCCATGCCGGTAACGGCACTAAGCCAAGTGACACCAAACAAATAAACAATCAGGATTCCGCCAACCAGATTAGCTGCAATTAGCCGCCAGAAACTGCTATTTTGCCTAACTAGCAGCGCAATGACTATGGCCCCCACTAAGTACCCCAGTAAATAGCCGCCTCTTGGCCCGAGCACAATCCCCAGTCCGCCGGTCATACCTGCAAATACCGGTACCCCAACCGCACCAAGCAGAATAAAGGTCAATACACTGGCGCCTGCCTGTCGGACAGTCAAGCTGCTTCCTGCCAGCATGACTCCCAAACTCTGCCCTGTAACGGGAACCGGACTGAAAGGCAGCGGTATCGAAATCAGCCCCAACACTGATATTAATGCGGCAAACATGGCCGGATAAACGAAATTGACGACTTTATTTTTTTCTCCCACTATAAACCCCTGCCGTTTCTTCTCAATATTCAGCACTACACTGTAAGCTGTAACTGAATTTGATTATAAAATGGCTCGTCCCTATTGTCAACCAAAAATTATTAAACGGTTAACGTCAGTTGTTAACGGATTTTCCTTCAAGGGAAACCACCCGGTTTATCGAGGTATTTCTTCATTTTGCTCTTCACAAAATAACCGAATAGCTTTCTGTTTTAAAATAACTGTGATAATCTAATAAGAGATAATCACCTGGAAATGCTAATCATATATAGAGAAAAGGAGCCGTCAAACACATGGAAACATTTAAAGATTTGCACAAGAAAATCCAGGAAGCATCTGCGTCAGCCAACGAAAGCGGCGCACCCGTAAAAGATCTATTCGATGATTTTGATAAAAGCCAGTTAAATTGTCTCTTCACTCCCGATATTCATCCGGTATTCTGGAATTTGGAAGCCTGCGTCACCAAAGCAACTGAGAATAGTGTAAAAATTTCCAAAGATGTACAGGCCTGTATGGAATCGCTGCATGGCAAAAAGAAATTGGCGTATGCATTAATTGCTCCAGCATTTATTGGTCAGTTCAGCGATGAAGTTACTCCTGGCATGCTGCGCAACGCCTTTAAGCAAATGGGATTTGACGGCATGGTGGAAGTTGCCGTTTTTGCCGATATTTTGACGTTGAAAGAAGCGCTGGAATTTGATCAGAACATTAATTCCGAAAGCGACTATCAGCTAACAAGCTGCTGCTGCCCCATGTGGATTGCCATGATTCGCAAAATTTACAGCGACCTCATGCCCCATGTACCGGCAACCGTATCACCGATGATCGCGGCAGGGCGTACGGTAAAAATCCTTCACCCTGATGCCCTCACCGTTTTTATTGGTCCCTGCGTCGCCAAAAAAGCGGAAGCCAAAGAGCCTGACATCAAAGGCGCCATCGACCATGTACTGACGTTTCAGGAGACCAAAGAGCTGTTTGATTTGCTGAACGTAGATTTAACCCTTTTTGCCGCCAATGAGAAAGAAAACTCCTCCAAAGCAGGACGAATCTACGCCCGCGTAGGCGGTGTCAGTGAAGCCGTAAAAAATACAGTCGAGCGCCTCAATCCTAACCGGAAGATTGCCATTAAAACGCGGCAGGCTGATGGTGTAGTAAACTGCAAAGCCATGGTCAACGAATTAGTATCCGGTCAGGTAAACGCCAACTTCTTTGAAGGCATGGGCTGCGTAGGTGGCTGCGTCGGCGGACCCAAATCAATTCTGGACAAAGATATTGCCAAAGATAACGTCAACACCTATGGCGAAAAAGCCATCTACCCAACTCCCATCGATAATCCCTACGTAATCGAACTGCTGCACCGGTTGGGCTTTGACACACCGGAAAGCCTGATCGAGGACAATAAATTCTTCACCCGAAAATTTTAAAGTTAGCGAACCATAAAGACCACTGCCAAAAGCAGTGGTCTTTATGATGATACAAGGGGACGGTTCTCCTGTATCATTATGCTCTTGCTACAATATTAACAGTCAACCCAGTTATTCTGGCAATCTGCCTTATGGATAACTGATTCTCTTGTTTTAGCTTTTTTAATATTTCATTCCGCCTACTCTTTTCTGCATTTCGTAATTCACTAAGCGACATATTACCAATTGCCTTCTCTATAATTTGTTTGACATCTTCATTCAGAAGCTTGCTTGATTCTGTAACATCTAATATGGAACCTTCACTCACTTCGGTATCTTCAGCTAAATAGTGCATTAGTCTTTGCTGGTCATTACAGAACATTCCTAATACAAAGTCACTATCGACAATCATAGGATTTCCCTTATATTCGTGATAACTACTCCAGCTATAGTCACCTACTTGAGAGACCAGCCCTGCTTTCAACGGATTCAGATGAATGTATTTCAATACCATCAATAAGTATCCATCATCCTCAACAGGCTCACTTTTGTAGCGATCTTGAAATAGATGCCCTGACCGCTTATATTTCAAGTTATACCAGTACACATAGCTAACTCCGATACGCTTCATTGCTACTTCCAGCACTTCTTTTCCTTCTTGGATCAGGAGATGAACATGATTATCCATCAAGCAATATCCCAATATCTTGTATCCGCTTTTTTCCTTGTACTGTTTGATTTTTTCGAAAAATTTCTGTTTATCTTCATCATCTTCAAATAAAATTTGTCGATTAATTCCTCGCAGCATTACATGGTAAATCCCGCTCTTACTCCTCTTACGTTCGTGACGTGGCATATTCACTCACCTCACTACCATTTTGTCTATTCCTTCTATTCCTTACGAATGATACAGCAGAACCGTCCCCTTGTATCACAGCAGAACCGTCCCCTTGTATCATTTCTTCTGTAAAAACAGCCTGCATCACAGGTTCTGTGATACAGGCTGGCTTATACTCTGTTACCGTTTAATCAGCATCGGTTTCTTTTCGTATTTGTGAATCGCGTCAACAAAACGGACCGTACCGGTTTTATAGCGCATGACGATGGAGTGCGTACGGGCGCCGCCGCCAAAGTAGCGCACACCATTAAGAAGATCACCCTGGGTAATGGCGGTTGCAGCGAAAATCGCATCATCACCGCTGACCAAATCATCAATCGTCAGTACTTTATTGATGTCCGTAATTCCCATGGAGCGGGCCCGTTCGATGTCGGCATCACTTTCCGGCACCAGTCTGCCCTGCATATCTCCACCAAGGCATTTCATTGCCGCAGCGGCAATTACGCCTTCCGGTGCGCCGCCTGTTCCCAGCAGCATGTGTACGCCTGTTCCTTCAATAGCCGCATTGATAGCCGGTGATACGTCACCGTCGGCGATCAGTTTGATACGGGCTCCGGCATCGCGGACTTGCTTAATGATGTCGGCATGACGGGGACGATCGAGAATAACTACCGTTAAATCCTCAATAGACCTCTCCAGAGCACCGGCAACAGCTGTCAGATTGTCAATAACAGGGGCATTAATGTTAATTTTTCCGGCAGCCTTGGGGCCAACCGCGATTTTATCCATATACATATCCGGGGCATGCAGCAAGCCGCCTCTGGGAGCGATAGCCAAAACGGCAATGGCTCCAGGCAGGCCTTTGGCAACCAGATTGGTGCCTTCCAGCGGGTCAACTGCTATATCCACTTTTACACCGCCGGCGCCAACCACTTCGCCAATGTACAGCATTGGGGCCTCGTCCATTTCCCCTTCGCCAATAACAACCTTGCCACTGATACATACATCATCAAAGGCTTGTCTCATTGCATCTACTGCCGCCTGATCGGCCGCAATCTTATCACCTTTACCCATCCAGCGTCCGCTGGCAATTGCAGCAGCCTCGGTAACCCGAACAAATTCCATCGCTAATTCGCGATCCATAACAATTCAGCTCCTCAACATTTGAAATAAATATATACAGCCTTGCGGCTTAAGCTAAAGAACAGCACTGGCAAAACAAGCAAAGGCGCAGCCCCCTGCATATTGGTGCAGAAAACTGCGATACTGCCTCCCTTACGGGATATGCCTGCCGAGCTTCCAGCAGCGGCTATAAATTAGCGTTTTTCCAATCTTCCAGGAATCGTTTAATTCCTGCGTCAGTCAGCGGATGATTCAGTGACTGGAGCAATACCTTGTAAGGCACCGTCGCAATATGCGATCCAGCCAGCGCAGCTTGGTGGATATGCATCGGATGACGGATGCTGGCTGCAATAATCTCGGTAGTAATACCATGTATCGCAAAAATATCGGCAATATCTTTGATCAAGGCTATTCCATCATAGCTGATATCATCGAGGCGTCCAACAAAGGGGCTGACATAAGTCGCTCCGGCCCGGGCGGCCAGCAGCGCCTGATTAGCTGAGAAAATCAGCGTCACATTCGTCTTGATGCCTTCAGCAGACAAGATATGAACCGTCTTTAAGCCTTCAGCATTAAGCGGAACCTTAATGACTACGTTTTCACCTAGTTTTACCAGTTCCCTGGCTTCGGGAACCATATCGGCAACGGTAGTGCTGATGACTTCCGCACTAACCGGACCGGGCACAGCTTCCGCAATTTCTTTGATAACCGCTTTAATCTCCAATTTTTCTTTCGCAATCAATGAAGGGTTGGTGGTAACCCCGGCTATAAAACCTAATGCGGCAGCTTCCTTGATTTCAGCTACATTGGCTGTGTCTATAAAAAATTTCATAACAAAAACCTCCTGCGGTTTATTTCCCACATGTTGTTTTGCGTAAGTCCAGTACTACTGTTTATGCCTTGACCGGCGCTGCGGGATCAATTGGATAAATTCCCACGATTTCACCTGTTCAAGATCAGAATCTGTCAATGCCGGAACAACACGCCTGCTGCCACATTGGCGGCAGGTCAATTCAATACAGTTAGGCAAAACTTCAGCATCAATTGCGAATTGTCCACACCGGCAGGAAATATCCCCTTGTTCAGCCATATCGTGAATGCGGTTAAAAATGCCGAACATCACTTGAGGATTGTCAATATGTTCGTCATCATATTCTGCTTCCCGCGGTAATTGATCCAATTCGTTTTTATGATCAGCAAATGTTTTTTCAATTATACGGCTGCGGCCAAACAGACCTAACTCAATATTTTCTTCCGCACAGTATAATTTATCAGCTTCAGCGCGCCAAAAACGCCGGGCATCTATACATACTTTATGAGTAGTTTCGCATAGTACACAGGGGATATCCAAGAGATATTGGCGACGACCCACACTGGAAATGGCAGCCTGAATCTGACCGCAGCTGCACACCAGTTCCCGTTTGGCCGCACCTGGCAGGTTAAACCGGTTAAAAGAGTGCATATGCAATTTGCCGCAATGAGGACAATACAAGGCCAGCGTTGCTTCTGTCCGGATAACCATCCATATCCCTCCTCGTAACAAAGACTTCGCCAGCGTTTTAGAAAATTCCTTCCTCTGCGCTCAATAAGAAACACCCAGCAAATGTGGGTGTTTCTAACGTACATGTACAGTTTGCAAAAAAAAGAAGCCTTTTATCCAATCATTAGTTGACGTATTTCAGTTTCATTCGACGCTTCATCAATCATATGACACAGAGAGATAATGTCGAAAGGCTTCGTAATGTAGCCATACGCCCCCATCTCACGAGCTTGATTCACCAAATCAAGTTCCCCATAAGCAGTCATCATGATGACCCGGTCACCCTGTCCTAACCGCTTAATTTCCCGCAGTGTTTCAATTCCATCCATACCAGGCATTTTCATATCCATCAGAATTAAAGCAGGTTTAACTTCCTTGGTCTTGGTAACACCGTCAATTCCGTTGATGGCCGTAACAACCGTGTACCCTTCCTCCGTTAGCACTTCGGTCAATAGCCTTCTAATACCTGGCTGATCATCAATAACCAGTACTGTCGACTTGGCTTTAGCCATGTGCGGTCCCTCGCTCTGTCTAATAATTTTGTATAATTGCTTATAACATGTCTATTCGCACATCTTGACAAATATCCTCCTAGAAGCTGGAAATTAAATTACTTTTTTTATAAAACTTCAGTTAATTCTTCGATATTTTGTTTTTTATTGCTGTAATGTATCGCGTAATAGTGGCAAGAACATTATTATGGTAAACTTTTAGGCTATATTTTGCTTCCTTGTTATCCACAATAAATTGCACATCATTATACGGTGTAGGCAAGCCCCAGGTAGAAAAAACGGGCTCCCCGTTTTTTAAGATAACTGCCCGGTATGCACTGTCCCGTAAATAGAGAGGGATTTTTACTGTAACCTGATGTGGATGAGCGAGATCAATAGGAATATCGCTGCCTAAAATTTCGACAGCATATTCGGTAATCCCCAGCCTGCTCTGCGATAATCGCTGGCCATACAAGGCAACCGGTTCGGGAGTATAATAATCGAGATAGGCTTTCACCATCTCACTTGCGGTAGCAAAAATAAGCTTGTTTTGATTCACATACCGGTCCTTCAGGTACGCCAAATGACTGTCAATAGCAGCGAACTGGCCCTGCTCCAGGCTTTTCCAGTCCGGCTCGCCCATCACAAACATGGCATGCGTAAAGCCGACAATGCCATGTATTCCCGGCTGAATTGCTCCTTGTCCGGAAGAAAAGTAGGCAATGCCTTGATCAACAGCTTCATTCATGACAGCAGCCGATTGGCTTTCATAGGCAATACTGCTGCGCGGAGTAGGTCGAAATTCAACCAGCCCTGTTTGCGTAATATCCACTGCTGCCGAATTAATGTCGTCCGGCTTGGCAAAATATATTTCTCGGCCATAAGGACCTGAGGTAATGCCACCTTCGTTGCCGTCGGCATCACTGGTGCCCCACAACCCGACCTTCCGGTAAGCCCGAGTACTGATTGCCTCGCTCTCCGGTCCGGCACCAAAGTCAAAAGATCCTACCCGTGTAGTTACCAGCTGCCCCTGAGGCGAAGACGAAGCCAGTTCGTCCATAATTCGCTGATAGGCATACAAGATACCGGTCCGGCTCGCGTAATCGTAAAAGCTGCCCTCGCTGGCGATGGAATGGGACCAGCCGTGTCTTAGGTGGTTTGCCCAGATTCCGTCAAGTTCTTTATTGTACGATAATACATTGCCCGGCAGGTACGGATCATAATCAGAGTGCATATGAATCCCGTATTCATGCCCCTTGTCCGCCTCAGCACGTACCGACTGCTCAATAGCAGCGGCAGCTTTTTTCCATTCACCGGTGCCGGATTGACGGTCAGCCCATTCGGCGGCTTTCACCAGAGGCCATGCGATATAATGCGTCCACTTCGCGCCATATGTATCGGCTATCGCGTTTAACCGCTCCGCTTTCTCAACCATCTGCACCGTCAGTTCCTTCGGTTCCAGCCAGCCATTTTGGTTACCCCAGGCTTTGGCGTAGCCGGCTCCGTCAATTGCTTCCAGGTCTTCCGTCATCACGTAAAAAATCTTGCCCGGCCGGTTATCCGCAATGGCCAATTCTATTGCCGCTGCTGCAGCCTGTCCGTTGACGGTAAATCCCACCTGCCAGGGCTTATTCATATTTACGCTGTGCGGGCGCAGTGCCTTGACTTCCCATACTAAGCGCTGCTGGGCGCCAGGAGCCAAATTGGCAATCGTTTTTGTCTTTTCTGCAACCGACAAACCATAACCGAAGGGTTCGGTCAACTCAACTTCTGCCTGTTCAATTACCCGCGATGTCCGGTTGACAATATCCGCCTCCAGGCGAACAGTATCGCCGACGATAACCGACTTTTGAGCGGCAACAGGTATGATTTGCAAGGCTTGTGCAAGATTATTGTCTAAAGAAAACTTCGTAATAATGACATGTTGGCCTTGCCCGGCTTCAGCCGTTAAACGGTAATAAGCCACTTTTTGCCCGCCCAGATAGGGCGCGAGCAATTCTGACGGACGGTACTCTCCTGCCAGCCAATCCCCTTTATAGTTAGCCATAGTGCGATTGTCCGTCCAATGACTATTGGCGGTGTTGGCAGGAAGCTGTCCGGTAGCTGCCCAGCCAACGACTGCTACCTGTTGTTTCGACTGATCCAACGCAGCTAATTGGATTCTTCCGGTGCCTTGTGTAGATAAAAATTGCAGACGAACCACAGCCGTCACATCGGGATCTGCCGGAATATCGACCGAATACCGCAGCCAGCCTTTACCGCCTGCTGCCAGCTCCAAGCCTTGCGGAGCATTCAGTGACCCACCGGTTATCAGCCGAAAAATATTGCCTTCGCCCTCTTGACTGATTGCTGCCGGCAGCTGCCAGCTTTGTTCGCTGCCTGCAGAATCAACCGTCAGTCCTGCCTGCGGCAGCAGGGGACGATTGCTGCCACAGCCCGCCCCTGCCACTAATAAACAAAACAGAATGACTAGCAGCATTCCTCTCTGTATCATATCTCATCACCTATCTTTTAACTCCATTGTGGCCACTGCATGAATTGAACACTGACAAAAGTGACAACAGCCACTACTAATAAGGCGGCAGCCAAAAAAGGCATAATGAGCACAAGCGTCGCCTTAATACCGCCTATGCCATACGCACCTTTCAGCGCGGACACATGAAGTGCCAGTACCCAGAACAGAATAGCCAAAACCGAAATTCCCATGACAAACGGGCGGATTCCTTCCGGAAGCAATGCGGCAATTACCCACAGCGGCACCATAAAGATACGGGGAAACTGGGCAAATCCCAGAGCAGCAAACAAGCCCATTGCACTGCCGCGGCCCCCCAGGAATTCAGCAATTAAATGCAGTAATGCCGCTCCGGAAAACCATAATAGCAAGCTGCCGAGCATGTGCATGACGATGATCCCGTTAATCGCATAACCAAGACTGGTTGATTTAAGACCAAACCACATCGCCCAGCTGGGCAGCAAAATGCTGACAATAAAAACTACCAGACTTTTTCCTACCAACTGCCGGGCAGCAATCTGGTTCATAGCAGTCGCAGGATGAAACAACACATCGTAGAGAATTTCCAGCAAATATCCCATATTCCACCTACCACCGTTCCGGCATCGCCAGTGGCGCTGTTAACGGCAAATCATTTTTTATCTGTTGTGTAAGGATTTGTTGTAAATTGATTTTGCCTTCAGCGCCAAACAGCACATCCCAAGGATTCATTTTGCCAAACTCTTTCAATTGAGGCTTGCCGCTAATACCGGCAATTTGTGCTGCACCGTCAATCGCGTCATAAAAATTTCCCAGTTCGTCTATCAAACCCAGTTCCTTAGCCTGTTTTCCTGTATAGATACGGCCATCGGCAATTTGACGAACCCTTTGCTGGTCCATTTTGCGACCTTCGGCAACTACCTCAACAAACTGGCTATACATATCATCAACCATTGTTTGAATAATCGCCCGTTCTTCAGCGGTAATCTGCCGCTCTGGCGATAAAATATCCTTATGGGGGCCACTCTTGATTTTTTCCTGCCGTACTCCGATTTTTTGATACAGCTCTTCCCAGTTCGTGTAGGGCATATATACCCCTATACTGCCGGTAAGCGTCGACGGATTGGCATAGACTTTGTCAGCCAGTGCAGCCAGCCAGTAGCCTCCCGATGCCGCAACATCTCCCATGGATACAATAACAGGCAGGCCGCCGGCACGTATTTTTTTGATTTCTTCTCCCAGTTCCTGCGTTGCCGGCACGCTGCCGCCAGGACTATTAATACGCAGCACAATCGCTTTAATGGATTGATCATCACGGGCCTCATGCAATTGACGGATAACCTGATCAATACCACCAATTTCACTAAACAGGCTGCTTTGTCCCCGACCGCCCATGATCACCCCTTCCACATGGATCACAGCCAGCCTGGCAGGAGCAGCTTTATCCTTCTTGCTGCTGAATGAAGGTGTGAAAAGCAGCATTATCCCGACAGATACTAACACAACACCGGCAATAACCAGCATAACCGAACGTTTAAACATACCACCACATCCTTTAGCAACTTTGTGTACTACCTACATAGTATTAAAAATAAAACTGTTGGATTATCCAACAGTTTTATTGTATCTACCTGTAATTTTATCACAGCTTCAATTTTATCGGGTTTTGTTTTGTAAGGAAGCCTTGACAAAATCCCTGAACAGGGGATGCGGATTCGTCGGACGGGATTTAAACTCAGGATGGAATTGCGTTGCCAAAAACCAGGGATGATCTTTCAGTTCCACAATTTCCACTAATCTGCCATTAGGCAGCGTTCCGCCGATTACCAATCCCGCATCAGTAAGCTGCTGGCGGTAGGCATTATTAAATTCATAGCGGTGACGATGACGTTCATAAATAATTTCATCTTGATAAGCGTTACAGGTCAGCGTGTTTTCCATAACCTTGCAGGGATATACGCCTAGGCGCATGGTGCCGCCTTTATCCTCTACCGCTACCTGCTCCGGCATTAAATCAATAACCGGATAAGAGGTTGCCCCATTGAACTCGGTAGAATGAGCGCCAGGCATACTGCACACATTGCGGGCAAATTCAATTACTGCACATTGCATTCCAAGGCATAATCCAAAGAAAGGAATCTTGTTTTCCCTGGCGTACTGAATCGTGCGGATTTTTCCTTCCACACCCCTGTCGCCAAAGCCGCCGGGAACCAGAATTCCGTCAACATCACTAAAGTGGCCTTTTAGATCAACAGCAGGATCTTCCAGTTCTTCTGCATTTACCCATTTAATATCGATATCCGCTTCATTGGCAATACCGGCATGTCTGAGTGATTCCGATACACTCATATAAGCATCATGCAAGGCAACATATTTGCCGACAATCGCAATTCGCACCGACTTAGAGGGCTTATAAATTTTATCTACCATGCGGGTCCACTCGGTCATATCGGCCATTCCCGCCTGGATATTTAATTTTTCCATGACAATTCGGTCAAGTCCCTCTTCCTGAAGCATCAGTGGAACCTGATAAATGCTGGAAGCAGTCTTATTCTGGATCACGGCATTCACATCGATATCGCAGAACAGTGCCAGCTTTTCTTTCATATCCTGGGAGATCTCTTGTTCCGTACGGCAAACGATGATATCGGGATGAATCCCGATACTGCGGAGTTCTTTAACGCTATGCTGTGTTGGTTTCGTTTTGAGTTCACCAGCTGCAGCAATATAAGGTACGAGAGTCACATGTAAATACAAGACATCGTGACGGCCAACTTCTTTTTTCACCTGGCGGATCGCTTCAAGGAAAGGCAGGCTTTCAATATCACCTACGGTACCGCCAATTTCCGTGATGACAATATCAGCATTATCCTCTTTAGCTACCCGGTAAATGCGGTCTTTAATTTCATTGGTAATATGAGGAATAACTTGGACGGTACTGCCCAGATAATCCCCTTTACGTTCCTTATTAATTACCGACCAGTAGATCTTACCGGCAGTTACGTTCGAGCTCTTACTCAAATTAATATCGATAAACCGTTCATAGTGACCTAAATCTAAATCCGTTTCGCCGCCATCTTCCGTTACAAATACTTCACCATGCTGGTAAGGGCTCATCGTTCCCGGATCTATGTTTATGTAAGGATCAAACTTTTGAATGGTAACATTCAGGCCACGGCTTTTTAATAGCCGGCCCAATGATGCCGCCGTGATACCCTTTCCGAGAGATGATACCACCCCGCCGGTTACAAAAATATATTTAGCCATGAAAAAAATCCTCCTGTAATATAAGCGCCTCTCGCAGTATTATCCCAAACACGCCCAATATTCTATACTTTTATTATAAGGGCTGTCAAGTGTTATTCGGTATCTTCCCGTCCCACAGGAACATTGTCGTAATCTTCCTGAATTTCTTCCAGAAGCCGTTCACGCCGCTGGCTCACACCGGAAACAGCCTTTGTTGTTTCCTCCGCCTGGCGGGCCTCTCTTTGCGGCGTCCACTCATTCAGTCCCCACATACCTTTGCCGACATGCTGGAAGCGGCTGTCAAGGTTGATTTGCGTGTGAATTTCCGACATTGCCTGTGCCGGTGAATGAACACGGCCAGCCTTAGTCTCTAATACCTTGCTGATCAGCTCGCGAAAATACATGGGCTGGTTTGCTTCCTGGAGAATTTGAAAAGCCACTTCAATATCAGGCATTTGTTTTTGATCTTTCATCTATTGAATCGACCTCCGCTCCGCTTTACATTCTTTCCGGTGCCGAAACACCTAATATGGTTAATCCGTGTTTTATGGTCCGCTGCACTGCCATTACTAAGCCAAGACGGGCAAGCTGCACTTCAGGTTCTACACCAATAATGCGGCATTGATTATAAAAAGTATGAAACAAGGCAGCCAAATCATGCGTATACCGTGCGATGCGATGTGGCGCCCGCTCCCGGGCAGCGGCAGCAATTTCTTCCGGGTATTGACCAATCTTTTTAATTAAATCAGTTTCTGCGTCTACCGTCAATACCGAAAAATTGGCAGTTGACCAGTCACCAAAACTTATACCCGCTTCGGCAGCCTGACGATAAATGCTGTTGATCCGGGCATGGGCATACTGAATGTAGTACACCGGGTTCTCGTTAGAACGTGATTTCGCAAGGTCAAGATCAAAATCAAGCTGACTGTCGATAGAACGCATGATGAAGAAATAGCGGGCAGCATCACTGCCAACTTCTTCGATCAGTTCGGTAAGCGTAACCCCTTGACCAGTCCGTTTGGACATTTTCACCGGCTGTCCATCCTGCAGTAAGTTAACCATTTGCAGAATCAGCACTTCCAGCTGCTCCTGCTGATAACCAAGCGATGCAATAGCTGCTTTAACCCGGCAGATATAGCCATGATGATCGGCGCCCCAGATATTAATCAGTTTCGCAAACCCGCGTTCCAGTTTGTTCTGATGGTAGGCGATATCAGCAGCCAAATAGGTCGGAACTCCATTATCACGAATAACGACCCTGTCCTTATCATCGCCGTAAGCTGTCGATTTCAACCAGAGAGCTCCGTCTTTTTCGTACATAAAGCCATTAGCCTTTAACGTCTCACAGGCTTTGGCAATAGCCCCGCCCCTGTGCAGCGTCCGCTCGCTGAACCATACGTCAAAGGTAACACCAAAGGACGCAAGGTCCTCCTTGAGGGCGTTTAACTTCTCCTGCAAAGCAAGCTCTTTAAATACGGCCAGACGCTCTTCCAAAGGGATCAGCAGGTAGCGGGAGCCTTCCTGCTCAACAATCCGCTTGGCCGTTTCGATAATATCTTTACCATGATAGCCGTCTTCCGGAAAATCAACTGCCTGATCAAGCAGCTCCAGATAACGGGCATTGACGGAAGCTGCCAGATTATCAATTTGATTACCGGCATCATTAATGTAAAACTCAGCCTGTACATCATACCCTGCGGCCCGCAAAAGGTTCACCAGCGCACTGCCAAAAGCCGCCCCCCGGCCATGACCGACGTGAAGCGGTCCGGTGGGATTGGCACTGACATATTCTACTTGTATGCGCTCACCTTTACCGGCATCCGAACACCCGTAGCTGTCACCTGCAGCCAGCACTTGTCCCAATAATTCATACATCCAGTCCGGCTTTAAATAAAAATTAATAAATCCCGGGCCGGCAATTTCGCATTTTTCCAGCCAGGACGCTTGCAGCCGCTCGACCAGCGCCTGAGCAATCATCCGCGGATTAGCTTTGGCAGCCCTCGCGGTCTGCATGGCAAAATTGGTGGCATAATCGCCAAATTCCTTTTGCGGAGGCACCTCCAGAACAATAGCTGGCAATTGAGCGGCTGAAATGACGCCATCTGCTATCGCCTGATTTGCTGCAGCTAAAATACTTTCTTGAAGCAGTTGTTTAATGTCCATTTGTCCTTTTTTCCTCCCGTATCGTGATGGCAAGCCGATTTGAACTCTGCCAACGTCCTTCTATTTCCAGCTCATAATCAATGGCAACCTGTCCGCTGCCATTGGAAAAAGCCACGGCAACATCGCTGGTGGCAACACTCATTTCCATTGCACCATAAGGTGTTATATACGTGCAAGCGCTGCGTTCTCCCTTGCGGAATTCCTGACGCTGTTCAATGTTTCCCATCCGAACAAGCACGACATAGCTGTCATAAAGCTTCAGTAATGTAGTCGTCCCTTCCAAACCGGTGAGCTTACTTTCATCGTATGTAATATAATCAACACCGTTTTTCTGATAGTGCCGGCCAGCGGTGACCAATTCAATACTCTGCTTATCACCTGATTCGTCACACTGAGTGCCGCTAACAGTGACAACCACATTCGTCATTTCTGCCACCCTCTGTCAATTAATAACTCAATATCATATTATAGCCTATTTACTAGCGCTTAATAAAGCTCATTTTAAACAAAAACCATAAAAAAAATCCAGACCCGTCCCATCAGCCTGAAATGAATAAGCAGCCCGTGAGTCATTCCCGCTCACGTGGCCGCTGGCACTTTATGTAAGACGACTGCTCAACTGCTACAAATACCGTAGCGCCGTCCCCTTTCGCCCGGGAAACGGCGCCTCTTTACGAGAAGCCCTGCCATTACATTGCCTCTCTGTATTACTATATGCATAGCATAGGAAAAACTGCACTCTCAATAGCCAATAAGTAATAAACTGTCTATCAAACTAAATACTTTTTCTATATGGCACAATCGTTTGATCGTGTTTTTATAAAATTCACTTTGCACCTGCTGCCCCTGACGAATAACAGGCACTAGTAACACCCCATGCCGAATAACCGGCGATTCGGCAAACTTACAGATGTTTTTCCAGATGTTGTTAATTTCTCCTTTTTCGACCTCAACCGCAATTTGATGCTGAGGATGAAAAAAATCTACCTCAAAATTCAGACCTGCTTTAAAAAGCGAGCTATGCTTCCGGTTGGTAACGGAATGCAGAAAGCCTAAGTCTTTCATATCTTTGGCAATTACTTTTTCTGCTTCCACACTTTTCCGAAAAGGAGTATTGCGGATATTAATCAGTTCCATTTGATGATTAACAACTACCTGCCGCAATAATTCTTCAGCCGGGTTGCCGCCGGTCTGATACAGATAATGGTGCGGCGGATAAAGCACCTGTTGGTTCATTGTCATCCAACCTCCCTGCGCCAGTAAAAAAGCATTCATTTCTGAATGCTTTTTTGTCTACCGGATGTAGTGCCCTTATTGCCATAGTTTGGTAATATCGGCACCCACATAATAATGCTTCAGGATTTCTTCGGCTTTAGCACCGTTTTTAGCATAGGCATAAGCACCCCACTGGGACATACCAACGCCATTTCCCCAGCCGAGACCTTTAAAGGTAAAGCTGGAACCGTCATAGGTCATTTCCGTAATTAAGGTCGACTTCAGCCGGTCGTAACCGACGGCCTTGCGAAAATCGGAACCATATACCTTTTTATTGCCGGCACCAATAAAGAGAATTCGTCCTGAAGGCCCTTTTTGAAGTATCGTTATGTCCCCCGGTTTGCCGCTGTAGCCGACGGCACGGGCAACCTCTGAGCCGGGAATTTTTACCGACCAGGAAGAAATATTCTGAGGGGCATATTGGTTACTATTATCGGTAACCGGTTGAAAATAAGGGGTTGCGTGTTCAATTTCCTTGGGAAAGCTCTCTTCCTTTGTAGCAGCAATTTGCCCATTATGAGAACTGTAAATGGAATTTACCAGACCGCCTGCATACAAGAGAATTTGCCCTCGTGTCGAGCGTACAGCTTCCCTGACCGTATCATTCACTTTCTGTGGTGCAAAGGCTTGCAATTCTTCTTTTGAAGTACTGACATCAGCATTATGCAGCCGGCGAATTGTCCCCGCTTCAATAGCACTCATCGTCAGTGTCCGTGAAGCCACCGCCTGGGCTCTAAGGGCCTCCAGCGGCCAGTCAGGCTGCATTTCCTGGGCAATTACCCCTTCTACGTAGGTTTCCAGTTTCATTGACTCAATGACACCTTTATCTGCCCGCCACACTTTAATCGTAGGTTCACTTGTGTACTTGCTTTTGTTAAACTGAGGTACACCGGCGATGGGTTCAGGCTGGGCCGGAGTCGGTGTCTGGGGCTCTGTCGGCGCCGGCACAGGTGCTGGCATTGGTTTTGGGGCGGGAGAACGCAGTAGTAAATAAGCTCCCGCTGCAATTGCTACGACTAGAACGACGATAATTGCGATTGTTGATTGTGATTTGTTGCGCATAATATTACCTCCCACCTTGATTATAGTATGAAGCCACTGTTTGCTATTTATGCACGCACGATCCCGGTTTAATCGGCAAAATTAATTAATTTACGTAAGATCTTTCCCCCTCCAAGCCATTCCACCTATTTTCAGATAAAAAAGCCGGTTTTCGACCTTATTTTGGCAGGAATAGCCTAACGTAAAGCGAATACACTCTACAATACATAGTGGAGGCTAAATATGCGCATTCTGCATCTCTCTTTATCGCTGCAAACCAAGCTGTTTTTGGCCTTTGTAAGTTTGGCAATTCTAACAGCTTTTCTCGCTGCCGCAAGTATCTACTTAGTCCCCCACTGGTCATTGCTACTGTTATTTGCACTCATACTGCTGCCTTCAGTAATTGCCTATTTTGCGGCAGCATACTTTCATAAACACATTGACCAATTAGCGAAAAATAGTATTGCCCAAAAGAGTACCGATGAAATGATCAATCGTTTGGCTTCTCCAGTACACAACTTCACTCTTACAGGAGATTACGAACGTGAATTTATGCTCATTCCGGCAATTGAAGCATTGACTAATGCGTTAGAGGCCAAAGACAATTATACCTTCGGCCATTCGTCGGAAGTGGCAACAATTAGTATGGATGTAGCCAGAGAGCTCAAGCTGCCTCAGGATGAATTATTCAAGCTAAATGTAGCTTCTATTTTGCACGATGTCGGAAAAATCGGCATTCCTGACCAAGTCCTGAACAAACCGGACAAATTAACATCCGATGAGTATGATCTCATTAAGCTTCATCCCTCAATAGGCGCAAAGATCATTGCCAGTATTCCTTCGCCTACGGAAATTGCCACCATTATCCGGCATCATCATGCCCGCTGGGACGGTGCCGGCTACCCGGATAACTTGGCCGGAACTGGGATTCCTTTAGGTTCCCGTATTATTGCAGTAGCTGACTGCTACCAGGCAATCATTTCGGACCGCCCTTACCGCAAGGGACGTTCGCACGAAGAAGCAGTTGAAGAAATCCGCCGCTGCTCAGGCAGCCAGTTTGATCCCTCCGTGGTTGAGGCATTTCTCAGAGTTTACAGTAAAGTTGCAGCAGAAAAACAAGCGGCCCCGGCTTAGAGTGTTAGCCGGGACCGCTTATTTTATTTAGAAGGCCTTCTTCTTTATCTATTTAACATAAGGTATGGTTAACGGACCTAATGGTAAAATTGCAATCCTTGTATTTTCTCCATATTGATTCATCAGCTGCTGAAGAGTACTCTCCACATCTTTTATCGGTGTAAGCTTCGCCTGGCGGATTGTTTCTTCATCAATGGAAGAATACAGGTAGCAGTCTGCCTTAAGCTGAATCATCGCCTGAACTTGCGCTTCCCATTGATCAAACATGGAAAAGCTCTCATCATTAATCATGTCCAGCAGTTCTTGCGGTGTCTCCCGCATTTTTAAAATTTTAGCGTAGTTGCCATGATTGGGAAGTCCGTCCGAACACTCGGAAACAGCAATAATTGCCCCTTTCGGTTTAACTACCTGAGCTGCCGCGCTCATTCCCTTTACCGTCTGGTATAAATTCTGATCTAAGGGATACCCCGAGTTGGTGGTGATAACAATATCAAAAGGAGCGTCCACCTCATACATGGCATGCTCTTTTACAAAGCTGCAGCCCTGGCGATGAGCGGCAATAACATCCCCTGCAAAAACCCCTGTAATAGCTTTATCGCCGTTAAGTGTCACGTTAAGCATAAAATCGGGCTTAGCCATCAGACAATTTTCAGTGGCCGCTCCCTGAAGAATATTACCGTCAATAATCCCCCAGGTACTCAGTGGATGTCCCACCATTTTCGCATTATGAAAGTCCAGAATTGTTTCAATGCCCGCCACTCCCGGGCAGATGCCTTTGGGCCCGCCTGAGAAGCCTGCAAAAAAGTGGGGTTCAATAAAACCGGTTACAATCTTAAAATCGGCATTGACATACTCTTTATGAAAGTACACATTCGATCCATGGCTGTTTACGCCGACTTTTACCAGCTGTTCTTTAGTAAAAGCATCATGATTAATTATCCGGATAGTATCAACTACTTTGCGCCCTAACATTTGAACCAGCTCATCCTGGGTATTGGCCCTGTGGCTTCCCAGACCATTTAGAATTGTAATGTTGTCTGACGGTACATGGGCCAATTCTTCCAACAGCCAGGGTACAAGCTTGTGATTAGGCGTTGGCCGGGTAATATCAGAAATAACAATAACAACCTTTTGATTCTGCTGCACCATTTCTTTTAACGGCAGTGTTCCCACAGGCTGCCTCAGAGCAGCGGTAACCGCTGCTTTTTCATCCGGCAGTGCAGCCAGATGCCGCGGCTCAATGACTACTGCCTGATCGGGCACCGTCACCTCTATGCCTGTTTTTCCATAAGCAAGTTTGACTTTTTTCATGTATCTTCCCTCCTGCCTTTCCTACTAATGTACCGGTTTTCCAGTCGATTATGCAGGCTTCGTTCTGCTACTATTACCTTCTCCTCTGATAACCGTTTCCCTGCAATTAGATTTTCAAATAAAACGAAGGTCAGTCTGCCCTTTCGGCAGCCTGACCTTCCGTTCTTTGTTGAATTAATATCAGTTTTTCCCGGCGGCTGAGAAGCTTAATACGCGCCTCCCTGCTTTGCGCCGCTATCTTGTCTTGCAGTTCTTCCCACCAGACCAGCTTGACTGGCAGGCGGCTGCGGGTATAACGGGCGCCTTTTCCGGCATTGTGTACCGCCACCCGCTGTTCGAGATTCGTTGTCCAGCCGGTATACAGGCTCCCGTCAGCACATTCTACGATATACGTGAAAGCCTGACTCATAAACTAGCGCTTTTCAATTGTAATCTTTTTAACAACCACATCTTCAACCGGTTTGTCATTCGCTCCGGTTTTTACTTTGCCAATTTTCTGCACAACATCAAGGCCCTCAATTACCTTGCCGAAAATAGCATGCTTATTATCCAGCCAGGGAGTTGGTGCAAGCGTAATAAAAAACTGAGATCCCCCTGTATTAGGCCCCCGGTTGGCCATTGACAGCAGTCCCGGACCGGTGTGCTTGAGAGAAGGATGAAACTCATCCGGTATCGTATAGCCTGGTCCGCCTGTGCCGTTACCTTGCGGATCGCCACCCTGAATCATAAAATTATCAATTACACGGTGAAAAAGCGTGCCGTTGTAAAAACCTTTATTAGCCAGATCAATGAAATTTTTGGCGGTAACCGGGGTTTTGTCTTCAAATAACTCCACCGTAAAGTTGCCTTTTGTGGTTTCAAATTTAGCAATACTGTTCGCCTGAGCGGGTGTTTGCTTGGCCGGCTCTGCTGCTGGCGCATTGTTTTGCACAGGCGGATTGGCCGCCGGTGGAGCAGACTGAGCGCCGCCACAGGCCGTTAATAATAGCGTGGCCGCTACGAATAGCATCATCATAATTGTACGTTTACCCATGAAAAAAGCCTCCTGTTTGTAAAAATGACGCATTAATAGTATTCGTTTATATAGTTATCGCATTTCGGAAAGAGCTGAGTGAGCAGGCTGACTTTACCTGAACAGCTGGCGGCCAAAGTGCCGCGGGCAATTAATTCCTGTACGCTCAAACGGCCGAATACCAATTGGGAGAGGGCGCCGATGGTACAGGAAAAATCCGCATCGCTGCTGTCTGCAACCTGAACATTTGCCTGCCCCTGCTTTACACTTACGGCAAATGTATGCTCATTCCACTCTGCTAATGGATCGGACACGGCAATTGTAAATTCTCCCTGGACATGGTCCGCATAGCCGAGAGACTGCAGTCCTGCGGCTACATCAACCACGCGTCCGGCCATAAACGGGTAAACCGCGACGCCTACTTTTGGATTGGCTAAGCTTAAATGCAGATGATCATGAAAAGGAGTATTAAATTCGACACTGCTCACCTGTGATCGATGATTATAGAAAAAGTTAAGCATACACCGCTGTGCCTGAACACTCCTATAGCTCATGTCCCCGACGATCATTTTGCCGTCCCGCAATTGATAAAAGGCATAAGCAGCCGGAACGCCATCCAGATTCAGAACACTGATATAGCCTTTTTCAGCTAAATGCGCTGCCACCAGTTTGCGCCACTGTGCTTCCTCCCGGACAGCGAAGCCATGCTGCCCGTCCGTAAATTTTTCGTATACAGGCTGCAGCAAGTCCCATTGGTCTTCACTTGTTACCATAATAAACCGGCCAGCGCCGGAGGTTATGCCTCTCAGATCATCCAGGTTCAAAGAGTATTTAAGCTGATGATAGCATAGTTCCCAGCCAAACGGATAATAAAAGCCTGCCCGCGAGGGCATGAGAATGTTAAAGTAGTGCTTACGCCGCCGCATTTCGTCAAGGGCAGCCGTCAGCAATTGTCCGGCAACGCCGCCCCGTCTTGCCTCGGGGCTGGTTGCCAGTCCGACAATGTACGAAACAGGTATTCTGCGTTCCCGCAAGTATAACTGATAGGGATTTAGATGAACACAGGCAGCCAAATTGTTATTATCATAGCCGACCAGCGTGTTTTCCGACCGAAAACAGTTGGCAAAATACCATTGAAAAAAGGGATGCTCTGCCGGCTCAAAACAATAGGCCCACAAATCCTCAATGTGGCTGCGGCCCCGCTCACTGGCAATATGAAAATCCATAACACCCTCCCTATTTAGCCAGAGTTACTTCATATTTAGCCATTAGTTTAATTGGATTATACGATTTCTTAGCCCGTCGCAAACCTTCTATTCCCATGTCCTCTTCCCTGTTGATGTAGGTCATCTGCGACCAGGCATGGCGGCAAAACTCACGGTTTATCATTTGATAAAGGCCGCGAATATCAGTATTGCCTTTTTCGATATGGATAACAGCCGTATCCTCGTTAAGCGCTTCCCCACAAGTAAATGCTTCAATCTTACCATAAACTTCAATAATTCCGCCCTGAAAGCCCAGCTGAGTAAAATTTCCCAGCGCCTCGGACAAAGCAAACTTCTCATGCTCCAACCCGGTATGGTCATCGGGCCGTTTGTCATACCATTCCTGCGCGCTTGCCAGACAGGCCGGGATTAATTCTTCCGTCATTGGCAGATAGCGGTAATCTGCATAGTGAGTTGTAAAATAATTGATGTGATTTTTCTTAGAGCTAAATTTTCGACCCGCCAGTTCGCTTAAATCCTGCTGTAAATAAACATAGTCAAAATTATTGCGGTCCTCTAGAAATTCATAAACGCCTGGACGGACCTTTTGCAGCATCTCCATCATTTCTGCCGATATACCCTTGAGCAAAAATGGTTTATTCTGCTGAGCAAACCATTCGGCCATTTTGTCCAAAGCACCCGGAAGGTGGCTTTCATCAGCGCCAAAAGGCTGCAGCATAAAAGGAGTCTCATCACTGCCGGCCTTGATAAATAAAATATCATCTTCATGTGCCCATTTGATGTTGTAACCTTTCCGCCAAATATACAAATTAGTAAATGTGCATTCTGATATATCATAGCGATGCTGCCGGAAATAGCGGTCAAATACCGGTTTATCGCCTAGTTCGATATCCCTGAAATTAATAAGAAAAACCCCCTTTAGAAGAAACAAGGCAACCTCGCTCCCACCTTGGGCGAGGTCGCCAGTTGCTACCATTACTTATTTTATTCTACTATAACTGACCAACTACGGGCAAGGATTTGCCCGTACAATTTTATAGCCTATTTTCACCGTATCGCTGCCGCCAACCGGCTATAGACTTCGCACAAATTGAAGCTCAATAGTCAATTGCAGCCTCTTGCACCATCTCTCTTCCTATATACACTGGCAAGCATTAAACACTACTTATTTAGTGCAGTATTCAATAGTCATTATATTTTCCCTTTATTTTTTTAAAATATTTTACTTATAGTTCAAAAATAAAAATATTTTCGGTGATTGGCTGTCAGACATACCTCACCACCTTGCAAGCAAACGTAAGACCCCCGCCTTTCGTGGCAGGGGCCCCGGTGTACACTATATCAAACCGCAGCAGTCTGCTCTATCGCCTTGCACAGCTGTGCACAAGCTTGCCGGAACAGTGATTCATCTGCAATAAAAAAAGAATCCTCCCGGCCAAACTCCCGGTAAATTACTTCGATAATGCCACCACCGCCCTCAGGCTTTTCTAGGATCTCGGCAATTTGAGAATAAGGAGTAATATTCCACCTGACCTTGCCCGCTTTAGCCTGAGTGGCAACAAAGCAAAGGTTCTTGCCGGTGATCACCAGCAGACCTCTCTCATTTTCTAATTCGACATCCGGAATTATTACCTTGAATTCCTCACCCAGCCATAAGGCTGACGGAGTAGCCTGGAGAAGAAGCTGTGTTTCCCGGTCCAGCTGATGAAAACCGGCTACCAGCTGGCTTACAGGCGTAGCAGGTTCAAGATCACCGGAGATAACGGTATATGCGCTGCCTTCTTCCTCAAAAATTGACACGGCAGTTTGAACATCTTCCGCCTTGCTTTTGTATAAAATCAGGCATGGAGCCAGCTCGACGGCCATCCGGGTAGCATTTGCCGTCCGTTTTAACACCTGACTTAGCCTATTGGCCAGCCGCTCTTTATTGCTGCTGGATTTTAATACAACACTAAACAGCTCCTGGTTAGGCAAAAAAGCAGGCTGTTCTACTGCTTCTCCCGGGAAGCTGGAGCATAGCGGGGGCGCCGGCTCAGGCTGCTGAGGAAGTGTGCCGTACTGCTCCAGCGCAGGTAAGCCTTGACCGCAATGGGGGCAAAACCTGCAAATACCATTTTGGGGTAACTTGCCGCCACAGGCAGGACAAAATTTAAACACTACAACGCTCTCCTTCACCTGGCATTAATAAAAGTTATTGAACTATTCCCCATAAATGGCAAAATTCCTCTTTTTAGGGATAATTATCCTTTTATTTCCAGAGGCTTGCCCTTAGCAAAGCGTACTGCAGAAAGGCCGCATTGCTCTGCGATTGCCATACCGACATCCAGCCGCCGCCCTACTTCACTTTCCCGGTGAGCATCAGAACCGATGGTTACCATTTTACCGCCTAATTCGGCATAACGCCGGTAAATCGGCAGGATGGTATCAATTCGCTCCCGGCTGTCCAACCGGCGTGTATTAATTTCCAGTGCAATATTTCGCCTAGCTGCCAAAGTCAATACTTCATCGATCCGCTCCTTAAACTCGTGGTAGTATATCTCAGTGTCCGGATACTTGGCATAGCGGCAAATATAGTCTATGTGTCCTAATGCATGAATAAAATCATACTCCCTGAGGCAGGCAATCATTGCGTCAAAGTATAGATTATACGTTTCCTGCTTACTGCGCTGATGATAAAATTCACTGCAATATATATCGACATTATCAACAACATGAATCGAGCCAATAATATAATCAAAGGTATTTTCCTGAGCTATTCTGCAGTTATCAGCTAAACAATCGCTGCGCATGCCTAATTCGATACCGAGTAATACCGAATCACTTCTGTAGCGGTCATAGGCAGAGAAATAGCTGTCTATATCAAACGTAAAGGCTTCGGCTTCGCCAGGATACGCTAGATCCATATGTTCCGTTACGGTAATGCCAATGCCAAGCTTTTGCGCTCTGGCAAGTGCATCTTCCAGCAGCATGTCAGAGTCAGTAGAGAAACGGGTATGCATATGTGTATCAAACAGCAAATTATCCATCCTCCTCATTTTTAGTACTATCTATATTCTTTCCCGGTTCACCTATTATCCTGCTTAGCTGACGGTATGATCATTTAAGATAAAAGCCCGGCAAACGATTTGCCGGGCCTTTTGTTAGAAATCAGTCTTCTTTCAGCTTATTGACGGCCAAAACCTGTAAGGTAAGCGGTGATTCTGCCAGTGCCGTACGAATATCCGGTACAGCCTGCGAAAAAGATTCCACTGCCTGGCAGTCGCCCAGCCCCACACGAACATCTACTTTTTCTCCGTCATAAAGGCGAAAACTGGCATCCACCATTCCTATATTTTGTGTATCAAGAGCAATCCGCAGCCAAGTTTCATATTCTCCCTGCTCCCGGTCAGTTTGTTCCCGCTGATGATAGATATGAATATAAGCCGGATAGGGATGAGGATTGTCTCCAAAATATAAGGGCATAGAATAGCTCAATACCGTATGGGTACTGACATTCTCACCCTGCGGGGCAGTTTCTTTGGCAAATAGCTGTGCCAGGCGTTTCAAGTCCGCTCCGGCTTTCGCCCGTTCACTGCGGTCGATATTCTTCCACTGATTAAGCTCAACTATTTTTAGTAAGGCCCACAGGGTAGGCAGATCAGCTAATCCGTGCTGTGCGGCCGCCTGTCTCAAGACCTGTGGTATTAAAGTTTCTACCGGTTTTGCTGCTGTCTGTAATTGATCCTTTGTTATATCTGTTGTCAAGTTCGCCAGCAATTGCTTAATGTCATGCAGGACCGTTCCACCGGCCTGCAGACCGGGCAGTGTCATACCGGACTGACCGGGTTGCACCATTCCCGGCTGACCTGGCTGTACCATTGCAGGCTGTCCAGGTTGTGCGAACCTCGGCTGACTAAGTTGGGCAGTCCCCTGTTGGCTTGGCGCTGCCGCACTCCCTTGACCGGGCTGTGCTGCAGCTGGCTGGCCAGGCTGTGTGGTTGGCTGGCCAGGCTGTGTGGTTGGCTGCCCGGGCAAAGACGCTCCTGGTTGACTGGACTGGACTGTACCGGGCTGCCCAGGTAATGCCAATCCCGGCCGTCCGGGCTGTATTACACCAGTCTGCCCGGTCACTGCCGTACCAGACTGTCCGGACTGTACTGCATCTGGCTGCCCGGCCACTGCCATCCCAGGCTGACTCGTCTGTGAGGTACCAGACTGTCCAGGTAATGCCCCGCCGGGCTGACCGGACTGTGCCGCTGCCGTCGGCCCGGGCTGTACTGTACCCGGCTGTGCCGTTTCCGGCTGACCAGGCTGTGCAGTACCGGACTGTATTGTACCAGACTGACTTGGCTGTGCTGCCTGCTGCTCAGGAAGTCCCATATTCAGCAGTCCTGGCAAATTCTTGCCTGCTTGGCCAGCCGGAGCGAAGCTGTTCTTATTCATTACATTGGGCTGACCTGTCTTCGCTAAATCCTGAGAATCGGCTGATCCCCCTGTTTCTGGCAGCACACTCTGCTGTTCGTTAAGATTGGCGGAATCACGGGAGATGGCCGGATCGACCAACTGGCGCGCCAGAGCAACCAATTGCTTAGCATGTTGACCGGCGTTACCTGCCCCCAGTTTTTGCGTGATGCTTCCCAATAAAGCCTCACAATCTCCCGCAGGCTCTGGAACACTTGCTGCCGTTTCCAGCGAAAAAGCCATATCCAGCAGATTCTGTGCTGACTGCTTTTGGAGACTGACAGCAGCAAATAAGCCCTGTGACAGTAGGTTTTGCGAAGCGGCTGCCTTTAGCAGCAGCGCCTGAACCTGCTCTTTTACATCAGCCGGCAGTGTGTTTAATATCTGACTGCGCTTATCTATCGACTGCGTCAATTCTTTGAGGGTCTTTTGTATAGCTTCGCCAATTCCACTTGTATCACTGGCGGCCGTCGGCGGCAGCTTCGTTGCACCAGATTGCTCGCCGCTGACCTCGGTTTTGCTTGTATTTACCGTCTCTTCAGCCTGCAAAGCAGCTGCAGGGGGAGTTGAAACACTATTGATAACAGTCATAACCTCCACCTATCCCATTCAATTTCTATTTGCAATTCGCTTAACAAGCAGGATTTCATTTCCCTTACGATTATAGCGTATCTGATCAAAAATAGCTTTCATCAGCATAATTCCCCGGCCCGATTCGTGCATACCGGCTTCACTGAATAGTTCTTCGCCCGTTTGTTCCATGTCCTTTAGGGCTTCGTTGCCGCCAAAGCCCGCGCCGCTGTCTTTGACTCGAATTAGTAATAACCGTCCAAAACAATTCAGGCTTACGTGAACAAAAAACTGTTCACTTTTCTCGGCTGAATAGATAGCATTATTTACTGCTTCATTAACCGCCACTTCCAAAAGTCCTGCTTTTTCACCACCAAGCTGCCCTAGCAGCAGCCGAATACGATTGCGGAAATGACAAATTTCTCCCCTGTCACGAATAGCAAAGCGCAGCGGCCAGCTCGATTTGGCTTTAATCTCAATCCCCAAAGCGGTTGCATCATCCCAGCGTCTACTGCTTGTTGCCTTATCGGAGAGTGCTTTCATTGTGCCGCTGAAGCTGCTCACATTAGCGATGACCTCATTATCCATCAAGTCAAATATGCCATCCGTAACAAAGTAATACGCATCGCCTTGTCTCATTGGAACGGTGTGGCTTTCGAATTCCGCAGTAGCGGTAATGCCCAGGAAAGACCCCGGAACTGTAACCACGCCTTGCAATACGCGGCTGCTGGCCAGAAAAAAATTAATCCCGGCCGCAACATAAGTTAGTGTCATACTGGTAAAATCCAGTTCAAAACAAATTGCCCCTGCAAACGAATCTTCCGCGAAATAGGCGATTGCCGCACGATTAATCCAATCCATTTTTTCCCTTAATGAAAGATCTTTCTCCGCAGCCTGGCGGAAGAGGACGCGCAAGGCACTTGTCTGCAGGGCCGTAGCCAGCCCATGTCCCATAACATCAATAACGTAGCCAAATAAATGACCTTCTTTTACCCAGATGTAATCACACAAATCACCACTGACATGATTATAAGGTTCATAGACAGGCTGGATTATTATCTGTTCATTGGCTACCGGCAGAGGAATAAATTCACGTTGAATTTTAGAACCCAGCAGGAAATCCTTGCGCATCGCTTCTTCCGCCCGCCGTCGTTCCGTCATATCCTTGAAGTTCTCTATAATGCCAATAAGCTTTCCTGCCGGGCGGTACGGAATCGCCGTAAACAGACAGGGAATTTTGCGATTTTGTCCATTTTTCAACTCAATGTCAGTCTCAATTCGTTCTTCCCCTGCCATAATGCGTCGCAAAGGACAACGTGGCGTATGGCACAGATCATTTTGAAAAAAATCATAGCACTTCCGGCCGAGAGCGGCTTCCTTATTCAACCCCAGCAGCCTGCCTAAGGTGTTATTTACCAGAATAATGGTATACTCGCTGTTAATAACACTCATGGCATCCGGTGCGGAATTAAATAATTCTATCATTTGCGCATGAGCAAATTTCAGTTCATCCTGTGCCTTTTTCCATTCGGTAATATCATCCTTGATTGCCAGGAAGCTGGTAATCGTACCAGCTGAATCACGAATGGGAGAGATCGCTGCCGATTCCCAAAACAGACTGCCGTCTTTGCGTTTATTATGAAATTCGCCGCGCCATTCCCGTCCGGCAGTTATCGTATCCCATAAGTCGCGATAGACTTCCGGTCCCTGCTCGCCTGACTTTAAGATGCGGGGATTCTGGCCTTTTGCTTCGGCACTGGAGTAGCCTGTCATTTCTACAAATTTGCGATTAACATATTCAATATTCCCTTTTGCATCGGTAATAACAACTCCTGAGGTACTCTGCTCAACAGCTATCATCAGCTTGTGCAGTTGTTCCTGTGCGGCTCTATGCTTATCACATTCAGCAGCTTGGTTAAGATTGGCCTGATGCTTCCTCTTTAACAGTTCCTCCAAGTCGGCTACCCGTTGCTGCAAAGCACTTATCCTGTCATCCATACCAATTTCACTCCTTGAACCGCCTACTATTGCTTCCATATTATCACTCTTTTGGCAAATACGGAATTGTCCGGGGAAATTTAATAGGACAAACAGGAAAAGCGCTGCCTGTCGGCAGCGCTTTTATTATTGAAAATAACGGACCCCGGCTTTAAACAACGCTTGTTCCTTGGTGCCGGGAACATTTTTCGCGATATAACTGCCAACCCGTTCGGAATGAGCCATTTTTCCTAAGACACGGCCATCCGGACTGGTCAATGCCTCCACTGCGTAGAAAGACTGGTTGGGATTGCTGTTATTGGTATACGTGGCATTGCCCTCAAAATCAACATATTGAGCGGCAACCTGCCCATGAGTAATCAGCTTTTCCATAATCTCCGGCGGTGCTGTAAAACGTCCTTCGCCATGCGAAACAGGAACGGTATGAATATCGCCGACTTCCATAGCGGCAAACCAGGGGGACAAAGTTGATACGATTTTCGTCTGAACCATCGTCGACACATGGCGCCCAATCGCATTATACGTCAAGGTGGGGCTGGTTTCTGTCATTTCGCAAATCCGGCCGTACGGCACAAGTCCCAGCTTAATCAGGGCCTGAAAACCGTTGCAAATCCCCAGCATTAACCCATCCCGCTGTTCCAGCAAGCTGGCAACGGCCTCTTTTATTTGAGGGTTGCGGAATACGGCAGCGATGAACTTCCCTGAGCCTTCAGGCTCATCTCCGGCACTAAAGCCGCCGGGAAGCATAACAATCTGGCTTTGCCCAATCTGCCGGGCTAATTCATTGATGGATTGCTGGACGGCACTGGCAGTTAAATTGCGAAAAACCAGCAACTCCGTCTCTGCTCCAGCTGCTGCAAAAGCCCTGGCTGAATCATATTCACAATTTGTTCCGGGGAATACCGGAATGAGCACCCGCGGTTTAGCCACGCGAGTAAGAGGCTTACGGGAGCTGCGCCCGGAATGCCCTGCTATGCAAGGGGAATGCAGTGTCGCCGGACAATTCACCGGAAACACTTCTTCCAGCGGCTGCTGCCATGCAGCGGTTGCTTCGTCCAGCGGTATTTCCCGGTCCGCAACGATAATAGCGGGCTGTGAAGTTGTTTTGCCTAGCAATTGGTAGTTTACGTCAACAAAGATTTCTGCTATATCAGTATCGCCCGCCAATTCCAGGATGATTGAGCCATGCTCCGGACAAAACAGCTCTTTGCCTGCATAATCAGCCTGAAATACAAAGCCAATCCGATTACCGAATGTCATTTTACTAATTGCAGCAGCAATTCCACCGGTCCGCACCGTCTGAACAGCCAACAGTTTCCCCTTCTCGGCTAACTGACTGACTTTTGCCAGATTTTTGTGCAGTGTAGCAAAACACGGCATTTCTTCACTGTCACGCGGTAAGGCCAACAGAACAACAAGACTGCCACTGTTCTTAAATTCCGGGGAAAGGATCTGCCCGGCCTTAGCGGGAGCAAGGGCAAAGGAAACCAGCGTCGGCGGCACGTTAAGCTCCATAAAAGTACCGGACATGCTGTCTTTACCGCCAATTGCAGCAACTCCCAGCTGCTGCCCCGCATATAAAGCTCCCAGCAACGCACTCAGTGGTTTTCCCCACTTAGTGCGGTCTGTGCCCAGCTTCTCAAAATACTCTTGCAGTGTTAACCGTATACGGCGGTAATCCGCCCCCATTGCCGCAGTTTTAACGACCGACTCTACCACAGCATAAAGTGCGCCATGAAAAGGACTCCATTTAGCGAGACGGGGACTATAACCATAAGCCATGGTGGTAACAGTTGTTGTTTCTCCACTTAAAACCGGTATTTTTGCTGCCATTCCTTCAGCAGGGGTTAGCTGATGCTTGCCGCCAAACGGCATTATGACAGTTCCCGCACCAATCGTGCTGTCAAAACGTTCCACCAATCCTTTTTGACTGCACACATTCAAATCCCGCAGATTAGCCAGCCAGGCCGCTTTCAGATCAGCCCGGTCAAATTCTGCCTGCAGGGCAAAGTAGTTTTCGGCCTCATTCGGAGCGGCAATTACCGCCTGAGCCGTCTGCTTTACGCCATTGGTGTTTAAGAAATCACGGCTGAGATTAACGATACTCGCTTCCCGCCACAGCATAACCAGCCGATTGGTGTCGGTTACAGTTGCGACATTAGTCACTTCCAAATTCTCTTTATCAGCCAGTGCACAAAAACGGTCAGCATCTGCCGCCGCTACGACAACAGCCATGCGCTCCTGTGATTCGGAAATAGCCAGTTCCGTTCCGTCAAGGCCCTCATATTTTTTAGGGACCGCATCAAGACATATTTCCAAACCGTCGGTTAGCTCACCAATTGCGACAGCCACTCCGCCTGCACCAAAATCATTGCAGCGCTTGATTAAGCGCGCTGCTTCCGGCTGGCGGAACAAGCGTTGAATTTTGCGTTCTGTCGGGGCATTGCCTTTTTGTACTTCGGCACCGCACGAAGCCAGTGAATCGACTGTGTGCTCTTTGGAAGAGCCGGTTGCTCCACCACAGCCATCCCGCCCGGTCCGCCCCCCTACCAATAACACAACGTCACCGGCGACAGGGCTTGTTCTTCTTACATTATTCCGTGGAGCGGCAGCAACAACGGCGCCAATCTCCATTCTCTTGGCAATAAAACCTTCATCATATATTTCAGCAACCTGGCCGGTAGCCAAACCAATTTGATTGCCGTACGAACTGTAACCCTGAGCGGCACCAACCGTAATTTTCCGCTGCGGCAGCTTGCCCGGCAATGTATCTTCAATTTTCGTCCGGGGATCTCCGCTGCCGGTTACCCGCATAGCTTGGTAAACATAGGACCTTCCGGATAAGGGATCACGGATTGCCCCGCCCAGACAGGTTGCCGCTCCGCCAAAAGGTTCAATTTCGGTAGGATGATTATGCGTTTCATTTTTAAACATAACCAGCCATTCCTCTGTGCGGCCATCTATATCTACAGGTACGACAATACTGGCAGCATTGACTTCTTCCGATTCATCAAGGTCTGCCAGCAGTCCTTGTTTCTTCAACTGTTTCATGCCGATGGTAGCAATATCCATCAGACTTATATCACGATCAGTTTTCCCGTAAACATACTCACGGGCTTCCTGATAATGGCGGTAGGCCTGTTCCACAGGTTTGGTATAACGCCCCTGCTGAATTTCCACGCCTGTCAGCTTCGTGTGAAAAGTAGTATGCCGGCAATGATCGGACCAATACGTATCGATGACCCGGATTTCTGTGATCGTAGGATCCCGCTTCTCATCACACTTAAAATACTGCTGACAAAAAGCTAAATCAGCTTCGCTCATGGCTAGACCCAGCTGCTCTTTCAGATCACTTAGTTCTGCTTCCGTAAGTGCAATAAAACCCGTCAGTGTTTTCACTGCAGCCGGTTTTTCCCATTCCAAATCAAGCGAAGCAGGAATGTCCATTGCCGCTTCCCGCGCTTCAACTGGGTTAATGCAGTATTCCTTAATTGCGGTAAAGTGCTTTTCCTCTAATCGTCCTTCAAGAACAATTACTTTGGCTGAGCGGATAACCGGCGGTTGTGCCTGCGTAAGCAGCTGAATGCACTGCATAGCAGAATCTGCCCGCTGATCATATTGGCCGGGTAAAAATTCAACAGCAAAACTCCTGTCACCCGGCTTAAGGTCAAACGTCTGATCATACACGAAATCAACCGGCGGCTCAGCAAATATGGTTTGTTTAGCCTGGTTGTACACAGCATCACTGATTCCCGCCATATCATAGCGGTGGATCAGGCGAACATTTTCCAGGGCAGTTATGCCAAGGTTATGTTGTAAATCACGACAAAGACTTTGAGCTTCCACATCAAATCCCGGTTTTTTTTCCACCAGAATCCGTCTCACCTGTTGCGGCATAAACTGGCATCCCCCTCTTGATTTTCCGTGGCTTTGCCACATTTTCTTTTTGACAAACCCATTATACCCAGAATATACTTATTAGTAAAGTTAATGTTACTTAAATTCCGATTAGGAGAGCTAATATGGAGACTAACTTTGAACTGTATAAGGTTTTCTATTATGTTGCAAAACATCTCAGCTTTTCAGAAGCTTCTATTGAGTTGCGCATATCCCAGTCAGCAGTCAGTCAATCGATTAAATCCCTGGAAGAAACATTGCACTGCCGTTTGTTTATTCGCAGTACTAAACAAGTTCGCCTTTCCCAGGAAGGGGAACTATTGTTTCAACATATTGAACAGGCTTTCAATCTGATCGGTTCCGGTGAGCGCAGTCTAAAAGAGCTTCAAGCGTTAAAGCAAGGTGAAATGCATATCGGAGCAAGTGATACGATTTGTAAATATCATTTATTACCTTATTTTCAGCAATTCAACCAGCTTTATCCTGAAATCAAAATTAAAGTATCCAATCGCACTTCACCGGTATGTATTGATCTGGTAAAAAAAGGAGCTGTCGATCTCAGTGTTGTTAACCTGCCCAGGGAAGGCCATGAATGGAATAAAAATCTGCAGGTAACCTCCCTGCAGACCATTCAGGATGTGTTTGTTGCCGGCCCGGCCTTTTCCGCCTTGTCAGGGCGTAAAGTATCGCTTACAGAATTAGAAGCCTATCCGCTGCTCCTATTGGAACGCAATTCCGTTACACGCGACTACTTCGAAGAGTTCGTACACAAAAACAAAGTAAAATTAAACCCGGAATTTGAAGTAGGAAGTATTGATTTATTAGTAGATTTAGTTAAAATCGGTTTAGGCATCTCTTTTATCGCCAAAGAATATGTAAGCAGCCAGCTGGCAACAGGACAACTTTTCATCGTTGATGTCTCAGCCGCAATTCCCAGCCGTGAATTAGGCATCGTAACTTCCGCCAATATTCCGGTTCCACGGGCAGCAAAAAAATTTATTGAACTACTACAACAATGAGCTATGGAGGACAACATTATGGAACTATTAAAACAGCGCATTGCCAAAGAAGGCATTGTATTAAATAACGCAGTTTTGAAGGTGGATTCTTTTTTAAACCACCAGCTTGATCCCCAACTGATGATGCAAATTGGCGAAGAGTTTGCCGGCCGCTTTAAGAATGAAGGCATTACCAAGGTGGTAACAATTGAATCTTCCGGTATTGCCGTGGCACTAACCACTGCCTTGTTTCTCAAAGTGCCTGTTGTTTTTGCCCGCAAGAAAAAATCGATTTTAATGACGGATGACGTCTTCCATACACAAGTCTTCTCTTATACAAAAAAAGAGAGCAATGATATCACCATTTCCAAAAAATTTCTTGGCAGCAAGGAAAAAATTCTGATCGTTGACGATTTCCTGGCCAGCGGTGAAGCGGCCTTAGGTATGGCTGCCCTTGTCCGGGAAGCAGGCAGCCAGGTTGCCGGAATCGGTATCGTTATCGAAAAGAGCTTTCAACAGGGGCGGCAGCGGTTGCTCGATGCCGGTTACCGGGTAGAGTCACTTGTACGGATTGAATCTTTCGTCAATAACCAGGTTGTCTTCTTATAAGCAGGATTATTCCTGCCTTCCAGCGAAATCGTGTGTTACGTCAGGGCAAATATATGAGGTGATACTTGTGTCTAATGAAACACACGCAAAAAACGTTCCCCATGTCGTCATCGTCGGCGCCGGCTTTGCCGGTCTGCAGGCCGCCCGTGATTTAGATAATGCCCCGGTCCAGGTAACTTTACTGGATAAGCAGAATTACCACTTATTCCAGCCCCTGTTGTATCAGGTGGCTACGGCCGGGCTGTCACCGGAGGATATTGCCCATCCCGTCCGGGCAATACTGCGCGGCCAGGATAACCTGAATTTCCGCAATACCGAGGTGCTTGACATCAATCTTACCACCCGGCGGCTTGTTACAAAAACAGGCGAGCTGCAATATGATTATTTGGTAGTAGCAGCCGGCGGCACCCATAACTTTTTTGGCCTCCAATCCGTAGCTGCTCACAGTTTTGGGTTAAAGACAATAGAAGAAGCTGTTTCTATTCGCAATCACGTTTTGGAAAGATTTGAACTCGCTAATCAGGAAACCGATGCCGACAAACGGCGCGCCTTGCTTACTTTTGTAGTCGTCGGCGGTGGTCCAACCGGAGTTGAATCTGCCGGAGCTTTATCGGAATTATTTTATAAAGTACTCATAAAAGACTATCCGCGCCTTAGTTTTAAAGAAGTTCGTATCCTGCTGCTCGAGGCTGGTCAAAGTCTGCTGCCCGCACTGCCATCGGACCTGCAGGACATTACTGCCGAAACACTATGGAAAAAGCATGTTGAGGTGCGCTTTGGCGCGATGGTTACAGACTTCGATGGTGAACGTGTTACCTTAAAAGGCGGCGAAGTCATTCCGGCCGAGACGCTCATCTGGGCTGCAGGAGTCCGTGCTGCCGGGCTGATTGACCGGCTCGGTGTAAGTCAGGGCAGTCTGTCGCGGGCCATTGTAACCCCTACGCTTCAATTGGCCGATCATCCGGAAGTATTTGTCGTTGGTGATGCTGCGCATTGTGAGGAAAACGGCAGACCGCTCCCGATGAATGCTCTCGTGGCATTACAGCAAGGCTCCACAGCAGCCTCCAATATCTGGCGGCTTCTGCATGATGATCAATGCGAGCCATTTGTGTTTCATGATCTGGGATCAATGGCCACCATTGGACGAAATTCAGCAGTTGCTAAGATTGGCAGCCTCAAAATCCAGGGGCTGTTGGCCTGGCTGCTCTGGACGGGTGTTCATATTGTCCGGCTGGCCGGCTTTCGCAACCGTCTTTTTGTTTTCTGGAAATGGTTTTGGGATTACCTGTTTTACGAAAGAGCTGTCCGGTTAATCACGAAAGAGTAAATCACCCCCTAGAATAAAAAAGGCAGATTGCAGTCTTAACGACATGCAATCTGCCTTTTTATCATGGTCTTATGCTTTCTTCTGAAAAGAATCATAAATCTCCTGATATTCAGGTGTAGCAGGAATCGATTTGTAAATATACAAGTGAACACCATTCGGGTCATCCACCACAAAACTGCGTTCGCCCCACGGCTTGTTCTGCATTTCCTGTAAGATAGGTACGCCTTCAGCCTTCAGGCGGGCATACTCAGCATCTACATCGGCAACTTCGAAAGAGAGAATTAAGCCTTTTCCATTAAAATATTCCCCTGCTTCCCGTTGAGGCAAGGTAAAGCTGATGCCGGCAGGAATCTCCGTACCAACCAATTCAATATACCAGTCGCTTTCATAAACTAACTGAAACCCAAAATGTTGCATATAAAACTCTTTGGATTCAATTAACTTATTTGTACTGATGGTAGCATCTAATCGCGTAAATTTCATGGTCAATATACCTCCGAAAGACTTACCTCTTTCTAGTTTCACCAAAAATTTCTAAAATCCTGCTGCTACAAACGGATATCAACACCAAGAACGCCAATGACGGTTTCCTGGAAATTGCGAATTGGTACAGCAAGCGTAATACAAGGCTGCCGGGAAATGGCCGAGACATAAACTTCTGAAATATAGTTTTTCCCTGTCAGTGCTTCCCTAAACCACTCCCGCGAAGAGGCATTTGCAATACCGGCTGGAGGCAGGGAAACAATAAACCGTCCATCCGTCTGATTGGTCCAGGCTGCTTCCAATCCATATCCTGCGCCCATTAATTCGCTGAGAAGCTGCTTATGTCCCGTTACAGTTAGCTCAATCATTTTTTTATCTTTGACTACCCGCTGTATTACAGCTTCCAGTTCGCTGATTTTTTCTTGCAAAGCCTGCTGTTCATTGTCCTGCATAGCAACAAGTGTGATTGCGCCGGTTGCTTTTACCAGATCATCGGCTACACCGGCCATAATTTTCCCCATGCTGCGCGTTTCATTGAAATGCTCAGCCTGGCGTCCCAGCGCTTCTGTCATACTGTCAACATGTCTGGCCGCCTTTGCGCAAAGCGCCGTCATACTTGCCAGCATTTGGCTTGCTTCACCCGTGGCGTGCAGTTGTTTGTGCCGGGCGGCACTTGCTTCAGCCAATTGAGCTTCTACATGGCTGGTGGCAGCAACAATATCCAGCAGACTTTTTTCGGCCTCAGACATCGCCTGCATGCCGCGTTCAACTGATCCTGCCCCCTGTTCTGCTGCAGAGGCAGCCTCCATAATGCCTTTATCAATTTGCACTAAAAGGCCATTAGCGGAGTTTGCGGCCTGATTACTAGCATCCGATAACTTCTGTATTTCCTGGGCAACTACGGCAAAACCGCGGCCGTGCTCACCTGCCCGGGCCGCTTCAATGCTGGCATTTAAGGCCAGCAGATTCGTTTGGGAAGAAATTCCTTGAATGGTACTCAAAAAGGCATCGATTTGACGCGCAACCTGCATTAGGGAACGAATCCTCTCTTCCAGTGCAGACGAGGCCTGTTGAATATCAGCCATTGCTTTTGCTACTTCCCCGACTTGGGCGAAGCCCTGCTCAGCGCTTAGCTTAGTTTTTCCGCTATCGTGATAAATACTACCGGCAATTGCAGAAATAGCCTGAGCAGCCTCCATAACTTCACTGATCTGCTGATTAGCATCCTCAGCCTCTTTAGTTAACACAGTCGATAAATCCCGCGTGCGGACAGCTTCATGACGAATATCCTCAGCCAGCAGTCCGGCATTGGTAATTGCTTCGTTCACTTGGTTAACTGCTGACGCTACTTGACCGGACGAAGCTTGTGTATCCTGGGTAAACCGGCGCAGCATCCCGGCCAGCTGCCCAATGTTCTTCACCACTGGCTGCAACTCTTGGGGATAGTCGCTTTCTTTTAGCTTCCCCGCCAGCCTGCCTGCGGCATATTCAGCCGTACTCACTGTCAGTTTCTGAATAGCTTTTTCCCTGCCAAACCAAAACATAATGTGCGCCCCCCAGTTATGCTTATGTCGTTCTTAATGCACGCAATCAGAAAGTTATACTTTCTGATAAGATAAAAAAAAGCCGCTTCATTTTCTGAAGCGACCTCATTGTCATCTCACGATCTATTATGATTGTAGGCAATAATGGTTATTTTTGTCAAGAGGCCGCACCTTAAAATTCTTTTAATTTCATATTAAGAACTTGTAATAGCTCGTTAAAATTCGCAACCTGTAAATTCTCTGCCGCTTTTATTGCCAGGAAAGCACAAACTTTAGCATCATGCAGGGCATGATGATGGGCGAAGGATACACCAAAGTTATCAGCTAATGCCGATAACCTGTAGCTAGACTGATCAGGCCAGACCCGTTTGGCCACGTCAACCGTACAGACGTGATGAAACCGGGGAACAGGCAAGTCATACGCCTTAATAACACTGCGCAGTACGCTCATATCAAAAGCTGCATTATGAGCAATAACAATCTTATCCTCCAAATGGGGTCTGATTTTTTCCCATAATTCAGCAAAGGTCGGTTTATCTGCCACATCCTCAGCCTTAATTCCATGAATTCTGGTATTCCAATAATCGAATTTCAGCTCCGGCGGCCGAATAAGAGAATAAGCACTTTTACTGATCTTTCCATTTTCTACTGTTACTGCTGCAATACTGCATGCACTGGTACGATAACGGTTAGCGGTTTCAAAGTCAATTGCAACGAAATTCATAGCTTCTGCCTCTTTCTTCGGATTGCCAAGTATTTCGACACAGTTGCTCTGAAATCCCGCTATGCATTCTATTTAATATTTTTGCTGCCCCGTTTTGTCATTGGTATCTGCTCCTGGCATAGGGGGCAGTCATCCTGCGAATAGGTTTGAACCTGTAATTGAAGTAAGGACTTGGCTGGTATGCCAAAATCTACTGTTCCACCACTCCGGTCTACCAAGAGACCAACACCAACCGCTATTCCTCCGTGCTCACGCACTACCTCGAGCACTTCTTTGACTGAGCCGCCTGTAGTAACAATATCTTCGACAATCAGCACACGTTCTCCCGGTTTAATTGTAAACCCGCGGCGCAATGTCATCCTGCCGTTTTCCCGCTCGGTAAATATAGCCCGTGTTTTTAAATTTTTACCTACTTCGTGCGCTAATAGAATGCCTCCGGTCACCGGGCCAATAACCAGTTCCACCTGGTCGCCAGCGAATTTTTCAGCTAAAGCTGCACACATGCTGGCCGTATGCTCCGGATATTGCAGAACCTGGAACTTTTCAACATACAATGGGCTATGCAAACCGGAAGTCAGCAGAAAATGGCCTTCCAAAATTGCTCCTGTATCAATTAATAGTTGTTTTACGTCGTTTTCCGTCATCATTCTTCCCCCCGTATTGCTTTTACAATTTGTTCAACAGCCTGTACTGGCGAAGGGGCTGCTGTAATCGGACGGCCTACAACCAAGCGACTTGCACCTGCTTTTATAGCATCGGCCGGCGTTGCAACCCGTTTTTGATCATTGGCAGCGGCTGACCGAGGCCTTATTCCCGGTGTAATTACCAGAAATTCAGGACCACATTTTTCCCGGATAAGCGGCGCTTCCTGGGGAGAGGCTACAACGCCATCGATACCTGCCGACTGAGCAAGACAGGCCAGTTTCACCACTTGCTCACTGATTGGCAGCTGACCGCCAATTTCCCGCCACTCCACTTCATCAAGGCTTGTCAGAGCTGTTATTGCCACTAATTGGGGGCGGGGAACACCATAGCTGGCGGAGGCCTCCGTAGCGGCTTGCGCCGCCGCCGCCAGCATGGAGCGGCCACCGGCCGCATGCAGACTGATAACAGAAGCGCCTAGACGGGTCAGCGCAGCTACGCTGCATGCTACCGTATTCGGTATATCGTGCAGCTTTAGGTCGAGAAAGACTTCTTTATCGCATGCACGTAAGAAGTCGACCGTTTGCTCGCCGGCACTATAGAACAATTCCATGCCCACTTTGTAAAAGTTTACACTTGGTCCCAGCTCATTCACCATTTGTTTCATTTTATCAAGTGAATTAACATCTAAAGCAACGATTAATCGTTTATCGGCTGTAATCATATTTTTGTCCTCCTAAACAAGTTCTGTATCTTTTGTTTCCGGTACCAGGAAGTATACATTAACTGCAGCCGCGATATAGATAAAGGCCAGCAGCGCCAATGCGCCGCTCAAACTGTATTGCGCAGCCAGAGCGCCAATTACCAGAGGCGCAAAGCCGCCTACCGCGCGTCCTGTATTAAAGATAAAATTCTCTGCCGTTGAACGGGCGTCAGTGCTGTAATTCTCAGAGAGCAGGGCCCCGTATCCAGCCATCATACCATTACAGAAAAATCCCAGAACGGCACCACCGACCAAGAGATGCATGGGGTCTGACAAATTGGCGTATCCCCACACTGCGGCTGCCGATGCCAGCTGAAAGGATATATACGCAGGCCGGCGTCCGATTTTATCGGCGATATAGCCGAACACCCCTATTCCAGCGATCATACCAATAACAGTTACAATCATCCATACACTTGTTTTGTTGAGTGACAAGCCATGCTTTTGCATTAAGATCGTCGGCAGCCAGATCATAATTCCATAATAACCGGTATTCTGTACACTGGTCATAACAGTGAGGCCGAATGTAGTTGTCGTGGTTTTCCGGTCTGCAAATAAGTGCCACAGTGGAAACGTCGTACTGCTCTTATACTCAGCCGCTTCTTCGGCTGTAAGAGTGTGACCGTTCTTCAGTTTCTCCTTGAGCATTTTTTTCTGTTGCTGCTTATCCTGCCAAATTTGCGGTTCCGCCAGGCCATAACGCGACCAGGCGGCAAACACTGCCGGTAAGGCTCCTACCAGGAAAACTGCCCGCCAGCCGTAATTAGGCAGCACATAGGCACTTACCACTGCCGCAAGCACAACCCCCAGCTGCCACCCCACAGCCACAGCACCGGTTGCGCGTGCCCGCTTGGCTTTAGGCCAGGTCTCTGTCACCAATGTCATGCCGATGCCAAACTCACCGCCTAAGCCTAGTCCGGCCAGAAAGCGGTAAATATTCAGTTCAGTAAAACTCGTGGCAAAAGCCGTCAAACCAGTGAAAACGGAGAAGATCAGAATCGTCCAGGAGAAGACTTTAACGCGCCCGCAGTAATCTGCCAGGATGCCAAATAGATATCCCCCCAAAACTGCACCAATCAGCGTAATGGTCGCCACCAGCCCCCCTTCTGCCAATGTTAGACCAAAAGCTCCCATTACTGCCGTCATGACAAAAGAGAGAATCAGCATGTCCAGCCCATCCATCGCATAACCTGCCACAGAAGCACCAAGTATTTTCCAGCGATACGCCTCTGTTTGCTGAATGCCGGTCAATTGCTGTGCTTGCTCTGTCACTTTAGTTGTTGTTTCCATGTTGCCTCTCTCCTTCTTATTGATATGCAGGCACCAGGGTAACAAAAAAAGGCTTTCTGCAGTTTCCTGGCAGAAAGCCTCCGGCGTTTGTTCAATAAGTATGCGCATGCGCATACCAGAGCCGTTCCCTTGCCAGCCTCGCAGGACTGTCTTAAAGGTACCTGTTTAATTGTATATTATTATGGCATGACCACCGCGTGGTGTCAATGCTGTTTTTCTATTTTATTGGTTTTGCTTGTTTGGCCGGTTTAGCCGGTACAGCAGAAAGTACCACTTTCGTTCCTTCGCGATTTACTTTTAAGTCAAAGTCAACAATGCCTTCTTTAAACAATTGCATTTTAATTTCTAAAAGTGCTTTGCCTACTTTTTCCTGTAAGTCCGGTGTAAAAAAAGAACTATGAAAGTCAGGTTGTTTTTTTGCAGCTGCTTTAACAGGTTTGACCGCTTCCTCTTCTACCGGATTATTCTCAAAAGTAATAACCTCTTTATGACCGACAAACATGTCGGAATCGCTGAGATTCTTTTTAATGGTAATCTTGGCCATTATTTGTCACCTGCTTCTTTATACTTTACCACTATTATAAACTTCACAGCAGTTTATCACAAGCGGCCGCGCTTTACATTACCCGTGCGCTATTCTCTGAACTGCCCGCCAGGCAGCTGCACTCATCACTACTGGTTTCGCCAAATAATGCTCCAATTAAGGCCAGCGTTGCAGCAACAGTCTGCTCTTCGCTGTCTAATAAAGGATTAAGTTCCACAAATTCAGCCGAAGTAATGCTCTGGGAGTCCAACAGCAACTTTACCGCCAGCAAGCTGTCAGCAAAACTCACGCCACCCCGGACTGGAGTGCCCACCCCCGGCGCTTCCCGTGGATCAATGCCGTCAAGATCAAAACTAAGATGAATCCCGTCACAACGTGTATTTAGATATTTCAGTGTCTCAGCGATAACCCGCTTCATGCCGAGCCGCTTTACATCATGAGCTGTGAACAACTTAATCCGCTGCTCGGCAATCAGCTGTTTTTCACCCTCATCCAAATCACGAACACCAATTAATACAAGATTCTCCGCTTTTATTTTTTCAGCATAGCCGCCCGCATTTACCAGTAAAGGATGCCCCAGACCCAGACTGGCAGCCAGAGGCATACCGTGTATATTGCCACTAGGCGTTGTATCGACTGTATTCAAGTCACCATGAGCGTCGTACCAGATAACGCCGAGATTGGCATAATGCCGTGCTAAACCAGCAATTGTACCAATTGCTATGCTATGGTCTCCTCCCAGGATAAGCGGCATTCGCTTACTGTCAACAATCTGAGACACCGCACTGGCAATTTTATCACTGGCGGCAGCAATTAACCGTCCATTCCGGAAAGAGCCGGATTGCTGGCCTTCGTGCCCATTTGTAATCATAGCCACATCACCGGCATCTTTTATGTCTATCGCTAAAGCCTGCAGACGATTGATTAGACCTGCCCGACGTAAAGCATCCGGTGCCAGGTTGGGGCCAAATCGAGTCTGACCAAGCCATTGTCCAATACCAAGCAAAGTTACAGGTACTGTCATTGCAATCATTCCTTCCTAAAGTACACTTGTGAATTCTGTCATCGCTTTATTTTATATTCTATCGGAAATAAGCGCAATAGCGATTTTAAGAGAGCTAATCTCTCCTAAATCGAGTTTATGCATGTTTATGCAGAAATTCAGATGTTTATCGTATTTTCAGGCAATTTAGACTAACCATAAACGGGTATTATACCTTGTATCCAGCAAATGGCCGCCCCTGTCGCCAATCGTTTTTCATGAGTAAAATCACATAAAAATTTTTAACTATAAATGCAAATAAAAAAATGCTTACCGCTTTTGTTAAGCGCTAAGCATTTTGGCAGTTATTGAATGATGGTCAGGATGTCTTCTACCGGTTTGCGCGGCGGATACGACCACTTGCCTTCGTCAGGGATACCCAAAGGCGACATGGCAGCAAGGAAATATCCTTCCTTGGCAAAACCAATATACTCGCTGATTTCCTTGGCAGCATATGTTGGCCCGGTCATCCAGCACGTTCCATAGCCAAGATTAGCAGCCGCTAATTGCAGGTTTTCCAATGCAGCTGCAATGTTTTGTATAGCCGGGTTCGGCTTGGCATACTCCAGTGCCTCACTTGCCGGCATTATGCCTGCAGCCAGCAGGTCATCTGCAATCGTTGGATAAGGGCCTGCATAAACGAGTATCAGTACAGGTGCGGCCTTAAAAACAGTGTGATAATGTACCATTGCCCGCACCGCCTTCGCTTTGGCCTCATCTTTTATATATCCTGCCAGATTCTCATTCTTTTTTGTCACTAATTCAGCAATACCAGCTATTTTTTCTTGATTTGTGATAACAACGAAATGCCAATTCTGCAGATTTTTCCCTGATGGCGCATAAGTTGCCGCTTTAATCATCTCCTGCAGGTGAGCAGGTTCCACCGGTTGTTCTTTAAATTTACGGACACTATGACGCTGATAGATAAACTCCAATGTTGACATACAAAAAACACTCCTTTTACTATCATAATCTACTTTTCATAAAAGCCAAACTGGTCCCGAATAAAGTCGGTAAACTGCCGGCATAATTCGGGATCAAACTGTCCTCCGGCACAAGCTGTTATCTCTGCCAAACGGGCTTTCAGACAAACCGGGCTCCGTTACGAAAATTCCCGGCAATGACCGGGAGTTTCAGTTGTTACAGTGAAGTATAGGTCCTAACACTAAGTCGTCTACATCAACATCAGGATAGCCTAAGCGCCGTTCAGGTAAAAATATCCCATGACAGTCAGAACCGCCGGTAATCAGCTTACTGTGGCGGCGGCTCCAGTCAGCAGCGGCCCGTACTGTTCCCGTGCTATGGCTGGGATGATAACATTCTACACCGGCAATATCCATTTTACCGAAATAATTTAACGTTTCTTCCAGGTCATTGCCATGAAAGGCACTTCCCGGATGGGCCAGGACCGGGATTCCGTCCGCCAGGCGAATTGCTTCAATCGCCCGCGCAGGCGACGGAAATTCAGGAAACGTAATACCCCTAAGAGGCGTAAAAAAATTAGTAAAAAAATCCGGTGCACCTGTACACAGACCTTTATCAATTAAAAAGCTTAGTGATTTCCAGCCTCCTCTGGCAGGATTATGCTGGTAATCGATATATTCCTGATAATCAAGCTTAAGGCCTGCAGCAATTAATTTCTTAATACTTTCATGGTCGGCTTCTTCCATTAAGTCAACATTATGTTTCAACAATTGCTGGAGCTCTACCGACTGCGGGTCAACATGATAACCTAAAATATGAAAGGATTGTCCTGCTAAGGTAGAAGATATCTCTACGCCTCTACAAAAAACAAGTCCTGCTTCCTTTGCCAGAACTTCTGCCTCCATCACATTAGCCGTCGAGTCGTGATCTGTCACTGCAAAAAAACCAACACCTGCCAGGCGGCTATTCTCGACTACTTGTCCTGGTGTCCATGAACCATCTGAGGCAGTAGTATGAATATGTAAATCGACTTTCACGAAAAACCTCCTGCTCTTATCAGTGCAAATAAGGCTCGAGAGCATGTAATACCTGTTGAGGCAGAACATCTTTCATGCAGCGCTGATGCTTAAAGCGGCACTTGGCTTTATGGCAGGTTCTGCAAGCAAGCTTAGCTTCTATCACCGCATGACCTGCCTCGAGCGGACCAAAACGCTTAGGATTTGTGGGCCCGAAGATGCTAACCGTCGGTATGCCCATAGCAATCGCCATATGCAAAGGGCCCGTATCACCTGTTACAACTACAGTGGCTTTTTTTAATAAGGCAGCTAACTGAGTCAGATTCGTCTCGCCTACAGCATTAAGAACAGCGGCATTTGTCTGCTGCAGTACCTGTTGTGCCAAATCACGATCTCCAGGAGCACCGCATAACATCACCGCAGCGTGCTGATCCAAAGCTGTAGCAAGCTCGGCAAAATATCCGGGCGGCCAGTTCTTCGCCGTCCACGTTGTCGCCGGTATAAGTGCAATAAGCTTTTGCCCAGGTTTAATACCTGACTTGGCAAGAAAACGATCGGCAAAGTCGGAATCGGCTTGCGTCAGTTCCAGTGTCATGTGATAACTGGCTGGCTTAATACCAAAAGGCTGTAAAATACTCAGATACCGCTGAATAACATGAGTCTCGCCTTTAACCCGGGATGCTGTTTCCGTCATGAATAAGCTGTTTAACTCTCGTGTATGGGCAAGGCCGATACGTCTTGGTGCTCCGCTGGCAAGTGCCACCATGCCGCTTAAAAAAAGTCCGTGCACATCAAGAGCGATGTCAAAATTGCGAGCCCGCAAATCGGAGCGGAGCTGCTGCCATAGTTTCCAGGCCTCGGCAAAGCGTCCCTTGCGCATATGCTCTTCCCACTTTTCGCGAGGCCATACGTAGACCTCATCAATATAAGGATTCGCCTCCAGCAAGCCTGCTGGTCCCCGGCCAACAACCCAGGTAATATGTGAATTCGGGCAGGCTCGCTTTAATTCCCGGACAACCGGTGTGCAATGCAATACGTCACCAATCGAGCTAAGCCGAATAACTAAAAAGCGCTTGGCAGTCACTATTATCTCCTTTAATTGGGACAGCGTATCTTCTGTTGTAATCAGTATTCTTTCTCATTCTGTCCTTCTTTATTTTTCACTATTCCAGTTTTTCTATCGACAAGTTTACTCTGTAGTTGCCAAAGCGCAGCAGCAAATTTAAGAAACGGGTTAAATCAGCATTTGCCGGAAAACAAGCCTTCAACCAATAACAGCCTTCCCCGCTGATGCGATGTACTTCCTCAACTTCCGTCCGGCTTTTCAGAAACTGCCGCAGTTCATCATGCAGGCTTGTCTTCATAAATATCGTAATCAAAGCAATAACCGGCTTCCCCAGCTTGCTTTCGTCCATTATAGCGGTATACCGTTCAATAATCCCCAAATCTTCCAGACGGTGAACCCGGTCTGCAACAGCCTGTCCGGTGAGATGAATTTGACGGCCAATCTCTTTCCATTGAGCCCTGCCGTTGCGTTTTAAGTATTCAATAATTTCGTAATCGATATAATCAAGCATATGTACTCATTTCCTTTCCTGACGTAAGCAACAGCCCGCTACAACTTACGCGTCTATTAGCAGATACGGTCAATATAGGCTATGCTTAAAAGAATACTATTAGTAGGAGGTAGATTTTTTGAAAATCCGTTTAATTCGTCATGCCACGCTGCTGCTCTCCCTGGGAACGAAAAAAATACTCATTGATCCGATGCTAAGTTCCGCAGGTACCATGACTGCCGTTGACAATGCTCCGAATCCTAAGCAAAATCCACTGGTTGAACTGCCGATTCCGCTCCCTCAGTTACTAACGGCGGATGCAGCCTGCATCACCCACTTACATCGGGATCATTTTGATGAAGCGGCTAAGACTCTACTGCAAAAAAATCTCCCGCTATTTTGTCAGCCTGATGATGAAACTACGCTGCGGGATTTGTGCTTTACCACGGTCTATCCCGTCATTACCCCTCTAGTTTGGGAGGAAATCACGATTCACCGGACGGGAGGACGACACGGGACCGGAATAATAGGCGATAAAATGGGGCCTGTTTCAGGCTTTGTGTTCAAGCAGCAGGACGAATCCCTGTATATAACCGGTGATACCATCTGGTGTCAGGAAACCATCAATGCTCTCGACTGCCACCAACCAAAGATTGTAGTCACTAATACCGGTGCAGCTCAATTTCTGACAGGCGATCCAATTGTGATGGATGGGAAAGATATCATAGCATTATGCCGTTATATGCCTGAAACGAAAGTAATTGCCGTCCATATGGAAGCATTTAATCATTGCCTGCTATCCCGCGCAGAGCTTAGAGCTATGGCTAAAGAACAGCAAATTGACAATCTCTTTATTCCTGAAGATGGGGAAGAGATTTGCTTTGCGTCTCTTTAGTATCTGACGGCATTACTGCTAAGTATACTCCCGAGATAATGATTAGGGCACTAATCAGTTTAACCAGTGTAACCGGCTCGTGAAGAAAATACCAGGCCTGCCCGATAGTGAAAACCGGCACCAGGTTAATAAAAATTGACGACCGGGATGCACCGATTTTCTGAATGGCAATCAGCTGAAACAGATAGCCAAGTACCGAGGCAAAGACCGCCATATACACTACTGCCAGCCAGCCTCCTGTGGTGGTGTAGGGAAGATATGACATTGGCTGCTCCCAGATAACAAACGGAATAGCTGCAATTGTGCACACTAAAAAAGTATACGCGGTAATCATCAAAGGTGACAAGTCATATTTTTGCATAATCTTTCGGCTGAGAATGGAATAGCCCGCCCAGCTCCAGACTGCGGCAAACATCAAAATATCGCCTGTATTCATGCTTAACTGCTGTATAACCTGCCAGTCTCCTCCGGTAATGACTAAAAAAACACCAAAAAAAGACAATAAAAAACCAGCCAGGCGTGTCCGGTTTACCTTATCACCTAAAAAAACTGCTGCCAGCAGCGCCGTCACCATTGGATTTGTTGAGCCAATCAGGGAAGAGTTAATAGCAGTTGTATACTGGAGGCAGGCAAAAAATAAGGCATGATATAGAAATGTCCCGGCGAACCCCAGGGCTAGCAGCGGCAGCCACTCCTTCTGCCTAGGCAGCCAGCGGCCTTGCCTTCGGGAATATAAAATCAGGAAAATGAACGGCAGCGCAAATAAAAAGCGAAAAAAAGTCAGTGCAAAAGGCGGGAACTCGCGGACAGCAAATTTCCCGGTAATAAAAGCGCCAGACCAAAACAGCGCTGTCAAGACCATCATACTATACACTCGCAGATTTGACATTCGGCACCTCCCCTGGATTGTTTACTAATCTTCACCACGAAAAGACGGATGTCCTGCCTAGCATTTATAAAAAGAAGACTTGGAACAAGCTGTTCCAAGTCTTCCGCTATTTCTTCGCTGGTGCTTCTACACCATCCATAGTCAAAAACCGTACATCAGTCGGCTTGGTTAATGTCCGGTCAAGCTCAAAGCCCACTTTCAGCTTACCTTTCAGGACGGTTTCCGCCAAGCCCTGGGTATTCACTTTTGCCAGATAAATATTATTCTTACCATCTACACCAACCAGATTATATTTGGCGCCATAAGGCGAGATTACACGCCAGCTTCCATCACCATTGCGTACATACACAATACCCTCTGCCAGATTATCATAAATGAGCGAATCGTGATCAAAGAGAACCCCGATCCGGCCAATTCGCGAGCCCGAAAGATAAACGCGGGTTAAATCCTGATTGGCATCCGTGCGGTAAACACGGTATTGGTCGGGACCACTAGCAACCAAAACCTGCATGTAAATAACATTAGTGGCCGTAGAATAAGCGACATCTGTAATTTTACTACCCGCAGGCAATTTGTCGACGGTAGTAGACAGCTGATGTCCATCGGCATGTGGATTAATCTGAGTAAGAACGACTTTGGCAGCATCTTTAGCTGTGTCATTGTAAACAGCCATAAGCGCCAAATCACGGTCTTCCAGCCATTTAAAGTAGGATACCTTTTGCTGATTAAGCGGGATAGAACGAAGCAGGGATTTGGGGGAAGTTGCATAAATCTCCACAGCCGCATCTTTAACAACAGCCATGTAGCGCTTATTGCGGGAATAATAAGTTTGCCCGTCGATAACGGCATGTGCTTCTGTAACTGCACTGACTTGAAAGGAGGTAGCAGGAGCAAAGAGTACCCGGTCCAGATAAAAATAGATGCCTGTCTGAAACAAAAGGCCTGCCAACAGCCATATTGCAAGTTTATAACTTGATTTCACCAGCTGCCCTCCTCATTATTTTACAATGAAAGCGGTGGGAATCATCCGCTCACCAAGCATATCGCAAGGTTTATTTACTACTTTTCCGTTAAAATACAGCGTGGTGCTTGATCCGCCATCTAAATTGGCTGCCACATAGGCGCCTTGTTCATAAAGAATATTTTGTACATCCAATAAGGTTGCTCCCAGCGAATAGCCCGGCTGTCTGCCATCTATGACCAGAAACAAGATAGTGCCGTCCTTGCGCTGTCCAATAGCTGTCCGCGGTGCAACACCCCATCCGCCGTCGCCATCTGTTATCAGTTTCTTGCCGTTGATAATCAGCGGTGGCCCGAAAGAAACCCCTTCGGCAACATTCATCTCCCTCATTTCCTTGGGAGAATAGTTACCGGCCACCAGACCACCGGCTTTAGTAACACCAATCAGTTGTACCTGTTCTTTTATATCGCCGCCGATGAGAAATTTGCCCTCATTAATGATCACACCGTAGGGAAGCCTGCCGGTGCCAGTTCCGTTTGGATCATAAAAGCCACCGGCATTGATGGCTGCTACCGCATTATTGGCAATCGCAATAGAGCTGGTAGTATCGCCTTTTTCCTGAATATCCTGTGCGGTAGCTGCTTTAATACGGGTAGGGTCAGGAATCTCCAGCATATAGCCGGTAAAGCGGGTGGCATTAATGTTCACTAATCGGAGTGAACTGGTCTCCCGCTTGGTAAATTGAAACAAATCCTGTTTAGGCTGATTTGTCGGATTGAAATCTCCTACAATCTCCTTAATTTCTTTTTCCGAAAAGATCCAGGTAACATACTGCGGATGACGGGAAGTCAAAACCGCTCCCACCACACTGCGCTTGATATTATCGAATGGTCCGAAAAGAACGATAAACGGTGCCGTGCATAATAAAAATACAAGATTAATGACAATAAAGCGAAAGTATATATTTGAGGCAATGGCCAGTTTCGTCATCGCTCGCCCTCTTCTTCGTTTTTTGGTAATAGCTAAAGCATCGAATAATCTTCTTTAGTCAGACGTTCTTCAAAATGCTTAAGATCAACAGAGTTTCCTATCCAGATACGGTTTAACACCAGGGGATTATCGCCTGTTTTTCCCCATCCGGGATTCATCGTCACAGCAAATTTCAGGCCTTTTTCCTGCAGCAGCTTTAGTGTTGCAGCATCATAACTGCCGTAGGGGTAACAAAACCAAAGTGTATCCTGGCTCAAGCTGCGGTCGAGAACTTCTTTGGACTTGGCAATTTCTTCAGCCTGCTCCGCAGGTGAAAGTTTGGTCAATTCCTTGTGGTGATAGCTATGAGAACCGATCTGCATCCCTGAGGATTTCATTTTCTTAAGCTGCTCCCAGCTAAGATTTGTGCCAACCTCACCGGCAGGAATAAAGACGATACTGGGAAATCCATACTGTTTTAATATAGGCATTGCTACATCATACGTATCGCGATAACCATCATCGAATGTAAGCAGGACTGGTTTCACCGGCAAAGGCTTACCCAGACTGATATAATCTGCCAGCATCTCCGGTGTAAGCGGGTTATAGTGGTTTTTATGCAAAAAATCCATTTGCTCGGCAAAACGTTCTTTAGAAATCACGGCATCATTATCTTTTTCATCACCGATGCTGTGATACATGAGGATCGGCACTCCCTTGGGTACGGCGTATGATACTGGAGAAGAAGCCTGCTGCGTCTTGTCAGCAGCCTGTTCTATTCGGGGTGTATCAGTAGGTGGCGCTGCTTGCCTGGTTATACCACCGCAGGCAGTAAGAGAAAAAACGACGAATAGCAGCAGTAACAACATTACGAAACGGAAATTTCTATTCATTATATCACCAAATCATGCTTTTTTACATCAAAATTCTACAAACATAAGAAAAGTCCTGCAATAAATGAACTGTGATTTTCCTGGAGCTGAAGAGGAGAGGGGGGCGCCTTGGCGCTTAAGCCTTACTTATTTTTGGCACTCAAATGCTATCGGCTTGTCCACATCTTCCTGATCCAGCAGTCGTACAGTATGATGCATCGTCATCAGTACAATTTCTGTTGCATCTCGGGTTGCAGCCTCCCGCTGACTGGGATTCATATATTTGGTCAATGTCAACGCTTCAATTGTGTTTTCCACTATTTGGGCTGTTAATTTAAACAACCCTGATTCCATTCTCCTGTCCACTGTCCTCTCATCTCCATTACGCCTTAGCCCTTGACGCCCCCCTTATCACTATAGTTGATTATCACTGCGAACCAAGACTAACGGTGTCATCATCCCTTGGATTTCTCTTACAAATAAACGCAAAAACCTTCGATACAGTATCGAAGGTTTTGCATAGACTATTCGGTTTTATTTTCGTCCCGCCTTGCACGCTGCTGCCGCTGCTTTGCTAGCTTTGCATTATTGACCGGTTCGATCTTTGTGCCAAATTTAGCAGAAAGCAGCTTTTCGATTTCTTCCGGCGTCATCTTGTAAGTCTTTACATCAGGTCTTTCCATACTCATTGTAACTCCTCCGTCGCTGCTAGTTTTAGATTGCCCAGGCTACGGGGAAAACGTACTTATCCTCATAAAACTAAAAAAAAGCTTCTGCCTTTATTTTAGAAGCCCTAGTTGCTATGATGGTGCGGTTGGTGAGATTTGAACTCACACGGATCTCTCCGCCACCCCCTCAAGATGGTGCGTCTGCCGTTCCGCCACAACCGCCTATGAAATTACTCTATTAATAGTATCATTTTATGTCCGCTTTGTCAATGCCTTAAGCCTGACAAAATAAGCTAGTACCTTGTCAGGTCTAAACCAGACGGGCAGTATTCACTGGAGTAGATCTGATGAGGTACCAGCTATGTTGCCAGGCCGTCTTCAGCATGAATAAAGCGGGTAACCTGCTGGATAACATCGGCATTACCAACCACTACCAGACGGTCATCCACTCGGATATCAGCGAGCGGCCCCGGAGATATAATCACTTCTGTTCCCCGCCGGATGGCAACCAGCGTAGCACCTGTCCGCTGCCACAGCTTCACATCTGCAATTGTTTTCCCCGGCAAATGGGAATGCTCGGGAACCCTGATTTCAACCGGATTGTAAGGCGTCAAGTTTCTGAGACGGTCAGAATAGCCAATGATGTTCGTAAAAATCTCTTCCAGCCGCTGATCAATCTCTTGCTTACGTTCTAAAAGCAATTCTAATTCCTGTTTAAGAGAGTATACGGATTCAACATTTTTATAATGTTCAATGAATCGCTGTGCCTGATCAACAGAAAGGACTACCACTTCTTTGCCTTGCGCCACCGTTACGACATTACCGTCTTTAAGCAGCGCTACCGCCTTGCGGATTGTCTCGGACGATACATTATAATGGCTTGCCAAAAGTGTCCTGCCGGATATTTTGGCACCAATAGGAAATTCTTCATTACTAATTCGCTGTGCCAGGTCCAAGGCAATAGAATGATACATCGACATTGGCGCTGTCAAAACTCCCACCCCGCATACATAAATACCTCTATTATATAGAAACTTCTGCCAAATTTCAAATAAAAGGCCTGTACAGCAGCTATTCCTGCCACACAGGCCTTTTGCCATTACTTAGACCATTTGACGATGCTTGCCGCCCATGTCAGCCCGCCGCCAAATCCAACCATAGCAATTGTATCGCCTTTTTTTATTTTGCCGGTTTTAACAGCCTCGTCCAGCACAATAGGAATAGACGCAGCCGAAGTATTGCCATATTTATCTACATTGACCACAACTTTATCCATCGGCATACCCACGCGTTTGGCAGCCGACTGTATGATCCGGATGTTGGCCTGATGAGGGACCAGATAGGTGATATCGTCAGAAGTCAGATTAGCCATTTCCAGTGCTTGCTTTACGGCTTCTCCCATAACTTTTACGGCAAATTTAAACACTTCGTTTCCATCCATACGGGTATAGTGAAGGCGCTGCGCTACGGTATCCGCTGATGCAGGCAGCCTGGATCCACCGGCAGGCATTTTGAGCAGATCACCGCCAGCACCTTCAGCTCCCAGATGCACACCTAGAACACCAAAGCCTTCCGGAACCTCTGCCAAAACCGCAGCACCGGCTCCATCACCAAACAAAATAGCCGTATTGCGATCTGTCCAATCGGTAATTGTCGACAATGCTTCAGCACCAATGATTAGTATTTTTTTATACATCCCCGTTTGAATAAAGGTAGTGCCTGTCACCAGTGCATACATAAATCCCGAACAAACCGCCGTTAGGTCAAAAGCAGCTGCATTTACAGCCTTCAAGTTATTTTGTACAAGACAGGCAACTGAAGGAAATACCATATCAGGAGTCACAGTGGCAACAATAATCAGGTCAAGCTCCTCAGCACTAACTCCGGCATCAGCCAATGCCCGTTCTGCCGCTATTGTAGCCAAGTCAGACGTCGCCTGCCCTTCGGCCACAACGCGCCTCTCGCGAATTCCGGTACGTTCCACTATCCAGCTGTCAGATGTATCTATTGTCTTTTCTAAATCAGCATTCGTAATTACTTTTTCCGGTACATAAGACCCAATACCAATAATACCTGCATATTTTTTTTCCAACTACGAACAATCCCCCTTGTCAGCACTTGTTATTTTAGCCATACCCTTTTTATTATAAACTACTAGGACCTACTAAAACTATTTGCTAAATAAAATATTTTTAGAAAAAGCAATATTATTGTATTATCATCAGTACCACTATTTTGTTATACAAAATAAATGAATATTACTTCTATAATTCAAAAAGGAACTAGCCTGGTAACCGGCTAATTCCTTTTCATTGTATTTTTTTGGTGCGGCCGAGTGGATTTGAACCACCACGAGATTGCTCCCACTAGTTCCTGAGACTAGCGCGTCTGCCGTTCCGCCACGGCCGCATAAACATATATTGGAGCGGGTGATGGGAATCGAACCCACGCAGCTAGCTTGGAAGGCTAGGACTCTACCATTGAGCTACACCCGCATAAAAACCTAAATAGAATGGTGGAGGGAGAAGGATTCGAACCTTCGAAGGTGAAAACCGGCAGATTTACAGTCTGCTCCCTTTAGCCACTCGGGAATCCCTCCAGAGTAACATGGTGCCTCAGGGCAGAATCGAACTGCCGACACGAGGATTTTCAGTCCTCTGCTCTACCGACTGAGCTACCGAGGCAAAAATGGCGACCCTGAACGGATTTGAACCGTCGATCTCCGCCGTGACAGGGCGGCATGTTAGACCGCTACACCACAGGGCCGCGTAAAAAGCGACTGTCTACAAACGCCCATCTGCGTTGTTATCCTTAGCATCTGAGCATTTCTAGCCAATCGCTAGCTGAATGGTGGGCGATGACGGGATCGAACCGCCGACATCCTGCTTGTAAGGCAGGCGCTCTCCCGGCTGAGCTAATCGCCCGAAAATGGTGACCCGTAAGGGAATCGAACCCTTGATACCGCCGTGAAAGGGCGGTGTCTTAACCGCTTGACCAACGGGCCAGAAAAATGGTGACCCACGATGGACTCGAACCATCGACACCCTGATTAAAAGTCAGGTGCTCTACCAACTGAGCTAGTAGGTCTGGCAGGGGCGGCTGGACTCGAACCAACGCATAACGGAGTCAAAGTCCGTTGCCTTACCAACTTGGCGACGCCCCTATGGCTCCTCGAGTAGGACTCGAACCTACGACCGATCGGTTAACAGCCGATTGCTCTACCAACTGAGCTATCGAGGAATAAAAACCAGGATTACCTGGTATAACCAGCGACTTCCTATCCTCCCAGGCCGTTTCCAGCCAAGTACTTTCGGCGTTTGTAGGCTTAACTACTGTGTTCGGGATGGGAACAGGTGGATCCCTACAGCTATCGCCACTGGATTATGGAGCGGAAAACGAGATTCGAACTCGCGACCCTCGCCTTGGCAAGGCGATGCTCTACCACTGAGCTACTTCCGCATCATACAAGACATTATGTTAACATACCTGCCCTGTTCTGTCAACTGCAACTTTCATAGTCAAGCGTCTTTTTTCCGACAGCTTGTCACACATTTCGTGCGGCGACTTATATAGATTAGCAGATTACACAAACTATGTCAACTGTAATTTTATAGAAAATATTTTTTTACAACACCAGCATTTTTAAACACCGTATCACAGGGGCTTTTTTCGCTATTTTCATTTCCTGTGTACATAAGTCAACAAAACCCCGGCCTTCACTTGGCCGGGGTTTTGCTCAGGGCTCTAGGATAATTTGAGCGATGGCAGACAGAACAATTTGTTCCGGTATATCATTTCGTACAACAACTGAGCCGATTCCGGTCAGCAGCACCCAGTTGATTTTACCGTTAATCGCTTTTTTATCGCGCAAAAGATACGCTGCCAGCTGTCCGGCTGTGCAGCCTCGGACTTGCAGCGGCAGCCGGTATTTCTGTAGTATGCCGCACACCTGCTCTACTGTTTGCTGCGAACATAACCCGACATCTCGGCTGATCAGTGCCGCCCCATACATGCCGATCGCTACCGCCTCTCCATGACTATAAGCAAAATTAGTTGCTTTTTCAACCGCATGACCAATTGTATGTCCGAAGTTCAGAATCATCCTTACATCCGTTTCCTTTTCATCCTGCTGTACTACATCCGCCTTAATGCGGCAGGATCGGCTGATAAGCCGGGTAAACAACGCCTTGTCTTTTTGCCAAACGGCAGCATAATCCTGCTCTAATTCAGCAAACAGCCGGCTATCTCTAATAAGGCCATGTTTAATTAACTCGGCAAGACCGGTAGCCAATTCACGCTCCGGCAGGCTGTCCAGCATCGCAGGGTCAATCAATACCATTTTGGGCTGATAAAAAGCACCAATCATGTTTTTGCCCAGCGGATGATTCACGGCAACCTTTCCGCCTACACTGGAATCTACCTGGGCCAATAAACTGGTAGGAATCTGAATAAAAGGCACTCCCCGCATATAGGTGGCAGCTACAAAACCAGCTAAATCACCTACTACGCCACCGCCTAAGGCCACAATCGGTGATAAGCGGTCAAGTCTCATCGCAATGGCTTTAGTATAAATTTCTTCCGCTGCTGATAAGGATTTGGACTCTTCCCCCGGAACAATCGTCTTTATTTGCACCTGAAAGCCAGCTTGCTCAAGCATTTGGACAACCTGCTCACCATATAAGGCCCCCACCGTTTCATCGGTTATCAGGAGGGCAGTAGAACTCAGCCGCATACTGGTTTTGAGTTCATTTAGCAGCAGCAAGCTGCCTGATCCAACATAAATTGTGTAACTATCGCATCCCAGTTCCACTTTAACCTGTACCATACAAAGCTCCTTACGCCTGAGATAAGCGGTTTTGATACTGTTCTATCGCTGCCAGTAAATCAGTCATGCAATCACTGCTAAACTTCTCCAGCAAAGCCTGCCCTAATACGATTGCGGTCATTGCTTCACCAACGACTGCAGCGGCCGGAACTGCACAAACATCACTGCGTTCCGTACTGGCTGAAATTGGCTGATGATTCGCAATGTCAACGGATTGAAGAGGCTTCATTAGAGTTGGAATAGGCTTCATAACAGCCCTTATTACAATAGTTTCACCATTGCTCATGCCACCTTCAATGCCGCCGGCAAGATTGGTAGACCGGCAGTAGCCGCTGCCCGGGTCATGGTATATTTCATCATGGGCCTTGCTGCCTGGCAGTGCCGCATAAGCAAAGCCTGCACCAAATTCAACACCTTTAATCGCTGGAATGGACATCATTGCTGCCGCAAGCCGGGTGTCCAGGCGCCGGTCCCAGTGAACATGGCTTCCTAGCCCCGGGATAACTGCATCAGCTAATACTTCTATTGTTCCACCCAGACTATCACCTTGCTCTTTCGCAGCATCAATGGCGGCTTTCATGTCTTGTTCCGCTTTCGCATCAATACATCCCACAACTGATTTTTCCCGGCGCTTAGCGATGCTGGCAAAATCGGGCCGGGTATTTTGAATCCCTACACCACCGATGTTAACCACATGGGACGTAACTTGACTGCCAATTGCTGCAAGCAATTGCTTGGCTACTGCACCAACTGCCACCCGGGCGGCAGTTTCCCGTGCGCTGGCCCTCTCCAAAATATCCCGCACATCTTCCCGGTCATATTTCAGCACTCCGGTTAGATCGGCATGACCCGGCCGGGGGGCAGTAACCGGTATTCCCCGGGGTGGTCCGCTGACAGCCATTCGTTCCGTCCAATTCTCCCAGTCGCGGTTTGTAATCGCAAGTGTAACCGGACTGCCGAGAGTCATCCCAAAACGAACACCTGATAGAATTTCTACTTTGTCTTTCTCAATCTGCATTCGTCCGCCACGGCCATATCCCTGTTGGCGCCGGGCCATTTCTTCATTAATCCGGTCAATATCAAGGATTAATCCAGCCGGCAGGCCTTCGATTATCGCCGTAAGACACTGACCATGCGATTCACCTGCTGTAAGAAAACGCACAACCGTCACTCTCCATCCATTTGCACATTTGCCCCTAGTTGCCTGAGTATCTCCGCAAACCCAGGAAATGATACCGGAATACAGTCTTCATTGCCAATATTGGTCTCACCACAGGCGGCCATGCCGGCAACTGCGAACGCCATGGCAATGCGATGATCGCCCCGGCTCTCTATGGCAGCTCCGTGCAAGGCTTTTCCTCCACGGATAACTAAGCCATCGTCCAGTTCACTGACATCGCCCCCCATAGCCATCAACCCCTGCACCATGGCAGCAATGCGATTTGACTCTTTTACCTTCAGTTCCGCAGCATCACGAATAATGGTTGTTCCTTTGGCAAAAGCCGCAGCAACAGCAATAGCCGGGATTTCATCAATCAACCGGGGAATAATGTCACCCTCAACTGTCACGCCTCGTAATTCGCTGGAACGCACCAGGATATCGGCTACCGGCTCAGCCAAATTGCTGGTAAGCTGCTGCACTTCGATATTGCCGCCCATCGCCCGCAGCACGTCAATGATCCCGGAACGGGTAGGGTTGATGCCTACCTGACGGATTACAACCTCTGAGTCTGGAATAATTAAAGCCGCCACCAGTAAAAATGCCGCTGATGAGATGTCTCCCGGTACGGCAATCTCTCTGCCTTGTAAAACAACAGGCCCTTCCACAGAAGCCGTTAATCCCTGCCGCTTGATAGCAACGCCAAATGACGCGAGCATAATTTCCGTATGATCCCGCGACGGCGCAGGCTCGGTTACACTCGTCACTCCCTTGGCATACATTCCCGCAAGGAGCAGGGCTGACTTCACTTGAGCACTGGCAACAGGCAGCAGGTAATCAATCCCTGTTAAAGTACCTGCAGGACTGATGGTAAGCGGTGCTAAATCACCTTCACCGGTAATACGGGCCCCCATTAAGCGCAAAGGGTTAGCTACTCTTGCCATTGGTCGCTTTTGGATAGAAGCATCGCCGTTAATAACAGAAGGAAATACCTGCCCTGACAGGATTCCTAGCAGCAAGCGTATGGTGGTTCCCGAATTCCCGACATACAAAGGCTGCTCAGGCTGCTGGAGTCCATGCAGCCCCGCTCCCTGAATTTGCACCCGATTATCTTGCCGCCGTATATCGACTCCCATATCGCGGAAGCAAGCAATAGTCGCCAGGCAGTCCTCACCCGCCAAAAAACCGGTTATTACTGTCTCGCCTTGTGCTAAAGCGCCCAGCATCACTGCCCGGTGCGATATTGATTTATCGCCGGGTACCTGTGTTGTACCTTGAAGCCCGGAGCTGACACCTCTAATTCTCATTGCTCGCACCTTCCATTCATTTACGATTTTGACAGGCATCCCTTAATTGCTTAGCCTGCTGAAAAAACTCCCTTAAACCTGCCCGATTTCCGTCAGCTAACTGAGTATCCACAGTGTCTAACAATTCTTTTAACCGTCCAATCGTCTGGCGGATTTGAGCGCTGTTCGTCAAACAAATATCTGCCCATAAATCCGGATTTGAAGAGGCAATCCGGGTCATATCACGGAAACCACCGGCAGCCAGAGCTAAGTGAAGCCCTCCGTATTCTCCCTGACCGGCTAATACCGTCAGAGCTGCAGCTGTCACGTAGGGCGTATGGCTAATATGAGCAACTGCCGGGTCATGCTGTTCTCCTTCCAGCACTACCGGCAATGCTCCCAGCTGACCCGCAATAGCGGTAAGAAACGCTACTGCTTCTTGTGCTATACCCGGGTGCCTGGTGATAATATAAGGCCGTCCGCAGAACAGCTGTGCATTTGCTGCGGCAAATCCGGTCCTTTCCGAGCCTGCCATTGGATGGCCGCCAACATAGTGGACACCTGGCGGCAGCAGCGGCGGTACTGCCAGTAGCAGTTCTCCTTTTGTGCTGGCCACATCAGTGACAACAGCACCTGTCTTTAGGTATGCGGCAGCTTGCTGAACACTCCGGACAACTGCCCCCGGCGGTACTGCAAAAAAAATGATATCCGCCGCAGTGACACAACCCTCCAGGCTATCAGCAACACGGTCTATTTCTCCGCTTTGCTCAACCAGCCGGCGAGTCTGGCAGCAGTCGTCATAGCCGATTACCGAAAACTCTGTGTACTGCTTGAGCGCCAATGCTAAGGACCCGCCGATCAGTCCGAGTCCGATTACTGCTGCTATCTGACTCATCCTTCTTCCCCCCGTCTGAGGAAAGCGGCCAACTCCTGAACTTCCTTCATCAACAAAGCATAATTCGCCGGATTTAGGGATTGCGGTCCATCACATTGTGCTTCAGCCGGGTTAGGATGAACTTCAATCATCAGTCCATCAGCACCTGCCGCTATACCGGCCATTGCCATCGGCTTAACCAGTCTCCATTTACCGGTACCATGACTGGGATCAACAATGATTGGCAGATGACTAAGATGCTTAATTGCTCCGACCGCACTTAGATCCAATGTATTGCGGGTGTAGTCCTCGAAAGTACGGATGCCGCGTTCGCATAAAATAACGTTAAAATTGCCTTCAGCCATAATATACTCGGCTGCCAATAACCATTCGGTGATGGTCGCAGCAATACCTCTCTTTAATAAGATAGGCTTTCCCGACCGTCCTACAGCCCGGAGCAAATGGAAATTCTGCATGTTTCGGGCACCAATTTGCAGAACATCAGCGTAACCAGCAACTAAATCAACACTCTCAACATCCATTACCTCTGTAACAATCTTAAGGCCGGTTCTAGCTCTTGCTTCGGCAAGATATTGGAGACCGATTTTCTCCAGACCCTGAAAGGCATACGGTGAACTGCGGGGTTTAAATGCACCTCCCCGTAAAAACTGTGCGCCCGCCGCTTTGACAATTTCTGCAGCCTCAAATAACTGTTCCCGGCTTTCCACCGCGCACGGTCCGGCCATAACCGTTATTGCCCTGCCGCCAATGGGCACCCCGTCAACATCAATAACAGTAGGCTCCGGATGAAATTCCCTGCTGACCAACTTATAACTGGCCGTAATCGGCACAGCCTGCTCCACCCCGGCAAAAGCTTCAATCGGCAAGGCGGCAATAATCTTCTTATCACCAATAATACCGATTATCGTCCGGAACTGTCCTTCTGAGAGATGCGTTTTTAAACCTGCTCCATGAATTTTCTCTACTACTACACGCACCTGCTCCTTTGTAGCTTCTGATGACATAACAATTACCATACTACCATCCTCCTCATTTTTGGGAAATTAAAAAACTCGCCCCTAATATAATAGGGGCGAGTTGATAACCCGCGGTACCACCCTGCTTGCAAAAGCCGCTTGTTTCAGATGCGGGACGAAAATGTCCGATATCTTAGCCTGGTAACGGTGGCAACCGGCTCAGCCTACACCGTTTACCCGGTTCAGCCTGCAACTCAGCGGCGTACTTCACTGCTTAACCCCACCGGTTCGCACCACCCACCGGCTCTCTGAACGGCATTATGACAGCTACTCTTCCTCATCATTGTTTTTACTGTATTGGCTTTATCATAACAATACTGTTAACTCTTGTCAATACCATAAACACAAAAGTGCACAATTGTTTTTTTGTACAAAAAAAGCTAACCGCAACAGTTAGCTCTTCAAATTCTTTATTCTGCTCCCAAACGTTAAGCGCCCCAGATAAAATGAACCACATAATAAATTGCGGCACCCGTTATAGCACTCAGCGGTATAGTCAAGACCCAGGCCATCAGCATACTTTGCGCCACTGACCAGCGAACAGCCGTTACCCGTTTTGCCGATCCAACCCCCATAATTGACCCTGATACGACGTGAGTGGTACTTACCGGCAAATGAAAATGAGTAGCGGCAAAAATAACTAAAGCGGAATTCAGATCGGCGGCAAAGCCATTGATCGGCTCCATCCGGAAAATCTTTGTCCCCATGGTCTTAATAATTTTCCAGCCGCCCACAGCCGTACCGAACCCCATAGCGGTCGCACAGGATAGTTTCACCCACGTAGGAACTTCCAACGCCTCAATCTGTCCTGCGCTTAAAAGCGCTAGAGTAATAATCCCCATTGCTTTTTGGGCGTCATTCGAACCATGAGAAAAAGACATTAGGCTGGCCGAAACAAGCTGCATTCTCCGAAAACCGGTATTCAGCACATTCGGAGCATTGCGTCCGAAAATCCACAGCAGTAGAATCATAATTAAATATCCAAAAATTAGTGCAACAAGCGGAGACAAAATCAGGGACAATACAATTTTCTGCAAGCCCGCCATTTTGAGAGCATAAAAGCCTTTGCTGGCTATTACCGCCCCCATAACTCCGCCAATAATAGCATGAGAAGAACTGCTGGGTATTCCGTACCACCAGGTTAACAGATTCCAGGCAATAGCCCCAATTAGTGCGGCCACAATAACCTGTTCATTAACCATTGCTGCGGATGTAACAATGTCGCCGCCAATTGTCTTAGCAACGCCGGTGCTGTATAATGCGCCTAAAAAGTTCAGTATTGCTGCCAGATAAACTGCCTGCTGAGGTTCGAGTGCCCGGGTTGAGACGGATGTCGCAATTGCATTAGCCGTATCATGAAAGCCGTTAATATAGTCAAAAGCCAAAGCCAGAAAAACAACTACCCACAACAATGTTAAATCAGGCATATTTTAGCACAACTCTCTTTAGAGATTCAGCCAAATCCTCACAGAGATCAAGCACTTCTTCCATATGAGTAAGGATCTCTTTCCATTTTATAATTTCCACCGGGTCTTTACATTCACGAAACAGCTTGGCCATTTCACGGCGGTATAATTCATCACCCTCGGCTTCCAGGGCTACTATCCGGTTACAGCGGGCTTCCAGTTTCAAGTGGTTTTTCTTAATATTACTTAAATACGATACTGCCTTGTCCAATTGTTTTACACACTTCACTACTACGACCGTCAATTCTTTTGTTCCTTCAGTTGCAGGACCGGCATTATACATATGCATTCTTTCAACAATGCCCTTGATACAGTCAACTACATCATCCTGTTTTTCAACCAGAATATGAATATCTTCCCGGTCAAGAGGCGTAATGAAGGTCTTGTGCAATTTGTGCATCGTCTCATCAACAATTTTATCAGCCTGTTTTTCCAGTTTATCGATTTCAAAAACTACATCAGCAAGATTATTGCCGTTTTGTATTGCCTGATCCATAAATTCAGCTGACTGTCGAGCGATTTTTGCATGGTCCGCCAAGAATTCAAAGAACTTTTCTTCTTTCGGCTTCAAGCGAAAGGCCATAGTGACACTCCCCCTATATGACTAAATCATACTGATTATAACATAGAACGACACAATGTTAAATTACCGTAAAATAATGTTATAATTCGGTTAAATTACAGTAGTATCACCTAAACCGTCAAAAACCGGCGTAAGCTGCCCATCTAGTATATCCTTTCCCTAAGCAGGCAAAAAAAATCGTAACCATCTGATCACGCTTTGTATAAACTATAGCAAAACTTTCCTGCCAGGGAGGTGCAGCAATGTCCATATTCGACAAAACCAACCTATCAGTAAATTTACGTCCAGGCATAACTGCCTGCCAGCCGATCATCCCCCGCCGTTACACCCTCACTCATTCTGACCAGACGGGTCAATTGTTCCTGTCGGTAGCCCTGCAATATGCCACAGATGAGATTACTCCGAGCCGGGACGAAGTGCTGGCCGAATGGCGCTGTCTGGGACCACGAAATTTTCAGCTTCATGCTTATGTCTGTGTAGACAATCATAGCGGTAAAAAAGAAGCGGCTTTGCGCAACAAGCATTTCATCCGCCGTCTCCCACTGGCTCTTGGTGCAATTTTTTGCGGTGACAGATATTTTTTTTACAACCGTCCTGAATTACATATGGCACCTGTCTGGATTCATTTTCAGTCCTGCTATCCAGAGTTTTGCCGCGATGAATACTGGGGTGTTATGGCTGAGTATGCGAATAGTTACAGCCGGAAAATCTGAACGGGTTTGTTCAGATTTTCCGGCTGCAACGTGCTTAACGATTATCAACTTTTTCCGGATTCATATCATGATAAAAAAGGCGCTTTTGAGCTGCCTCTTCCCAGCGGGTTCCCGGTTTGCCATAGTTGCAAAAAGGGTCAATAGAAATACCACCGCGCGGCGTAAATTTCCCCCACACTTCGATATACTTAGGATCTAGCAAAGCAATTAAATCTTTCATGATAATATTGACACAATCCTCGTGAAAATCGCCATGGTTGCGAAAACTAAACAAATAGAGCTTTAAGGATTTGCTTTCCACCAGGCGTTGATCAGGTACGAGAGAAATGTAAATAGTGGCAAAATCAGGCTGTCCTGTCATTGGACAAAGACTGGTGAATTCTGGACAGTTAAATTTTACAAAATAATCATTACCGGGATGCTTATTCACAAAAGACTCGAGGACACCCGGATCATACTGATAGGAATAGCCGGTCCCTTGATTGCCCAGTAAGGTAACACCCTGCAGTTCTTCTGCCTTTCTACCTGACATCATAGTCCTCCTCTAATGGTTAAGAATTTAATTTCGTATTCAACTGCTTAACCAGCAGTACTCCAACAACACCGGGGATAATCTGCCCGATCGTAATGCTCACAGCCAATATACTATAAGGCACATGAATCAAATAGGACAGCCATATTGGGACCAACAGTCCAGGACACAGGATAATTGGCAATGCAATCAGCCAGTCATTCCAGCGGTAACGGCGCACTAGATAAACCAGTGAAGAAGTTGTGATACCTACAATCGTCCCGCCGATAATATCAGGCAGCCCCAGCCCTCCCATGAGCAAATTGCTAAGCAAGTTGCTCAGTCCCATGGGTACGATAAGAAAGGGAAAAATAGCACTAAGCGCATATAAGGATGTAGCCAGACGAATTTGATATTGCCCAAAGGCAAAACTTTGCGTCATATACATGACAACAATGTACATGGCTATGACCAACCCTGATAAAGTAAGTTTTTGCAGCGAAGTTGAAATAACCGGACGCTTGGCAACTGCGTTTTTCATAAAAGCCTCCTAATTTTGGGCAAACAAAAAAGGGCATACGCGCCCTGTTTTAAACCACTGTTCAAGTAGTCCGGCCCGTAGTTTTGTTTTAAGACAGGATGGTTACGAACTGTCTGTTATATGTTTACGAGTTATTATACCATAATGCAGACCTTACCTGCAACTGTTCGGTGCCGTTTATTCAAGTCCGCTTTCCCGATACCAGGCTAAGGAGCTAACATGTAAAATAGGCAGCCTTGCTTTTTCTATATTGAGCTTAGCCGCACAGGCAAACACCATCTGCCAATTGCCTTGTTCATATGCCAGACTAAGCTGATAAATATCCTGAAACAAACCTGCCGATCCAAGCAAGGCGGCACGAACATCGGCTACAACCGGCAATTCTCTTAAAACCTCTGCCAATGGCCGGTCAAGCAAGGCATCAATCAAGGAAAGCAAACCCAATAAAAAGGCATCTGAACCGCGGTCCCTATAACCGGCTTCATTTGCCAGTAACTCACAAAATCGTGCCCGCATGACGGAAATGACCACTAACTCCTGCGGTTTATCCGCAGCAAGCCCCCGGGTCGCAATCAGCACTGCCCATTTGGCTGCTTCTTTGAGCCCCAGCAGTGCTAAAGCCTGGCGTATGGAACGTATAGAAGCCTGAAAGCCAAAACCAGCGGAATTAATGTATTTTAACAGCATATAGGTTAAAAAAACATCTTTTTCTACAATCTTTTCAAGCTTTTCCAAATCCAGCAAAGAACTGCTTACTTGCTGAAGCAGTCTAAAGTTAAGCGCTTTCGTATTGGGAATACCCTGCCCGGCTATAATAATCGGCTTACTGAAGAAATAACCCTGAAAATAACTGTAGCCAAGCTTCATCGCCTGCCGGAACTCTTCCGGCGTTTCTACTTTCTCGGCAAGAAAACGGACATTCTTCCCTTTGCACATTTCTATTAGTTTCATTTGTTCCGTAAGTCCGGTTAACTGAAAATCAACCTTAATAATATCTGCTAATTCCATCAATGGTTCGAAGCGCGGCTCAAAAACAAAATCATCCAGAACAATTAAAAAGCCCATTTTTCGAATTTTACGGCATGCTTCAATAATGTCAGCAGAGGGATTTACAGTCTCAAGAATTTCTACAGCAATTTGGTCTGCCGGCAGCATCGTGACAATTTCATTCTTTAGCAGATTGGCCGTAAAGTTAATAAAAGCGCGTTTTCCACCAGTCAGAGTTGGCAATCCAATCAGCCAGATACTGTTAATAATTACCTGCGAAGTTGCCTGATCACCATCAGCAGCACTATAATAATTATCCTGCCCTTGCCTGAAGAGCAGTTCATACGCGAAAATATGCTGACGTCTGTCAAAGATAGGCTGACGAGCTACAAAAACCTGCATGGTTACGCCTCCCGCTGCACATCCTACGCATACTTCATTATATGATATTATTCGGCCTGGAACCAGTTTATATCTCAAAACCGCACCAGACGCTTATACCGGTACGGAGCCGGTGTTATTCACAATATATGCGCACATTATTGCGCCCTGCCGCTTTTGCCTGATACAATGCGCGGTCCGCTTTTTTGAGCAATTCTGCTGAATTGTCGCCTTGCTGCGGAAGGCCTGCTGCCACTCCCAGACTAATACTCAGCAGTTGCGAAGATGAGCCGCAATGGGCCAATGCCAGTCTGTTGACCGCCGATCGCAGGGCCTCGGCAACAACAACCGCTCCCACACTATCTGTATTCGGCAGCAAAACTACAAATTCTTCGCCGCCGCAGCGAGCAACTAAGTCCCCGGCCCTGCTAATCGTTTCCGACAATACTTGCGCAACTTGCTTAAGACAGTTGTCACCAGCGATATGACCGTAAAAATCATTGTATTTCTTAAAATAATCAATATCAATCATAATCACTGCCAGCGGAATCCCATCCCGCACTGCACGGCGCCATTCTTCCTTATACCGTTCTTCGAAATGACGTCGGTTAGGAATTCCCGTCAAACCATCGATTGCCACCATCCGGTGGAGCTCCTGGTTGGCTTGAATCAATTCATCGGTGAGACAGGACAGGGTATATTGATACTCCAGCATCCGTCGGCCAACCTGCAGCCGGCTCTTCAGTTCCTCGGCATAAAAAGGTTTACTGATGTAATCATCCGCCCCCGAATTAAGCGCCAGAACAAGGCCTTCTTTATCACTGCGTACCGTGAGCATAATAACATAAATCAGGTTCCCTTGGGCACGGTCTCTAATGCGCCGGCACAATTCAATGCCATCCATACCAGGCATTACCCAGTCTACAACCGCCAATACAGGTTCCTGTTCATTTTCCAGCAATCCCCATGCCTGCCGGCCATCAGAAGCAGTGATTACTTCATATCCCCATGGCTTAACTACTTCCTTCAGATAGGCCATGCTAAGCTCTTCATCATCAACCAGCAAGAGTTTCATTGTTTTTGCTCCCTTTCTGTCCGCCAGACTTATCAACGACTGCCGTTATCTGATTTTTCGCTGAAAATAGCCAAAATCCTGTTTTCTTTACCAGTAAAAAAAGCTCCGTACCCGCGGTACGGAGCTTTTAGCTAGATAATATGCTTGTTCTTGAGTCCGGCAATGCGCTCGGCCGAATAGCCCAATTGCTGCAAAACTTCTTCCGAATGCTGGCCAAGCACCGGAGCAGGCCTTTGAACCTTGTCCACAGAATCACTGAGTTTTATCGGATTACCAGGAATGCGGATTTTACCGGCAACGGGATGATCCACTTCAATCAGCATATTACGCGCCAATATGTGCGGATCGACAGCCAAATCGGCGATCGTCAGAATCGGCGCTCCCGGAACGGCATGACGCTGAAGTACCTGCAAAATTTCCTGCATTGTAAATTGTCCTGTCCAGCCATTAATAATAGTACTTAATTCCGTAATATTTGTTGACCGGTTGTCATTTAACAAAAAGCGTGTATCTTCGATTAGTTCCGGTTTCCCCATCGCTTTACACAAGCGCTGCCATGTAGCTTCATTGGCACAGGCAATAATCACATAACCATCGCTAGCCTGAAATACATCATACGGCGCTACACTGGCATGACGGCTGCCAATCCTCACCGGATTTTGACCTGTCATCGTATAACGAACAACCGCGTTTTCCAAAATGGAGAAAATACAATCCTGCATAGAAATATCGATTCGCTGGCCCAAGCCGGTACGGCCCCGCTGGACAAGCGCTGCCAATATACCAATGCTCATGAAGTTGCCGGCATTAATATCGCCCAGCGAGGTACCTACACGAGTTGGAGTATCAGGAGTTCCGGTAATACTCATTAACCCGCCCATCGCCTGGGCAATCGCGTCAAAAGCTACACGCTCGGCATAAGGCCCGTATTGCCCGAATCCAGTTATAGAGGCATAAATAAGCCGGGAGTTGACTTTTCGCAATTCTTCATAACCGAGTCCCCACTTATCCATTGTGCCGATAGTGAAATTTTCCAGCACAACATCGGCATCTTTTATTAAATCCCGCAAGACTTCCTGGCCTTCGGCAGCACGTAAATCCAGTGTTATGCTCCGTTTATTGCGATTTAGGGTCATAAAGTAACCACTCTCACCATTAGAAAAAGGCCCAAACAGCCGGGCATCATCGCCACGGCCGGGCACCTCTACTTTAATTACATCTGCCCCTAGGTCAGCCAGCGTCATGGTGCAGTAAGGTCCGGTTAACAACCTGGATAAGTCAATAATCTTAATACCCGCCAGAGCTTTGTCCATTGCCATCCCCCTCTTTTTACTCCCCTTGCTGTTTATGCCAGGGGCGGTATAATCGCACTGCCCGGTCATCACCCATTTCCTGGCGGCATTGTTCGAGGCTTTTTCCATTCAGAGCCACGTCCGGTGCGATTTCCAGCAGCGGTATGAGCACAAAGAGCCGCTCCATTAGGCGCGGATGGGGAACGGTCAGATCCTGAGTACAGATATGACGATCACCATACAGCAGAATATCCAGATCAATCGTCCTCGGCCCCCAACGCAAATCCCGTTTTCGCGCCAGCGACTGCTCAACTTTCATGCATGCCGCAAGCAGCTGCTCTGCCGTCAAAGTTGTCCGAACAGCCGCAACCGCATTCAAAAAGGCAGGTTGCTCCGTATAACCAACAGGCTCTGTTACATAAATTGAGGAAACCTGGCTGATGCATATCCCGTCTAGCTCAGCAAGACGGGCGACGGCTTGCCGCAAATACCATTCCCGGTCTCCCATATTAGACCCTAAACCTATGTAGCAGTTGATCATTGTCTTTTTTCTCTCACAATAGAGATCTCCACATAATCAAAAATACCGGCTACCGGAGCTGAAGGCTTGCGAACCGTTATCTTGACTTTTTTTATAGAAAATTGCGTCAATATGGCTTGTGCAATTGCTTCTGCCAATCCTTCAAGCAAATTGTAGCGCCTTTTCTCTACGTGTTCTTTAATTATTGCATAAACTTCAGCATAATTTACTGTATCCCGTAAATCATCGGACTGTCCGGCAGGCTGGAGGTCACGGCATAAAACAGCATCCAGCATAAACCGCTGGCCAATGAGCTGCTCCGCCTCCAGCACACCATGATATCCAAAAAAAATCATATTATGCAAACGAATGCTGTCCAAATCTGCCATTATCCTAACTCCTCCCGGATCAAGGCATCGGTCATGCGTGCAACCCGTGCCATTTCCTTCACATCATGGACGCGAACGATGTCGGCACCGTTCGCAATTCCCACCGCTACCGTAGCCGCTGTTCCTTCCACACGTTCACCAGGCAAAAGTCCTCCCAGCGTCGTGCCAATAAAGGCTTTCCGGGAGGTGCCCAGTAAAATTGGGCACTCCAGAGCTTTCAACTGCTCCAGGTGGCGAATCAAGCGTAAATTATCAGTCCGGGTTTTACCAAAACCGATTCCCGGATCGATAATAATATTTTTTTTATCAATTCCGGCCTGACCGGCAATCTGAATACTCTTGAGTAAAAAGGCGCTTACTTCTGCGAGTAAATCCTGATAGCCAGGCTGAGCCTGATTATGCATAACAATGACTGGCACCTGATATTTAGCAACGATGGCTGCCATCGCCGGATCTTTTTGCAAGCCCCAGACATCATTGATCATATGAACACCCAGTTTAAGCGCCGCCTCTGCTGTTTCAGGCTTATAAGTATCGAGAGATATTGGTACAGCCACTTCCCGAAGAAGCCGCTCCAGCACAGGTAAAACCCGCTCCATTTCCTCTTCAGCAGAAACAGGTTGATTATTCCCATAAGGGCGGGTTGATTCACCGCCAATATCAAGTATATCCGCCCCATCAGCAATCAGCTGATGGGCATGACGGACAGCCGCCTCCACTTGCCGGAAGCAGCCTCCATCAGAAAAAGAATCGGGCGTAACGTTCACAATGCCCATAACCAGCGTACGTCGACCAACTTCCAGCTCACGGTCAGCCCAGTGATACGTTCTCGTACTTTTCATTTTCGTTTGTCACCTCTTAATCAGCGCCAGTACTTCAGCCCGGGCAGCCTGGTCGTCAGCAAATACACCCCGTACCGCCAGGGTAGTCGTAAGTGCTCCCGGCTTCAACACTCCCCGCATGGACATGCATAAATGCTCTGCTTCGACAACAACCATTACACCGGCAGGTTTCAGTTTGTTTTCCATTGCATCCGCTACTTGTGCCGTCAGGCGTTCCTGCAGCTGCGGCCGGTGGGCAAAAATATCCACAACTTTTGCCAGCCGGCCCAAGCCGGTAATCCTGCCAGCTTGAGGTATATAGGCAATATGTGCCTTGCCAAAGAAGGGTATTAAGTGATGCTCACACATCGAATAAAAGGAAATATCTTTTACCAATACCATGCCGTCATATTCATCAGAGGAAAAACACTCCAGTTCCTGTTCCGCATCCTGCTCCAAGCCGCTAAACAGCTCAGCATACATCTGAGCGACACGCCGGGGGGTATCCTCCAGACCTTCGCGAGCAGCCTTATCTCCTAGGGCTTCCAGCAGCAGTGCAATTGCCTGCCGGGCCTTTTGTTCATCGACCATCTATTATCCCTCACTTTACTTCGCAGACTGAAATACGCCGAACAGCAGCCCGCCTTTCAGCTGATTTGCCGAATCTGTTCCTCCAGTATGCTGCAAATTACCGTATTGGCCGCAATAATAGATACTCCCCGGTCCTGCCTGAAGTGAACCACTTGCCCGCCCGCTTCTTTTACGAGCAGAATACCGGCTGCCGCATCCCACGGAGCCAGTTGCATTTCCCAATAACCGTCAAAGAGTCCGGCTGCCACACAAGCCAGATCGTAGGCTGCAGCTCCCAGCCGCCGGACGGCCCGGGCCTGAACCACAATATGGCTGAAATACGGGATATTATTAGCCGGATGGGTAGCAATGTCGTACGGAAAGCCTGTAGCTAAAACGCAGTCGATCAATTCCGTTTTTGTGGAAACAGTAATTCTTCGGCCATTAAGATAAGCCCCCTGACCTTTAATTGCTGTAAACAGCTGATCAATTACCGGGGCATATACAAGTGCCAGTACTGTCTCCTGCCTGTATTGAAGGGCAACAGAAATTGCAAAAACAGGTAAACCCTGAGCATAGTTCGTAGTGCCGTCAAGCGGATCAATAATCCAGGTATAATCGGAAACGTGCGCAGTCAATCCCGACTCTTCCGCCAGAATGCTGTGATCCGGATAATGTTCCTGCAAAAAAGCAATAATCGTCTGTTCCGATTGCCGGTCAATTTCTGTCACTAAATCAATCCCCGTCGACTTAGTGGCTATCGTTAGATTTTGCCTCCCCAAATTTGCTTTTTGCATTGCCCCAACGGCCATAACAACTTGCTTTAGCCGCGCCAAAACCTGAGTCAAATCAAGTTTAGACTGCATGATAACCGCCTCCTGCATGCGCGCTTGCGGCACGCTTATACAATTTTGGTTGTCCAGTCCTCTACATTCCAGATGGCCGTAACCCAGTCTTCATAAAAATCAGGTTCATGCGACACCAAAAGTACGGTTCCTTTAAATTCCCGCAAAGCTCTTTTCAATTCCTCTTTGGCATCCACATCCAAGTGATTCGTCGGTTCGTCCAGTACCAGCCAGTTAAAGTCCTGCTGCATAAGCTTGCACAGGCGGACTTTGGCATTCTCACCGCCGCTTAACACCATCATTTGACTGGTAATATGCTCATTGGTTAAACCGCAGCGGGCTAATGCCGCCCGGACTTCAAAATTTGTCATACCGGGATATTCATTCCATACTTCTTCCAAGGCAGTATTGCTGTTGTTACGGCTGGATTCCTGCTCGAAATATCCGGGAGACAAATAATCCCCCAATATTACTTTCCCCGATAAAGGCGAAATTTTTCCTAATAAAGTTTTAAGCAAGGTTGACTTTCCTAACCCGTTGACACCCCGGATGGCAATCTTTTGTCCCCTTTCCAGTGTTACATTCACCGGTCGGGTCAGGGCCTCGTCATAGCCCAGCACCAAATCAATACCTTCGACAATAAAACGGCTTGGTGTCCGGGCCTCCCGGAACTGGAAGGTGGGCTTTAGTTTTTCACGCGGTTTTTCCAGCATCTCCATCTTCTCTAAGCGCTTTTGCCGGCTGTTAGCCATACCACGGGTTGCCACCCGCGCCTTATTGCGGGCAATAAAATCCTCCAGCCGCTCCACTTCCTGCTGCTGCCGTTCATATGCCCTCAGCTCCTGGCTTTTGCGGGTTGCATACATTTGCTGGAACTGCTCATAATCGCCGGTATAGCGGGTCAATATCGTATTCTCCACATGATAAATAACGTTAATGACCGCATTTAAGAAGCCTATGTCATGAGATACAAGAATAAAGCTGTTCTCATAGTTAATTAAATATCGTTTCAGCCATTCAATATGTTCAAAATCTAGATAATTCGTTGGTTCGTCCAGGATAAGAATGGTTGGGTTCTGCAGCAGCAGCTTGGTGAGCAGGACTTTCGTACGCTGACCACCGCTTAAGTCCGTAACATCTTTATCCAGCCCAATGTCGCCTAAGCCCAAACCATTGGCAACCTCTTCGATTTTAGCATCAAGTGTATAAAATCCGCTGGTTTCCAGCATGTCCTGGATCTCACCAACATCGGCCAGCATGCTTTCCATTGCCTCTGGGTCAGCATCCGCCATTTTATCGTAAATTCCCAGCATTTCCGCTTCTAAGTCAAACATGTGCTGAAAGGCTTCCCGCAGTACATCACGAATACTTTTCCCTTTTGTTAATATCGCATGCTGATCCAGATACCCTACCGTTACCCGGTTGGACCATTCTACTTTTCCCTCGTCCGGCGCCAGCTGCCCGGTGATAATATTTAAAAACGTTGATTTCCCCTCACCATTAGCGCCGATCAGCCCTACGTGCTCGCCTTTGAGCAGTCGGAAAGAAGCATTCTCTAATATCTGGCGGGCACCAAAGCCATGTGTAACATTTTCAACCGTTAATACACTCATATATCCTACTCCTGCTTTTCTTTTGATTAAAGATTTACTCTCATCCTAAACTCTTTTCATTCTAGCTTAGACTTGCCCTAACTGTCAAAAAGAACTTCCCCGCTATGGCCCGCTATCCGCTTTCCTGGCAAAAACTCCCTGAATTGACAGTGCGTATCCTGCCGACAATATAATAATCAACTGTGCGAAAGGAGAACAACAATGAGACAAAATACTCGCCGTAAGGCACTGAAAAAGAAATATAAACGCATTGTCGCGGCTATGGCAGGTGCTGCGGTTATGTCCAGCGCTATGCTTCCCATGGTATCTGCTGCTTCGGTCCAAAATGCCCTCACTCCAGCTGCGGGCGAAAATACGACTGCAACTACTGAGGCTCAGCAAACCACTGCCAAGGCACCTGTTACGGATACAAGCACTACCAAGAAACCGGATAGAGAGAAACGGCCTGATCCAAAAGAAGAAGCACCTAAGCCTAAACCTGCTACCTCACCTGTCAAAGCAGCCAGAGAACAGGCTGCCGCCCGTGGTTACGATACCCATGGTGCTGATTTTTCCTTACAGTCAAGTACTAAGACGGAAGCAACAGTCATTATGCGTACCGACGACGGTAAGGAATACCGCATTAAATTAAACGCCGATTCTTCCGGCGAATGGAAAGTCCAACAAATTACCAAGATCAGCGACAGAGGCGACCGGGATCACACAACGGCCAATCCGGTAACCATTGTAAAAGCTAACGCCGCCCGCTATGGTTTTGATGTCTACCGGGATTCCTTTACGTTGTTGTCAAAAACAACGAACAAAGCAACCGTTCAAGTCCATCATGCAGGCGGACAAACCTTTAAAGTAGATTTGGAACGGAATGGCTCCAGCTGGGTAATTACCACTATTCGCGGTATTGGCAATATGAATTATCCGGCTACCTATATTCCAGCCAGCATGTTTACTCAAAAGACGGTCATTGCCGCCCCGGTAGTCGACCCGTCTAATCAAAAAGTCCTTTTCCAGACCAAAGACTTCAGCGGCTGGAAGTGGAATGAAAGAGATTATCCTACCAATATGCACTTCGGAATTTTCACCCGCGACCCGCGCCTGGGTGATTCCGTAACATTGCCCGATGAAGTACTGCGTTCGCTATCCAGCATTAACTATAACCGCCAAATGGTATTTTACGCCAATCTCGGTACAGTAGCCTATAATGGTTACGGCATTGGAATTGAAAAAGTAAGCCAGTCAGGCAACTCCCTGTTTATTACGGTACGAACAAAAAGTCCCACCTTAACAGGAGCATCGCTTACCGCCAGCAAGCTGTATGATTATGTTCCGATTAACAAAAATGCCGTTGACTTTACGAAGCCTGTTCATGTCAGCTTTATCACGCCAGAAGGAACAGCACTCAGCTGGTATACGTTTATGCCGCAAAGCTAAACGTAAAAAGGGGGCCGCGTTGCGCCCCCCCTTTTTCTCACTGAATATGACTATATACAACTTGTGCCGTTTTTCCTTCAATCACTTGTGGCCGCAGGCGCTCTAAATCTTCCCGCCGCCAGCCGCTGTCTTTTAGCAGCAGCAAGTCAATTGCCGCTTGTTCCGATTCTGCAACAACGACTGCCGCCGCCCGGCTGTACATGGCTTCATGCAGAGACGGCTCATTCATCATACTCCAGCTGTGAAATGTACGGTCATGAACCCAGATAAAAAGTTTCACGTAATTCCCTCCGAATTCTCCCGCTGCTGATTATTCCAACGGCATATCGGGGTCTCTGCTTCGTTCAGGAGCCTCAGCAACTAATTTATCAATAATTAATATGCCATTCAGATGATCGTTTTCATGCTGAACAATAAATGCTTCCAGGTCCTCAAGATGCAAAGTTTGGCGCAGCCAGTCCTCATCATGATATTCAACTGCAACCGCAGAATTCCTTGTTACATACCGAAAAGTGCTGGGTATGCTGAGACATCCTTCCAAACTGGGTACTTCCTCACCGGTCAGCACAATAGTGGGATTGATCATGATAACCGCTTCATCATCAATCATTGCAACAAAACCGCGTTTCGCAACAGCTACCTGCGGCAAGGAAATACCGCCTTTCGGCAAAACACCGTCTTCCAAATATTCAGCCATTTCTTGCAGCAGCTGTAGCGTTTCTTCATCGTCGGCCCGAATCGGCACGGCCTGTTGACGCAATACTGGATGAGGGACGGTTACGATCCTGTCTTCAATGCTTGATTGGGATAAGCTGACAGCAGTCCAGAGCATTACCATCGCCACTGCACTAACCATGCCGAGGCCATATCGCCGCATTGTTTGTTTGTTCATCAAACTGTACTCCGTTTCAGGCATTCTTGCGTTTTGATCATTATACCATAGATCAGTATCTCGGGAATGCAAGTTTTTCCTAGTTAGTCACAAACTATTGTCAGGAGGTGAAAGATGAGCAAAAAAGGCAAACCAGCGTCCTATGCAAGCGAATATGCTATGAGTGCCGGTGATAATGCCGTTTCACGCGAACAAATCAACCAATCTATTGTCTCACCGGAAACAGCTAATGAGAGCACATATGCCAAAGCGCTTGAAAAAGGCCTGGATGAAATGCTATAACCGAACAAAACAGAGCTTAGTCCGGATCAGGTTGACACCGGCCTAAGCTCTGTTTTCTCTTATGCTTCGTAGCTGCAGCAATAATCGGCTGTTTGCTTTACTTTTAAGGCAAAGCGGGATTTTGCGGGAACAGCAAACGACTGTCCGCCTTGAAACGTTTGCCAGACTGTTGCGCCCGGCAGGAGGACATCCAGAACACCATCCAGGATTTCCATGATTTCAGCAGCATCAGTGCCAAACTCATAATCCCCCGGCAGCATAATCCCCAGCGTCTTTTTGCTGCCATCAGCAAAAAGCACCGTCCGGCTGGTAACCTTTCCATCGAAGTACACATTTGCTTTTTTGACAACAGCCACATTTTCAAAGATATCCATTGCTTCAGCCCCTTTTTTTCACGCTGCTACTAGTTTCTCTGCCTTCAGTCCAGTTCCTTCATCTAAAAAAGATTTTTATTTTCAAAACAGAATTCTCTGTGCGGCAGCATTTGCCAGTTCCTGATCTTCCTGTGAAGGCCGTCCGCTTATCCCGACAGAACCCACTAGCTTGCCGCTAGGCGCGTATATAGGAGCACCACCAGGCAATGCTGCCAGTTTAGGATCACAGAAGTATTGAATATCCAGTTGTTCCCGCTGCAGCCTGGCTAAAAAAGCATCTGTGGCAGTCTGCATCCGGGCAGCCGTATAGGCTTTATGCTGAGCAAAATGAACACTTTTGGTAGGAACCTCATCCATTTTAACTAAAGAAAGTAAAAATCCTTCACCGTCACAGATAGCAATGGCCACCGGCTGCCCGCCGTCCTTACCAGTCGTATCGATTATCCAGTCTGTGATTTCGCGGCATTGCTTCATTGTAAGGGCAGTCATGGTTTCTCCTCCTGCTTGTTTACCATATTGAATAACGCTTTGCGATTATGACTGTATTGGATTTCCAAATGAACAATCGCCGCTTCCGTACGGGCAAGTTTTGCAGACGTTCCGGATACTTCCTGCTGTGCCGCTGCAGTATACTGACAGGCCAGCTGCAGCAAGCGCACCATGCTTTTTAGTCCATATAAAAACCCTACCTTTTTGAAAACCAGGTTCACTAAAAAATGCTCCAGCAGAATATCGGCGGCAGTCTCTTCCGGCTTGCCTGATTGCTCAGCCTGCTGCAAAGCCGTTTTCTCATCCAGAAATTGATAGTTGCGGAAAAAGATTTGCTGCAGCAGCCGGTCAAGCTCATCCGACTTGGCAGCTTCGAGTATTTCGCCAACCACTGTTTGTAAAAAGAGTAACCGTTCTTGGATTGTCAAACAACGGCTTTGCAAAATGTCAATAACATGCTGCTCCAATTCAAAATAATACCGGAGCGGACTGCGCTTGGGCTGCTGACGAGGAAAAACCTGCGCCGCATACGTATCAAACGCCATATTCTTGGGAGGCTGTTCGGACCGGGTAATGGTGAGCGGTGCATTGTTTTGAACCATTAATTTCAAAACAGCCGGGCAGCTGTAGCTGAGAGTCAGTTCCATGCCGCGCGATGTATGAATAGGGTAGCGGGGATATATTTGGCAAACACTGTCTAAATGCTCATGGCCAGCTTCCCGGTGAAGCCGGCAATAATTGGTGCTGTCTAAAAACCAGCAGCCCCCTTCGCCTTGTTGTTTCGCAATAAAGGCATATTCATCCCGGCAGCCGTTGCTTAGCCGGATAAAGGCCTGCTCAAACTCTTGACTCCTGCCGCTAACAGTAAACAACTGTTTGTTGCGGTAATAGCTGTCTTCATTCAAAGTTACCAGCCATTCATTACGACAGCAGGTGCCGCACATTTCACAGGAAAATCGGTCATATAACGCTGGCTCAAGATATATGTACGTATGTACCACCTAATTCAATGAATTTTTCAGCTATCCTCTTCACTAAGTACATTATACCGTTTTTGCTGCTAATGGGCAGCACTATTTATTTCTCTGCCATTAATATATCGGGCCGCAATATTTCCACTGTCACCGGTATAAATGAACTGTTGCAGCCTTTCCAGGGAAGTCAAACCTGCTCCCGGAGCCATGCCGGTATGAATAACCAGCGCATCGCAGGCATATCCCGGTTCAAAGCTGCCTACTTTGCCAAAAAACTGTCCTCCCCCTTTAGTGGCCATATAAAAAACCTCTGCAAGCGTCAACGGCCTTGTATATGCCGGATTTTGGATTACTTTCGATAGTTGAATGGCTTTTACAATTGTTTGCGGCATCGACAGACTGTGCCCGGCCCCGATATCCGTCCCCAGGCCTACTTGCACACCGGCATCAAGCAATTTACGGGCAGACATTATGCCGCTTGCCAAATTTAAGTTCGAGTCCGGACAATGGACTGCGGTAACGTGATGCTTATGTATATCGTTGATGCAGCTATCAGTAACATGAACACAATGAGCCATCAACGTAGGAGTCTGCCCAAATAACTGGTAATGTGCATAAACCCGGTGATACTCGCGCTGCTCTGGAAACAATTCTGCGACCCACTCAATTTCATTTTTATTTTCCGACAGATGCGTCTGAACAGGCAGCATGTACTTTACAGCCAGCTTGCCTAGCTCTGCTAAGAGCCGCTTGCTGCTGGTAGGCGCAAAGCGGGGTGTAATAATTGGTTTAACCAGCGGATTATCACCCCAATTTTGAATCAGCTCCTCCGTATCTTTTATCGACTGCTCCGTATCTTCCTTCAAAACATCAGGACAATTACTGTCCATATTAACTTTGCCGACATAAGCACCAATCCCTTTTTGGGTAAGAATATCAATTAACAGCCGGCAGCTTTCCTTGTGAATGGTAGCGAATACTACCACCCTGGTAGTGCCCTGCCTTATCAACTCCTCGGCAAACGCCGCGTAAACGGCTGCAGCATAGCTAAGATCACAGAAGCGGCTTTCCTCTCTAAATGTATATTCCTCCAACCACTCCAGCAATTGTAAATCCAGCCCCAGCCCTCGCTGATTAAACTGCGAGGCATGAGTATGCAAGTCCACGAAACCAGGAATAATCAAGTCACTCCCATAATTTTTCACTTCACAGTTTTTATACTCGTCCGGTATGGTTGAGCTGATCTGCTCAATAACCCCATTACAACAAATGAGACAGCCATTTTCGTAAACATCAAACCGGTCCGGCTGCTGTGTAAATACTATATTGCCCTTCAGGATGAGAATTTCCCGTTTCATCACACTATGCCTCCCTTAACTGCCTTATGTGCCAAAATTGATCTGTTCTATAGTATGCCACTGAAAAACTCACAGTACAGATTTAAGCTGTCGTAGCAGCGTTTGTAGTGTTAATTCATTAGTACAGCTAATCAATGCCTATTTCTGTAAGTGGTTGTTTTTTCCTCTTGGCAGTAAATAAAAAAGTTGTATCCGACGTAAGCCGATTACAACTTTTTTAGCCAAAGTGCAAAAAGTTACTCCTTCAAGGTTGAATCCAGCTGCCATACAGCAGGATAACGCAGCAAATGAGAGAAAGAATAGTAACAAATTGATTTCATTTATTGGAGAGGCATATGGGATTCGAAGACAAAAATACCGTCGACCAAAACGACACAGCAAACATCCTGTCCACATCGTCAGATCCTGATCAAATCATCGAACTGATTCTCGCCGACATCGGTTTGCTGCTGACCGAAAAATATCAAACTAACTTGGAAAATACACGCTATTTTAATATAGGCCGGTTGCAATTTTTGCTGGGCGGCCAATTCCGGATTGCTAAAATGGCCCGCGATGCAGGTTACATTATCGAAGATTGTGAAATGTGCAGTTACTTTGACCGGGACTTATCTTACTGCCAGCACTATAACGTTATGTTAACTTACGAAAAGGAGCGCCATTATTATTATGCCGCCTTATGCCCGGCCTTATTGGCAGACTGCTGAAACTTACGCCTGAAAAGTCGGCGCTGATGTTTGCTGGGGATTATCTTTCAAGACATAAACTTTCACTCTTTTTATCCCGAATTTTTCCGCTTCCTTTACGGTCCACTTTGCCACATCGATCCGGTTTCCTTTTATAGCACCGCCTGTATCTTCCGCCACAGCATATTCTTTGGTACCATCGGGATATTTAATCATTACATTCGAGCCAATAGGAATGACATTCGGATCTACGGCAATGACTCCCGGACGGACTTGCGTTCCTAAAAATGTTTTATTTCCCCACTGATCATTATCGTGCGGTCCGGGTGCATAAGCTGTCGCCTTAACATCAAGTACTTGCTTGGCATTTGCCTCCGGCGAGGAATTTGCTGCTGCAATCGGGGAAAGCTGCGGCGATGAATTCAGATGTGCCACGTGCGGTGCCGCTGTATCCGGTGTTGGATTCGGATCTGCCGCTGCCTGGATGTGTCCGGTAAGACCGGGAATAGCAGCAGTCACCAAAACAGCTGCACTCGCCAAAGCAGCCGCCAATTTTTTGTAACGCCTTTTTGTATGCCTGTACAATTTATTTTTCATTGCCCACTCCTCCTTATCGTCTAGTATTTGCGAAAAAACTATTTGTATTGCAAAAATGATAAATTTATTACCAAAGCAGGCGAAATGCGAATGTACTACCTGGGACTAACATAGTATTAGTCTCAGGTACTGTTATTTTATGCACAAAAGGAGAAGTGGCCTGTTATGAAAGAGGAACGCAGCGACCATTCTCATGCCAAATCGCCCTATTCCCTCGCCGAGCCTTATCCGGAAGTTCGTGTGACCTGCGAAAACGCACGCTATGCAGCTTTGCTTTTGCAGGATTATGCCGGTTTTTCAGGTGAATTAACAGCCATCAATCAATATATTTATCATTACATTTCCCTGCAGCCCAGCTATCCTGCCATTGCTGATGCCGCCCGGCACATCGCCATAGTCGAAATGCATCATTTTGAAATGCTGGGAAAAACAATCCAGCTTCTGGGAAAGGCACCCGTCGTCCATTTCCCTGATTGTGGCGCCATGCACTTCTGGAGTTCTAAGTATGTCTATTATGGCGGTACTATTTATGATAAGCTGGCCTGTAATATTCAGCACGAAGCCGATGCTATCCGCAATTACCGCAGCCGCCTGCGCCAAATCAACGATCCCTGCATTCGTCCGGTGCTGGAGAGGATTATTCTCGATGAAGAGCACCACCTGCGTATCTACTCCCAGCTTAGAGAAGATTTGTAGTGAAACCAAAGAGGGTGTTGAAGACCGGTTTTAAACCGTCCTCAACACCCTCTTTGGTAGTTGGTTACTGGAGAAGCATTATATGTCAGTTTTTAATTTCCCGGCAATAATCTTATACAGCCGTTGGCTCCAAATAAAATTTTAAACCTGGCAGTGTTTCGGCGAGTATCCATACATTTTCTTAAATGCCCTGGCAAAATTAGCATAATCATGAAAACCGCTTTCCAGGCAGGCATTCATGACAGGTGTTCCCTTTTTCAGCAATTGATGTGCTGCCAACAGCCTTTTATATAATACATACCGATGTATGCTGTAGCCGGTGTAGTATTTAAATTTTCGCATTAGATAATATTTGCTCAGGTAAAACTGGGAAGCCAATTTTTCTATCGTTAATTCTTCGGTCAAGTTAGCATCAATATGTGCAATCACCCTGTCGATCATCTCATCATATTCCCTGTCAATATACGTCATACTGGCCGGCAGCTGCTCCGTTACGCGATTCAGATAAACAAGAATTTGCAGGAGTAGAGACGTACAGAGAACGGCATTACCAAAGTTCCATTTCTCACAGCTGTCAGCAAGCTCGCCAAAAAGTCCTTGTAATTTTTGCTGCAGCGGAAAAGAAAAGCGCAGCAAATTGCATTTATGCCGGGAAGCAAGCGCAAAGCATTGCAGCAGGTTGCAGTCCGGTTGGTTAAATTTATCGAGATATTCCGGACGAAACCACATAATCATCCGCTTATAAGGTACGTTGCCTTCAATAACCGTTTTATGAATTGCAAATTGGTTAATCAGCAGGATATCCCCCGGTTTTAAGGTATACCCTGTTCCCTCAATAAAATAAGTTACATTGCCGGAAAGAAATAAGACTATTTTACAGAAATCATGAAAATGAGGCTCAAATTTCATAGTCTGTGTATCTTGCAAGTTAAAAAAATGAAAATCACGGTTCAAACAGCCTCTTTGTTCTGCATCAATATTTTCTTGCTCCATTTCATCATTCCCCGTCAATAGCATCTTTTGCAATCTTTTGTGCAGATTATGCAATGAAAATCTGCCTCATAAGGCACATACTGAATGTATCCTTTTATGCGGGAGGCGGTATCCATGTATGCAGATTATTATAAATATCATGCTTTAGGCAATGATTATCTTGTCATTGATCCTAATAAAAGCAATATAACCTTAACAGAAAAAAACATCCGGCTCATTTGTCACCGGAACTTCGGCATTGGCTCGGATGGGATTTTATACGGACCTTTTTTTCAGAATGACTCCATGAGTCAGCGTATGAGTCTGCGTATTTTTAATCCCGATGGCAGCGAGGCCGAAAAAAGCGGCAATGGTCTTAGGATATTTGCTCGCTATCTCCTTGACCAGCGCTATATTTCTGAAAAAGAATTCACGTTAAAAACAGCGGGGGGCACTGTTCAAGTTGAACTGCTGGATAACAAAGGCCGACAGATAAAGATAGATATGGGCACGATAAGCTTTTTTGCCGTAAACGAACAGCTCGTGATCAATAACCAGCCACTGCAAATTACCAGTTTATCGATCGGCAACCCGCACTGCGTAGTCCTTTGCGATGCATTATCGACAGAAACAGTCTTAGAACTGGGTCCGGTCATTGAACAACACAGTCGATTCCCTAACCGGACAAATGTACAATTTTTAAACATCATTGACCGTCGTACCATTCAGATCGAAATCTGGGAACGCGGTGCCGGTTATACACTGGCCTCCGGCAGCAGCAGCTGCGCAGCTGCCGGTGCAGCCTATAGGCTTGGCTTAGTGGATCAGGAAGTCAATGTGCTCATGCCTGGTGGAGTTATCCAGGTAAAAATCAGGCACGATGGACATATCTTCATGACCGGTCCGGTTTGTGCAGTACAAAGCGGACTATTTGCTGCCGATCTCAAGGAAATACTGGATAGTTAATCCAGTATTTCCTGCACCCGCCCGACAATCCCGCTGTCAAGGCGAACCTTAATCCCCCGGTGATGAACAGCGCTATTGGTAAGCAGATCTTTTACAATCCCTTCGGTCAATTGTCCGGTTCGCTGGTGTTCTTTCCGGACAATCCTCACTCTGCTGCCGGGTCTTATATTTTTTCGTTCCGTCCCGTTCAAACCCTTCACTCCTTTTGCTGCCACTCTTGCCAGACAGCCGGACAATAGCCTATGGTAGCCTTAGCGCCGTTGCGCACGATCGGTGTTTTTAGCAGCGCAGGATATGCCAGCAGCTGTTCTTCTACGTTATGCACCAGATATTGCAGATTACGCTTGGCATATTCTTTCCCGGTTTTGTCCATCAGACTCTCTAAGCCTACTGCACTTTTTACTTTGTCCAGCTCACCTTTGCTTAAGCCGCGAAGCGTTAAATCAACAAACTGGTACGGAATTTTCCGTTCTTTAAAGTAACGTTCTGTTTTGCGGGTTTCCTGGCATTTTTTGGTTCCAATAACCTGTACATTCAAGGCTGCTCCCCACTCTCCTGCTGTTTGACAAACCATGCCGTCCTGTCATCACTCATGCTGCGGGCACTGTGCAGCAGTGCTTCCAGCGGCGTCAAATTATTCGTGCTTGCTGAAAAAGCAGCTAACCGCGCCAGCTCACCCGTAGAAAGATCGATCATTCTTTCACTTAAGGTCAGATAATACAGCCCTTGTGCATTCGGCACCTGATAGGCGCTTACTTCAGGAAAAATCAGCCATCTGGCACCGGAAGCAGCTGCTTGGGCCTGCAGCTGTGCTTCCTCCGGCTCAACCTCCGGCAGGCAGCCGGGCAGAATCCGCTCGTATTCATCCAATAAGGCCTGTTCCATATACCACTGCTCTTTGCCGAACTTCTCAGGCAAAAAGTATTTTACCGGGGCAATGTAGGCTTTAGGCAAGAAAGCCGGTATTCCCCTTTGCGGCTGATTAGCAGATTCCTTCCGGGCCAAGTGGCGCTTATCATAATAATTTTTCATTGCCAAATCCAAGTATTCGGTAACACCATGAGGGCCTTTATTTGTCCAGTCCGGCGATTCCCAGCAAATTTCACGGCCAAATTGAGCATAACCGCCAGCAACTGATTGCAAGAGCCCTGTGACAACATCACCAGAAATTACCACTCGCGTAAGATCAATAACCGGTTCAAATTGACGGTTAAACGCATCATTTCCGACAGCAGGCGCACCAAACGTAATCACCTCGATCTGCCCCGGCTTAACACCCATGCTGATTAATCTGGCAGCCGTTACAGTTGCCACTGCCCCGCCCAGACTGTGACCGGTCAAATACACTTTGTGGCTTGTATCCGCCAGCAGCCATTCACTTAATAACTGCGGCTGGGTACTGGTAGTTATTACTTTCGTCGTTAATGCTGCTTGAACATATTCATGAAAACCACGGTGAATTTTAGGCTCCGATGCTGCAATTTTCTTCTTGGCCGCATTTGCCGCAAATTCTTCAACAGTCTGCCCGGCAAAATAAACCCGATTAGCCAGTATATCGGTTTTAATATCCTTTACCGTCTCAGTTCCGGTAAAAGCAATTAAAAAGGATTCTTCCAACGAAGAAGTATTCATATTTTTGATAACTAAAAACCGGGCATCCGCATTTTTATTGCTTTGCTCATAGGGCTGAATTTGCCAGCCTTGCTGAGTAAGATACTGCTTAGCCAAGGCCCCTGGTCTGTCACTGTAAGCTGCCACGCAGGCACTTGCTGCCAGATAAATCGTATAGGCCTCATCGTCTTCCGATGCAGCCTGTGCAGCAACGGTACCGGCGTTTATGCTGCATACAATCAGCAGCAATATTACAATCCACCGTCTTATGTTTTTCATTATTCACCTCAATAGCTGGCCAAGGTTCTGCAAGCCAGCCGGGCACCCTGACTACACAGTCAGGGCATTAGGCGTTGGCGGCAGAAATCAGCCATTTTTTGGGAAGCCTGCAATAGTTTTGCAGCGTCAATTTTGCGCAGCCCCTCAACGAGCGAAGGATGAAGGGCATAATTACCAATTTCATGAGCCTCAATCCAACGGTAATCAATGTGTTCATGCGACAAACGGACTTGATCGTCCTGTGTCTCGCATAAACATATGAGTCCTGTGAGATAATCATTCGCTGTTTTTTGGTAGCGCCAGGTTTGCAACGGACAGATAAATTCCATCGTCAAACCAGTTTCTTCCTCTATCTCACGTGCCAATGCCACCTGAGGATCTTCGCCGAATTCCACGCCTCCCCCTGGCAATTCCCAGGGTTTTGCTCCCAGGCGGTCCTGCTTTTGGAGAATAAGCAGCTTATTTTGAAAAAAGAGCAGCGCCTTCATGGAGAAGTACATTCTCTTATCACTTTGCATTGTAGTAATTACCCCGTTTCGTGCTAAATACCTAATCCGTTTCTTACTACTTATTGTTATACACAGGCAGGGAAAAATCCTGTTGAACTTTCAAGACCGGCATAAAAACAATGCCGGTCTTGTTCTATGTTGGAAAATTATAGGAGTTCAGCAATACAGACCCCAATTGTCTCAGCAAGTACAGTAGGCGTAACGGGATCATCGGCAAGCGAAAAACAAAACTGGATCATGACAACAGCCGCAGGAACAGCAGTAAGTTCTGCAACCCGCAGCGGATAGATATTAATCTCGGTAACCCCGGGAAGCCCGGCAATCCGCTTGCAAATTTCCTGCCTTACCGCCGCGCCTTTCGCATTACTGGCCAGACGGCAAAAAAAACGCTTTTCCCCACCAGCTCCGTTGTGGTCAGGTGCGGCGTAAAGGCCGATAAAAAAATCCCCCTGTCTTGCCGCAACACAATCAGCGGTGTACAGTTCGCCAGTGTCCTTGGTTACTCTGCTGTGAGTCATCAGCACTTCATGCCCTCGGCGGTGCAGTTTATCATACAAATTCTCCGCAATAGAAAGCACAGTATCCTGTTTATTCCAAGTATCATTCCAAATGCCCGGATCAATTATAATTCTCACAGCATTATCCCTAATCCTTTCCGGATACGCCTATATTAAAAAGGAAAAAGCGCAAAACCGTTGAAGATATAACAGTTAAGTTCTGCATTTGAGAGCATAACAATACTTCTCTAACTACAAGCGTAAGAGATACTTAATGATACTATCCTTTATAGTATCATTATAGTCATCTATAGGTAACCAGTCAAGTGTTTTTAATTCCTTTTTCTTCCTTAGTCACCATATAGTAACGCAAGGAGTATCGATTATGGCATTGGATTATAAAGAAGTTGGAAAACGCCTGAAGCTTGTCCGAGGCCGCCTGACCCAGGAAGCTTTTGCCAGCACTCTCGGGGTTTCAGCTTCCTACGTGAAAAAGACAGAGCTTGGCGGCAAGCCAAGTCTGAAATATTTAACCAATATCGCGGCAGACTATGTTGTGTCCCTTGACTGGTTACTCCTTGGTAACGTCGCAATTGAAACAACTAATGCAGCAGCTATTCAGCCGAAAAGTATATTAGAAAACAGCGCAGCCTATCAGACTGAGGCCAAACAGCAAAGTCCAGTTACTGCAGAAGACTCCGAATTGGCGGAGATGGTGAAAACATTGACAGACATTATGAGCAGCGGTGATCCCAATTTGCGTGCCTGGGGAAAAATTCAATTTCGCCACGCCTTTGATGCTTATACAGCGAGAAAAAATGCACTTCCACCCCGCTAGAGCCGCTGCATGTACAATCCTAAATATAGAAAAGACCTGCGCTTTCGCACAGGTCTTTGAATGTTACTTGCTATATGCAGCTACAAAATTTGAGCCAAGCTGCTCGTATTTTTCCAAATGCGCTTTCACTCGTTTGAGTTGGGTGTAACTCATCTCATCCAGGCATTCGCTGCCTGCTGCATACCGAAAAATACTCTTAATCTCAAAAGAACCATAACCTAAAAAGGCCAGGCGATTAAGCAGTTTTTTAATCTGCTGCTCCATGTGTAAATCCTCCGTATTTCTAAAATTGGTAATCATAACATTATGCAATGTCATCAGCCGCAATTACCTTCGACTATACCAATAACGCATTAGAACTAAGAGATAATATGGGGCAGTATTTACTCTTACTAATGATAGGCTTATAAAGCTTAAATGGCATATGATCCTCCTTATTATAATTTTTTTCATAAAAAAAGTCAAGTTTTCGCCTTTTAATGAAAAAAATACCAAGAAATATATATTAAATTTTCATATAAGGTGATACTATATAATAGTTGTTATACAAGGAGGACAGAATCATTTGGAAAAGTTTAAAGCATTAGGAATTGGTGACGCCATTTTACGGTCGCTTAACGATATGGGTTTCGAAGAACCTACACCAATTCAAGAGCAAGCCATTCCCTCAGCACTGGCTGGAAAAGATTTAGTAGGACAGGCTCAAACAGGAACAGGTAAGACTGCAGCTTTTGGTATTCCGCTGCTGAATAAAGTACGGGTCTCTGCGGATGGTCCCCAGGGAATTGTATTGACGCCTACCCGTGAACTTGCCATTCAGGTAGCAGAAGAATTAAATAAAATTGCTCAATACACCAACCTACAGGCTCTGCCTATTTATGGCGGTCAGGACATTCAGCGTCAGATAAAAGGTCTGCGCAAAAATCCACAAATTATTGTGGCCACTCCAGGACGCTTGATGGATCATATGGAACGCCGCACCATTCGCTTGGCCGGTATCAAGATGGTTGTGCTGGATGAAGCCGATGAAATGCTGAATATGGGTTTTATTGAGGATATTGAAAAAATTCTCAGCACAACTCCGGAAAGCCGCCAAACGTTACTATTTTCAGCTACTATGCCAAAGCCAATTCAGAATCTCGCCCAGCGCTTTTTAAAGGACCCTGCCTTTATCAGCGTAAAATCAAAAGAAGTTACCGTTTCCTTAATTGAACAGCATTATATTGAGCTGCAAGACCGGCAAAAATTTGATGTATTATGCCGTCTGCTTGATATTCAGTCACCTGAGCTGGCAATTGTGTTCGTCCGGACAAAACGGCGCGTTGACGAAGTCTCGGAAGCGCTTAAAAAGCGCGGCTATTCAAGCGAAGGAATTCATGGCGATTTGTCACAAGCGAAACGCGATTCCGTAATCCGTCAATTCCGGGAGAATACCATCGACATTCTGGTCGCTACCGATGTGGCGGCTCGCGGGCTTGATGTCAGCGGTGTAACGCATGTCTATAACTATGATATGCCGCAAGATCCGGAAAGCTATGTTCACCGGGTGGGCCGTACCGGCCGTGCCGGCCAGAGCGGATTAGCGACAACATTTGTTATTCCCCGCGAAATTGAGCATCTGCGCATCATTGAACGGTTAACTAACCGTAAGATTCTCCGCATGTCGGTCCCTTCTGTCACAGAAGTAATCGAAGGCCAGCAACGCCTCGCCGTAGACAATCTGCTGATGGCCGTAGAGGAAGGCAACTTAGAGTATTACCGCGGCAGAGCAGAGGAATTATTAACAGACACTGATTCGGTTACCCTTTTGTCAGCAGCTTTAAAGCTGTTAACCAAAGAGCCTGACACTACACCGGTTAAGATTACCGAAGAAGCGCCGCTCCGAGTAAGACGCAACCATAACCGCCCCAACAACAATAACAGACCCTTTGACCAAAGACGTCCGCCTGGAACCAGACCGGCGTTTTCGAAAAGCAATAAACCGCCCCGCCGTCCGTAAACGGTAAAAAAAGGCAAGAACACTGCAACAGCAGGTTCTTGCCTTTTTTATAAAATAGTACCTGCTGATTACAAAATAAGTTCCTGACTGACAGGGTTCGCGGCTGCTCATCATGTATACTACACTCTATAAGGAATTTTTCAGCAAGGAGGAACGCCTATTCATGTCTGCTGTACAACAATGCCTGCGGCAATTGCAGGCGGATTTTGCCCTTTCTGCGGCCCAGCTTGCTGCTATTGTTGACGCCTTTCTTCACGACATGGAGGAGGGTATCAATGGCCGCCCCAGTTCCCTGGCCATGCTGCCGTCCTTTTTAACAAAACCAGACGGCAGCGAGAAAGGAGTTTTTTTAGCACTTGACTTTGGCGGTACCAACGTGCGGGTCTTGCTTGCCGAACTTACCGGAAAGGGAAAGTACACCATTCTGGCACGACACAACGTATTATTAGCCGATCGGCGTAAAGGCTACGATTATACCAGCAGCTCAGCGACTGCAGCAGATCTGTTCGGTTTTCTTGCCGATCAGCTTGCGCTGATTGCCAGCCCGGACAAAACCTATTTGTTAGGGCATACATTTTCTTTTCCTTGCCGGCAAACAGGCATCAATGAATCGTTCTTACTGTATTGGACAAAAGAAATACAGACAGCCGGTGTCGAGGGGCAAAACATTGCAGAACTATTGCGGCAGGCGTTATCCAGCCGCAGCTTATTCCATATCCATCCCGTCGCGATTGCCAATGATACCGTGAGCGCGCTTATGGCTGCTGCCTATCAGGATGTTTGTGCGGACATCGGCTCCATCTGCGGCACCGGGCACAACACCTGTTATCTCGATGCTTTTGCTCACACCCAGCCAATGTATATCAATATCGAGGCGGGCAACTTTGATAAGCTCCCCGGAAACCGCTACGATACTTTGCTTGATAAAGCCAGCTCCCGCCCCGGTGCAGCAATACTGGAAAAGTGTTGTTCAGGACGGTATATCGGGGAATTGCTGAGGCTTGTTTTAGTGGATATGATTCGGCAAGAAGTCTTGTTTAGCGGCAGCTGTCCCCTTTTTTTGCAAAACGAACATCGCTTAACCGGCAAGGATGTGGCCGTATTGCAGTATGCGGCTGATAAACCTGACCAAACGGCGGCATGGCTTGCCAGTCACAACTGCCAGCTTATCTCTACTGCTGCCGATCAGCAGCTTCTGCAATCGGCAGCGAAACTGATAGCCGGACGTTCGGCCCGCCTGGCGGCAGCAACTTATGCAGCTGTTCTCAAACGTATCGACCCGTCCTTAGACTATCGTCATACCATTGCCATCGACGGCTCGCTCTACGAAAAGCTGCCCGGCTATGCCGATGCGGTTGCCGCGACTTTACAGGAACTGCTTGGCAGTAAGTCGGAACAGGTAAAGTGCATCCTCGCCAAGGATGGTTCCGGTATCGGAGCCGCAATTGCCGCCGCTACCACACAAGCCATCACCCACTCCTGTGTCAGGAGCACGGTTCCAGTGGCACACATGTAATAGTAAAACCGCTATTCTCATCAAAGTACTTGAGAATAGCGGTTTACTTATTTCATTGACTTTTCGATTGCATGTAACATTGCCTGCAGATCTTCAATTGGAATTTGTCCAGGGGCGGAAGAGCTGCTGCCCACGGCAAAAGTCAGGGCTGAACCAAAAATTCCGCCCGCAATGCGGGTAATCACCCCATATTTGCCCATAGCAATGATAACAATCGGTATTCGAAGCTGCCGGTTAGCCTCTAAACTAACAGACAGTAAGGTTATGACGTCTTCCATACTACAAGGCATTACTGCTATTTTAGCGATATCCAGCCCCATTGCCTGCGCTTCAGCCAGCTTTTCCAGGAGAACCTCTTTCGCCGGCGTGTACTGATGCTGATGAAAGGAAGCAATAATCTTTTTCCCGTTTTGATGTGCTATATCGCGCAGATACTGTATTTGCTCCGGGTCATTGCTCAGTTCACAGTCCACATAGCGAATAGCCGTATGAACGCAGACAGCCGCACACAAGGAAATTGCTTCCCTATCGGACAAATGGATGGCTTGGCCGCCTTCCCGCTCGGAACGAATCGTAAAAATAACGGGCATATCCGGGGCTGCTCCGGTGATAAATGCGACCATGGCCAATACTGCTTGTTGATCACCAATGCCCCGGAAGAAGTCCGCCCGCCACTCAAGCATATCCGGCTTTTTGTTAAGAACCTCTGCCAGCTCATCAGCAATTTCTTCTTTGGTCGTACCCACCAAAGGAACACATATGGCTGGCGGAGCACCTTCACCTGCATTTTTTTGTCTCATTTTTCATAACCTCCTACCATCTTACTATCCTACACAATAGAATGAAAAAAACTCACCCCTAATTATCTTAGGGGCGAGTCAACTACCCGCGGTACCACCCTGCTTGCTTGCGCCTCTTATCAGATACAGGAACAACGTCCGATATCATAGCCGTATAACGACGGCAGCCGGCTCAGCCTACCCCGGACAGGCAACGTCCGGCTCAGCCTGCAATTCAAGAGTGTATTTCACTATCGGACTGACCGGTTCACACCCGCCACCGGCTCTCTGGATCAGTATCCAATACCTACTTATCTCCATCATCATTTTTACCTATATTAGCAATATCATAGCAATACTGTTAATCATTGTCAACATTATACACACAAAAGTACTCAAATCTTTATTGCACTTTAACTAAAATTTCAAAAAGACAAGGGCCGCCAGCCATTGAAAAACTCAATAGCAGGCGGCCTTACACTGTTGTACTTTTTAGTTAGAACGCTAAATTAGAACCACGATTGGTCATCAGTGCGTACGCTCCGTTTTTCGCCTGAGCATCCGATTTTGCCGCCTGAGTCTGTAAGTAGGTTTGGGCCCTTTGCAGGCAGCGCCAGGCATGCTCGGCATAGCCCAGCTCCTTCACCCTCGCCAAATGAGGCAACTCAATCGAATAGGGAACAGGAGGCAGTCGTTTCAAAATAGCGGCAATATCAATTCCTCCTTCGCCCGCATACAAGCGTTCTTCCCGCCCGGTATGAATCAGTTCTTCTTTCGTACCCGGTATGTCGGCCGGTGCATCGCAAAGATGGGCAAAATGAACCCATTCGCGCGGCAAGCTATCCAGTTCTTCCAGCTTCACGCGGGAACGATGAAAGTGCAAGGTATCTACTATCACTCCGCAATTATCGCTCTTAGCATCCCTGAGGACATTAATTGCCTCTTGCAGGGTTGCTACGCTTGCCCAGGTAACAAACTCCAGATCAACCGTCAATCCAAAGCCTTTGGCCAGTTCGCACAGCTGGGCAAATTGTTCTACAGCAAAGCCGCGATCTTCCGTCCAGATGCTGCTCAACACATGACGTCCGCCAAGTTCGGCGGCAGCTTCTAAGGCAGGCAGATATTTTTTGGGGTCAACGCCGTCATAAATCCTTGCCAGCTCAATATCCAGCAGCTTGATTCCCGTATCGGCAAGCGCGGTTTTGGTCTGCCTGAGAAGCTCCTTATTTTCTCCCAAGGCGTAATTCGGCTCACCTGGCAGACCGAAGAAGATTGGCCTAAAGCTGACAAAGTCATAGCCAGCCCGGGCTGCTATATAGGTCATCTCCGGCGGCGCACACCCCAATACCGTGAGATGAGCCAGTGAAAACTGGTGTGTCATGATTTTCCCCCTTCCCGGATTTTCTTTTTTTACTCCGGTACGGTCGGTTCAGCTGGTACTTACGTGATGCACTTTTTTGCCGGGTGAGTAAATGTCCATGATATTCCAGTGCCCGGCTGTCGGTACCGGATTGTTAATCATCGACACATCCAGTACATAAGGTTTGTTCGCTTCAATTGCTTTTTTAAGTGCGGGCTTGAACTCTTCGGCCGAGCTGATTTTTACGCCCTCAATGCCATAAGCCCGGGCGATTGCGGCATAATCCGGTGAGTAGGGTTCTCCATCCCGGAGGAAGAGCGTGCCAAACGTGGTGTCATAATGCGCTTTTTCCAGTCCGGCAATGGTCCCGAAGGCATAGTTATTCATAATCACGAAGATAGCCGGAATATTTTCAATTGCCGCAGTAGCCAGCACTGCAGGGTTTTGGCCGAAACCGCCATCACCGATCAGCGAGATAACAACTCGGTCAGGAGCGGCGACCTTAGCCCCCAAAGCTGCCGGTGAACCAAATCCCATGGTGGCCAGACCACCAGGCGTAAGAATGGAACCAGGCTCATAAATCGGGAATTGCTGGCCCACACCATTTTTATTCCAGCCCACATCAGTGGTAATGATACCGTTGCGCGGCAGGACTTCCCTCACATCCGCCAGAATACGCTGCGGACTCATCGGGAAGGCCGCACTTTCCTGCAGGTCTTTATTACCTGCCTGGAACTCACTGCGATAAGCACTGATTTGCGCTTTAAGAGCTTGATTTTCCCTGGCGGCAGGGTACAACTTTTTCGCTACACGGTTTAATACAGTCAGGGCTTGCTTCAGATCAGCAACAGCGCCAATTTCCACTGGATAGTTTCTGCCAATTTCGCTTGCGTCAATATCAATATGAATAAGGCGGGTAGTGGAGAAATCAAAGGTATATTCGGGATACCAGGAACTGCAGTCCGCTTCTTTAAAGCTGGTGCCCAGGCCCAGGATGTAGTCGGCCTCACGACATTTATCATTGATAAACTTTGTCCCCCAAAAACCGGTCATTCCCAGGGTAAGCGGATGATCGTCCGGCAGAACCCCCTTGCCCATAAGGCTGTGGGCAACAGGGATACCCAAATGATCAACGAACTCCTTGAGTTCTTGGGCAGCATCTGCCAGAATAACACCACCACCCGCATAAATCACCGGATTTTTTGCATCAGCCAAAGTTTTGACAATAGCACAGGCAGCGTCTTCATCCAGAGAGGGTTTTTGAATGATTTTGGCATTGCGATCCAGACAGGTAAACAGTGAAGTTTCAATTTCCATCGAGAAGATATCCATCGGCACATCAACAAGTACAGGACCAGGACGTCCGGACTCAGCCAGAGCAAAGGCCTTTTCCAGGATTTGCGGAAAAAGGTCCGGCCGTTCAACCCGCCAAGCCCGCTTAACGAAGGGACGGTAGATTTCCCATTGCGTTGCATCAGCATGAAGGTTGACTTCCTGGTGAGGATGCTTGCCGTAGTAATGCGAGGGAACATCGCCGGCAATGACTACCATGGGAATGGAATCAAGGGCGGCATTGGCAACTCCGGTAGCGGCATTAGTCAGGCCTGGCCCCAGATGACTGAGCACTACAGCAGCCTTTTTCGTCACCCGGGCATAGCCATCGGCTGCATGGGCAGCAATCTGTTCATGACGCACATTAATAAAACGGATAGTTTTACTTTGGGACAATGCTGCCAGGACAGCGATATTCGTATGGCCGCATAAGCCAAAGATATGTTTAATTCCTCTTCTCTCCAGATATTTGATCAACTGATTGGACACCAGATCTCTCATGTTGGTTCCTCCCCCATTCTATTTCCTGCTAAAGTACGCTGAATTACCTGTAAAAGCTTCATTAGATCGATCTAATTTTTGACTACTACATCGCTAAGTAACCAGTGTGCCATATACCGGCATTTTGCCCGAATACTAGATTCTATTACCCCAGCAGCCAGCGCATAGGTACAAGAACAAGCTCTGGGAATAAAATTGCCAGAATAAGAACGACTGTTTCAATAATCAGGAAAGGCATAATATCTTTCATTAAATCATCCATCAGCACTTTTCCTGCACCGCAGGCTGCATTCAATACCGTGCCAACCGGCGGCGTCAGTAGGCCAATTGCATTATTTAAAATAAAGATTACCCCGAAATACACCGGATCAATGCCCGCCTTCAGAACAATCGGCATTAACACCGGCGTAAGAATAAGCACGGTAGGCGTCAAATCCATCGCTGTGCCAACAACAAAAACCAGAATATTAATGGCAATCATTAATAGCAGCGGACTGTCCATGTAAGCGGAAAGCCAGCCGGTAATGGCTGCGGGAATATTGGCAATGGCAATAAGCCAGGATGATACCATCGCTGCGGCAATCAAAAACAGAATAACACTCGTCGTCTTTGCGGCAGAAATGAGAATATGGTACAGCTGGCTGACCGTTAAAGCCCGGTAAACGACAAAACAGAGAAACAATGTATAAAATACCGCCGCAACAGCTGCTTCCGTAGGAGTAACAACGCCGCCTTTAATGCCGACCATGATGAGAATAGGCAGGATCAGTGCCCAGATGGCATCCTTAAAAGCGATTACAATTTCTTTAAACGATTTGCGTTCAAATACTTTTACACTTTTCTTTCTTGCCATATACCACCAGGTAGCTGCCAGGCTTAAAGCAATCACCAAGCCGGGAAAAAGGCCGGCCATAAAAAGTTTCATGATGGACACACCACTAAGCGAGCCAAAAATAATAAACGGGATGCTGGGCGGCAAGATTGGAGCAACAATAGACCCTGCGCCAATCAAAGCAGCGGAACGGCTTTTATCATAGCCTGCGTCAGCCATCATGGGAACCATAATTGCCGCAAGGGCAGCCGTATCAGCCACTGCCGAACCCGACAAGCCGGCAAAGATAAACGCCGTCATGATCGCTACATAGCCTAAACCGCCGCGAATATGGCCAACAAGCGCCAAGCCAAAGCCGATAATTCGCTTGGATATCCCGCCTGCATTCATCAATTCACCAACAAGAATAAAGAAAGGTATTGCCATTAAAGCAAAGCTGTCTGCGCCTACTATTAGATTCTGGGCTAGAATCCGCGTATCAAACATGCCAAGATGAAGCATCAGCGCCCCACCACAAACCAGCAGCGCAAATGCAATAGGCATCCCCAGTGCCATAGCACCACACAGCGAGAAGACAAATACCGCTACCGTCATTGGGTGATTTCTCCTTTTATAGTATTCTCCATGCTGACTTCCTCTTCTGACTCTTTTAATACGACCAGCCGTTCAATAGCACCTTTCACAAAAATGGCCCGGTAGATATTACAGCAGACAACCAGGAACATCCCCACACTGGAAATAATGCCAATGACATACATATAGGACAAGGGTAACCCGGTAGCTGGTGAAAGCGTATGCGATGTCATCAGCGTCAGCTTCAGACTGCCTTGAAAAAGAACCCAGAGAGTGCCCAGTACAAGTACATTACTCACGATAAAACAGACTTTCTTACCAATTGGCGATAGTTTTTGCACCAGCGAAGTAAATCCTAAATGGTTGTTGTCCTTCAAAGCGCCAATAGCTCCCAGAAACACTGTCCAGACAAACAGGAATCGTGATAATTCTTCTGCCCAGGTCAAGCCGGAATTAAAAAGATAACGCAAAGCTACATTCGTAAAAATTAAAAGACCCATAAGTGCTAAAAACAGGGCCATTATTCCATTAAAGGTAGATTCCATTCTCGCTAATTTTTTCATTCGCATTTCCTCCATTGCTCTTGATTGATCCTAATTAGGAGGTGCTAATAAAGGAGAATTCTCCCAGAAAGAATGTCTTTGAAGAACCCTCCCATTTTCCCATTATTACTCCGGCTATTTTGCCGCTTTCACCAGCCTGTCAACCAAGTCCCCACCAATAGCCGTGCTCACTTGTTTATAAATAGGCTCAAGCATCTGCATAATTTTATCCTTTTCACCAGCATTCAGATCATTGATTTTCATACCTTTTTCCGTAAGGTATTTCACGCTCGACTGATCTTCTTCTTCATTCAGCTTTCTTTGATAAGTCTTTGATTCTTCTGCAGCCTTTTTCACTGCCTCTCTTTCCTTATCGGTGAGAGAATCCCAAAAAACCTTACTAACGATAAATACATTGGCATTATAAACATGACCGGTATTCGTCAGGTATTTTTGCACTTCATTGAATTTGCTCGTTACTACGTTGCCGTAAGGGTTTTCCTGACCGTCAACAACGCCTTGCTCCAAAGCAGTATAGAGTTGAGAAAAAGACATCGGAGTCGGATTAGCGCCAAGTGTTTTCCAGGTTTCCACATGAACTTTACTTTCCAGCGTCCGGATTTTAAGGCCCTTGATATCTTCTGCCGTTCTCACTTCACGCTTATTATTCGTCAAATGCCGAAAGCCGTTTTCCCAGTAAGCCAAGCCAATTAACCCTGATTTGGGCAGATCCTGCAGTACTTCCTGCCCGATTGGACCATCGAACACCTTATAGGCCGTCGCCTTATCCTTAAATAAGAAAGGCAGATCAAAAGCATCAAAGCGTGGCGCAAATGCAGCAACAACACCTGTGGAGACGGCAGTTCCGTGGACCGTTCCCATCTGCAAAGCCTCCAGAACCTGGCGGTCTCCGCCTAACACACCATCAGAAAATACTTCGCCTTTAATCGTTCCGCCCGATTCTTTTTCTACTAATTCGGCGAACTTTTGTAGTCCTTTGGTAAGCGACCGGTCTTTATTCGTTACAATTCCAAGCTTCATCACTTTGGTGCCGTCTTTTTTTTCCCCCGATTGCGTCTGCGAAGAACAACCGGTGACCAGCAGCAAACAGGCTATGATTGCTAAACTTATCAGTGTAAGATACTTTTTCATTCCTTATACGCCCCTCTTTTTATTAGTAACTTACTTCTCAACTGGTTGGCACCGTTATACGCTTATTAGGTAATCATGACCAGCCCCCCTTACGCCATTTTCAATCAAACTTTACTATGATCTTGGCATAATCGCCTGATAATGCGTCATCAAAAGCTTCCTGGTAACGATCACACGCCCAAATCTTAGAAATGATTGGTTCTACAAACAAAGCAGGATCTTGAAGATGCGCAATCGCATCTGCGAAGTCTTCAACAGTATAGATAATTGAGCCTAAAATTGATATCTCGTTGCGAACAATATGAATAGGAGATAAATGAACTGTATCCATGGTTATGCCTAACGGCACCATAACCCCGCCAGGCTTTACAACAGCCATAGCCTGCTGAATGGCATCTTTCACCCCCGCGGCTTCAATCACCACATCAAATACTTCATCCTTTACTTCTGCCGGCAGGCGGGTCTGTACATTCCCCAGCTTGCTGGCCAGTGCCAGTTTGACGGGGTTAATATCAACGACCGTAACATCCGCGCCCTGGTAAAGTGCCAGAGCAATCGACAGCAGACCTTCCGTACCACAGCCGATTACCGCCACGGTGGTTCCCTTAGTGATATTCGCCTTTTTCAAAGCGTGAACCGTTACGGCAAACGGCTCAATCAGGATTGCTCTTTCATCAGGCAGCTCCTCAGGTACTGGCATGATATATTTTGCGTCCAGAACAACTTCCTGCGCAAAAACACCGTCTACCGCTACTCCTAACGGTTTTTTATGAATACAGATATTTGTTTTGCCGCCTGCGCAAAATTCACATTCACCGCAATAGGTATTAGGGTAGACAACCACTTTAGTGCCAACTTTTAGCTGCACATTCTCACCGGCCTCAACAACAGTGCCAATCACTTCATGCCCTGGCCGGAGCGGATACTGGGCATAGCTGATCGTGCCCTTATAAACACGCACATCAGACCCGCATATGCCACCATAGCTAACCTTAATTCTCACATCATTTGCGGCAAGTGCATGCCGTTGTGCCGCTTCACGTATTTTGATCATCCCAGGTTTCTCTAAATATAATTCGAACGTGCTACTCACCTTCTTAGTCTATTATAGTTTGTCTGGCTTACGAAATGTATGGTATTTTGGCAATTCAGGCGAAGCAACTTTGTATAAAAAATAGGGTAAGATAACTTTCATTAGATCGATCTAATGAAAGTATAGTATCCGCCCTCGCCCATTGTCAATAACTATTTGCAGACTATTTTTAAAATATAGTATAATCAGACTATATGTGAATTACTTCACATTTTTACCTCAGAATATTATGGTACTCTGGATTAAAATCGCCTTCATTGACAGTCCCCTGTCCTTATCTTATACTGGATTTAGCGTTATTTAGGCTTACCCGTCCCCGTGATTTCATTATTTATGGTAACTTTGTAGTATCAGGTGATCATATGAAATTAGAGAAAAAAACACATATTACATTACAGGATGTCGCGAAACATGCCGGCGTATCCCGGGCTACCGCCTCACTGGTACTGCGCGGCAGCAAGCATATTACGGAATCTACCCGCGAAAAAGTTCTTACCTCTATGCAGCAATTAGGTTATGTATACGACCGCGTTGCTGCTAATTTGCGTTCCAAGGTTTCCACAACCGTGGGATTAATCATTATGGAGCTCGCCAATCCTTTTTACTCGGAATTACTTGTGGGCATTCATCAGGAGCTGGATAAATTCGGGCAAACGGTTATTTTAGGAACGACCTTCGATTCCGAGTCCATCCAGGAGCGTCTGCTCTCTACTATGCTGGAACACCGGGTAGGAGGCATCATCCTGTCCGCAGTACCCGGCAGTCCCAGCGAACCGATTAATCGCATTGAACAGCTAGGGATTCCTGTCGTTCTGGTGGGCCGCAGACTCCCTGAGGCCAAATGTGATTATGTCGGTGTAGATAACATAATGGGCGGCCGGATTGCGGTTGACTATCTCATTCACAAGGGGCATCGCCGTATTGCTTTCATCGGCGGTTATTCCCAGCTTTCATCGTGGCAGGGGCGTAAACAGGGTTATGACAAGGCTTTCGAACAAGCCGGGCTCCCCATTGATCCTGCCATGATTATTGAAAGCCCCGCTACCCGTCAGGGGGGTATTGATGCAATTGAGAAACTCCTCCGGCTGCCTAACCGTCCTACCGCTATTTTTTGTTATAACGATACAATTGCAATTGGAGCGATGATGAAGCTGCAGGATGCAGGTATTTGTCCAGGCCAGGACATGGCGATAGTAGGCTTTGATGATATTCCGGAGGCCGCAATCCTCAGTCCCAAGTTAACGACGGTCTCTTCCTTCCCCCGCATGATGGGCGCCCACGCCGCGCGTTTATTGTATTCACGAATTGAGGGTTCTACCCTTGATCCTACTGCAGTCATTCTTGAACCACAGCTCATTATTCGGGATTCCTGTAAGTTTTCCGGCAGCAGCTAAAAAACCGGTGTTCCAGCAATGTGGAACACCGGTTTTAACTTTTACCCCAGTTGATGCTGACGGATAACGTTTAAAAACTCTGCACCGTATTTTTTAAGTTTTACTTCACCAATTCCTTTGATCAGCCTTAATTGCGGTTCATCAACGGGGCACTGCTCGCTCAGCTCTTTAAGAGTACTATCGGCAAACACCACATAGGGGGGTACATTATCCCGTTCGGCTATTTGCCGCCTTAACTGGCGCAATGACTCGAATAAGCTATCGTCAGCCTGCCGCTGCTGCTGAACGACGACCTTCTGCCATACTTTAGACTGATTTTTGAGAACGGCGATAGCGGGCGGTGCCAGCTTCACCACCGGATATTCACTTTCCGTCAGCGCGAGATAATCTGTTGCAACCAGCCGCTGAATCAGGGTTTTAATATCCTGCAGGGTCCGTTCAGCGAACAGACCATACGTAGGCAGCTGATCAAACCCAAACTGCAGGACCTTTTTATTTTTCGACCCTTTTAGCACTTCAGCGACAAGCGCGATGCCAAAACGTTCCCTCATCCGGTAAACACAGGAAAAGACCTTCTGAGCATCAATCGTAATATCCACACGTTCACTGTCATCATTGCAATTGCCGCAGTTACCGCAGTCATCATCCGTTACCCGCTCGCCGAAATAACGCAGAATATAATAGCGCAGACACTCAGGAGTATGACAGTAATCAACCATATCCTGCAATTTTCCCAGTTCATGCTGTTTGCGCTGCGGTGCTTCGACCGACTTATCAATTAAAAACTTTTGCAGCATCACGTCCTGGGCACCATAAAGCAGGATGCATTCCCCCGGCAAGCCGTCACGGCCGCTGCGGCCCGCCTCCTGATAATACGACTCCATATTGCGCGGCATGTTATAATGCAGGACATACCGGACATTGGATTTATCGATCCCCATGCCGAAGGCGTTGGTAGCAACCATAACCTGAACATCATCATAAATGAACTTTTCCTGCTCGTTCTTGCGTTCATTATCGCTGAGACCTGCATGATATCTTCCGGCAGCAAACCCTTTTTTGCGGAGCAGATCATAAATGCTATCAACTTCACGCCGGGTAGCGGCGTAAATAATGCCAGTTTGTTTACTGTTAGCCTTGACATAATTAATAATAAAATCTTGTTTATTTTCACCTCGAAGCACTGCAAAAGACAAGTTTTTCCGATCAAAGCCGGTTACATGAACATCAGGCTGTTCCAGCGAAAGCAGCTGACAAATATCCGCCTTTACTTCCGGTGTTGCCGTTGCGGTAAAAGCACCAATCACAGGCCTGACAGGCAGGCCGGCAATAAAAGTGCTGACCGAACGATAGCTTGGCCGAAAATCATGTCCCCACTGGGAAACACAATGAGCTTCGTCAATGGCAACCATACTGATTGGCAGTTCCTGCAGCGCCGACTGAAAGAATTCCGTTTCCAGGCGCTCAGGGGCAACATAAATAAGCTTATACCTGCCTGCCCGTACATTATAGAGCCGCCGGTTCACTTCCGAGAGGGCCAGCGAGCTGTTAATAAATGTTGCCGGTATCTCCTGATTGTTAAGACTGTCAACCTGATCCTTCATCAAAGATATAAGCGGGGAGATAACAACCGTCACTCCCGGAAGCAGCAAGGCAGGCAGTTGAAAGCACAGCGATTTCCCTGCGCCCGTCGGCATGATCGCTACCGTATCTTTTTGTTCAAGCAAACTGGTAATCACTTTGGCCTGACCGGGCCGAAACTGATCATAACCATAATATTGCTTTAGTAATTGTTGCGCTCTTTCCATCATACCTTCGCTCTGCCTACTTTCTTCTTGCACTAGTTTTATATTACGTTGATATTCGGTTTTTACCGAAGTAAATCCTGCCGTAAAATGTCTACCGGCACCGAGTTTATCATTTGACAAAATACGGTGTTTTTACATAAACGATGTACAATTTAACATTTTTTCGTTTTTTGTTACATTTAGTCCTTGCCAAAAACATATTTTTTCTTTACAATGTGTACATACAAGTTAAAATTGATGAATGAGCAATGCCGCTCAAATACACTGTCTTGTGCAGTGCGTTTGAGCGGCATTGTGTATTATTCGGAAAGGAGATGATCAATTGATTCATCTGGAAGGCGTAAACAAGCATTTTGGCCACCTGCATGTCTTAAAAGACATTGATCTCACAGTAAAATCAGGTGAAAAACTGGTCATCATCGGTCCCAGCGGCTCCGGCAAGAGCACCATGATCCGCTGCATGAATTTATTGGAGCGTCCGAGCAGCGGTAAAGTGATTGTCGACGGCACCGATATTATGGCAGCCAATGCCGCCGTTAATGAAATCCGTCAATCTGCCGCTATGGTTTTCCAGCAGTTTAATCTGTATCCTCACAAAACGGTACTGGAAAATCTCACGCTGGCCCCCGTACTCGTTAAAGGAGTTGCCAAAAAAACGGCTGAAGAGACGGGAATGGCTTTTCTGGAACGGGTTGGTCTGAAAGAAAAAGCCAATGCCTATCCCTCGCAGCTATCCGGCGGTCAGCAGCAGCGGGTCGCGATTGCCAGAGCACTCAATATGCACCCGAAAATTATGCTGTTCGATGAACCCACTTCCGCCCTCGACCCCGAGATGATTAATGAAGTTCTGGACGTCATGGTTGATTTGGCAAATGAAGGTATCACCATGGTTGTTGTAACCCACGAAATGGGCTTTGCCCGCCGTGTGGCTGACCGGGTTATTTTTATGGACGGCGGCCAAATTATCGAACAAGGTACTCCCGAGCATTTCTTTGTAAATGCAGAACACGAGAGAACCAAGCTTTTCCTGAGTCGGATATTGCATTAATTAAAAACACGTATAACGGGGAGGATTTTACATGAAAAAGACTGGCCTATTGGCACTTATTGCGGTACTGGCATTTACCTTGATCACTGCCGGCTGCGGCGGCAGCACGCAGAAAGCGGAGGCACCCAAAGACGCGGTTGCCGCCGATATTAAGGCAATTAAAGACAGAGGTGTATTAAAAGCAGGCGTAAAAGTCGATGTTCCCAAATTCGGTTACAAAGATCCGCAAAGCGGCAAAGTAGAAGGCTTTGAAATTGATCTGACAAAAGTAATTGCCAAAAAAATTCTTGGCGATGAAACTAAAATTGATGTGCAAGGCGTAACTGCTAAAACCCGTGGTCCTTTGCTGGATAACGGTGAGGTCGATATGGTTATTGCTACATTTACCATTACGGAAGAGCGCAAGCAGACTTACAACTTCTCTGACCCCTATTTCATCGACGGTGTAGGCCTTCTTGTAAAAAAAGCTTCCGGCATAACAAATCTTAAAGGTTTAGATGGCAAAAAGATTGGTGTTGCCCAAAGCGCAACAAGTAAAAAAGCCGTTCAAGAAGAAGCGGATAAAGTAGGCGCTAAAGTTACTTTCCTGGAATTCGGCACTTATCCCGAGATTAAGGCTGCTCTCGATTCAGGCCGCGTTGATGCCTTCAGTGTTGATACTGCCATTCTCTTTGGCTATTTGGATGACTCTACTACCATCCTATCTGAACGCTTCAGCCCTCAGCAATACGGCGTGGCAACCAAAAAATCCAATACCGCTTTAGCGAAGCTGGTAAACGACACACTCAGCGACATGAAGAAATCCGGTGAACTCGACAAACTCATTCAAAAGTGGGGTCTGAAATAGTGTCCGGTCCTTTTGCCGGCTTTAAATGGCTGGCGTTAGCCCAAGACTGGTCGGTATTCGCTGAGGGATTTCTCACCACTATTATTGTGTCGATCCTCGGGCTGGCATTAGCGCTGGCCCTGGGGGTTATCTTTGGAGTTATCGGTTCGGCGCCCTCGAAAATATGCCAACTGGTTAACCGGTGCTATGTCGAATTTATTCAAAACACCCCCTTAGTTATTCAAGTTTTCTTCTTATATCACGGCTTACCTCATTTAGGCATTATGTTACCAGTTTTCTCAGTTGGTGTTCTAGGCGTGGGCTTTTATCACGGAGCTTACATTGCCGAAATTATTAGAGCAGGCATACAGGCAGTCCCGAGAGGGCAGATGGATGCCGCTCAATCACAGGGCTTTACCTTTTGGAGTTCTATGCGGTACGTTATTGTGCCACAGGCCAAACGGGTTGTCTTTCCACCTATGACCAACCAGGCAGTAAGTCTCATCAAAAATACTTCTGTTATGGCCATGGTTGCGGGTGGTGATCTGATGTATCACGCTGATTCATGGGCAAGCACCAATTTGCACTATGGTCCGGCTTATGTCGTTACCGGACTGCTGTATCTTGCTATATGTTATCCGCTGGCAGCTTATGCTAGGCGCTTGGAGCGCCGCATGGAGGTGTCGCTGTGATACAGGAACTTTTGAAGCCGGAGCTCGCCTTGTTCTTATTCGATGGCTTACTGGTAACGTTAGAAATTGCCTTCTTCTCTATCATTCTCAGCATCTTCTTCGGTACTATACTGGGAGTAGCCCGGTTTTCGAACCATGCTGTGTTCAGTAAAATAGCAGCGCTGTATATTGAAGTAGTCCGGAATATTCCAACCCTGCTATTTATACTGGCTGCGCGCTTTATGACCAACCTTCAGCCTTCTAACGCCGGGATACTGGCAATGACGGTATTCACCTCTGCTATTGTCGCGGAAATCGTCCGTGGTGGCTTGAATTCGGTTAATAAGGGACAATGGGAAGCCGCTCGTTCACAAGGGCTAACCTATATACAAACACTGCTTTACGTTATTCTGCCGCAGGCCTTTCGCAACATGATTCCCCCCTTAATGTCACAAACAACTACCGTTATTAAAGACACTTCCTTTGTCTGGGCTGTCGGTATTGAAGAACTTACCGGCAAAGGGATGATTATCATGGGCAAGTATGGTACCACCGCTCAGGTATTTGCCATCTTCGCTGCGATCGCTGCCACATACTTTGTGATTAATTATGTATTATCGGTCTTTGCCCGCGCCCAACAGCGGCGGCTGGCAGCTAGAAGCTATTAATATAAAAAACGGTATTCCCAGGCGCAGCCTGAGAATACCGTTTTTTATAGCGCACTATTTAAGAATGCCTGCGTTCTCGGATGCTGGGGGGAGTTGAATAATAATTGGGGCGCTCCTTCCTCAACGATCTCACCTTTATCCATAAAGATAACACGGTGAGCAACTTCACGAGCAAAGGCCATTTCATGAGTAACTACTACCATCGTCATATGCTCTTCAGCCAGCTGCCGCATGGCTTTTAACACTTCGCCCGTTAATTCAGGATCAAGTGCTGAGGTTGGCTCATCAAACAGCATAATATCCGGTTTCATAGCTAATGCCCGGGCTATCGCCACTCGCTGTTTCTGACCACCCGATAAACGCGACGGGTAAGCGTCTTTCTTTTCCAGCAAGCCCACTTTACGAAGCAGCAGCTCTGCTTCCGGTGTAATTGCTTCCCGGCTGAGACCTTGCACTACTTGCGGCGCTTCGATCACATTCTCCAAAACAGTTAAATGAGGAAATAAATTAAAATGCTGAAATACCATGCCCATTTTACGGCAAATCCGCCGTGCCTCATTCTCGGCTGCATACTGGCTCTTTCCCCCGGGACTATCGGCTGCCAGTACTTCTCCCCCGACGCTAATACTCCCACGGTCAATTACTTCCAAGCGGCTTAAGCAGCGCAGCAATGTACTTTTCCCGGAGCCGGAAGGTCCAATTACAGCAACAACCTCACCCTTTTGCACAGACAGAGAAACATTGTGTAAAACTTCTGTTTGTGCAAAACTTTTGTATATCTTCTTCATTTGTATCATCGTTATGATTCTCCTATTCATCATACACGGCATACCGGTTCTCCAGCCTTTGGAATATCCAGGTAAGCACGAACGTCATTGCCAGATAGAAAACGGCAGCCACCAGAAAGGGAGTTGTATCAAAGTCACGCTGCACAATAGACCGTGTAGTGCGCAGCAAATCATTCATTGCTAAAACGTAAATGAGCGATGTATCTTTTACCAGCGTAATTGTCTCATTGCTGATGGGCGGCAGGACCCGTTTAATCACCTGAGGCAGAATAATGCGCCGCATAGTCTGGACATACGACATCCCCAGCACTTTTGCACCTTCATATTGGCCTCTCTCAATAGATTGGATACCTGCCCGGAATATTTCGGCAAAATATGCGGCGTAATTTAAGGTAAAAGCCACTAATGCCGCCGGAAAATCAGGCAGTTTTATTCCGATATAAGGAATAAACGGCAAGCCATAGTACACAAATAATAGCTGCAGCATCAGCGGTGTACCACGCATGAGCCAAATATAAACACCTACAGTACCACTGACCGCTTTAAAGCGCGAAATCCGGGCTAATGCCAGCAATAAGCCGAGCGGCAGAGAAAGCACCAGCGTTATAAAAAACATTTGCAGGGTTACTACCGTTCCTTCCAGCATGGGACCTATAATTACTTGTATGTACTCCATTTTATACTCCCGTGATTCCTGGTTTTATTTTACAATATCGGCATCAAACCATTTCTTCGAAATGTTGGCAGATGTTCCGTCTTTTTTCATGTCGTCCAGCGCTTTCTGCAGTTTTGTCTGCAGCTCTTTATCTTCTTTTCTAAGTCCTACACCATATTCCTCTGAACCGAAATGCTCTGTGAGGATAGCATATTCCCCTGATTTTTTACTTGTATAATAGCGGCCGACAATTTCATCGACAACTACCGCATCTAACCGTCCTGTTTTTAAGTCCATCAATGCAGCTACATTGTCCGGAAATTTCTTAAATTCTTTAAATGACTTTAAAGTGTCAGCATCCTTTTCAACAGCTTCCACGCTGCTGCTGCCATCTTGAGCCCCCACTACCTTACCTGCCAGATCGGCTTTGGACTTAATGGCAGAACCGGCAGCTACAATAATAATTTGACGGTTTTCCATATAAGGACTGCTGAATAAAATATTTTGTTTCCGTTTTTCCGTAATCGTCAGTCCATTCCAGAGCATATCAATGCGCTTGCTGCTCAGTTCAGCCTCTTTGCTGTTCCAGTCAATCGGCTTAAATTCGACTTCCATACCCAGCCGTTTTGCCGCTTCTTTCGCCATATCAACATCAAAACCAACTATCGTATTTTTATCATCGCGAAAGCCCATTGGCGGAAAATTATCATCCAGACCAACAACCAGTTTCTTTTTTTCAGTCCCTCCGCAGCCTGCCAGCAACGTCATTGCCAACAACCCAATCAATATAAACGACATAACTTTTCTCATGTCTTTATCACTCCCACCGCAAAATATAACTTCATTTCCTATTTTACTTTAATATGTTAAAGTAAAGAACCTTTAAAACGGCAGATTATTAAAAAGCAGGCTTCATTTGGATTGGTTTTCGCTTATTTACACGCCTATTCGCAGTATTTTAGATTTCGTTAGTAAGAGTAGGTAGGTTGCTTATTCTTAGCAAGAATACACTTCATCGCTACATTGTATTTTACAAGCCTAAAACTTCCTTTCTTATACTCAAAGTATTCTATACAGCAGAAGGAGCACTATATATGCTTATTTCTTGCACTCATTCTATCCTGTCTGCAATAGGCAGAGAAATTATCCTATCAGGGTTGATCCCACGACAGATTTGACTTGGCAATAACGCTACGCCTAAACCCGCAGCTACAGTCTTTGTCATAAGCTCACGCTGCGAGGTTGCTGCTCTATAAAAACTTTTATACCTTGAACTTCTACGAATATTCTAGTTGTCCAATATCCATTATACTTTTAAGCTCTTTTCAATTGCGTACAAAAAGTATGTCACAGCCAGCAGGTCAGCTGAACCACCAGGGCTGATTCTACGCATAGCGTAGCTTTGATCTAATAGCGCAATTTCTCGCCTTCCTGCCTCGGTAACCATCCCGCCTAATTTCATCAAATGCTTTGCATCAAGCTGAACTGATTTTAGAACAGCGTAATCATGCCTATTCAATATTGTCGTATCTTCAGTTTCAGCCATTAATGAAAGTAACGTTTGGATGAGAGCATCATTTAAGGAGTGTCCTTTGCTTAGCGCATCATGTAAGGTCGGTAGTCCAACGGCTGCTACAGAAGGTAAGCCTTTTTCAACCTCTCCTCTTATCCCCAAAGTACCATAAGAGAGATAGAGTCTTTCGCCTGCCGATAACTGGCGGGAAGGCAACTGAATTTTCAAGATTTCCAGATCACTTGCTACGATTCCGCTGCATATACCCGCAACGTTTGCCAGAATATTCTCCACTGACAAATTGCCTCGATGTTCCTTAACTGCTAATGCAGCTGCCGCAACAACTATCCCTAGCAAGAACAAAAGTCCTTTTTGCGTGTTTATGCCTTCCGTTGCTACAAACATTGCCTTTTCCGCTCCTGTGCCTATATAGCGCAGGATAGGAAGCAATTCTTCCCTTGGGCCGCTGTGATTCCATGCAGCAATCGCACATCGCTCCATTGCAGGAACCAGCGCACGGCTGCTTCTGATAAACGTAAAAATATCCATATCATCATGCGCACCCGAATTAAAGCGATCCACCAATCCGGGAGCAGGCGCACAGGCTGCTTCAAACAGCATAGCCTCTAATGCAGCACCGGCAATGATCTCAACTTCTTTTGGCAAACTGCCTGCTTGTTCAGCCCGATGCTGCAATATCATTTCCCTTACGACTTTCAGTACTTCTTCCGGCGAATGCCTTTGTGCCCGCATGCAGTTCACGGCCGTCTCAGCGCAAACTAAACATCTACGGGACGGCAGGCCCTGATTCTTGCGATTAATCTGTTGACCGCTTTCATCAAAAACATCAATGTCCAGCAAACGGCTATATGCGTGTTCCTCTTCGATCGATACTGCAGCTGATTTTAATTTGCTTGCATCGCCGCTAACGGCTATAAGTGCAACAGGGCCGGTAAAGCAGTAATAAATCCGCTCCTCCAGCAATATAAATCCACTATTTTTAATACTAGTCCTCACAGCATCCAGTGCCTTATATACAAGAGTTACCGTATCATCATTATATTTTACATTTCCAGGCATATTTACTGTAATGCTGACAACGGAGGCTCTATAACAGGAACGTAATTCCGCTTGCATGTGAGCCCGTCTTTCTTTAGCATCGAGAATATGTTGAAGGCTCACACGCTGTGACTGTAGTTGTTGCATAGTCCTTGCTCCTAACTCTTTTAATGACGTGAATGGGAGTGGCGTATTTTTTCTAAAACTAATTTCGTTTCAGGTGCCACTAAATAGCTATACGTAGTATCAGGAACTATTTTTTTAATTTCCTCCCATTTATTCAACCTAATCAAATCACGTACTTTCGAGGCGCTAATTACTTCACCGTCGATTTCAATACGTTTTATCACACTAATCTCAATACCGTATTGAGGGAGGATATCGAGCATTGCTTTGTTATATGCATTGGTAACCGGACACTCAGGCTCTTCCCCGATATATCGCTTGGTAATGCCAATACGGCGGGCAATCTGAGTTGCAAACAGGTTCACATCCAGCCGTGTCTGCGCTATTACCTGCTCTTCTTCCCGTGTGAAATAGGTTGGGAAGGTCGCGGAAGATACCATATACTTTCCTGAAGGAACTACTACAACATTCGTTAAATCGGCAACCCCTTCCCGGACTAGCTTTATTCTATCTGCAAAGGGGAACAGCGACTGATCTTCACTCACAACGAACACAACCACTCCGTCGTTTTCTCCGGCGGCTTTTCGGATTAGGGCCTGATGCCCTTTGGTAAAGGGATTGCAATTGACGATGACTGCCGCCCGTTTGCCCCGAATAGAAGAAGCCTGCTGCACAACAGCTGAGCAGTACTTTTCAATTGAACCTAACCCTGTTTCCAGGAGAGAGGTATAAAGCTCATCCCGGGCTATTTCGGTAAAGCCAAGATTAGTAAATAAATGTGCTTTCGCTGGCTTAGTAAAAATAAAGTAATGCATTCGGCCCCGTCTTGCCTGCTCTTGCATCAGACTGGACAAAATTAACGAAGTAAGTCCTGCACCTTGTTCTTTCTCACTAACCGCAATATTGCGCAAAATCTCTCCGGAAAACGATCCGGTACCGACAATTTCTTCACTTCGGCGTACTGCTATTGTATATTCAACGCTGTCATCAAAAGACAACTCATATTCCGCTAAAAACGCCTCTATTTGACGAAACCGGTTGGCATCTTTCAGGTTTACAACTTCAATTTCGTACTCACTCCACACCACGACCTGTCTCCTTTCTGCAAGCTGCATCCTAATCTCTTAACTAACAAATTACCCCATTATAAGGTATCATTTGCCCTTATAATGGGGTAATTTACTAACTACAGCAAGGGACGCTTAACTACATCCAGTACTGTACCATCGCGATATTCTACCACTGCTACAATTTCATCGCTTATTTTTAGAGGCTCTGGTTTACCGCCAAGCTCATAAGCCATATCACGAAGCTGCTCGATTGTCATAAGCGGCAATCCCGATCCTTTTAGATTTTCAATTAAATCAGAACGCTTCGGATTTATCGCAACGCCGCGATCTGTAACAATCACGTCTACCGTCTCGCCTGGTGTAGAAATGGTTTGTACGGCATCAGTGACCATAGGCAACCGTCCTCTGAGCAGCGGAGCCACGATAATCGTACATTTAGCTCCCGCTGAAGCATCGGGATGACCGCCAAGAGCGCCCATCATAATTCCGTTGGAGTCAGTCATTACATTTACGTTGAAGTTCACATCTACTTCAGTAGCGCCTAGAACGACATAGTCCAGTTTATTGACCATTGGTCCCTTATTCCACGGATTAGCATAAAAGGTGCAGTCATATTCCTGATGCCTAGGGTTATCACGAATGGATTGGATTGTGCGGGCATCAAAGCTTTGCACATCAAATAGCGTACGGATTAATCCTTCATCCAGTAAATCGCAGAACGGGCCGACTATGCCCCCGATAGCAAAGCTTGCTGCTACCTTATCACGGATCATAACATCTCTCAGATATTTACCAGTCGCAACAGAAGCTGCCCCTGCGCCCAATTGCATACCGAATCCCTCTTTGAAATAGCCGCCACGCTCAATTACTTTCGCAGCCAGTTTTGCGATTTGCAGATCACGCGGATTGGATGTTAAACGCAGCGCACCAGTGGAAATACCTTTGGGATCACCAATGCAATCGATCTTGACAATAAAATCAACCTGATGCTGAGGAATGCTTACCGGGCAAATCGGATGGTCCACTAAATTATCCGTAATGGCAACAACCGTATCAGCCATGCGTGCATCCACCATTGCATATCCCATGGAACCGCAGGCAGCAGGTCCGTCAACGCCGTTAATATTCCCGTAGGTATCGCAGGCCGGAGCCGCAATAAAAGCAACATCAATCTTCAGTTCGCCGCTTTCAATAGCACGGACCCTGCCGCCATGAGTACGAAGAATTGTCGGTGTGCCGATTTTATTTGTTGTAAGGAACTGTCCCAGTTTGTTTCTAAGTCCACTCGTTTGCGCACTAACCAGTACTCCCTGCTGGAAATAAGGTATGAGTTCATCATTTGTATCCAAAAAAGAGCTGGGCGCCAGCGTAAGTCCTCTGATGCCTTTTTGGGCAATTGCTTTAATAACGGCATTCATCACATAATCGCCATTGCGTAAGGCATGATGAAAGGAAATAGTCATCCCATCCCGCAGCCCGGATGCTTCGATCGCTTCCTCAATTGACTGCAGTAGTTTGTTTGTGCCTGGATATATCGCTTTCAATTTAGGGCCTGCTTTACGCGCATCCGCTACCGGATGAGTTGCAAATGGACTCGCGTAGGGTATTATATTTTTATAACCTTGTATGCTAGTCGGGATTTCCCTTCCTGCTGCATTAATCATATATTTTCCTCCTTCTGGTAAACACCGGCTGCGCTGGCAATCGCTAATACACGCTCAGCTCGAATAACCATAGGCATATCAATCATTTTTCCATCCAGAGCGATTACACCGGAATTATTGGCCAGCGCTTCCTTAAATACATTAAGAACTCGATGCGCATAATTAATTTCTTTATCAGAGGGAGTGAAAACCTGATGAATAATATCAATTTGGCGAGGATTTACACAGGATTTACCATCAAAGCCCAATTCCTTGACTAACGCAACTTCATTGATTAGTGTTTCTTCATCTCGCATATCGGAGAATACCGAGTCTATAGCCTGAATGCCTGCTTCCCTGGCAGCGAATACGATCATACTGCGCGCCACATAAAGCTCTCTGCCGCCTGTTATGGTATTTCCCCTGGTCTTTGCTGTCTTCAGCGATGCGGCAAAATCTTCACCGCCAATGGCAATAGCGATCATCCTGGGGCTTGCTGAAGCAATCTCATAGGCATTACGCAAGCCTTTCGGACTTTCAATTGAAACCATAATTTTTATGCTTCCCGGTTCAAACCCGCACTCTTCTTCCGCTTTGGTAATAATTTTATCTATATCGCGAATTTCATCTCCGCTTTCCCCTTTAGGCAGCCGAATATAATCCGGTTTAGCAGGCAATAAACACTCTAAGTCTTTATAGCCCCAAGGAGTACTGATATGGTTGATCCGTACCCCTATTTCGCAAGGAAACTTGAGAGATTTCAGCGCATGATAGACCAGTTGACGGGCGCTGTCCTTTTCTGCAACCGATACAGAGTCTTCCACATCGAATATTACGCTGTCAGCTCCATAAATAGCCGCATTCTGTATTAGCCCGGGATTATTCCCGGCTGCGTACATAACTGTTCTGCGAAGCCTTTCCTTACTCATATTAAAATCCCCTCTCGCCCAGGGCTCGCTGAATAGCAGTCTTTACCCGAGCCTCTATTGTATAATCCAGAGCACCCTTTTCGTTTGCGTGTATGATTGCATCTTGTATCCCCTGGGCAGATGCTGTCTTCACAATCAAATTTTTAATATGTTCACCATACTGCTGAAGAGTAGGGCTGACTAGCTCCACCTGTATTCCTGTCCCTGCCTGAGCCGGAGCCAGCATTATAAGAATATCTGATGATTCAACTGTGCCCGCCTGAGCAGCTGTGAGTAATTTGGCCATGAATAATCCCCCTTTTGCACAAATATGATTTTGTCTTGTCATTGATACCCGAATTAAGCATCCGATTTGTTCCTGGCATCATTATAACTAACAACTCTATCTGTGAAAAATTCAGATTTACAATAGAAATCGATCAGAAATTTATATGGATCTCAAGAAATTAGCTAATAACAGGAAATAATAACCTAATCTCGAATCCATTCTATAGTCAGCATGTAATCATTTCATATGGACACAAAGTGAGGAATATCTATTGGATGAACGAGACTGGCTCATTATTCATATTCTCTATGAAAAAAAGAATATAACAAAAACGGGACAAGCTTTGTTTATTTCACAACCTGCACTTACCGCACGTCTACGCCAAATCGAGACCAACTTAGGTACTAAGTTGGTCTACCGTGCCGGTAAAGGCATTCATTTTACGCCTCAGGGCGAATATCTCGCCAAATGCTCTACAGAAATGCTGGGACGAATGAGAGAAATAAAAGATCATCTTATGAATATGCATGAAGATGTACAGGGAACTTTACGGATTGCCGCTTCACATTATATAACAAAGTACAAACTCCCCCGCCTCTTAAAACTCTTTAAAACAAGCTATCCCCGTATTGAGTTCAAAGTAACCACTACCTGGAGCAAAGAGGTATTAAACCTAGTTAATAACCAAGATGCCCACTTGGGGTTCATTCGTGGTGATTACCCTTGGCCAGCTGAAAGACATCTACTCTTCGAAGAGCCTATGTGTATCGCATCAACTGATCCTATAGCAATCAGCGATCTCCCCCGCCTGCCGATGATCAGCTATCGTTCGGAAGAATTTGCGCAATTATTAATTGACAATTGGTGGAGAGAGAATTTTACAATCCCCCCGTTAATCAGTATGGAGGTAGACCGTGTTGATACTTGTAAGGATATGGTGCTAAACGGTCACGGTTTTGCGATTATGCCTAGCTTGATCGTAAATGATACAGATGCTATACATAAAACAGTAATTACCAATAAAAATAATGATCCTATTCTTCGAAGAACCTGGTTGATTTATCAAAAGGAATTGCTGGATATCAATGCCGTGACAGCTTTTGTTAAATTCCTGGAGCCCATCGACTTTTATACTCTCTAAACAAGTAAACCACGTCTAAAGCATTAGCTTCATGCGTGGTTTACTTGTTTATCAATCACCCTGTATTTATTAATCGGCCGCCCTACTTCTCCGTGCTTATTTCCTTTGCTTAGTATGCCATTCGTAACTAAGAATTCTAAATACCGTCGCGCTGTGACTCGCGACAGCCCGCTCAGTACCGCAAATTCACTGGAGCTAAAATCGAGATCAGCGGGAATTTTTCTAATGGTTTCCTTGATTTTCAGGAGAGTCGTTTCATTTACTCCTTTTTGTCCCCCCTGTGGAACCAATGGCCCGTAATTAGTCTTATACCCCGGGCGGATCATAGAATGATCGGTATCAATCGTTATATAGCCCTTGTTTTCCAGGACTTTAACAACCGGCATCATTGCCGACTCCGTTATGTTCATCATCGATGCCAAATCTCTTAAGGCCACTTCCCGGGGCTCTTGTAAAAAGAGCTCTAAGCATTCGATTACTATTCTCATTGCACTAAGCTTATTCATACTTTTTCTCCATTCCAATATAGGCCAGCTACATTTGACACTCAATCATAATTCTTCTAAAATTATTTTATAGTAAATTGTCAAATATAAAAAATAATGGCTTTGAATATTCAGCCATAACAAAATAGAATAACACCAATGAAAGCAGGCAGATGATCAATATGGAAACTCAAGACTGGCTAATTTTAAAGGTTCTGTTTCATACGAAAAATATAACCAAAGCAGCCCAAACATTGTTTCTATCCCAACCTGCCATTACTCACCGCTTGCGTCATATGGAAGAAGAATTCGGCGTTACGATTGTCCAGCGAGCCAGCAAAGGTGTCCACTTCACACCTCAGGGAGAATATCTGGCCAAAGCAGCGGATGCCATGCTGGTACAATTTCGCCAATTAAAAGATGATCTATTAAATATGGAAGATGCAGTTACCGGTACGCTGCGCCTGGGATCGGCGCACGTTTTTACCAAGCATCGTCTTCCTGGTCTTTTAAAAGTTTTTAAAAATAATTATCCTAACGTTGAATTTAAAGTTACTACAACAAGAAGCAAAGATATTTTCAGTTTACTCTATAAACAGGATATCCAGGTTGGCTTTATTCGCGGTGCCTCCGGTTGGAATGGTGAAAAACATTTACTCTTTGACGAGGCGATATGCATAGCCTCTAAAGAACCTTTTGACATTATGGATCTCCCGCAGCTGCCGCGCATTGATTACCAGACTGACCCTACAATTCAAGCCTTAATCGACAATTGGTGGCGCGAAACTTATCCTGTGCCGCCATTAATCAGCATGAATGTCGACCGGGTTGATATCTGTAAAGAAATGATTTTAAATGGCCTTGGCTATGCCTTTCTCCCTGATATTCTCGTCAATGAAAGCGATAATTTGTATAAATACATCATAACCGATAAGGCTGGCAAGCCTATTTTACGGCAGACTTGGATGATTTATCAAAATACGGCCATAGAAACAAATGTCGTAAATGCGTTTGTTAAATGCGTCAAATCAATTAACTTTAAAACATTCTTTCCCTAGATATCGTTTATACAAAGAAGTGAGGGCGTCGCATTTGCTTTTCATTAAGCATTTTGCGCGCCCTCTTTTTGTAATCTTCTAGTCCTCAAATACTATAGACTTCTACTATCTGAAGCTGTTTTATTTTTTCCAGGTCAATACAATCCCCTTGTGATGTTTTAATAAGTGGTTTCGTGCCTCTTATGCAGTCTATATGGATAATAGTTCCCTCAGTCCCGTTATTTAATCGTACGGAATTGCCAATCAGCGACTCATAGAGTTTATTCAGAAACGTAGTACAAACGTAAGGGTCCAGTTTACCAAACATTTCCGCACACAGCTCCTCAATCACCCTAAAGGGGGTGGTGGCATTGCGGTACACGCGGTTAGAGGTCATTGCATCATAGATATCAGCGACGGCAATCATTTGAGCATGATAGCTGATCTGGCCGCCAGCTCGGGCATCCGGATACCCGCTGCCGTCCAGCCTTTCATGATGCTGCAGAATCCAAAGTTTAACCATTTGAGGAACTTCTTTATATTCTTGCAGCAATTGATATCCCAGCACAGAGTGCTTTTTCATATCATTCATTTCAGTCAAGCTAAGCTCACCAGGTTTATTTAGGATTGATAAGGGAACTTGCGTTTTTCCAATATCGTGCAGTATGCCGGCAAGAACTAGCTGTTGAATAATCCCTTCGGCCAAGCCCAGCCATTTCCCCATCAAACCGGCTACGATTGCCACATTAATGGAATGGCGAAAGGTATAATCTTCTTTATTAATCACAATCTTTTTTATTTGATTGAGCACGCCTACTGTATAGATTAGTTCCTCAACCCCTGTAACTAAGCCCTCTACCTCCGGCATAGGAACGTGTCCGGAATATCTTGTCTTTTGGAATACATTTCGTAGTGTCATTACTAAATCCCGGTGTTTTTCCTGAAACTGCCTTGAGCTTAACAAGGATCTCCCTTGCATAGGTCCTCCTCCTCATCAACTGTGTAACATTGTTAAAGACTCTTCCGCCCATTGCAGAGCTTGCAAGTAAACGTCATGTACCGCGGCCTCGTTAACCTGGCCCTTCTCCGTATAATACGAAAATTGGTTCCAGCGCCCGTTTTCATAAGACACCACCAAATAATAAAATACGCTAATTTGATTATCCCTTCCCAATAATGCATTTTTGACGTCCAATGGCAACGGAAATTCTATCAATATCTCATCCCACGAGAGCTGTAATATGCAGTCCAATAAAGAAAATAACCCTAGAACAAATGCATCCCGGGCATAGTGCGGAAAGTTCGTTTGCTCTACCAGCAATTCACCAAATCTTGCTCGTGTAAGTAAGATAAGAAGAATTTCATCAGTAATATTGCGGCTCATTTCCTGGAGAATAAGAATGGATAGCCATTTTTCGACCTCTTTTTTTCCTAGAATAATCAAAGCATGTTTAATGGAATGAATACGGGCATGAACGTCTAACCGAGCCCGATTAGCATATTTCAGCAGCTGCGAAGAAAAGGTATCATTGCCTGTGACGGTCTCTTCCATTCTTTTATAAGAAAAACCGGGCTGATAAATGTCTTGCAGGATCCGTAAATACTGCCGCCTCTCCGTCAAATCCAAAATACTGCTCTCTTTAAGTTCGCAGAAAAAACCACCTTGTATATAGATGTAGCCTAAAGCAGCCGCCTGTGCAAAGTCCTGTCGTGTTTCTACTTTTTCTGCCATAAGCCTAATTTGTGTATTTTTCATATGCCGTGCTATCCATTGCCGTTCGTCGCAGTCATTTTCCAAAAAATTGACTTTAACAACATCAACTAGATTATTTAGTTCTGATAAGTTATTGAAAAATTCACCTGCAGTAAGCGCTATCGCATATCCCTGACGCTTTAGCTTTTGGCAGATCTCCACAATCCCACTATCTTTTTCAGCAGCATCTGCTATTTCCACAATCACCGTCTGCCGAGGCAGGTACGTAATAAAATCTTCCATTTTCAGCATAGCTAGTGGAAACTGAATAAATACTTGCTTAGTTTTAGCAAGTATGCGAATTACATCCTCCTCAGCTTCTGCAGCATCATAAGCTGACGCAGGTCCCGCCCGGAAGAGTAGTTTATAAGCAACGACCTTTTCATTCCTGTTAAAGACAGGCCGCCTTACTACGAAAACTTTCATCAAATACACCACACATATCCACATACTACTTTGCGGCTATTCATGTGAACATTTGCCTGCCCGCTTGCAGCTATACAATTTACTGTCTGCCTGCTTAATCATTTCATCCATTTGCCCGGCATGCTCTAACCTGCCAATAGCCGACCCAATACTGACAGAGCAGTTCATTTTCTGTTCCCCATGACAAAACTTCCAGCTAGAAATACAATTCCGGATTGTTTGAGCGGCCAACGTTACTTCTGTCTCAGACCGATCAGGCAGAATAATCAGAAACTCATCGCCGCCAAACCGAATTACCCTGTCCCCTGGCCGGATATGCCTATGAATAAGATACCCCACTTCAATTAGCACCAAATCACCCGCTTGGTGTCCATAGCAATCGTTGATTTGCTTAAAATCATCAATATCCAGCAGCAACAAACCAATGTTGAGTTTAGTTATTCGCCCCAAATAGACGTCAAACAAGTAATGGCGGTTATACGTACCGGTAAGATAATCACGATAAGCCCGGCAGCTTAATCTATATAGTAACTTTTTGAGTTGAATTTTCTTTTCTTGATGTCGCGTAATATCCTTCACTTGCGCCAGGACATAACGCCTGTTATTCATTAATATAATCTTAGAAATTATTTTTACAGCAAATAAATTGCCATTCTTATGTATGTGCTTGGCTTTTGAATAATAATCGCGGGGATAGGTTCTGGCTACCTTTAAAAAGTAATTTGTCAACATATCTTCATTCACAGCACAAAACAGGGTAATTGGCATGCCTAACAGTTCATCCTGCATGTAGCCGTACATTTTTTCACATGCTCCATTCACGTAAACGACTCGTTGGGTGTTTATATCAACAACAATCAGTGCATCGTGTGTGTTGAAGAGTATCTCATAGAAGAACGCCTCTGATTCCTTCAGAAGGAGTGGTGTTGTCAAAGTTCTTATTTTATTATTATTTTTAGTAATATATCCTCGCTCCTTTCTTATGGGTTCGCTGCTTTACTTACTTTTAATAACAAATTATAACAATATCTTTCATCCTTAACCATTATCCCTAGGGATAATGCTGCACCCCTAAAGAGGGTGTTTCGTTATCCTTGGGGATATAGGCAGTCCAGAAAGCCCCGCTTTTCAAGGCTTGCCCGTTTGACTGCGAAATTCCCAATAAAGCCAAAAAAGGATCTGGCTTATGCCAAATCCTTTTTGCTTTGCGTTCTTACTGGGCGCCTTTTCTCGCCATCAGCATTTTTCTAATTTGCAGTGCTGCCCCCAGTCTCATCCTGTCTTCCGCTGAATCCAGCGAAACTTGCAGCACTTTTTCAATTCGCTGCTTTCGGGATGCAAGGGTTTTGTAATGAACAAATAAACTTTCTGCAAGATCTTTCAAATTGTTACCCGATAAGAGTTTCTCCAGCGTATCTACCAACTCGGTATGATTAGCCTGATCATATGCCATGAGCGGTTGAAGTGTCCTGGCTACGAATGTTTCCGCCTCTTCCAAACCGGAAAAATAATCAAATATCTCATAAATTCCGCATTCTTCATAATGTTGAACGATACTGCCGGCACTTCTCTGCCTGCCGATTCTGGCTGCAGTACGGGCATGCTGCAGCCGACGGGAAAACGTCTGCACCGAATCGGCATAATCAGCAACACCGATCCTAAACAGCTTACCCGCAAATTCGGCTTGCAGCAATTGTAAACAATCCGCTGCATGCTGCATCACCGACATTTTTCCACCGTCAATACATTCCAAATTGAACAATATACCAATGCCGTCGGCCATACTCCAGGCTTCTGCCGCATATTGCTGACTAACAAAATTCGCAACTTCATCCAGCAGAACATCCCTTTGTTCCATACTTGCCGGGTGTTGAAAGTCTTCAACCAGACAAAAATACAGGGCAAATTGAGCCGGAAGATTAATACGCAATTGTCGTGCCCGCGCATATATTTCAGTTTCAGCAGACAACACACCTTCCGATATATCCGCAAAAAACTGACTTCTCCTATGCCGCTCGTACGAATAAGCCAGCAATCTTTCTGTTCGTTTTCGACTGGTGATGTCCCGGGTAATTCCCAGGAGACCCAGGATTTCTTTTTTATCATCATAGGCAATTGTGATGGAAGTTTCAACCCAGATACTATTGTGGGCAGAGTTACCAATTTCTTCTTCCAGCAACACCGGAACCTGAATTTCTTCTCCCTTGTAATAACTGTTTATGACTTCATGAATGGCAGCATCGAGCTGAGGACTAACCAGTTCTTGCCGCAACTTCTTCAAATACCCTTCCAGGCTTGATCGCATGATTTTTTTTAATGATGGGCTTATATAAAGCAAATGCCGGTCAAAATCTAGCAGCCAAATACCCTCTTCCATGTTTTCCGCCAATAAACGATAGCGTCTTTCGCTATCTCTGAGAATACGCTCTGATAAAACCCGGTCGGAAATATCCCGGTAAACAGCATAAACGCCAACTTGATTCGTTTCGGTGATAAAAGGATAGGCTGTTAACGCGACCGTAATGGGATTACCGGTTTTGTGAAACCGTATTGTCTCCAAATGTATATCTTGTGCCATACGGCTCGTATCAAATATATGCTCTTCCACGCTGACAGTACCCGGAATTTGCAGTAAAGTGCGTAATTCTTTGCCAAGTACCTCTTGCTCACTATAGCCGAATAACAGTTCAAACGACGAATTCGCCTTCGTAACTTGGTAGTTCAAATTCAGCATAACCATGGCATCCGGCGAATTATCAAAAAGCTGCTCCAGACAGGCATTCTGAATGGATAAATCAAGTGTCCGCTCATTGACGATGTTCTCCAAGTCCTGATTAAACTCTTCAAGGTCCTGAGAATACTCATTCATTCGATTCTGTATAGCCGCATATCTGAGCAGTAAAACACTGGCTAAACCGGCAACCTCGGCGAACTGTCCCACCCAGGATATAAAAGCCGGTGTATATATCACTCCCAAAATACTTAGGGTATCAAGTGTATTGGTAATAAGCCAGACAGCTGTGCCAATTGCATAAAACTGAACCTCTTGCCCATAAAATATTTGATTGCGGCAAAAATACAGAATAAGCAGAAAGCAAGTCACGCTAATTACGGTATGCAATAATAAAATAGTTTCAATCCAAAGCGGATTAACAAAGGCTGCTAGGATAAACAGGCAGAAAACTCCTGATATTGTCCAGGAGATTATTTGCACTGCCCGGTTATACCGTTCTTCAACAATATAGACGAAAAATTGAAACCAAAATATTTTCCACCCTAACACACTGCAAAAAATAAAGTAATTCCAGAAGTCAGCATTAGGATAGATGAGAAAACTATTATAGGTACTGCTGAAAACTACTCCAGCACTAAGTATGGCATTGCCGGCAAAAGTAAAATAGATGGTATCCCGCCGGGAAAATAGGTATAAGCCAAGAACAAACACTCCGGAAAAAAATAGTAGCGCAGCTGAGCTGATTTTTAGTAAATCCAGCATATTTTTATAGCGAAACAGGCCATGCGTCGGTCCATATTCAACCACGCCCTTAATGCCAATGGCGGGAGCATCAGAGGAAATGCGAAAATACACCATTTTACCAGCAGCTTCATCAGGCAGCCCAATAAAATGCAAAGGCAGCCAGGGCCGGAATCTTTCGCCTGCAGGCGCGGGCAAGATTCCATAATTGTATTGCAGCTTTCCATCCAAATACACTTCAAAAGTCTGCTGTACGAATTTAGCCAGGATGATTGGATTTTTTACCGGCTCTGACGGCAATACAATTCGCAGCCATAAAAAATTCTGCCCATTACGTTCGGGCGGTTCTGTAAATGCCTTCAGCGGCTGCCATTGCCCATCACTGCCTGCAGTTTCCGGCGGACGGTCCCCCCAGGAATATTCCCAGCCGTTGTCCAAGAAACGATGGTCCTCTTTTGAGCCTATGTCACATAGGGTAAGTGCAATAAGTCCACTCACCAAAACCAGAAAAAGCATGATCTGTAATTCATACCGTTTTTTTACCTTATTCGTCATTAGGACCGCTCCTTACCGACTCACTACAGTAAACATCACAAAATCAACAAAATTCGCCGTTTTCTTTTAATTCCCTGCCATAGGCTGGCCATGCACGAAATTTTGTCTACAAAATAAAAATAACCGGCTGTTGCCGGTTATTTCTGCAATGCTGACATCGCTTTAAACTACAGCGGAACCTTAACTACAAGTCTCGTTCCCTGTCCTTTTTTCGAGTTTAAATTGATTTCGCCATTTAGCAAGCTCATCCGTTCCCACATTCCCATTAAGCCGAAGCTTTCACCACCTACATTAGCAGCGGTATCAAAACCGATTCCATTATCTTCAATAATAGCTGAGGCAGTTTTATCCATAAATTCAATGCGGACAATCACTGATGAGGCTCTGGCATGTTTCTCTACATTCGTCAAGGCTTCTTGTATGATGCGGAAAAAACTAATTTCCACATGTGAATCCAAGCGTTTCTCTTCCCCAATGACGCGCAAATCAACATTCATTCCTGTGCGATCCCGTAAGGTGTCTAACGTCCGGCGAATAGTCGGAACTAAGCCTAGGTCATCCAGTGTCATTGGCCGGAGGTCAAAAATAATTTTACGTACTTCTTTTATACAGCACCGCACCTGCTCGCGTAAATCCCGCAGTTCCGTCTTAGAACGGGACAAATCAGATTCTATCAGCCTTTCACAAACTTCTGCCCTAAACACAATATTAGCCATTGTCTGCGCCGGGCCGTCATGAATTTCACGGGCAACTCGTTTTCGCTCCTCTTCTTGTGCTTTAATAATTTTCGCGCCAAATAGCTGCCGCTGCTGCATAGACTCAACATGCACAAGTACATTCTCCATCTGTGTTCCCATAACGGTAAGAGCTGACCCGACTAAAGTAGCGAGACTTTCCGCCTTGGCTACAGTTTCCTTAAGTACTTTTAAACGCTGTTCCAAATCATTGCGTTGACGCCTCATATTTTGTTCCTGCTCCCGGGCCACCGCAAGTTCCACCTGCAGTTGGCTGGCTTCTTCATAAGCAGTTTTTACATCCTGCTCACTATAGATATGGAAGTTGCGGCTTACTTCCATCAAGCGCAGCCGAGAACGGCGTTCTTTACGCTCCAGTTCATCGACCTTACATATAATTACAGCTGCCTGCTGTTTTATTGCATACACATCTTTGGCGATATTGTCCATCTCGCCCCGGGCGGCTTCATATATCTCAAATATCTGCGATTTGCCCCGCTCTACGGCAGCGATGGTTTGTTTAATTATCTGATCAAGTGCCTTTGTATCAAATGTTTTATTCACTACGCTGCTCCTTGCTTGCAAATCAATGCCAATAAATAGGTTGTAATCTCATTCGCTGTTTTGCGCCGTTTACCTGCACTTAGATCCACTTCTTACCATTAAAATACCGGTACATGATAACGCCAATTACCGTCATGAGAAGTAAAACTGCCGGATACCCATAACGCCATTCCAACTCAGGCATATATTTAAAATTCATGCCATAGAGCCCGGCCAAAAATGTGAGCGGCATAAATATAGTGGAAATTACCGTTAGCATTTTAATTACTTCATTCATCTTGTTGCTGATGCTTGATAAGTAGATTTCCAGCATGCTTGAAGTCATATCGCGATAGGTCTCCACAGTCTCAATGACCTGAACGGTATGATCATAAATATCCCGTATATACAACAGGGTATGGTCCTTAAACAGCACTGAATCGCCTCGCTCCAACTGGGCAATTACTTCTCGGAGAGGCCATACGGAACGCCTCAGATAAAGTAATTCCATTTTGAGGTTGTGAATGGCAGGCAGCAGTTTGGCATCAGGCTTTGTTACCAGCTCCTCCTCCAGTCCTTCTACCCGCTCTCCCAGCTGTTCCAGCAGAATAAAATAATGGTCAATAATCATATCGACTAAAGCATAAGCAAGATAGTCGGCACCATACTTTCGAAATCGACTTTTGCCGCTTTTGATTCTTTCCTGTACTGGTTTGAATATCGGCTGACTGGTCTCCTGAAAGGATACGACAAACCCATTACCTACCACGATATTCATGTTCTCGGCGGCAATACCCTGCTGCCCCTGCTCATATACCATCATTTTAAGCGTTATATAAACATAATCACCATAGTCTTCCAGCTTAGGCCGCTGATTTGTATTTAGAATATCCTCCAAAGTCAGCGGATGAATGGCAAACAATTGGCCGATACGCTCAATAACTTCGATGTGGCTGAGTCCGGTTACATGAAGCCAGGTAACATCATCTTGGTTTGCGGCAGGCAGCGCCTCAAGCGAAACATGGTCTTGCTCTATTACCTCTTGCTCATTATAACGCAGCAGTGAAACTACAGTTCGTTCTGAACGTTTGCTCCCAACATGCAGTAAAGTTCCCGGAGGCAGCCCTGCCTGCCCAGCTAAAGAACGATATTGTTTTCTCATCATGACCCCTCAATTCTTAAGCTTGCCTGCTGTAGACCTATTCGCTATATCCGGTAAGAATTCCTATAGAACCTTGATGGAGAATAAAAAAACGGCAGTCTGTACGACTGCCGCCAAAACGGTTGTAGAAATTATTTACCCCATTCTGTGTGAAAAGTTCCTGGTTGATCGATGCGCTCATAGGTATGAGCACCAAAATAGTCACGCTGAGCCTGTATCAGGTTAGCCGGTAAAACAGCCCGCCGATAGCTGTCATAATAATCTAAGGACGCGCTGAAGGCCGGGGTAGGAATTCCGAGTTCCTTGCAGGTCTTAACTACCAGGCGCCAGTTATTTTGCACACCGGCTAAAGTGGCACTGAAGTAGGGGTCAATCATTAAGTTTGGCAAATCTTTATTGGCAGTAAAAGCTTCTTTTATGCGATCCAGGAAACGGGCCCTAATGATACAACCGCCGCGCCATAGCAGCGCCATATCACCATAGTTCAAATTCCAGCCGTACTCTTCGCTGGCAGCCTTTAAGAGGGCAAAGCCTTGAGCATAGGAGCAAATCTTCGAGGCATACAATGCATCGCGGATTGCCTCGATAAATGCCCGCCTGTCACCGGAAAACGTTGCGTCAGGTCCCGCCAATATAGTGGAGGCCGCAACACGTTCTGCTTTGTAAGCAGACATGCAGCGGGCAAATACCGCTTCCGTAATAGTTGGCGTGGCAACACCTAAATCCAAGGCGCTTTGCGAAGTCCATTTCCCGGTTCCTTTTTGACCGGCTTTATCGAGAATCAGCTCAACAAGCGGCTGACCTGTCACTTCATCAATCTGCGTAAATATATCACGGGTAATTTCAATTAAGTAGGAATCGAGTTCCCCTTTATTCCAATCACTAAACACCTCATGCAATTCATCCGCAGTAAGCTGCAAGGCTGTTTTCATAATATAATATGCTTCGCTGATAAGCTGCATATCACCATATTCAATGCCATTATGAACCATTTTTACGTAATGCCCGGCTCCGTCAGGACCAACGTAAGCACAACAAGGCCCATCGGCTACCTGCGCAGCAATCCGGGTAAAAATAGGGGCCGTTTCTTCATAAGCAGACCGGTCGCTGCCCGGCATCAGACTCGGTCCTTTCAATGCGCCTTCTTCACCGCCGGAAACCCCCATACCGATAAAGCGGATTCCCTTTGCGGTTAACTCTTGATTGCGCCGGCGGGTATCTTCAAAAAAGGAATTACCGCCATCGATTAAAATATCACCTTGCTCCAGATAAGGAAGCAGTTCGGCAATCATATCATCGACTGCTTTACCAGCCTTGACCATCAGCACAATTTTACGGGGAGCAGTCAGCATACTGACCAGCTGCTGCGGGGAATGAGCTCCGGCAATAGGCAGCCCCTTCCCTTTAGTCGTAACAAATTCATCCACTTTACTTACCGTACGATTATAAACCGCCACAGAAAATCCCTTGCCAGCCATATTAAGAACAAGATTCTCGCCCATTACGGCTAGCCCAATCAAACCAATATCAGACAATTGCATATTGTATCCTCCTTGTCGAGTGCGGAAAATTATTTTCATATTTATGTAGCTATGCAGGAAATAATTTAAATATTTACATTCGCGCCAAAAATAGTATCTCCTTTTTTTGCAGGAAAAAAAGGTGCGTTTTCACGCACCTTTTCAAGATTGCTTAAACAGCATCAGGCAATACCGTTGCTGCCGTCTCGTCCAATTCAGCTGCTACATCTTCCCACACAACCCGCGGTGCTTTTGCAAAACCGTTAAATACCGTTGCCGAAGCAGAGGTATAGGCTCCACAGATCGGCACCAGGATAAGGTCATCCACATTAAGCGGAGGAGTCATTTTATCGCGGAACATAATATCCAGCGAATCACAGCTGGGACCGGCAAATGTCGCCGGGATTTTTTTGCCTGACTTAAAGGATTCTAATTCAAAGTCCCAATGATCAAAAATAACCCCTGAAAATGTTCCGTACAATCCTTCATCCAGGAAATACCACTGTTGGCTGTTGCGCTGCTGTGTACCGATAACCCGGGTTATAAGATTTACTGTTGTACCACAAATAAAACGACCCGGTTCGCACCAAATTTCCGTATTGGGGAAATACTCTTGCAGCGCGGTACTGATTTCACGCAGCATAGCTTCACAATCAAAATCATCATCAATCTCTGGAATCGGGAAGCCACCGCCGATATCGAGAATTCTTAAATCAAGTCCTGCTTGAGCAGCTTGATCAAATAACATGCGGCAGCCTGCTATTGCTTCCAGATAGGGTGTTGCACTTTTAGACTGACTGCCGACATGAAAACATAACCCCGCGACATCCAAACCTTGTTCACGTGCTAAGAACAGCAGCCGCAATGCCTCATCAGTAGAGCAGCCGAATTTTTTATTCAAGTCCACATGCGCTTTAGGATTGTCCACCCTTACTCTCAGGAGTACCGAGCCGCCGGGAACCGCTTTAGCCATTTTATAAATTTCGCTCTCACTGTCGTAGGTAAATTTATGAACTCCGACCTTATTAGCTACTTGTAGTCCATTGGCTGTTTTTATCGGATTGGCGTACACCATTCGGTCGCCAGCAATTCCTTTAGCAGCTAAAGCCAACATTTCACCGTCGGAGGCAACGTCAAAGAAACTTCCTAATTGCACCAGCTCATCAATCAGGCGCTCGTCAGGATTGGCCTTCACGGCATAATAGACATTTACGCCGGGCAGGTGTTCGGTGAGAAACTGGTAATTTTGGCGTACTTGCTCTGTTGACAGAACAAGCAAAGGAGTTCCATATTTTTGAGCTAAAAATTGAACTGCTGCTTCGGATAATTTGAAGTGGTTTTGCAAGCCCTTCACCCGCCTTAACTAAAGTTGCCCCGAAAAGGCACGTTACGATTGTATCATAACTAGGGGAAAGTGCAATAGGAAAATGAAGAAAATAGTACTTATTCCATGCTAAGTTACTATAATTCTAGCAATGGATATATCGGCCCGACTTGACAAATCCAGTGTTGTTCCATCTTCCAGCCCAACAACAGGCTGTAAATTAGGAAAACACTCAAAAAAAGATATTTTCCCAGAGGCACCGTTAGACAATAAAACCTTAGCACCGGTAAGAGACTGCCGCATGCGGTCAATAAATGTGCCAAACACATGAGAATCAAAATGTCCGCTCATTTCATACAACATTGTATACAGGGCAGCAAACGGGGAAATACCCTGTTTGTAGTAACGATCACTGATCAATGCATCATAAACATCAGCAACTGCCAGCAGCCTGGCAAAGGGAGAAATCGTTTTTTCATCCAATCCTAAGGGATATCCCAAGCCATCAATGCGCTCATGATGCTGTAAAATACCATCAAGTACCGGCTTTTCAACGTACCTATTGTCCACCAGCAATTGCAAGCTATACCGCACATGGTTTTTGGACAGTTCCATTTCCTCCAGTGTCAGCGGACCTGATTTCGCAATAATTTCAAAAGCCACTTTTGCTTTACCTATATCAAGGAGTAAACCGGCATAAACCAGGCTGCGCACCTCAGTTTGCGCATACCCCAGCCAGCGCCCTAACAAGCCCGCCAGCAGCGCTACATCGATTGCATGGCGATATAGATAGGCATCTGCACGGCCGGCAGCATGAATATACAAAAACGTCTCTTTTTTATCCAGCAGCGGATAGAGCCTCTGCTTTGCCAGCTGCTCCAGCTCCGATAGTGGAATCGGTCGTCCACAGCGGGCCAGGAAATAGATACGCCTGAGCTGATTTTCAACCGATTGGCAGACTTCTTGAAATTCATCATATTGCGAATGGCTGCTTTTTATATGCGAACTCCCCTGCTCAGAACCGGCAAATTCAAATACCTGGTGAAGCAGAGCATCCAGCTCTCCAAATCCTTGGTCCGTTTGTGGGAGGGCGCAGGCAATCCGAACGCTGTTTCGCCCCCATTCTTTCAATTTCCGAATCCATAATTCCGTTAATACCGTCCCCTGCCCCAAGCTCATTTTATCGTCAGGGCTATGTATTTGCTGCGCCAGCCGCATGCCTGGCCGTAACGCCCCAATCGCTATTTCCTGCACAGCTTACCTCCAGTATTCTTTGCTATCATGCTTTTTGTCGAATATATGGAATATTTTAACTTTTATTACATTCTACACGTCAATGCATTCTCCTATTACTAATACAGGAATTTTTGTATTTTTTTTACAAATTATTTGCTGCTCTTTTCTCTCTAAGTAAACACTATACTTTCTGCTAAGATAAGAAAAGCGCAACATAACGTTGCGCTTTAGTTACTAGTTTACTGCCTGTTTTAAATTCGCCAGATTCTGCCGCATCATAGATAAATAATTTTTCCCTTGTTTTAAATCATCTTCCGTAAGACCGTCTATTGGATTTAGTACCAAAAGCTTAGCTCCGGTTTCCTTAGCAATCGTTTCTGCCAGTTTGGGACTAACTAAGGTTTCAAAGAAAATAGTCGTAACTTGCTTTTCCCGGCAAAATCTCACAATCGAAGCCATCTTATCCGGCGTAGGCTCAGCATCGGGAGACAATCCCATAATGGGGGTCTGCTGGAGTTTATACCTTTTTGCTAAATATTGAAAAGCAGCATGAGTTGTAACAATTTCCTTTCTTACTGCGCCGGCAAGACCACTTTGAAACTCTCCATGCAGCTTAGTCAGCTCTGCATTATACTTTTCAGCATTCACGCGGTAATATTCGCTGTTTGCAGGATCAACCTGACTGAGTGCCTGAGCAATATTGTTCACTTCCACTTTAGCATATTCAGGGTCAAGCCACACATGAGGATCAACCACATGCTGATGGCCGGCGTGTTGCTTATCGTGGTCATGCCCCTCATGCTCATCATCCTCATCGTTATCCTCAATACCGCTAATAAGCGGAATTCCTTTGGAAACTTCAATAGCAGCCGCATTACCTAAAACTTCCTTGTGCAGCAATTTATCGACAGGCTCAAATCCTGCACCATTGTACAAAAAGACTTTTGCGCTTTTTATGGTAATCAGATCTTTGGCCGTGGGCTCCCATTCATGGGGTTCAGCACCAGGCGGAATAAGCATCACCAGATCAATTTTATCACCGCCCACTTGCTTAGCAAATTCATACACAGGATAAATGGTTGCTACAACCTTTATTTTATCACCGGCAGTCGAAGTGGGAGCAGGCTTGCCTTTACCACCGCACCCAGCGGTTAGCAGCAGACTAATGAATAACAGAGTAATTAACAGCACTATTTTACGGAACATGAAATCCTCCTTGCGAATATAACTAATTAGGAATATTACTATTAGTTTAGAAAAAATTCCCGTAAAAGTCAACTTTCTTTATACATTTTTTCTAAAAAACTCCTTTAATTGCCACTAGACTTTTTGTATTGCCAAATAGCCAATCGGAAAAACTATCGCAAGGAGGTGGATTTTATGCAAAAAGGTACGCATCCTGAGAAGCCCCAAATCAATAGTGAAGCGCTCAAGGCCAATCAGGAAGTCGGCTACAGTGCTAATAACCCGGAGCCAGCGCAGATGAAAGATTCCGTTGCCAGCGACTCTGACGGATTGCATTCCGCACTTGAATATATTAATCATCACGCCGCCGGACAGGAGGAATAGGGCATGAGTAACTATGATGAGCAGGTTTTCGTAGCCGGTACCGAGGATGGTATAACAGCTGAATTGGAGAGTTCCGGTGTCACCACAGCCCTCTCGCCTCAGTCTGCCGTTGCCAAAAACACCGCCAAAAACCAGTCGGCAGAAGGTAAGCACTCAGAGTTATTCTAACCATATAAAAGGCATAAGCTCGAGTCCTTTAGCAAGATTGGCCTCGAGCTTATGCCTTCCTTATTGCTTCTCCTGCTGATACTGAGCTAAACCGTTATTGCGCAGCTTACAGGCTGGACACTGGCCGCAGCCTTCTCCCATAACCCCATCATAGCAGGTTAACGTCTTTGTCCGGATATAATCCAGCCGTCCCATTTGATCAGCTAACTCCCAGGTCTGTGCTTTATTAAGCCACATTAACGGAGTATGAATAACAAATGGATATTCCATGGCCAAGTCAATCGTAACATTCAACGACTTAATAAATACGTCTCTGCAGTCAGGATATCCGCTGAAATCAGTTTCACATACACCGGTAACGATATGGTGCAGGCCTTTTTGCTTCGCTAAGATTGCGGCAAACGACATAAACAACAAATTTCTGCCGTCTACGAAAGTAGATGGTAAGTTGCCCTGCTCTCCCGGCGTAATTGCCATTGCCGGCCGGGTTAGTGCATTGGCAGTTAATTGATTTAACAGCGACATATCCAGTATCGTGTGCGCTATATTTAGATCACTTGCTATAGTCCGGGCACAATCAATTTCCAGACTGTGGCGCTGGTTATAATTAAACGTAACCGCTTCTACATGCTTAAATCGTTCCAATGCCCAGAAAAGACAGGTAGTGCTGTCTTGGCCACCACTAAAAACCACCATTGCTCCGCCGTCAGATACTGCCATTACCTTCACCTCATTATGTAGTATTTTTTATTTATTTTTGAATAGCATTAGTTTATCACAAAGTATAGTATTGATAAATGACTACCGTGAAACGAAAAAGAAGGGCTACCTGACGGTATGCCCTCCTTCATGGAACTTCCGGCCCTTCCTGCTGCACATCCTCCATTGTTTCCATAACTTCAGAGGCTTCAGGTACTTCCACTTCTTCTGTGCGCTTAGGTTTGTGAAACCGCAGTTTGCTTGCAGCAAGATTTGCTTGCTGCTGCCGGTGCTTTGCTAGCTTTCCACTGTCCACCGGTTGAAGCTTATCACCAAAATCAGCCAGCAACATCGCTTCAATTTCCTCAGGCAGGAGCGTATACGATTTTAATTCCAGTCCATTCTTCACTATCTATCTCGCCCCTTTCGCACAGGTAGTATTAGCGTTTACAGGTAATTTTATGCTCAATCACGCCTTCTATTGCGAAAAAACACAAAAATTCCCACGAGCACGGACCCTAAGATCCCACTGGCAAGCTCTTCCCAAATCATCGCTGGGTACGAGAAGCCAATTTGCAAAACAAACTGCGCATAGCTGCCTAATATAAAAGCCATAAACAGGCTTACTACTCCTACTATTATTTTTTCATTATTCTTCGGATTGGCTAACATAGCCCACACCTCCGATAATTGTTATTATTTACTACATACTATCATATTTTCATTGAAATTCCAATATTATTTCAAAATAATAATTATCATCTAATAATATAAAAAAGAGACGGTTAACCGCCTCTTTTTTTACATAATCCCAAGTACACCTTCAATTTTTGTCAATGCCGCCATAATCTGCTCCAGCTTCTGTGTTTCCGGCAATTGAATCGTCAGCGGAATCAGGATGATCCCCTTTTCGCACTCCTCAATTTGGATCTGCAGTATATCGACCCCCAGAGCCCGGAGGCAGGAGCCGACACGGCCAATTTGACCGGGAAAATCCTGCGATCTGATTGACAACTGCACCAAAGAAGGTACACGACAGGAATTTCGCCGATCAATGATCGGAAAAACTTCCAGGACAATTGCAATTAATACAGTCGTAGCAACCGCACTGGTCAGCGCGCCTACCCCAGTTGCCAGGCCGACAGTAGCTACGACCCATAGACTGGCAGCCGTAGTCAGTCCTTTAACCGTAGGCCCTTCCTTCATAATCGCGCCTGCCCCTAAAAAGCCGATGCCGCTGATCACCTGCGCGCCAAGTCTGGCTGGATCAGCATTGGTTAAGCCTTGTACGGCAGCATACATATTTACCGAAAGCACTGCCGTCAGGCAAGAACCCAAGCACACCAGGATATGGGTTCTCAATCCTGCGGTTTTCCCCCTGTGCTGCCGCTCGAAGCCGATAATACCGCCTAGAACGACTGCTAGCACAAGCCTAGTCAGCATAGTCACATCATCTATCATCATATCGATCCCCCGCCTGTACCTGCCTGACGGCTTAGCAGTCTTTGCCGCGACAGGCTCAGTAACTTATCGTAAACAGTTGTTGAGCCAGGCGAGCGAGGTCAATACTGCCGATGCTACGGCAGCCTCGAAAAGCAGCCTTGTTACATCTTTTGTCGACTTAGGAGCCGTATTTGCCTCCATAAGAACCATATAATCCCTCCTCACCTGATTGAACACCAAGTTTCCTGCATATACAGCACGGGGAGCAAGGAGTACTCCGGTGTGCATTCTCTCCTTATTTTATGCTTATAGTTTTAGACTGCACACCTTTTGCGGTTCACGGTAATGATCCTTTTCACCACGATACAGAAGGGGGAACACAAGGGCCCCAAGCATAGCAACAACACCGGCTGTAACAACACCGGCTGTATAATGTCCTGTTGCCTGGACAATATACCCCATAAAAATAGGCGCAATGATGCCGGGAATGTGACTGATAATTTGTACAAGCGCACAAGCGTAGCCTGCAGCTTTTTTACCGCCCACATCAGGCGGAATCGCCCATTGGGGACCAAGGATAAACATGATCAGAGAATATCCGATTGATAAGAGGAAGACGCCTGTCATTGGATCTTCGGCTAACGCCGCCGGTATCATCATAATGCCGCCGGCAAACAATCCGGACATAATTGGCAGATTTTTAGCCAGTTTCAGATTGCCTGTCTTCTTATACAGCCAATCTGATACGATTCCGCCACAAGGAATGGTAATCATCGAAAACAAAAAGGGCAGCATGGCGACAAAACCTGTTTTGGTAATTGTGAAGCCCCGTTCATGTTGTAAGTAGAGCGGCAGCCAGCTGGTATAAGTATATAAAGTCCATACAAGTGCTCCATTCGATAAACAGGCTGCATACAGAGACGGTTTTTTAATTACTACTTTAATTGCTTCCATGAACGAGAGTGGCTGCTCATTACCTGCTTCCTCGGAGCTAACCACTTGTCCTTCTGCAATATGCTTCAATTCCGCAGCATTAACATCCGGATGCCGCTCCGGGCGGTCACTCATGGTATACATCCAAAAAATCAGCCAGACGAGGGATAATCCTGCAGAAACTAAGAATGCGCCCCTCCACCCATACTGCATCATAAAATACGTAACAAATGGCGGAGCAATCGCCAGACCAACCACCATGCCATTAGCTTGCAGCGACATGGCCCGTGAGCGCTCTGACTTAGGAAACCAGGTTGCTCCTACTGTTGAGGCTACCGGCCAGCACATACCTTCAAAAAAGCCAAACACAACACGGAAAATAACAAAAGCGGTTACGCTTGTTGCCAGACTGGTAGCCGCCAGAAGAGCCGACCAGCAGATAATTGCAATAACATACATTCGTTTGGCGCCGAACATCGAGGAGAGCGCGCCGCCAGGCAGCTGGCCCAGAACATTTCCCCAGGTAAAAGCACTGAAAATGACTCCCAGCTGTACAGGAGAAAAGCCGAATTCTTTTTGGATAAGCGGTGCGGCAATTGAAATATTAACCCGGTCTAAATAATTAAGTGTAAGAATAACAAAAACCAGAAACATAATCCGCCAGCGGATATTGGTCATTTTCACAACGGCGGTACTAGGGGTCACAGGTAAGGTTGTCAATTGGATTCCTCCTTAGAATATGAATAGAAATGCCGGAATTCTAGCCTCCTTTCAAGTGAACAACAGGCATGAGATAATTATCAAAATATCTGCCTTTATTTATCAGAATTATCCCACGTTTACTTATCCTGCGATAGCAGGGAAATACACCATCAAGCTGTAAGAAAAGGCCGCAGAAAATAATAAAAACACGTAGGGATTTTTCCTACGTGTTCACAATTGGCAGCAAGCCATATTTAACTGCATACTCGATAAGTTCGCTCTTTTTGACAAACTCCAATTTTTGCATTAGCCGTGATTTATAGGTCTCTACCGTTTTGACGCTAAGCGCAAGCTGCTCACCGATTTCGCTTAGCGAATAGCCACGGGCAATTAATTTTAGTACCTCTCGCTCGCGGGCGCTTAAAATAATGTAAGGATTTTTTTCTTCTTCCGGCTTTTGCGGTGCAGCAAGCAAAGCAGCCAACAGCATTTGCGATTTTTCCGGGTTAAGATAAATTTGCCCTCCTGCAGCAGTTTTAACGGCAGTAATCAGCTCCGTATCAACCGCCTGCTTCTCCACATAAGCATTAGCCCCCGCTTGCATCGCTTCCTTAACATAACGCTCATCACTATGCATAGTAAACACAACAATTTTAATCTTTGCATTTCGGCTTTTAAGTTCTCTGATGCATTCTATGCCAGACATATGGGGCAAAGATAAGTCGAGAATAAGAACATCAGCAGCAATTTGCTCAACCAGTTGCAAAGCCTGCCGCCCATCCGTTGCTTCCCCGACTACCTCACAGGAAGCATCGCTTTCCAGCAAAAATTTGACTCCCGCCCGAAGCGCCGGATGGTCGTCGACAAGAATAATACGATATTTTGCCATAAATTTCACTCCATTACTTGGGCAATTGAACTGTGATAACAGTACCGCCTGCCTGGCCCGGCTGAATAGCAAACGTTCCTCCCAATAGTTCCGCTCGCTCCCGCATTCCGTACAGACCTAGCTTTTTGTTTTCATAACTGACCGCTAATAGGTGCGATGCAATGCCAATTCCATCATCAGTAACCATTAGGGCAACTGTATTTAACTCCTCCATTACCTTCACAGATACCGAACGAGCCTTTGCATGTTTTGCTATATTCGTTAAACTTTCCTGTAAGATGCGATATAACGCCAGCGACACATCGTTCGTCACAATCAGCTTATCAATATCGGTTGAGAAACAAACCGGAATCTTGTACTGCGAGGAAAAATTGCGGCAGTGGCGCTCCATAGCGGCGACAATACCATGATCATCTAACACCGGCGGCCTGAGTTCAAGCGCCATATTTTTCATTTCAGCCAGTAAACCGACCGCCAGATCCCGCACGGTCTCCACTATTTGCTGTTGTTTCTGATCAGTGGACCGTGAGGCTAGCACTTTCAAATAGGCAAGGAGCGATGTCAGCGATTGTCCCGCTTCATCATGCAATTCCCGGGCGATCCGTTTTCGCTCTTCTTCCTGAATCGTAAATAATTTACTAATCAGTTCCGCCCGGATTGCCTCTTTTAAGCGTAATTCTTCCAGCAAATGATCGTTTTCTCGCTGCTTTTGCTTAAGGTCATCAACCATCTCATTAAAGGCACTAGTCAGTAAGCCGACTTCATCATTTCCTTTGACTGCAATATGTTCAGGCAAATTCCCCTGGCGAATTTGCGCTACCGCCGCAGCCAGCCTGCGTATCGGTCTGATAATGACCGTCGTAAGCCCTGTAGCTGCAATTGCTGCAGCCAGAGCCATCAGGAGGATGCCTGTAAAAATTTCGGTATTTTTACGGGTAAGGAATTGCTGCATGTGCTTATCGGACATGCCGACGCGCACATAGCCAATATCGCCATTTTCAATTGGTACGGCAGCTTCATGAATAGCGCCTTCATTGCTGTCGTACCGGTTAATGCGGTAAGGCTCACCGGGAGCAAGAACCTCCGCCGCAAGCACCGTCAGTTTCTTCGGCAGTCCATCGGAAAAAGTATGAACCACGATATTGCCCAGAGAATCCGTAATAAGGATGTACCGAACATCTTCCGTATTATTGCGGGTATTGCTGATTCTTTCATAGAGGGCATAATGATTATCAAGTACGATGTCATTTGCACTTAATATAGCTATATATTTTCCAATATCTACGCCTCGTTTTTCCATCTGATGCCCTAAAAACTCAACCATAGCATACTGAACCAGCAGCCAAATCAGCATCCCCAATAGCAGCAGCAGACCTACAATTACGCCGTTGACCTGAGAGTAGATTCCTAAATGTGACAACCGCCTAATCATAGTTCGTCCACCCGGTTATACAGATTACGCAGCGGTTCATATAAATTCGGCTGGGGCACGACGAAGCGGTCAATAAGCAGCCCCTGCATGCCTTTTTGGGCCTCAGGTGAGTTCTCCATATTTAGAAAAATCCCCCGCAGCTGTGCTTTCATTTCAGAGCTTAAGTTCTTCCTCATAATAATCGGTCCTGTCGGTGCTGACCCGATTGTAGCAATAATGCGAATCTGCCTGACCAAATCAGGCGTTTTTTCCTGGGCATAGTCATAAATCATACTATCTATACTCGCGCCGTCTGCGAGATTATTGGCAACTGCCCAAATCGATTTATCATGATTATACGTATAAAAAAAGCGATTGAAATACCGTTCAGGTAATTCCTTGTGATTTTTTAGATACTGTATGACCGATAAATGTCCGGAGAAACTTAAGGGATCGGTAAAAGCGAAGCTTTTGCCGCGAAGATCCTCCATACTCTCAATATTACTGCCCTTATTGACAATTACATACGTATTATACAGCGAGTTTCCTTGGTACTGCTGCATAGCCAGAATCTCTACATCGGTCAGCCCGCGATAGGCACCATAGGCTCCAGTTGAAGAAAATGCAATATCAACTGCCCCATTAGCCATCAGCTGATTAACCTCTTCATAGGTATTACGCTGAACCAGAATCACCGGAACATCCAGCTGAGAAGCAACATAATCGGCTATCTTGCGGTAATAACCGATAGTGTCCTTTGCCGAAATTACCGAAGCCAATGCTATGCGAATGGGCTTACGCATACTTTCATTAGCCTGAAGGGGTTCCAACTGTATCTCTTTGTCGGTAAAATCAATATATACCGTCTGACTGGCTTGCTTCTGACAGCTGGCCAAAATCAGGCAAAGCAAAACAAGCATACTGAAAATTAGTCCGGTTCTCACCCGTTCATTCACCTGCATTTCTGTGAAGGGTATTACCGTTATTATAGCATAGAGCCTGATATACCCCAAAGCTGTCTACTGGAAAGAAGGAGACAGCAGCTTCTACCTGATCACAGCCACCGTCCCCTTCTTCATATATTTTGCAGCTTCCATTTTTCAAACCATTCAACAAACTGTCCAGCTGGCAGTGGCGGGGAAAAATAATATCCCTGAACTTCTTCACAGCCACACTTTTTCAGCTGTTCTAATTCTTCTTTGCTCTCAACACCTTCCGCCAGAACACGCAGGCGGAGCTGCCTGGCCAAAGTAATAATTGTCTTGATAATAGCCAGTTGAGTTGAATCAGCATTCATTTCCCGGACAAACGACTGATCAATTTTCAGCTTATCAATCGGGAACTGACAGAGATAGCGCAAACTGGAGTATCCGGTTCCAAAGTCATCAATTGACAGGTTCAGCCCCAGTTTTTTCAAGGCATGCATTTCTTCGATAGCGCCGTCATCATCACCCATTACAATCCCTTCGGTTAGTTCTATTTCGAGATAGGAAGGATTAACATTATATTTTTTGATGATGTCCGCTATTACTGTCGGAAATTGCTTCTGCCGGAACTGAATAGCGGATAGATTGAGGGCAATCTGAATAGCGGGCAAGCCTATGTCCAGCCAGATATTATGCTGACGGCACACTTCGTGAATTACCCATTCGCCTATGGGAATAATCATCCCTGTTTCTTCGGCAACCGGGATAAATTTCGCAGGAGATATCATTCCTTTTTGTGGATGATTCCAGCGAATCAGCGCCTCAACTCCAATGAATTCATTCGTACGTATATCAATTTGCGGCTGATAATACAGCAGAAATTCATTGCGCTCTAATGCCAGCCGCAGACTGCTTTCAATTGATAAACGCTCGGCTATCCCTTCGTTTAAAGATTCCGTAAAAAACTGATGATTATTTCTGCCCGAATCCTTTGCATAATACATTGCTAATTCCGAATTGCGGATGAGAATTTCCGGCGAATGTCCATTATCAGGAAAGCAGCTGACTCCAATACTCGAAGTAAGCCGAATCTCTGTTTCTTTACTGATTAAAGGAGTGGCCAGAGCCAGGTGAAATTTACCAATGATTTGCGGCAAATCGGAAACCTTAGGAATATCCGTCAGCAGGATAATAAACTTATCACCACCCTGGTGACAAATTGTATCATCATCACGCACACACATTTGCAGCCTGCCGGCTACCTTTTGCAACAGTTCATCACCTGTATCATGTCCCAAAGAATCATTGATTGTTTTGAACCGGTCCAGATCGAGGTAGAGAACTGCCAGCTTCTCACCATTTCTTTTGGCATGTGCCAGGGCGATGCTTAGACGGTCTTCAAAAAGCCGCTTATTGGGAAGGCCGGTAAGTGCATCGTAGTTAGCAAGCCGATAGATTTTTTCCGTTGCTGCCCGCCTGTCGGAAATATCCCGTACGACTGCCATTATGTAGCTTTTATTAGTGATGTTTACTTGTTTAAGATTGACTTCAACATCTACGTGCCGTCCCTGGCCATTTTTAATTTTCCACTCAAATAAAGGACGTTCTCCGGCAATAGCCTTCTGAAACCAGGTTTGTATTTGCGAAGAATCGTAAGGAAATTCACCGCTGCCTAACGACTCGGCATTCATTTTCAATACCTCATCTTTAGAAAGCCCCAAAAACTCACAGACCTTATTATTAGCTTCCAGAACATGGAGTGTTTCGAGGTCGTACAAAACAATACCATCATTGACCAGTCCGAATATTGCCTGATAATTAGCCTGCACCTGCATACGGTCGGTTACGTCCCGCGATGCAAACACCGCTCCCATGACCTTGCCATTCTCAAAGATCCGCTCACCAACACTTTCCAGCCAAATTTCCCGGCCCGAGGCTGATAGGATTCTATGGCAATAAACACCTGGCTCACCACTAGTTAAAAAGGAAAAGAAGGTTTCCCGGATGGTTTCCCGGTCATCAGGATGAACATAGTCCCAAAAATACGTTCCGCATAGCGCGCCTGCAGCATGCCCTGTAGCTTTTTCACAGGAGCTGGTAATATATTCGACGATTCCTTCCTGATTGACCTTGCTGATAATATCATGCATATTTTCAGTAATATCCAGCAAATGCGCCTGTGTTTTTTCGCGTTCTTCAAATTCCTGCTTTGCCATAGCGTATAGCATTGCATTATCAATAGCTATAGCAGCGATTGTGGAGAACTGCTCAAAAAGAGCAATATCACAACCGGCAAACCGGCGCCCCGCCTCAGTAAAGGACAGGCCCAAAACACCGACAATAACCGAATCAATGATGATGGGGATCTGCATTTCCGCGCGGATCTTATCAAAGAAAGGATCATGCAGCCGTTCTTCCCAAGCGCTGTAATCATCGATAATTGCAGCCTTGCCGGTCTGCAGAGTTTGTTTGATAAGGCCTTGTTGAATGCCCATTGTCCGGTTTATATCATCTTGATAAATCCCTATACCGGCTTTTCTGACCATCAACTGCCGGTCAAGATCTACAGAATTGTAATATCCGTTAGGAGTGTCAAGCAAATTGGCCGCTCTTTTAACAATCAGTTCTAATAAAACATTCATCTCTAAACGATTAAGCAGACCAAGAGCTGACTGATACAATATGGCAGCACTGGTTTTACAAGAAGCACGTTTCAATAGCGGTTTCCGGTAATACCGCTTATCTAGCTTTTTCATATCAAGCCTCACAAGTACATATCAAATTATCATTTACGTATTTGTTTTAGTTCGACAAACTATCCATTCTTCCTTTGCTGGCAGTCAGATAAATCCCAAAGGAATAATCTGGATACCGAACGTTCTCTCAGCAGCGTTTTCCCAGAAAAAAGGTGCCACATTTTGCTTTACAAAAAGCATTTTGCGGCACCTCATTTTATCTTTACTATTCCTATTATATTTTAAATTTGCGAACAACCATCTGCAATTCATCAGCCAATCTGGACAAAGCCTGACTGGAGGCTGCAATCTCCTCCATGGATGCCGATTGTTCTTCGGCTGCGGCGGAAATAGTCTGCGTATTGGCCGCCGTCTCGCCGGCCAGTTGTTTTACCGATTCTACCGACTTCACCACTTCTTCGCTTGATGCTGACAATTGCTCAGAAGCTGCCGTAATTTCCTGTATTTCAGAGTTAAGGTTTTCAACCAGACTCACAATAGCTGTAAAACGTTCACCTGTTGAAATAATGACCTCACTGCCACGGGCTACATCAACCGTTCCTTGCTGCATTACAGTAACAACACTAGTTGTTTCCGCTTGTATCTCCCGCACAATGTGTGCAATTTTTTGTGCCGCTTCATGAGATTGTTCCGCCAATTTCCGCACTTCATCAGCAACAACCGCAAAGCCGCGTCCCTGCTCACCCGCCCTGGCAGCCTCAATAGCTGCATTGAGGGCCAGTAAATTCGTTTGTCCGGCAATGCCGCTGATTACATCTACAATTTCCCCAATCTGCTTCGAGCTCTCGCCCAATTTCCCCACTACTTCAGCCGACTGGCTGACTGAGCGATTAATCGCCTGCATTTGATCAGTAGCCTGCTGCATCGCCTGGCTGCCAATCGTTGCCGCTTTGCTTGTTTCTGCCGACCGGGCAGAAACGGTACTCGAATTCTCTGCAATATGTCCAATCGCTCTTGCCATTTCCTGCACAATGTCGGCAGTATGCTCAACTGTTGTTCCTTGCGTATAAGCGCCTGCCGCAACAGAGGTTATAGTTTCCGCCACTTGTCCGGCTGCGAGAGCTGACTGATCGGCACTTGCCGTCAATTGTTCACTAGCTGCCGCAACCTGCTCAGCAGACCTTGAAACATGGGTGACAATCTCCTGCAGATTTTTGGCCATGTGAGAGAATGCTTTCAGTAAATCGCCAATTTCATCATCACCCGCATACCGGATCTGCTTAATCTGCAAATCTCCATCGGCAATATCATGAGCTGCTGTAACAACATCGGCCAACGGGCGGGATATGCGCCGCATCAGCCAGGTTGAACCTGCTATTGCACACACGAGGATAATTACATCTAAAATAATAATGATCCGTTCAATACTATCAGCCAAATTTTTGTTTTGTTCTGTCCTCAGGTCCATTCTTTCCGTAAGAAATGCAACCGTGTCAACCATCAGCTTTTCCGCTATTTCATTTTTCTCTTTTGCCGTATTCATCACCAGTGCTGCATCAGCCAAGCCCTTCTCCGTACGGGTGACGATTGTTTGATCCGCAACCCGGTTGTATTCGGCCAAGGCATTGCGGAGACCTGTTACTTTTTCTTTTCCCTCCGGCGTAATGAGCTTTTTCTCCAGGCTGTCCATTGTTGTCTTAACCGCTTTGGTAGACTGCTCATACTCAGATACATATTTTCTGTCGCCGCTGATGATGTAGCCTCGGACAGCAGCTGCCTGAGCCTTCACTTCGATATTAAGATTTTTTACTTCAACCACTAAAGGAACACTGCGTTGAATTACTCCGTCATAACCTTGTTCAATTACTTGCAATTGATAGTATGTATACAGGTTAAGTCCTGTAAAAGCCAATACAACTAACAAAGAAACGGTAAGTATTTGTTTTCCAATTGTAAAGCGCATGCAAAAAATTCCCCCTTTTACTTTTTTTAATGATTAAGCTCCCGTTTTACTTTCGCTGATTTTCTACAAAGTCCTTTTAAAAAACAGCCTAAAATAAATTTCCATTATACACCTATAACTATTCTCTATTGATTGCAAATTTCCAGAAAATTCCTAACAAAAATCCGCTTTTAATCTTGACACCGCACCTACCCTTTAGTACAATAAAAAGTAATTACACGTGTAGGCAATGAAGCCTCCGCATCAATTGATGTGGAGGTTTTTTGTTTAAAATTTGCGAAGGGGGAGTAACGATGAGTTCAGCCACGTTGGATGATTTAGATCTACTATACGCTTACTGGTTCTTCTACGCTACCTTCTCACCAGACTACTTTATTGACTAGCTTTATTCAAACAACAAGAGTCCTTCTGCTTGTTAAGCCAGCGTAGACTGGCTTTATCTTTGCAGCAATTTGTGGAAATATAGATTTTAGTTATAGTTTAAAGTAACTATTCAATAAATTCAAAACCTTTTCCTGCCATTCTATAAAAAACTTATAAAGCAGGCATCAGATACTGATGCCTGCTTTCCTTTTATCTTACTTATAGCCTTTTATCCGGTCTGTTCCCATATACGGTCTCAGTACTTCAGGAATGATCACTGATCCGTCAGGTTGCTGATAATTCTCTAATATAGCCGCGACCGTACGTCCAATAGCCACGCCAGAGCCATTTAAAGTATGAACAAATTCCGGTTTTGCTTTTGCCTCGCGCCGGAATTTAATATCTGCCCGGCGTGCCTGGTAATCTTCGAAATTGGAACACGAAGAAATTTCGCGGTATTTATTAAAGCTCGGCAGCCATACTTCCAGATCATAGGTTTTCGCCGAAGCAAAGCCCATATCGCCACTGCACAGCAGCATTACCCGGTAAGGCAGCCCCAGTAACTGCAGGACCCGTTCGGCATTGTTCGTCAGTTTTTCTAATTCATTGTAAGATTCTTCAGGTAAACTGAATTTCACCATTTCCACTTTATTAAATTGATGCTGGCGGATAAGACCGCGTGTATCGCGTCCGGCAGCTCCGGCCTCTGCTCTAAAGCAGGCACTATAGGCAGTATAATAAAGCGGCAAATCTTTTCCATCCAATATTTCGGAGCGATGATAGTTGGTAATTGGCACTTCCGCCGTAGGGATAAGATAATAATCCAGCCCTTCCAGTTTAAACATATCCTGGCTAAACTTAGGCAGCTGACCTGTACCTACCATGCTGTCGCGATTTACGATAAATGGCGGGAAAAATTCCGTGTAGCCATGTTCACCAGTATGTAAATCGAGCATAAAGCTGATAAGAGACCGCTCCAGACGCGAACCTAAACCACGGTAAAATGTAAAACGCGCGCCCGTTACCTTGCCGCCTCTTTCGAAGTCAAGAATGCCCAGTTTTTCACCAATTTCCCAATGTGGCAGCGGTTCAAAATCAAACGATGCCGGAGTACCCCAGCGACGCACTTCCTGATTGGCATTTTCATCACTGCCCACAGGCACTGAGTCATGAGGAACGTTCGGGATTGTCATGACAATATCACCTAACGCCGCTTCTGCCTCGCGTATTTTACCATCCAATTCGCTGATGCAATCACCAACGCCGCGCATCTCAACAATCAGCGCATCTGCATTCTGGCCATTTTTTTTCATTTGGCTAATTTCCTGCGATACTGCATTGCGCTTGCTTTTCAGCGATTCCACTTGCTGAAGCAGTTCGCGCCGCTCTTTTTCCAAACGCAAAAACTCCTCCAGCCCAACGGCGGCACCGCGGTTGGCAAGAGCTTGCTGAACTCTATCAGTATTGTCACGGATAAAACGAATATCAAGCATGATTGAAACCTCCTACCTGCATTAGCAAAAGACACCTTTTTGTAGAAACAGCTGTCCTTCACAACATGAGAAATAACATAATCAATTCAAACAAAAAGCCCCCGTCTGAGCACGCCTGACGAGAGCGACTTCCCGTTCCGGTACGGCTTGCAACCGTCCACTATAGTTTCACCTTAATATTCTACAGTATACAATTATCCTTGTAAAGTATTGGAATTAAACTAATCAGCGGCTTTCCACGATAAATTACTGCTTACAAAACGCAAAAAACACTCTGCAACCATTGGATCAAATTGGCTTGAACTGCACCTTTCAATTTCAGCCATTGCTTGTGCTTTTGTGACCGGCTGACGGTAACAGCGATCCGATACCATCGCATCATAGCTGTCACATACAGCCAGCATACGGCTTAAGAGAGGAATACATTCACCGGCAATTTGATGGGGATACCCTTTGCCATCATACCGTTCATGATGATGCAATACAATGGTGGCTATATCAGCGAAACCATCAATTTGACGCAAAATATCAGCGCCTATGGCTGGGTGTTGCTTCATGAGTGCAAACTCATCCTCACTCAGCCGCCCTGGCTTGTTTAACACATTCTCTGGCACGCCTATTTTACCGATATCATGAACGATACCTGCCAAATAGGCTACAGTTGCTTCACCGGGTGACAACAGCATTGCTTCCGCCAAACCAAACATTAAAGCAGCCACTTTTTCACTATGCTGCATCGTATAAACGTCACGGGCCCCGATTGCTTTTGAAAAAGCCTTAATTACTTTTAGGTTAATACTGTTAAGCTGCTGTTCAATTGCTTTGAACTTTTCGATAACACTATAACTGGCAACGCCGTATTCTACTTTCCCCTGTTTGTCCCGGATCAAGAAAGTGTCAACTAATTGCCAAATCCGCTCATCGCTTAGGAATTTCTGCAAACAGGCCTCTACATTTTGCATTTCCACGCCTGTTGCCATCGTTTCAATTAAAGGACCAAAATAATTTCCTTCGCTGTTTTTCTTATGTCCGGCATACCACTGGAGCAAAGACTTACCCAGCAGAGCTTCGCGAGTGCATTGCCACATACGGCAAAAACTGTCATTGACGTATACCACTTCATACTGAGGATTAATAATAATCCAACCCTGAGAAGAACGTGTCTCAATAGACTCCATTATACAATTAAAATAGATTTCGCACATAGAACTTCTGCCTCCAAACTTGCCGTAAAACGATTGTTGAGTAGTGCTGCTAAACAAGTATGAAAGAGCTACCACGCAAGCTTATCAGGCCTACAGCATGACGATAACAGTCCGGACTATACAGGGTCAATCCTAACTTTAATAAATCTAAGCAAAGATCAAACCTAACAAATAATGTAAATTTCAATCCGTTCTATTCTATTCGCCAGGCCACACCGAAATCCTTGTCGAAAAAACACGAATTTTTAAATAATTTTGGTTTTCCTGTCATAAAAGGCCGGTCATAATTATTTATCTGAAAACGCAGGCTGGAATAATAATCCATGTAAGAATTGCTTTACTACTTCATACATATGTATCAAGTAGTAGGAAGGGAGGTGTCATCATGGGCCGTCTGCTGGATATTGCCCGCGTAGCCGCGACCTATGCCGGCACCGTCATTGGTGCCGGCTTTGCCTCCGGCCAGGAATTATTGCAATTCTTTGTTTCTTATGGAGCAATCGGCCTTATAGCCATGCTGCTCTCAGGCTTTTTATTTGCCTTGCTGGGGGCACGGATCCTTGAACTTGGATACAGGCTGAGGGCTACAAATTATCACCAGGTGCTTTACTATATTTGCGGACCACGCCTAGGACTTGTTTTGGATTCGGTTTCAGCCCTTTTCCTTTTTGGCGGCTTATGCATTATGCTGTCAGGAACGGGTACCGTAAGCCGGGATTATTTTGACATCAGCTATAACACCGGCTCTATTGCAATGGTCCTTGCCGTGGCAATTACCGTTCTATTTGGCGTAAAGGGTATCTCCCTGGTTAATCTCCTGGTGATTCCCCTTTTGATTGCGTCTACATTAACAGTCGGCATCAGTTCACTGACACATCATTGTTCAGAGCTCTCCTGGTCGTTGTTAGCTTTGCCGCCCCAACCGCAGCTTTCTCCCGCGCCCCATTGGCTGCTGGCCTGTCTGCTCTATGTTTCCTATAACCTGATCCTCGGTGCCACCGTATTAGCACCACTCGGCCGGGACATTAAAGACCGTTCGGTGCGCGTCTGGGGGGGAGTATTGGGCGGTATACTGCTTGCCGTATTAGGGCTGATCATTATTCTGGTCATTATGCTGCATTATCCCGACATACTCAGTTTTGAAGTTCCTATGCTCTATGTGTCCAATTCTCAGCATAACTTCAATCACTTCAGTTATGCTCTCATGCTGGTTAAGGCCATGTTCAGCACAGCAATGGCCAGCCTCTACGGTTGTACGGTTAAACTGCAGTCTCTAACCGGAATGCCATTTTGGCTTTGCCTTCTAAATGCAGCAATTGTGGCTCTTTTGTTCAGCCAGGTAGGATTCGCCAACCTGGTATCCACCTTATATCCCCTGTTCGGGTATATTGCCCTGTTTTTTACTTTTGCTCTTCTCTGGCATTTTTATCGAGATAAGAGATAGCACTTAACACCGCTACCAGGCCTTCCCCGGTAGCTTTGGCTATCTGCCAGGGTTTGCCGGTGCAGTCACCGGCGGCAAATACCCCCGGTAAATTGGTTGACATATCCCGATTCACTTTAATTACTTCTCCATCCAGTTCTAATCCGGGCAGTAAATTTTCAACCGGGTCCGATTGACGCATAATAAACACACCATCAACCTTTAACTCATCCTGATTTGTAACCAATTTTTCTACGGTAGTATCACCGGTAATCGTCTTGGGCTGTATTCCCGGCAGAACTTTAATATTCGTCCGCAATTTAGGCAATTGCGCCTTGTATTGGGGAATGTAATATACATTGCGGCATAATTCTCCCAAGTACTGTGCTTCATGCTCACCTTCAGGCGTATAAGAAATAACAGCTACATCTTTATCCTGGTAGAACATCCCGTCACAAGTGGCACAGTAGCTCACGCCCCGGCCCAGGAAGTCTTTCTCGCCGCCGAATAAAGCTGTCGCTACCACACCTGAGGCAATAATAACCGTTTTGGCCTCATAAACATCTCCAGGTGTAACCAATGTAAACGGATCACCGGGAAAAATGTTCACAACTTTGTCTTTCACTACAACCGGCTCATACGATAAGCAATGAGATGCAAAACTCTGCATCATTCCTTTGCCGGTGATTTGCGGCATACCAGGATAATTATCGACTACATGGGCTTTTTGTAATTTAGGACTAAAATCGGAACGCTCAAACAGCACAATGTCTTTTTTACGGATCTTTCCGGTAAGCACTGCCGACAGTCCCGCCGGGCCGCCGCCAACAACCGCAATGTCATAAACGTGTTTAGCCATAAAATCATCCTCCCATTAAGTAAGGGGTGAACCGTATGTATAATCAGGAAATTATCCGCATTTCACCTTGGACTGCTTTTCGGGTGTTTTTCCTTGCAGGAACAGCTTTTTTCGGTCTAGGAGGGCTCATTATCGGTATCATGGAGAAGGATATTCTCGGCATGCTGGGTGGAGCCTTTATCGCACTGGCGCTCGGCCTGTGCACCGGCCTGGGAGCTGTGGTTTACTGCGCCATATTTAACTTACTGGCCCCGCTTACAGGTGGTATTGCTGTTCAAATTAAACCGGTAGCTCAGCAAGCGCCCTCAGACGAATCGGACTCACCGTAATCCCGCTGCCTCCCATAGATTACACCTGTCCAGGCAAAATACGCTGTTGTTAGTGTTATACCAACAGACTAATTCTAATCATTTTCTGTTCGGCTACATTTAAATCCTGCGCCAAACTACTACAAGTTAGGCGTTTTCTTTTTGAAATTTTTCCATCAGTTCTTTTAGAGCCAGGCAAGATTGATAAGGAACGGCATTATAAGCCGAAGCTCTGCAGCCGCCCACCAGTCTATGCCCTGCCAGACCTACGAAATTAGCTTGCTTGGCGATCTGAAGAAACTTTTTTTCCAAACCGGTATCAGCAAGTCGAAATGTAATATTCATCAGAGACCGGCTGTCCTTGTCCGCATGCCCAATATAGAAACCGTTACTGTTATCAATTGCTTCATAAATTGCAGCTGCCTTACGTTGATTTTGCAGTTGAACAGCAGCTAATCCACCTTGCGCCTTGATCCAGTTCAACACTAAATTAACCAGATAAATACTAAAAGTAGGCGGCGTATTATAAAGGGAATTATCTTTCGCATAGGTCTGATAGCGCAGCATCGTAGGCAAATTCTTATTTGCCGTATCCAGCAGCTCTTTGCGCACAATAACCACTGTCACTCCTGCCGGTCCCAGGTTTTTTTGCGCGCCTGCATAAATCAGGCTGAACTTGCTTGCATCAAACGGCTGCGAAAGAATATCGCTGGACATATCGGCGATTAATGGTACCTTGCCCGTTTCCGGAAATTCCCGCCATTGAGTACCAAAAATCGTATTATTGGAAGTAACATGCAGATAGGCACAGTCATCGTCATAGGCTAAATCCTGAATAGACGGTATGCGGCTATAGTTATTTTCCTTGGCACTGGCAGCTATCATTACAGCTCCCATTTTAGCTGCTTCCTCATAAGCTTTCTCCGCCCATACCCCCGTCATTGCAAAAGCCGCCTTTTTACCTTGCGGCAAAAAGTTCATGGGAATCATGGCAAACTGCAAGCTGGCACCACCCTGTAAAAACAGTACCTCATACCCTTCGGGTAATGCCAGCAGTTCTTTCAACAACGTTTTAGCCTCATTGTGCACAACTTCGTACTCCGGGCTGCGATGACTCATTTCCAGCATGGACATGCCTGTTCCGTTAAAATTAGTGAGCTCAGCCTGCGCCCGCTGTAAAACTTCCAGTGGAAGCGCTGCCGGCCCGGCATTGAAATTATGTACCCGGATTTCATTTGCTGTCACAAAAATCAACTCCTGTTTTTTTAAAAATAAAAAAGCCTCTCCCCAGCAACTGGGGCGAGACTTTTCCCGCGGTGCCACCCATTTTAGCGTCAGCAGCCAGGTAAAAACACAAAAACCTCACATCCCAAAGGGACGAGAGGTTATTCCCGCGTTGCCACCCAAATTGCCATACGGCCAACTTTACCCGCTTTACCGGGCGGACCCGTCATGATTCATCATCAGCCGCTCAAGAGCGGAACGTCCTGCCTGCTCACCGGCTCACACCATCCGCCGGCTCTCTGAAAAACACAGCATTCAGCTTCTCTGTCATTGCGTTCAGTTGTAAACTTATTATCGATTATAACAGCTTGCCTTATAAAGTCAAGTAGCTCATTGCCTGAATAAATAAGATTTTTATTATCGTAACCGTTACCTTTCTGTTCCATACACGTTATAGTAAAGGAAAATACATACCAAAGGAGAGTTTCAAAATGAAAAAATTAATTGCCGGATTATTTGCTATTACCTTATTGTTTACCTCACTGCTTCCAGCCTCAGCCGAGCAGGGCGAACGCCCCTCCGTATCGGTAACAGGGCATGCCGAGATGGCTGTTGTGCCTGATACGGCTTACATCTCTTTAGGGATTATCACTACAGGTGCCGATGTGGCTAAAGCCAAAACAGAAAACGATACTACTATGAACCGGATTTACACTGCTGTCGAGCTGCTCGGCATCAGCAAAGATCAAATACAAACTTCCGGATTTTCGGTGCAGCCCCAGTATAAACAAAATACGAAAAATGATGATCTGGCAGTCATCGCCGGTTACCGGGTTCAGAATACCGTTACCGTAAAAGTAACTGACTTTACCCAAATATCACAAGTTATTGATGCAGCCTCCCAGGCCGGTGCCAATCAGATCAACGGCTTACGCTTTGCTGTAAATGACGAAAGTGCGTTAAGAGACCAGCTTTTGGCTAAAGCCGTATTGGACGGCAAGCACAAAGCGGCACTGATTGCCGACACCCTTGGTGCTTCGCTGGGACAGGCAACTTCCGTAAACCTTAGCGGATATTTTTCGCCCGTAGGGGAAAACGTCCGGATGTACAAAGCGGATATGGCCTCCTCCACACCGGTCAGCGCCGGTACATTGTCAGTAAGCGCGGATGTGAGCATGGTATTTCAATTAAATAATTAACCTAAAAGAACAGGCCGCCGGGTAAACCGGGCGGCCTTTGTTATTTTATACCTACGTGTACAGCCACAATTCCACCCGTCAGTTCATAGTAACGGGCTTGTTGCAAACCGACTTCCGTAAAATAGTCACAAATTACCGACTGATGCGGAAAACGCCGCAGTGATTCCGGCAGCCACCGGTACGGTCCGTCTATCCCCACTCCCAGTTTGCCCAGCAGCGGCAGGATTTGTTCAAAATACAAATAATACAGCTGTTTAAAAACAGGGGCACTCGGCTTGGCAAGTTCCAGCGACACAACACGCCCGCCTGGTTTCACGACCCGCCTCATCTCCGCTATTGTCCGTTTAATATCAGGCACATTGCGTAAGGCAAAGCCGATTGTAGCGCAGTCAAACGTATCATCAGCAAACGGCAGCTCCATAGCATTGCCCTGGACCAAGTCAACTGTACTGCTATAATTTGAGCTTGCCACGTTTTTTCGCCCCACTGTCAGCATTTGCTCACAGAAATCTAAACCGGTTACCCTGGGGTTTATCACATTTTTAGCCAGTTCGAGGGTGAGCATAGCTGTACCGCAGCACACATCCAGTGCCCGTCCGCCCGTCGGTAAGGCGGCTTGCTTAACGGCGAACCGTCGCCAGTATTTATCCTGATTAAAGCTAAGTGCTGTATTAAGCAAATCATACCTGTGGGCAATTGCGGTGAATACCGAATGGACGTACTTTTCTTTTTCCGTATCTTGTTTAAACTGCTCGATCGGCAAGGAAATTCCTCCTATTCCTGTTGCTGGCATTCACTTCATTATACCACTTTCTGATGCTTTCCACGGCTCTTGTACTGTACGCCAATACAATAATTTAGAGGCAGCCCCGGACAAAAGTAATCCGGTGCTGCCTCTGTTACTAAGATTATTCTTTCAGCCAGGGCATCATGGCCCGCAGCTCTTTGCCTACTTTTTCAATAGCGTGGTCTGCCTCGCGCCGGCGAACAGCGTTAAAGCCAGGACGGTTTGCCTGGTTCTCCAGAATCCATTGTTTAGCAAATTCACCTGTTTGAATTTCAGTTAGAACCTTTTTCATTTCGGCCCGCGTTGCATCTGTAATGATTCGCTTGCCGATTTGATAGTCACCGAACTCAGCCGTATCACTGATCGAATAGCGCATATTGGCCAGACCGCCTTCATACAGCAAGTCAACAATCAGTTTCATTTCATGCATACACTCAAAATAAGCAGATTCCGGCTGATAACCGGCTTCTACCAGTGTTTCAAAACCGGCTTTAATTAACTCAGTAACCCCGCCGCACAATACCGCCTGCTCACCGAACAGGTCAGTTTCCGTTTCTTCTTTAAAGGTTGTCGGCAATACACCTGCCCGGGTCCCGCCGATACCGCGGGCGTATGCCAAGGCAAGCTCCTGGGCATTGCCGGTATAATTCTGATGAATAGCCATCAGGCAGGGAACGCCTTTCCCCTTTTGATATTCGCGCCGGACCAGATGTCCCGGACCTTTAGGCGCAACCATAAAGACATCCACATTCTCCGGGGGAACAATTTGATTAAAATGAATGCTGAAGCCATGGGCAAAAACCAGGGCAGCACCGGCTTTTAAATTTGGTGCAATTGATTCACGGTATACTTGGGCTTGCTTTTCATCAGGGATAAGAATCATAATAACATCTGCACTGGCAACAGCCTCACTTACTACCGCTACCTTTAGACCGTCATTTTTGGCTTTGTCCCAGGATTTGCTTCCTTCATATAAACCAACCGTTACATCAAGCCCATAGTCATGCATGTTAAGAGCATGCGCATGCCCTTGGCTGCCATACCCGATTACAGCAATTTTTTTGTCCTGAATTACATCCCAATTCGCATCCAAATCATAATACAACTTAGCCATACCTAATATCCCCCTTCAAAATAAACCCTTTATAGTTAACTTAAGTTACTACCGATAATATGTTTTACAAACTGCTGAGCGACCCTGCCGGACCGGCCCGAGTGTGATAGTTCCCAGCGCAAGGCCTGCTGTTTAAGCTCGGCGGCCGGCAGATTAATCGAGTGCTGTTTCGCCAGTGTTTCTACAATATGCAGATAATCTTTCTGATCCGGTGCCTGATAGGTCAGCGTAATACCAAAGCGATCAGATAGTGAAATTTTTTCATGTACCGAATCAGCCGAGTGGACGTCTTGGGCATCAGCCCGGTCGGACCAGCTTTCGCGGATGAGATGGCGCCGGTTGGAGGTGGCATATAGCAACACATTATCCGGCCGCGACTCCAGACTTCCTTCGATAACCGATTTTAAAAACTTATACTCGGTCTCTGATTCTTCAAACGAGAGATCATCAAGAAAGACGATAAACCGCTGACTCCGTCCCCGAAGCTCGCTGATGATCTTATGCAAAGACTGAAACTGGTGCCGCTGTACCTCAACCAGTCTGAGGCCTTCTTTCCAATAACAATTGACAAGCGCTTTTACCGAGGAGGATTTTCCAGTCCCTCTCGCTCCAACCAGCAGCACATTATTAGCCGGCTTATTAGCCAGAAAAGCTTCGGTATTTCTTACCAGCACCTGTTTTTGCTTTTCATAACCGACCAGATCATCCAGTTTGATCCGGTCGCGGTCTTTAATCCCTACCAGCCCGGTTGCATCATCCCAGCGAAAGGCCGCATAACCGGCCACACTACCGCAGCCGTGCTGCAGATAATAAGCAATCAGTTTATCAACCAGCTGATCAAGGGAATACTCCTGATCAGCTTGCACAGCAAAAAGCTCGAGCAGTGCCGCTCCGTTCTGATCTTTTTCTACCGCTTCAGTTGGCGTAAAATCGCCAACAAGCACGCTGTCCCGCATTTCAGCATTATTAAGCTGCAGCAACCGTCGTATAATTGCCAAATCATGCATAACGGCACGTCTCAGCCCGGTACCGATCTGACCGTTTCGTTTTTCCACCGTTGTACTAAATACATTTTCATCACGGGAAATTAAATACACTAAATAGCTTTTCCAGAGATCTCCTTGCAGGCCATGTTTCTCAGCTTCTTCAATCAGGCCGGCATACACCTCATACAGCAGCTTGTCTTCTCCGTTGCTGTTCAGCACATGTTGCATGGTGCTAACCAGCTTATCTGCAAGTAAGTTACGATAGACAAGCAGATTCTGTATTTCTCCAAAACTACATTTGTCCTGCATCACTCGACCTCCAATCAATCAAAAGTGTACCATTCGGCCTTTTGTTACAAAATCCATATCCACATTATAGTTCGCGGCAAAACTCTTTGTCAACCAACATAATATAAATGAAAAAGACAAAAGAGCTTTCCCCTATGGGAAAGCCCCTTTGTCTCTGATACCGGGGAATTTCTCAATCAGCGTCCCAGCCAGCCGCCGTCAACGGCGATTACCTGGCCCTGCAGATAGCTGGCTGCATCGGAAGCCAGAAATACTGCCGTTCCCTGCATATCTTCCGGTGTCCCCCAACGTCCCTGCGGAATACGCGCCAAAATCGAACCTGCCCGGTCAGCATCCTGTTGCAAGGCATCAGTCATTTCGGTAGCCATATAACCAGGTGCAATTGCATTGACATTGATTCCATGCTCGGCCCATTCATTCGCCAGCGCTTTCGTCAGTCCGGCAACGCCCGACTTAGCCGCCGTATAGGAAGGAACAAGAATTCCGCCTTGAAACGACAACAGCGAGGCAATATTAATGATTTTTCCTTTCCGTTGCTTCATCATTTCTCTGGCAGCAGCCTGAGAAATGAAAAACAAGGACTTGAGATTAATATTCATGACCTCATCCCAGTCTTTTTCACTGAAATCCGCTGCAGGTGCGCGGCGAATAATACCGGCACAATTAACTAAAATATCGAGCTTACCGAATTCTGCCAAGGTGGTATTGATAATCTGGGGAATCGGTTCGGTACTCCCCAGGTCAGCTTGAATCGCTACCGACTTACGCCCTAACTTACGAATGTTAGCAGCCGTTTCGTGCACTTTATCCGAGCTTGCCACAACTACGACGTCCGCTCCGGCCTGAGCCAGACCAAGCGCCATTCCTTCACCAAGGCCTCGGCTGGCTCCGGTTACAATAGCGGTACGACCTGCTAATGAAAATTGTTCTAGTATGATAATCCAAGCCTCCTATACATTACCGGTCCATAATCCAGCTGCCTGCTGGTGAATTACAGTCCATTATTTGATGTATGTCATTGCCACCCCATCCATATCATTAAATGTCTGGTTTTCACCAGCCATTCCCCAGATAAAGCGGTAACAGGAAGTACCAACACCGGAGTGTATGGACCAGCTGGGTGAAATAACCGCCTCTTCATTGCGCATGACAATATGCCGTGTTTCATCCGGTTTTCCCATATAATGAAAAACGACTGCATCTTCTGGCAATTCAAAGTACAAATATACTTCCATTCTTCTTTCATGCGTATGACACGCCATTGTATTCCACATATTGCCCGGTTCAAGCACGGTCATGCCCATTACCAGCTGACAGCTTTGTACGCCTTCGGGATGAAAATATTTATATATGGTACGGTCATTTGACTGATTCTGCGTTCCCAGACGCGTAGGCTGAACATCTGTGATACCCACTTTTATGGTCGGGTATGCTTTATGCGCAGCGGCACTGTTAAAATAGAACTTGGCAGGATTGGCGGAATCAGTGCTGGCAAAGACAATTTCACGGGAACCCATGCCCACGTATAATCCGTCATATTTGTCCATACTATACTCTTTGCCATCCACGGTTACTGTTCCAGGACCACCAATATTAATGACTCCCAATTCCCGTCGTTCCAGGAAAAATGCCGAGCCCATTTCCTTACCGCCTTCAAGCGCAAGCGGCTCTGCAGGAACAGCAGTACCGGTAATCATGCGGTCAACATGACTATACACCATCGTAACCTTGCCTGGCACAAATAAATTTTGAATGAGGAATTCCTGACGCAGCCGGCTTGTATCATACGTTTTAGCATCTTCGGGATGTGCACCATAACGGATATCCATATTTATTTCCTCCTATTATTCCAGCTTTGATAAAGCTGGTTATTCGCACGCTAGCAGGTAAAACAGCCGCCTCTCACCTCCTTATATTGACTGCCGCCTCTCAAGCTACTCGGCAATCAGGCCTAAAAACTGCGAAATCTGTCTGGTAGACTGCAACAGCCTGGGCGCAATGGAATTATGAATTACAGGCAGCGAAAATCTGGATACCGGCCCTGATATGCTGATAGCCCCCACTGCCTTTCCCTGGTGGTCATAAATCGGGGCACCGATGCACCGGCAATCAGCGGCACTTTCCTGATCATCCAGAGCATACCCAAGCCTGCGGACTTCTGCCATTTCACTAAGAAAAGCCTTCGGATCAGTAATAGTATACGGCGTACGCTTTTCCATAATCTGCAGACTAAGTAATTTTTCAATTGCCTTGTCGTCACTGTTTATCAGTAACGCTTTCCCCAGTGATGTACAATGAATGGAATTCGTAGCGCCTATTCTCGCCACTAACCGCACCGGATGATTGCTCTCTACCGAATCCATGTACATTACACGATTATTCTCCAGTACACCGAGATGAACCGTCTCACCACTGAAATCTCTTAACTGATGGAGAATAGGGCGCGCTGCATGTTTGAGCTGAAATTTCTGTTCCACCCGCTGACTCATCATCAGCAGCTTTAAGCCAAGCTCGTAAAAGCCGCCGCTCGTACAGCGAACATAATCCCTGCTTTCCAGGTTACCCAGCAGCCGATACACCGTTGTTTTGGGCAATTCGGTCTTTTCCGTGATTTCCCGCAGCGTGATTCCCTTTCTGCTATTGCCAATTGTTTCTAAGATATCGAAGGCCCGTTGTAATGACTGTACATCTGTGCTTCTTTTCTCCATGTTCGCCTCACATCAAGTTCCACAATGCGGAACAATATTCCATCATCGTGAATCTACTATACCACATGCACAGGCAAAATCCCTGCGAAACTTCCGGCAGAGCCCACTTATTTCACCATGCGGAATAACAGAGCAACAGGCAGAATGTGATTTCCGCAAACAAAGAATGCCTACTGCAAATTGCTGTAGGCATTTCCTTTATTCACCACAAGATTTACGGACCACCAACTCAGGATCAAATAAAATTACTGCCGGTTTCCGGCGGTTCTTTTTACTCTTAAGCCGTTTAATCAGCAGCGCAGCCGCTTCCTGCCCCATAGCATAAGTAGGCTGACTGACAACCGTGACCGGCGGATCAATCAGCTCCGCCCACTCCCAGTCATCAAAACCGACAACCGCTATATCTTGCGGAATAGCAACAGCTAATTTTTTTAAGGCCTTCACAACTGCCATCGTCATCAGATTATTCGCGCCAAAAATGACAGCAGGAGGTACAGGTGCGGCAAGCACCGTCTTAATTGCACTTATAATGGAGGCTTCATCTAAAGCCGTTTCCACCAGTAAATGCGGTTTACAGGCGATGCCATGGGTAGCCAGGGCCTGCTTATAGCCAAATACACGTTCCAGCCGGGGACTCACTTCCTGGCAGGGCATAGTAAAAAAAGCAATTTCCCTGCGTCCTTGTCGGATAAGGTGGTCAATCATCAATTGAACACCCTTTCTGCTGTCTGACGTTACGGTATCCGTATTAATTTCCGGAACCTTACGGTCAATCAACACGACCGGCAAATGCAGATTCAAGCTTTTCACCAGTTCATTGTTATGCCCGGTAGTATTAATGATAAGCCCATCTACCTGCTTATCTGCTAAGACCTCCAGATATTCCCGCTCCTTTACAGGGTCTTCATCGGCATTGCACAAAATCAGGCTAAATCCGTGCTGATTGCAATAATCCTCGACACCACGAATCATACTGGTTGAGAACGGATTTAATATATTGGCTACAATCGCACCCACAGTATGTGTTTTCTTTTGCTTTAGACTGCGCGCCAGCGCATTCGGCCGATAGCCGAGCTCTTCGACAACCTGGGCAATATTCTCTTTTGTTTCCTTACTCATGCTGTCATAGCGGCCATTTAGGTAGTGCGACACCGTAGTTTTCGACACCCCTGCCCGGGCTGCAACATCTTTGATTGTTACGGGCATAAGACTCTCCGTTCTAGCGTACAGGATTCGTAATGGTTCCAATCGCAGGGCTGGCTAAGGTAAACACATCACCGGCAGCAAAGTCTCCACCGCCCAGTGGTGTTCCCGTAATGATCAAATCCCCTGCTTCCAGCGTCATCACCTGGGATATGAAAGCGATGACCTTCCGGACGCCGAAGATCATATCCTGAGTACTGCTGTGCTGTTTTTGGTCGCCATTCAGCAATAATGTTATTTCGGTATTCTCCGGGTCTATTCCTGTTACAATGTAAGGCCCCACAGGAGTAAATGTATCAAAAGATTTGCCCTTAGCCCATGGCTGCCCTTTAATCATATGGTCTTTGGCGGTTATGTCATTAGCCAAGGTGTAACCCAGGCAATAATCAAGCGCCGTTTCTTCGGTAACATTTTTCGCGGTTTTACCGATAACCACTGCCAGTTCTACTTCAAATACTGGTTTTTTTACCAGTTCCGGTATGATAACACTGTCTCCTGGTCCAATAATTCCGGAAGGAGGCTTTAAAAACAGAATTGGTTCTGCAGGAAACTCTACCCCTTTATCCTTAGCAACCGATTGGTAATTTAAACCCACGCCGATTACTTTGGAAGGTTTCACAGGTGCCAGCAGCCGGACGTCCGCCAGTGGCAAAACTTCTTCCGTAACACGATAGCTGCCGTAAATATTGCCTTCTATTATTTTAACCTGCTGTTCCTCAACTGCACCGTACAATTCGCGATCCTGATAATGAAAGCGGGCAATTTTCATCTCTGCTCCTCCTCACATTGAATAGATAAATGCCGCCGGAACGTGAAAGTCCCAGCGGCAAAAAAGGGGGGGTTTTTTACCGTTGAACCCGGCCTGAGCCATCACCGGCCATCAGTGTTTTTACTTCTGCCACTGTTACATGGTTGTGGTCACCTTCAATGGTATGCTTGAGGCAAGATGCTGCTACGGCAAATTCCAGCGCATCCTGATTGCTGTAATTATTCAGCATGCCGTAAATCAGGCCACCGCCGAAAGAGTCCCCGCCACCAACGCGGTCGACAATACGGATCGCATAGTTGCGGGAGAAATAAAACTCATCGTCTTTATAGAGCATTGCTGCCCAATTGTTATCGGAAGCAGAAATACTGCCGCGCAGTGTAATGGCAACTGCTTTAAAACCAAATTTTTCTTTGAGTTTCTTGGCAACATCCTTGTAACCGTCGTGATTAAGCTTGCCGCCTTCAATATCAGTATCAGCCGCTTTGATGCCAAATACTTTTTCTGCATCCTCTTCATTGGCAATACATACATCTACATACTGCATATATTGAGACATAACCTTACCGGCTTTTTCACTCGTCCATAAGTTTTTGCGGAAGTTAAGGTCGCAGCTGACAGTCAGCCCTGCTGCTTTTGCTGCCTTGCATGCTTCCAGAACTGCTTCGGCCACACTGTCACCCAGGGCAGGAGTAATGCCGGTGAAGTGGAACCAGGTAGCCCCTTCAAAGATCTCCTTCCAGTTGAAGTCAGCATTGGTAGCCGTAGAAATGGAAGAGTACTTGCGGTCATATACTACTTTGGAAGGCCGTTGCGAAGCTCCCTTCTCACAGAAGTAAATTCCTAAGCGCTCGCCGCCGCGCACCATATAGCGGGTATTGACTCCGTACCGGCGCATTTCATTAACAGCCGTCTGGCCAATTGGATTTTCCGGTACTTTCGTAACAAAAAGCGCCTCTTCGCCATAGTTGGCTAATGAAACACACACATTGGCCTCGCCGCCGCCGTATACAGCCTCAAATGTACTTGCCTGTTCAAAACGGGAATATCCTGGGGGCTGCAGCCGCAGCATAATTTCTCCAAAACAAACTACTTTTGCCATTGATAAAAACTCCTCTCAAATATAAGCTGATAAACTTAAAATTATTTAGCCCGCGCTTCTTTAATTTTGGCAATAAACTGTTTGGCAATTTCAGTAATAGACTCATAATCGCCTTTTTTAGCACCGCCGGTCAGGTTGCCGCCAACACCAACCGCTACGCAGCCTGCCTTAATCCATTCACCAACATTATCAAGACCAACACCGCCAGTAGGCATCATTGGTGCCTGAGGCAGAGGACCTTTAACAGCTTTAACAAATCCAGCTCCCATTGATTCGCCAGGGAAAATTTTAATAACATCGGCTCCGGCTTCCATCGCCTCGACAATTTCTTTAATTGTCATAGCACCAGCCATGATAGGTATCTGATAACGGTTGCACAGACGCACAGTTTCCGTATTCAGCGAAGGACTGACAATATACTGTGCCCCCGCCAAAATAGCAATCCGGGCCGTTTCAGGGTCAAGTACCGTACCGGCACCAATAATAATTTCACCCGATTTATAGGTTTCGGCTAAGCCTTTAATTACATCGGCTGCACCAGGAACAGTAAATGTTATTTCAATACCGGCCACACCGCCTTTAATGCAGGCGTCAGCAATTTTTACCGCCTGCTCGGCATTTTCAGCCCGCACAACAGCCACTAAACCACAATCCATAATTTTTTCCAGTGTTTGCAACTTTGGAATCACAAATGTCACGCTCCCTCTCTCTTTATAAACCGGTTTAGTAAACCGGTTCACTTCCTATATTTCTGGCAATTACCGCTTTTTCCTGCCTCAATGATAAGATTTTTTTAAATTTTTCAGTTTATTTATGCTCAGTATGCCGCCCTTTGTGAAAAAGGGGACTGTCCCCTTTTCTTTGCTTTCTAGCGCCAGACTAAATGCATCATTCGAATGATACAGGAGAACCGTCCCCGTGTATCATTGATAAGATTTTTTTAAATTTTTCAGTTTATTTATGCTCAGTACGCCGCCCTTCGTGAAAAAGGGGACTGTCCCCTTTTCTCCTGCTTTCTAGCGCCAGACTAAATGCATCATTCGAATGATACAGGAGAACCGTCCCCTTGTATCATTGTGCACCCCGTAGGGGAGCCTCACCACCACAAACTGCCACAAGCCCCGTCCCCCTTTGCCGACAAGCTTAGGCCGTCGAGAAGGCTCCAGCTGCTAGGTGGGGCCTTATCGGCGGCCGCCCCTACAGTGTGACGCCGGTTTTAAAGATGGCAATCTCCCGAAACCCCATTTTTTCTGCCTTGGTTTCCTGGCCTGAAGCCACAGCAAGAATATACGCGAAGAACTCGTCGGTTACTGCGTTCATGGTCTTACCGGCAAGCAGCTGCCCTGCATCAAAATCCATCCAGTTTTGCTTGCGCTGAAACAAATCGCTGTTTGTGGCAATTTTAACAGTCGGCACCGCTGTTCCCAAAGGGGTTCCCCGGCCGGTGGTAAACAGGACCATATGACAGCCTGCTGCCGCAAGCACCGTGCAGGCAACCGCGTCATTGCCGGGTCCATTTAACAGATTCAGGCCTTTCTCTTTTACCCGCTCGCCATAGTCCAGCACATCAACTACTGTACTGCGGCCGCCTTTTTGCGTACAGCCGAGCGATTTATCTTCCAGCGTAGTGATCCCGCCTTTTTTATTCCCCGGCGAAGGGTTCTCATAAACCGGTTGGTTATGAAACTGAAAATATTCCTTAAAATCATTGATCAGTTTAACCGTTTTCTGAAATACCTGTTCATCCCGGGCCCGGTTCATAAGGATTGTTTCGGCACCGAACATTTCCGGAACTTCCGTGAGAACCGTGCTGCCGCCGCAGCTGATCAGCGCATCGGAAAAGGAGCCTACCAGCGGATTGGCAGTAATGCCGGAAAAACCGTCAGAGCCGCCGCATTTCAAGCCTACTACCAATTCCGATACCGGACACTCACTGCGGACATACTGCTTGGCATGGTTAAGCAGCTCCTCCAGCAATTCCAGTCCGGTGGTAAGTTCATCTTCAACTTCTTGGGCAACCAGAAACTTTACCCGTTCAGGATCATAATCCCCCAGGGCAGCCTTAAACTCTGGAATATTGTTATTCTCACAGCCCAGTCCCAGCACTAATACCGCTCCGGCATTAGGATGATTTACTAAATCAATCAAAATTTGCCGGGTTGCCCGGTGATCCTCTCCCAGCTGGGAACAGCCGTAAGGATGAGTAAATTCGTAGACGCCGTCAATGTTCGGTACCCCGGACAATTTATCCTGAGCTGCTTTGGCAATCAGCTGCGCAGCCCGGTTAACGCAGCTGACGGTAGGGATAATCCACACTTCATTGCGGATGCCTACACTGCCGCCAGGGCGCCGGTAGCCGGAAAACGTTTTGCTGCACTGACCGGACTGGGCGTGGTAAGCAGGCTCGGGCGTATATTGATACTCCAGCATTTCGCCCAGATTGGTTTTGACATTATGCGTGTGCAGCCATTGACCGGCTTTAACCGGCGCTGCAGCTTTGCCGATAGCAAAGCCGTATTTCATAATGTCTTCACCGGCTGCAATATCACGTAAAGCAATCTTATGGCCTTTGTCAATATCCTCCAAAGCAGTCAGTCCAATTGTACCGCAGCTTATCCATTCACCTTTTTTTATATCACTGATTGTAACAGCCACATTGTCGCGATCATGAATCACTAAAATTGCCATATTACCTCCGTACCAGTTGTCCGGCAACCGTTTGCATACCGTCTGTGGCAATTCTGTGTAAATACTCTGCCGTTTTTTCCGTTAACCCCGGCACTTCATTCAGATCCCTGCTCCACATGGCAGTATTGGCAAGTACTGTTTTGGCAACTTCCCGTGCTGATTGCAGAGAATGATTATAGTGTGACCAGGCCTTGGCAAAAAACGCAAGAGCAGGCAAATCATCCTTCATTTCAAAAGTACCCTTGCTTCGCTTGGCCTGCATGCCGGACCCTTCAATCCTGCCATCCTTATATACGCTAATAAGCGCTGCCAGCGAAAATACCAGCTTGTCCGGCAAGGTTCCGAACTGTTCCTGATATTCCAAAATCGATGGTAGAACACGGGTTTTAAATTTTGAAGACGAATTCAGCAAAATGCTTAGCAAATAATGCTTAATATAGGGATTTTGAAACCGTTCTACTACGGAATCGGCAAAATCAGTCATCAGTGCCTTATCAAGTTTGATTGATGGTACAATTTCATCATAGATAGCCTGACGCACAAAAGCTCCCATAACCTCGTGATCCATCATTTCACCAACCGTATCAAGACCATAAAGAAAGGCCGCCGGCACGGATGAAGTATGTCCGCCATTTAAAATCCGTACTTTACGGGTACGATAGGGTGCCATATCCTCTGTCCAGACTACATTAAGACCGGCCTCAGCAAAAGGCAGCCGCTTTGCTAAGTGAGACGGCCCTTCAATCACCCACAAATGAAACAGTTCCCCCGCATTGAGCAATTTGTCCTCATATCCCAGCCGTTCCGTCAGTGCCGCGGCCTCATCGCGGGGATAGCCGGTAACAACGCGGTCAACCAGCGTATTTAAGAAATAATTATGCTCTTTCAGCCATACGGAAAACGCCTGCGGCCATTGCCACTCTTCAGCCAGACGCAGGACAATCGCTTTTAAATTATCTCCATTGCGGTCGATCAACTCACACGGCAGAATCACCAGTCCAGCCCCCGGATCACCCTGGAAATGGCAGTAGCGATGATATAGGTATATGGCCAGCTTGGCAGGAAACGATACTGGCGGTGCCATATCCGGCCGGTCGGTACTCTCATAGGCAATACCGGCTTCTGTCGTATTGGATACAATAAATTCGATATCCCTGTTTTCAGCGCAGCGTAAGTATTCATTCCACTCTTTATAGGGATTAATACCGCGGCTGATGGAAGAAATAATTTCAGTCTGTTCAACAGGTTTGCCGTCCTGCAACCCCCTGAGCAGCAACGTAAACAGGCCTTCCTGCTCATTGATTAGTGGCACTAAGCCTTCGGCAATAGGCTGTACAACAACTACACTGCCATTAAACAAACCTTGCTTATTAAGCTGGTGAAATTTCCAGTCTACAAAGGCCCGCAAAAAATTACCTTCGCCAAATTGCAATACCCGCTCAGGCCATTGAACTGAACCGGCAATGCCAGCTATGTTACGATTAAGTTGATGCATCTTGTATTCCTCCCCCGATTATTACTGATGTCTACTGGTTCTAAACATGCATTGCAAAGCCTTTTCGTATCGCCGACTGATCCGCGAGCTCTTTTAAAAACAAGCTGTCGCTAAGCGGAAGAGCTACCGTCTTACCCAGAAAAGCCGATTTATAGAGGGCAAGAATGATTTCTAATGCCCTCCGTCCCTCAGTTCCGCATACATTAAGCTTCTCTTTTTTCTGTAAGGCGGTGATAAACTGCCGGAACTGCTGTTCATGATTCTCATCCGTCACCTGCGGACTGCTCACACCCACTTGTTCAGCAGCAGCGCCTGTACTATATTGTTCGCCCGATTTTAGGCAGAAATAGACCAGCTCATCATTCTCGATAACGGCTGTCCCCTCACTGCCATACAGTTCAATTCTGGAGGCCAGGCCGGGATAGGCATTGGTAGTCGCCTCAATGACCCCGATTGCGCCATTGGCAAAGGAGACAGCCGCCGCTGCCGTATCTTCTACTTCTATCCGTACATGTCCCGTAGTAGCACAGCGAGCAGACACTTCCGTCACCGGGCCGGCCAGGTACTGTAACAAATCAACGTAGTGAATTCCCTGATTCATCAGGACGCCGCCGCCATCCAGCTCCCAGGTACCGCGCCATGCGCCGCTGTCGTAATATTCCTGACTGCGATACAGTTTGGCATAACAACCGGCATAACTGATTTTCCCCAGCTTTCCCTGGGAGAGCATCTCTTTTAATCGCACTACTCCCGGGCTGAACCGCCGCTGGAATATGACACCAAGCTGTACGCTAGCCTGCTCACAGGCCCTGATAATTGCATCGGCCCTTTCCAGCGAAATCTCCAGCGGCTTTTCAACCAGGACATGTTTACCTGCCTGTGCTGCCTGAACAGCAAAATCGGCATGCCTGCCGCTGGGTGTACAAATCGCTACCGCATCGATATCGCCGTTTTGCAGCATCTCCTCAAAATCTGCATAGAAACTACAGCCAAATTGCTCTGCCAGCTCCCGCCCTTTGGCATCGGACCGGGAATAGACAGCTTTTAATTCGGCTGCCTCAATACGGGTCAGTGCTTGTGCATGGGTCGGAGCAATTGCGCCGCTGCCCACAAGCCCAAACCGGATTTTGTCCATACTCGCTACCAACCTTTACTGAATATTTTTTTCTAGATTCTTGCGGTACTCGGAAGGGCTTACACCCGTCAGCTTACGAAACATGTTGCTGAAATAAGCAATGTCGCTGTAGCCAAGGCGGCAGGCAATTTCCGAAATACGCAAAGTTGTACTTGTTAACAGCAGCTTGGCTTCTTTAATCCGCAGGCTGCTGACATAATCAACAAAGTTAATCCGCATTTCCTGCTTGAATAGCTGACTGAGGTAACAGGGGTTCATATGCACATGTTTGGCAGCATCCGCCAAAGTAACCTCACCGGGAGGAGTTTTAGCGATATAGCGCAACACCTGCTGGACAGCAGATAATGAATTCGTCTCAGAGCCCTTTTCCGTTCCGGGCTCCACCTGGCGGCTGCGGCACAACCGGAGCCACTTTTCCAGGCAGTTGTCCAGCTCAACCGGATCAACCGGCTTTACAAGATAATCAAAAACGCCGCTTCGCAGCGCTTTTTGCACATATTGAAAATCATCATGAACCGTAATCAAAATGACGTCTTGCTTTTCCTGCCGCTGGCGAAGCTGCTCAATAAAAGCCAGACCATCCATCACCGGCATCCGGATATCGCTTACCACTAAATCGACGGTATTCTCCTGCAGCCAGTCAAGTGCTTCAAGACCGTTCGAACATTCATGCCTGATTTGAAAGGGCTTGTTCAGTTTTTCAATGGTGTGGCGCAATGCTGTCCGCACCCAACGCTCATCATCCACTAACAACATGCTGTTCAACCTGCATCCCCCTTTTGTATAGCGACTGACAGTGGCAGCCTCAGAGTTACTGTCGTTCCTTTGCCGGGAACGCTTTGAACAGATAAACCATAGTCAGCCTCATAAATGCGGCTAATCCGTCGATGCACATTCACCAGTCCGATGCTGTGACCGCCTTGGGTAATATCTTTTTGCCGCAAATCTGCCCTGATACGGTCCAGAGTATCCTGCGCAATACCTGGGCCATTGTCACTGACTTCAATAACAAAAGACTGTTCATCTCGCTGGCAGGCTGTTATGCAAATACTGAGCGGCCGGCTCGCCATGCCCATGCCGTGAGTAAAACAGTTTTCGATTAATGGCTGCAGGGAAAACTTAATCATTGATAAATCCCAGGCCCAGTCAGGAATGCAGAACTCATACGTAAACTGGCCCTCAAACCGGAACTGCTGGATTTGGAGGTACACCTGGCAGACGCGAATTTCATCACGCAGCGGCACTACCGGTACTTTACTGCGCAAATTATAACGAAGCAAATGCCCGAGGGCCGCTGCCATCGTGGCAATATCTTCCTCTTCTTTTTCCAGGGCCATGCCCCGGATCGTCTCCAGCGAATTATACAGGAAATGCGGATTAATCTGGGACTGCAATACCTTCAGTTCCATATCCTTGCTCCTGAGAGCCCCTTCGGTTTCCCGCAGCTTGGAGAAATAGACTTCTTCCACCAGGCTAGCCAGCTTTTCCACCATTTTATTAAAGCCTTTGGATAGCTGACCTAACTCATCGCCGCTCTCGACCTTCACCCGGGAACTAAAATCACCAACTTCCACCTGCCGCATAAAATGCTGCATGCGCCGGATCGGCCGGATAAGCGAGGCAGCAAAAAAGACGCCCAGGATATAAGCGGCTGCAAGTGTCAGCAAAGTAGTGAGCAGCACGGTTTCCCCGATGCGGCCAGCTGGACGGCTAAGCTCAGCATAGGGAATGGAAGTAACAAAACGCCAGCCGAGATTGGCGGAATGACTAAAGGTGATAAAGTCTTCCCCCTTATTGACACGCAGCGAGGTGCCCTCATCTGCCTGGGTAAACAACGAAAAGTCAAGTTTTTCCAGTACTTTCCCCAGTTTTTTTTCGTCCGGATGATAGACATAATGACCTTCACTATCGAGAATATAGAAATATCCTTTGCGAGTAACACTCACTTTATCAGCGATGTCCTTAATGCGCCGGTAATTGACATCTACCAGCAATATTCCAACAGGCTCCAGCGTCTGAGGACTGTAAATCCGTCGGGCCAGGGTCATGACCGGCTCGTTTCTCGCATCATGCTGCAATATGCGGGTAAAGAGCAGTGACCCACCGTTATAAGGAACAGCGGAATACCATCTCTCCCCTGTTACATTAATTGCGGCTCCTTCGGGGATATGTCCGTCACTGGCGGCAATTTCTGCTCCATCGAGAATAACGGTAATATTGGAAATCTCCGATCCCGAATAGGCCGCATTCTTCAGCATAAATTCCACTTGTTTACGAAAAGCATCATAATGGGGTCCGACTCTGGGGCCGGCCTTTACCAGCTCAGCCAGATCGGGATGATTCAGGATTTTTAAAGAAATGATTTCCAAATCACGGACGTAATACTCCACATGTGATTCGATCTGCTCCATAACCTGCCAGCTGTATTGGCGGGCTTCCTCTTCCAGCTCAACGGAAGACTGGTGATACGAAATCAAACCTACAATCAGCAGCGGAACAATAATCAACAAGGCCGAAAAAATAAACAACTTGGTTGTCAGCGGTGTATCCGATAGCCAGAACCGCAACAGACTCATCATGCTTCACCTAATATTTCAAATTTACTCATCAATTTCGGCAAAAGATGGTAAGATACCTCCGCTGATTTCAAAAAACTCCAGAGAGGCAGGCCGCCTCTCTGGAGTTAGGAGGGTTACTTTGGGGACTGCTTGGTCCGGTTTTGGGTGTGCTACTGCTATTATTTACGGGCTTGAGCAACAGCATCCAATACTTCTTTAAAGTCAGCCTGATATTTTTCAATAACAGGTTTTACTGCATCCTGCCAAGGCTTAACATCTGGTACATCAGTAATCGTCACGCCAGCTTCGCGCAGTTTGGCTTCCGATTCTTTCTCATATTTAGCCCAAGCTTCGCGTTGGAATTTTACAGAATCCATTGCAGCCTGTTTAATCAGCTTTTTGTCATCATCAGACATTTTGTCCCAGTGAATTTTGCTGATCAGCAATACTTCAGGAACCCGTTGATGTTTGTCCAGAATGAAGTTCTTAGCAGATTGATAATGATTGGAGGAATAGTAGCTGGGATAATTATTTTCTGCAGCGTCAATAACGCCGGTCTGCAATGCACTGAACACTTCACCGTAACCCATAGGAGTAGCGCTGGCACCCAGAGCAGACATCATATCCATGTTGATTTTGTTCTGCTGAACGCGGATTTTCAGGCCTTTAATATCATTCAGGCTTTTGAGCGGTGTACGGCCATAGAAGCTGCGGGCTCCCGAATCATAGTAGGCCAGGCCTTTCATTTTGGATTTTTCCAGGCCATCCAGCATTTGAGCGCCCATAGGGCCTTCGAGGAATTTCCACAGATGCTCGTCATTGTCAAAAATATAAGGCAGCGACATGGCACCAAACTGCTTATTAAACTCGGCTAACGGGGCTGAACTGACGCGCGTCATTTCAATTGCGCCTAATTGAACCTGCTCAATAACCGCTTTTTCTTCACCTAACTGAGCAGAAGGAAATACTTCAACTTTAATACGGCCGTTACTGCGTTCGCCAACGAGTTCGGCAAACTTTTTATCACCTAACGTAGTTGGGTAATCTGGTGGATGAGTTTCTGCCAAACGAAGCGTAAATTTAGCTCCTTCTTTTTTCTCACCAGCAGGTGCAGCTTGTTTTTGACCACAGCCGGCGAACAGCAGTGATCCGGCAACCAGTAAGGACAGGACAGCAGTTGCTAGTTTTTTTGATCTCATATATTCATCCCCCTAAGAATTTTTGGGAATATCCCCTTATTTAAACATAGTAGGCAGCCACATTGAAATTTGCGGAATATACGTTATGAGCATCAGTACAACTATCATAGCATAAAAGAACGGCAGCATGGCTTTAGTACCTGCGTGCACCGAGATTTTACCGATTGCACAGCCGACAAACAGGACCGTCCCAACCGGTGGAGTCAATAACCCCATCCCGGAATTTAAAATCAACAGAATCCCGAAGTGAACAGGATCCATTCCCAGTTTAGTTGCCACCGGCAGAAGTATGGGCGTCATGATGAGGATCATTGGCGCCATGTCCATAGGCCCGCCCAGAATGAGCAGCAAAATGTTGATGAGCAGCAAGATGACAAAAGGATTATTAGATACTTCCAGGAATATCTGCGTAATCAAATCGGGTATCTTTAAATAAGCAAGCATCCAGCCAAAAGCATTCGAGGCGGCAATCAGGAAAAATACCATCAGCACAATCCGGAAAGTCCGTTTGAGTACCGTCCACATCCGGTGAATCGGCACTTCCCGGTATCCAAGGAAGGCCAGTACAAAAGCATAAGTTGCCGCCATCGCTCCCGATTCGGTCGCGGTGAACCAGCCGGTAATGATACCGCCCAGGATAATAACCGCCGGTGTCATGGATAATATACCATGAGTCAGAATACCGGGGATTTCACTGCGGGGAACAGGGTCACTTTTTTGATAGCCCCGCTTTACGGCAATCACATAGCCTGTCACCATAAGAGAGGTGAGCAGTACAAAGCCGGGAACAATACCTGCTAAAAATAAGGCTTTAATCGAAATTCCGCCGGCAGCAATCGAGTACAGTACCAGGTTATGGCTGGGAGGCACAACGACGCCTTGAATAGCGGAAGAAATGGTTACACCTACGGAATAATCGGCATCATATCCTTTTTTCTGCATCATCGGAATCATTACAGAACCGACAGATGACGCATCAGCTACAGCCGAGCCTGAAATATTGCCGAAAAACATACAGGCTACACTGTTAACCAGCGCCAAACCGCCCCGCACCCGGCCGACCAGCAGATTGGCCATATTTACCAGCCTTAAAGCTAAGCCGCCTTCGCCCATGATTTGGCCCGTTAAGATAAAGAACGGTATTGCCAGCAGCGAATAGCTGCTGATGCCTTGAATCATTTGCTGGCCAACGACCGGCAGCGGAATATCCAAGTAGAGAACCGTAAGCATTGTTGACCCGACCAGTGTGAGCGCAATGGGAAACCGGAGCAGAATGAGTACTAAGAAGCTTACTCCCAATAAAATTGATGCTATTGCTTGATCGTCCATTATTCAGCCCCCTCTTCCAGTCCCTGATGCCGGCGGGTATCAATTCCGCAAAACTGCAATGCCGCATAGGCACACACCATCAACCCGCTTACCGGCATAACAGCGTAGACTACGCTGGAAGGCAATTTCGTTGCAGGCATTGTTGATTCATTCATCAGCAAAGTAAAATCAAAACCTTGAATAATTAAATAAAGTCCAAAAGCAAACGTACAAATTTCAATTAAACGATCCAGCACAAGAATCAGTTTAGACGGTAAAAAACTGTCGATCGTGTCCATTGCCAGATGAAGTCCTTCACGAAATCCAATAGCCATCCCCATAAAAGCAAACCAGACTAGAAGCAGCAAAGTAACTTCTTCCGACCAGAAGAATACAAAGTTAAATAATTTTCTGGTCACGACCTGCATAGTAACAATGAAGATCATTGACAGCAGCGCTAGCAAGGCGAATGTTTCCAGCCAGGTATCCACAGTCACTACAAATTTGCGCAGCAGTTGCACTCTTTCTACCCCCTTTGTTAGAATATTCTCTCCCTTACTATTGTAACGGCATGCCAGCAAAATGCGTCATATTGTTTTTTTTGAATTTTTTGTGTTTTTTTTAGATGTTTTAAAAAATAAAGCTGCTTACTTTGCCAAATGGCAAAAGTAAGCAGCTTACGGAAGTTTGTTTTACTTATAGGAAGTGCAGTCCAACGATGAAAATAATTCCTGACCAGATAAGTGACGTTACGCAATAACCCATGATATCGCGAACGCCAAGCCCGGCAATCGCCAGCGCCGGCAGAGCCCAGAACGGCTGCGCCATATTCATCCACGCTTCTCCATAGGCGATAGCCATGGCAGCTTTTCCTAAGTCGGCACCCAAAGCCTGAGCGGCCGGAATAACGAAAGGCCCCTGAACAACCCAGTGACCACCGCCGGAAGGCACTGCGAAATTAATGATACCGGAACTAAAAAATGCCAGGACTGGGAAGGTTTCCTTGGTAGCGATATTCACAAACCAGTTGGTGATAATACCTCCCAGGCCGGAATGTTCCATCATGACCTGAATAGCCGCATAAAGCGGGAATTGCACCAGAATACCGGCTGTGCCGCGGGCAGCGTTGGTCACGGCCCGCATATACGACATTGGCGTTTTGTGCAGCACAATGCCTGCCGTAAAGAAGATCAGGTTAACGGTGTTAATATTCATATTAAAGCCGTTTTTCATGAAATACATAATAAGATATACGGTGCCAAAAACGCCGATAACTAAGGATAATAACGGACTTTCTTCTAATTTCTCTGCAAAAGTGGCATCAGGACCAAGCTTTTTAGCAGTAGACGGCTCTTCTGCCAACAGAGCAGGATCAACGGCAATAACATCACTTTCCTTAGGCATCATCATACGGCATAAGAAAGGCAGCGTTACAATAAGTGCAACGGTAATAAAAATGTTATAGGGAGTAAAAATCGTTTGGGATAACGGAATAATCCCTGCCAGCTTTTCCATAGGATTGCCTTTGGTGGCAGCGACTAAAGGTACAGAGCCTGATAAGCCGCCATGCCAGGTAAGAAAACCAATATAAGCGCTTGCAATCAGCAGGCGGTAATCCGATTTCGGTACACGCCGCGCAACTTCACGGGCAAAGAGTGCACCAACAACGAGACCGAAGCCCCAGTTAATAATGCAGCAGATGGCTGACATAAACGTAACAAGCATGACTCCCTGTGCCGGAGTCTTAGCCAAAGAGGCTAAACTGCTCATGCCTCTGCGCAGCAAGGGGGAGCTGGCCAGCGCATGGCCGGTAACCAGCACCAGCGCCATTTGCATGGAAAATGCGAGCAGATTCCAGAAGCCGTCACCGAACATGTTGACCATATCCATGGGAGTGCTGGGTGTCAGCGTGATTCCCAGGATAAAGGTCAGGATAATCAGAAGGATAGCAAAAACCAGCGGGTCAGGCAAAAAGCGGCCGACAAAAGCGGTCAGGCCTCGTGATATTGCTTGTATCATCGTATTACATTCCTTTCATTGTTGCTAATTCAGAGTGAATAATAAATTCCGCATCCGTACCGGCTTTAACAGCCTCAACGTCAACACCTGGAGCAAGTTCCTCCAGAATCAGCTTGCCTTCGCTAACGCTAAAGACAGCCATTTCGGTAACAATCAGGGAAACCACACCTTTGCCAGTGAGTGGCAGCGTGCACTCCTTCAAGATTTTCGGTGCACCTTTAGCGGTATGCTCCATGGCAACGATTACTTTTTTAGCACCTGCTACCAGGTCCATTGCTCCGCCCATACCTGGTACCATTTTACCCGGCACCATCCAATTGGCTAAATTGCCATGCTGGTCAACCTGCAGTCCGCCAAGGACAGTTACATCCACATGTCCGCCCCGTACCAGCGTGAAAGACATGAGACTGTCGAAAACTGCTCCACCGGGAATAATCCCTGCCGGTTTTCCACCTGCATTCACAAGATCAGGATCAGGCTCACCCTGAACAGGGCCAAGACCGGTAAAGCCATTTTCCGAATGCAGGGTAACGGTGATTCCCGCTGGCAAATAGTTAGTTACAAGCGTGGGAAGGCCGATGCCGAGATTGACTACATCACCGTCTTTGAGTTCTGCCGCAACACGGCGGGCGATAATCTCTTTTGCTTCCATTTACTTCGCCTCCCCAGAAACGATGATTTTATCAACTAAAATGCCCGGAGTCATTACTTCATCAGGGTCTAGCTGACCGACTTCGACAAGTTCTTCCACTTCTGCAACTACCAGGTCGGCAGCCAGGGCCATTACCGGATTAAAGTTGCGGGCCGCTTTGTTGTAAATGAGATTGCCCGCTTTATCGGCCTTTTTGGCCTTAAGTAAAGCCAAATCCGCTTTCAGCGGCTTTTCCAGCAAATATTCCTTGCCGTCGACTGTCAATTTTTCTTTTCCTTCTTCCACAATCGTCCCGACACCGGTAGGGGTAAGTACTCCGCCCAGTCCCGCGCCAGCTGCCCGGATTCTTTCGGCAAGCGTGCCCTGTGGTACCAGCTCGACCTGCATTTCGCCTGCCATCATTTGCCGTCCGGTTTCAGGGTTTGTGCCGATGTGAGACACAATTGCTTTTTTCACTCGCTTATTAACGACCAATACGCCGACACCGCTGTCTGGAAAAGCCGTATCATTGCCAATGATGGTTAAATCACCGGCACCGGAATCGAGCAAGGCATTCACCAAACCGGTCGGCGTACCAACTGCCAGAAATCCCCCGATCATCACGGTCATTCCAGGCTGAAATGAGGCAGCAACTTGCTGAATGGTTGTTAACTTATCCATATACGCACCTCCTAAAATATTGTGATAATTATCGCTATTGTTCATACATTACGCAAGATTCATGCCAATAAAAGAAAACATAAAAAAACCGGCTTTTGTTGTTTTCAAAAGCCGGAAATCCAGTAAATAAGCAGCTATTTTTTGCACAGTGACTACTATTTATACACTAGCAAAGCTCATATTCTTCAATTTTATAAAGCAGCGCCCTTCGGCTCATTCCTAAATCCTTGGCCGTCTTGACCTTGTTGCCGTTATTATGGGCAAGCGCCTGCTTAATAACATTGCGCTCAACCTGTTTAATAATTTCCTTCAAGGATTGTCCCGTATAATCACTGCTTGCTTCCATGGCGACAATTTGCTGCCGGCTAAGTGCCTGCGGCAAATCTTCCGGAAAAATAACACAGCCGGTGCTCATAATAACGGCCCGTTCCACAACATTGGCCAGCTCGCGTACATTGCCGGGCCAGTTGTAGTCAGCCAGCAGCGAAGAAGTCTCCGGATCAAACATGGACATTGTCCGGTTGTTTTCCTGCGCATATTTGTGCAAAAAGTAGTCAGCCAGCAGCGGGATGTCTTCACGCCGTTCACGCAGGGGCGGCACATGGATGGATACGACATTCAGCCGGTAGTACAAGTCCTCGCGAAATGTCCCTTTGGCCACCATATCTTCTAAATTGCGGTTAGTAGCAGCAATAATACGAATATCGGTTTTTACCAGTTCCGTACCGCCTACACGCTCAAACTCCCGCTCTTGCAGCACCCTGAGCAGCTTAACCTGCAGTGACTGTGAGACTTCGCCGATTTCGTCCAGAAAAATCGTACCCTTGTTAGCTAGTTCAAAACGCCCTAGTTTACGGGCTGCCGCGCCGGTAAAGGCACCCTTCTCATGGCCGAATAATTCACTTTCCAGTAAGGACTCCGGCAAGGCACCACAATTGACTTTAACCAGCGGACCATGACTTCGCAGGCTGTTATAGTGAATGGTATTCGCGATCAGCTCCTTGCCGGTACCGCTTTCACCGGATAGTAATACGGTAGCACTGGTACTGGCAACCTTGCCGATAATCCGGTAGAGTTCCTGCATTTTCGGACTATTGGTCAAAAGCTTGTCCAGCCGGTAATTACTGTACAATTCCTCGCGGAGTACCTTTACTTCTTCCGTAAGCGTTTGCACCTGCATAGCCCGCTTAATCAACAGCTTGACTTCATCTATATTGAAAGGCTTAATGATATAATCATAAGCCCCAAGCTTAACAGCTTCCACTGCTGTTTCCACTGCGGCAAAAGCAGTCATCAGAATAACAAGGACTTCTTTGTTTTCCTCTCTGATCGCTTTGAAAGCCGATAAACCGTCCAAATTGGGCATGCGGATATCCATAATAACTAAGGCCGGTTTGATAAGCCGGGCTTTTTCAACTGCCTGGCGTCCATCCTCGGCTGTTTCTACCGTATACCCCTCTTTTTTCAACACCGCCGTCAGCAGCTTGCGCACACTTTCTTCATCGTCTACTACTAAAATCGTCCAATTCGATCGCATGATCCTCATCCTCTCCTCTCTGCCGCAGGGGAACAGTCACCGTTATCATCGTTCCCTGGCCAACGGTGCTGTCTACCTTGATTTGCCCGCCGTGAGCAGTAACGATGCGATGCACTACCGGCAAGCCCAGTCCGGTGCCTGTTTCTTTGGTCGTATAAAAGGGATCAAAAATTTTAATGGCATCTTGCTCAGCAATTCCTACTCCAGTATCTGCAAACGAAATACAGACACGGGATGCTGCCTGATTCCAGGCTGTCCTGATCGTAATAACTCCTTGCTTCGGCATTGCTTGTATGGCATTAATCACCAGGTTGAGGAAAACCTGTTTAAACTGCTCCGCATCCATTTCAACGTGCGGAAGATCGCTGGCAAGTTCCAGATTAAATTCGACCAGATTGCGGACCGTTTTGTTCTTGACTAGTACCAGCGTTTGTTCCAGCAGATTATTGACATCTACAATAGTAATGGATGCCTGATTCGGCCGGGCAAAATACAGCAATTCCTCAATAATCCGGTTAACCCGGTCCACTTCCCGGATAATAATCGGCGTATATTCACGACGCTCTTCTTCACTATCCGAATCGGCGAGATACTGAACAAACCCTTTGATACTGGTAAGCGGGTTTCGCACTTCATGAGCGACTCCTGCCATTAATTCCCCCAAGGCGGCCAGCCGGTCAGCCCGCTTAACCTGCTGCTCCAGACGATGGTTGGCAGTAAGATCGCGAAAAACAACAACTGCACCAATAATCTCCTCATTTGAATTGCGTAAGCGGGTTGTACTGGTGCTGATATGGATGGTCCCCGTCCGTACCGGATAATCCGTCTCCTGTCCGAGGTGACTCTCACCTGTCCTCAGTGTATCAAGCAGCAGACTATTGAACCGTTTGCCATGGCAGAATACCGTTTCATATGCTACACCGACAACTTCCTGCGCTGCATAACCTGTTAGGCGCTCAGCCGCCTGATTAATCGAGGTGATCACTCCGTGGTTGTCTACGGTAATAATCCCATCCGTCATGCTGTCCATGATATGCTCCGTCAATGTCCGGGCCTCCAGGAGCGACTTGGCCATATTATTAATAGCGCCGGCAATCTCACCGATTTCACCGGTCGGTCCATCTATGGGAATCCTAAGGTCCTTTTCCATTCGCCGCAAGCCATCTTTTATCGTATTTACGCCGCTCACAATCGTATCGGCAAACCACAGAATTAAGATAATGCTCAGGGCCATGCCAACACCAACCGACCAGAAAATATTGCGCTCCATATCAGCAATTTGCATTTGAATATCGTCGGTTAATTCGTTGGCCCACACATAGCCGATTACCTGCTCATTCCGGATGATCGGCACCATGGCGTTCATGATGCTGCCCCGTACTAACGGCCCTACCTCCACCCGGCTTTCACCCGTTTGCATAACCTTCATGCCCGGATGCTGTTCCCCGATCACTACACCCACCTTACCTGCATATAGACTGCTTGGCCCATAAGTTACAATGCCTTGCAGCGCCGGTGTATAAACATAATAACCGGCTCCGACCCCGGGATACACGGCAGCCACCTTATCGGTAAAACCTGCCAATGTCCTGTTCAGCACAGTGAGCTGCGTAGCACGGTCCGCCTGCTCAACTCCCTGTTCCCGCAAAATTTCTTCAAAGCCGCCGCCAAGGTATTGCTCCAGCAGCCTGGCAGCCCCAAACAGCTTGCGTTCCTTTTCCGCCAGCAAGGCTGCTTCTGCGTCAGTTTTCATAATATATCCGGCTACCATCATGGGTATCGTAACAACCAGCAGCGTAAGAATGATCATCTTGCCACGCAAATTAGCGGGCCAAAATCCCTTCATGTTTTTCTCCTTCATTCGTCTAAGCGCATTGTATAGCCTTATTGTAAGCTTATTGCAATTAGTATGCCAATGGTACAAACTTCCAAGTTATGCACAATTGGCTCTCTCCTGCTCGAATAAAAAAAGGATGACAGTTTTCCTGTCATCCTTCCACCCGGTCTTAGTATCAATTGGCAGACACCTGCTGCGCTTCCTGTCCGCTTTCTTTTGCTGTCGCAGCTAGCTGTTTCTTAGTATCCCTGGCCTGATGCCAGGCAGCTTTTGCCTGTTGCAGCACCCGGTTTTCCAGTTTTGCTAATGGATTCCCCACTACCTTGCCTAAATAAGTTAAGGCCATATCCACTTTACCGGTGCGCCGCAGCAGTTCACCAATTAAATATTCCAAAGCCATCTGGCTCATATTGCCGATCGGCAGCCGTTCCTTCAAAAGTGCCTGTTCATAATAAGTGCGGGCTTTATCGAGTGCCAGCTGCTCCTGTTCCTGCTCCTCGCCTTCCCGGTACAGCCACGCTAAGCGGAGGTACAATGCCCCTAAGCGGCTATTTTGGGCACTGCTTAGTTCAGCATAAAAAATCGCCAGCTTATAGGTGGCAATCGCCTGTTCACGGGTACGGCGGCCAGAGAAATTAACATTCACCTCTCGTCCGGTAAGAAATGCTCGTATTTTTTCAACTGCCGCAGCTGTCTGTTCGGCAAAGTACGTATCCATTGCCGCATATCCGCAATGCGGACAAACCCAAATAGCATAGAAATTAGGATTTACTTCTTTATAGTAAGTGCAATAATCGCTGTCCTGCTTAATCATGGTTAACCGGCTGCGCGCCATCGTGGCGGCGAAAGTTTTCTTGCAGATCGGACAATCCTTGTCAGTTGTAAAAATCGGCTCTACAGCCATGAAACATCCCTCCCTGGTAATATAACCATACCATAAAAGCAAATGTTTTTACAGATACCTGTCTCTTTTTTTCTTCTTAAGCATCTGCTGTCTGAAAAGCGGCACTGACAATCGCTTGTGCTTCCTGCTGAATCTGCTGCAGATGCGCCTCGCCCTTAAAGCTCTCGGCATATATTTTGTAAATATCCTCAGTTCCTGACGGACGCGCTGCAAACCAGCCGTTCTGCGTACATACTTTTAACCCGCCGATCGCCTCGCCGTTATAAGGTGCTTTCGTAAGCTTTGCGGTAATTGCTTCACCTGCAAGGTTATCTGCTTTAACCTGGTCGGGAGAAAGCTTAGCTAATACGGCCTTCTGCCTTGCATTAGCGGCAGCGTCAATCCGGGCATAAACAGGCATACCAAAACGTTCCGTCAATTGCCGGTAATGTTCACCGGGATCCCGTCCTGTTTTAGCAGTAATCTCAGCGGCCAGCAGACAAAGCTGAATTCCATCTTTGTCTGTAGTCCAGACCGAACCGTCCTTTTTAAGAAAAGCCGCTCCGGCACTCTCTTCACCGCCAAAGCCAAAAGAACCGTCCACCAGGCCGTTGACAAACCACTTAAATCCTACAGGTACTTCAGCTAAAGTCCGGTTCAGGTCTTGAGCCACACGGTCAATCATCGACGAACTGACAACTGTCTTGCCAATTGCTGCATCTTTGCGCCAGCCGGAACGCTGCCGGAACAAATAGTCAATCGCCACAGCCAAATAATGATTGGGATTCATTAGTCCGCTGCTGGGAGTAACGATGCCGTGCCGGTCAAAATCGGGATCATTGCCAAAAGCAAGGTCATACCTATCCTTTAAGTCAATTAAGCCCGCCATAGCATACGGGGAAGAACAGTCCATCCGAACTTTACCGTCACTATCCAGATTCATAAAGCTGAAGGTCGGATCGGCATACCTGTTGAGCACATCAATCGAAAGGCCGTAAACTTCGGCAATCGGCTGCCAGAAGCCAAGACCGGCCCCGCCGAGAGCATCAGCACCAATTTTCAGACCTGCCGCCTTAATACTCTCCATATCAATGCAGTTCTTTAAATCCTGTACATACGGCATAATAAAATCGTATTCCTGTACATTAGACGCTTTTATGGCTTGCGCATAAGGCCGCCGTAGTACCCCAGAATTGTCCGTCCTTAAAAACTGGTTAGCCTGTTCGGCAATCCATTTTGTCGCCCCGGCATCAGCAGGTCCTCCCTGGGGGGGATTATATTTAATACCTCCATTGTCTGGTGGATTATGTGAAGGCGTAATAACAATCCCATCTGCCAGCCCCTGTTTTCTATCCTTGTTATAGCTAAGAATTGCATGAGAAACAGCCGGTGTTGGCGTATAGTTCATTTCCTGGGAAATTCTTGTTTCCACCCCGTTGGCGGCCAGAACTTCTACTGCCGAAATAAAAGCAGGCTCCGACAAGGCATGGGTATCAAAACCAATAAACAGCGGTCCCGTAACGCCTTGCAGCTTACGATAGCAGCAGATTGCCTGCGTAATTGCATAAATATGAGCTTCATTAAAGCTGTACAAAAACGAACTGCCCCGGTGACCGGAAGTTCCAAAAGCGACTTGCTGTAACGGGTCATCGCCATCAGGCTTGTTCGTATAATAAGCGCTAATCAAACGCGGTATATTAACCAAATTAGACTTTGGTACCTTTTTGCCGGCTAATGGGTGAATTGACATACTCGCTACACCTCTTTCGTCAATTTGTATTCTTATTATGTCTTACCCGTATTTTCCATTATTTTCTATGTTATCATGCTCTCTGTATAAGAAGCAAGAGAAGATAGTTAAGAAGAATTATCCAAAAGAATCTTTCGGAAAAAGGGACCTGTCAACTTTTATCGAATAAGAATAAAAAGCAAGAATACTGGAGGATTGATTATGAAAAAAAACCTTCTGGTACCCTTTGACGGTTCAAAAAATGCGATTGAAGCACTGCAATTAGCTATCACCTGGTCAAAAGTGATGCAAGAGAAGATTATTTTACTTAATGTCCAGCATAGTTTTCGCACCGTTCATACGAAAATGTTTTTCAGCGATCACGCTATTCATGAATATCAGGAGCAGCTATTCACGGAAGCTGTAGCGCCGGCAAAAAAAATACTGGAAGAATCCGGTGTTGAATACGAGATCAAACTAAGAATCGGGGATGCCAAAGAGCAAATCTGCCTGGAAGCAACCCTTGATCAGCCTTATGAGCCGGGACAATGCCTGACAGAAGGAGTTCGGATGATCATCATGGGCTCCCGCGGTATGAACCCCGTCCTTGGCGGCTTACTGGGAAGTGTCAGCTATGGCGTTGTCAATGCTGCCCCCTGCATGGTGACGATTGTACCATACTCGTGCGAATAGCAGCGTCATATAACAAAAATAAAGAAGCATTTCTTTGCCTGGCAAAGAGTGCTTCTTTTATACTATTTACTCTTCCGTCGACGATGGTCGTCTTCGCTGCTGATAGTATTTCCACCCGCCGTACAATACGCCGGCCACTACAACCCAGAGCAGAATCCGGGTTGTATGATCCGCAGCAAATAACAAATCTCGTCCTAAATACACTTCGGCAATAATTGACGGTATTTTCCCTAATGCCGTAGCCGCAATATAATCCCGGAATGAAATCTTTCCCGCCGCTGCAGCCACATTAATCAAGCCGGATGGGGAAAATGGCAGCAGCCGGGCAATAAAGACCGCCCAGAACCCGCGCTTGGCGGTAAAATCATAGGCCTTCTGCCACCCGGGACGACCTTCCATTACCCGGGAAGTTCCCTTTTCCAGCAGTGGCCTTGCCAATAAAAAGGCTGCAACAGCCCCCAGCACCTCTGATACCCAGGACAGTACCACTCCCGGCCAAAAGCCGAAAATAAGACCATTGGCTCCGGAAAATACAACTGTCGGCAGTCCCGATATATTAATAATCGTTCCTAAAAGAATACTAACCACAATTGACCAGCTTCCATAGCTCTTAATATGTCGCGACAGCTCACTAATATCGCTGCTTGCGGCAAGTTCAATCAGCTTACTGAAAAAACCAGGATCGGCAAGATAAATACCGGCAAAGATGACTACAGCAGCAACAATAACGATGATCCTCTGCATAACAGGCTCCCTTCAAAAATAGGTAAAGGATGTGAAAATGAATGGATAAGAAAATGGTACAGTCCTCTGAGCGTCTGCTGAAACTGCTGGAGAGTGCCGATAAGCAGGATATCGATATTCTTATTCGGTATAATTACGGTGAATACCGCAATGTCTCTCCCGAAGAACTTACAAAAGCCATCTTGGCTAACGGCAGCCACGACATCGGCCGCCAGCTATGGGGACAGGCACATTACCTGGAAGTCGTACGGGATGTAGCCGACCGCTTTCAGGTAAAATGGCAGCCAAATGATGATGAACACATAATAGAAAGCCGACTGATTGCAGAGGTCTTCCAGCAATCGTGGCAAAAAATGGCCCCGGCAGACCAGGCGGCATTTCACGAGGCCTTCGGCCATTCCCGGACGGACAGCGAACGTCTAAGCCGTGCTCTGGTTGATGGAGCCTTCTACGATTTTCTGCCGGCAACCGGCTATCTGGTTATTTGGAATGTTACCAGGATGATCGCTGCTGCAGCGGCAAGAGAAGCCGGCATTTTTACCTTGGAAGGCCTGATGGGAAGCTTCGTTTCCGGGTTGCTCGGACCACTTGGAATCGTAGCAGGTGTGGTTATTCTCATGACAAGTCTGGCCGGTCCGGCCTACCGTAAGACCATTCCTTCTGTTATTCAGATCGCCTATATCCGTCAAAAAGGCATCTTACAGGAGAAAACAGATGCTGTGACTAATTCGTCACCGGAAGCCGAATCTCCTCGGTAAAATTTTTCCTGTCATCTTTTTGCTTACATACACACAAAAAAGGAGGGTGCCGCATTTGCTTTTTCATAAGCATTTTGCAGCATCCTCCTCAGCGTTTAGACAATGACAACTCCTGTTTCCTTATTAAACAAATGTGCTTTTTCCATATCAAAGTGCAGTTGAATCATTTCACCGACCGTTGGTTTATAGTCGGGAGCCGCCTTAATGATGGCCGAATCCTCACCGATTTTTACATTGATCAGCGTTTCTGAGCCTAGTACTTCCACCAGATCAACTGTCGCGGCAGCCTGGTCTTTGGTCAAGCTGCTCGGGCACATGTTTTCCGGTCTTACACCTAGTGTCACAGTCTGCCCTTCATACACAGCGATCTTGTCCGCCCACAAAGCCGGAGCAAGAACATCTACAAATTGATTAACCAGATGGAATCCATCCTGTTGTTTTTGCAGCTGGCAGGCCACAAAGTTCATTGGCGGAGTGCCAATAAAGCTGGCAACAAACTGATTTGCAGGGTGATCATACAACGTTTGCGGATCGGCAATTTGTTGGATCACGCCGTCTTTCATCACGATAATGCGATCAGCCATTGTCATTGCTTCCACCTGGTCATGCGTAACATAGATGGTGGTAATCCCCAAACGGGCCTGCAGCTTAGCGATTTCAGCCCGCATTTGCACGCGCAGCTTCGCATCCAAATTGGATAACGGTTCATCCATTAAAAATACTTCCGGTTCCCGTACGATGGACCGGCCGAGAGCAACCCGCTGCCTCTGACCGCCGGACAGCTCTTTGGGTTTGCGCTGCAAATAATTGGTGATTCCCAGTATTTCCGCCGCTTCCTTTACCTTACGGTCAATTTCCTCACTGGGGACATTGCGCAGCTTAAGGGCAAAGGCAATATTATCATATACATTCATATGCGGATACAACGCATAATTTTGAAACACCATGGCAATGTTGCGGTCCCGCGGCGGCTTATCGCTGACAAGCTGTTCGCCGATATAAATATTGCCTCCCGTCTGGCGTTCCAGTCCGGCAATCATGCGCAGCGATGTCGATTTACCGCAGCCTGAAGGCCCTACAATAACAACAAATTCCTTGTCGTTAATTTCTACATTAAAGTCATTGACGGCGATAACATCACCGAATCTTTTTTCTATGTGCTCACACACGACACGTCCCATTACTTCAAACCCCACTTTTCATAAAATACCGGCTATCCTTTTACAGCTCCCATGGTCAAGCCTTTGATTACGTAACGTTGGAATACCATTGTTAAAATAATAGCCGGTGCAATGATAACAATTGTTGCTGCCATAACCGGTCCCCAGCTGACATCGGCGTAAGACACAAAATTGTATACGGCGATTGGCAGGGTCTTTGTTTCTTCAGCACTCAGCACCAAAGAAAACATAAAATTATTCCAGGAGAAAAGGAAGGATAACGTGGAAGCGGTAATGATTCCCGGCCCTGACAGCGGCAGGACGATTTTGAAAAATGCCCCTTGCAGCGTACAGCCGTCGACCTGTGCCGCTTCTTCCAATTCATGCGGCAGTCCGTCAAAGTAATTGACCATGATCCAGACGATCAAGGGCAGCCCTACCAGCATATGGCTGGCAATCAGCGTTGTAAAGGTATCGATCATCCGCAATTTTGAAAAAAGGATATACCAGGGTATCAAATAAGAAATACCAGGCATCAGCCGGGCTATCAGGATGAAGACGCCCAGACCGTTTTGTTTATAACGGGAAATTGTATAGGCAGCCGGCAGGCCAATCAGCAAGGATAATACGGTTGAGCCAACCGCAATAATCGAGCTGTTTAACAAAAAGCGCCCAAAGTCCTGTTCAACGAAAACCCTTGCATAGTTTTCCAGGGTAGGCGTAAATATCCAGACAGGCGGCATTGCCACAATTTGTGCCTGTGTCTTAAAGGAAGCTGACAAAATCCATAAAAAGGGGAACAAGAAGGGAATCAGCACTAAAACAACGAGAATGCCCCAAAGAATCTTACTTACTAACGATTCATTTTTCATCTTACACCACCTCAGCTAATCCGATAAAATTACTGTTCTGTCCTTTTCCGCGTCCATAATACCAGCAGGTTGAAACCGAGTACCAAGGCCAAAAGAGCCACCAGCACGGAAGATGCGGCACCAAAGCGGAAATAGCCGAAGGCCAGGTTATATCCGTAAATATTGAGTGTTTCTGAAGCAAAACCCGGCCCGCCGGCCGTCATTGTATAAATAATGTCAAATGTCTTAAAGGCGTCGATACTACGCAATATAACAGCAATCAGAATCGTGGGCAGCAGTAAGGGTAGTGTTACATAACGAAGTACCTGCCAGCGGGAGGCACCATCGACTTCTGCCGCTTCAAAAGGGTCGGTCGGCAAGGAAGCCAGACCGGCAAGAACAATTAGCGTTACCATAGGTGTCCATTCCCATATATCAACAATTGCCAACGCCGGAATTACGCTATCTTTTGATGCAAGCCAGCTAGATTCAGGTAAGCCTAACAGCTTAAGGGCATAATTACCTAACCCGATTGTCGGTTCATAAAATAACGTCCAGGCCAAGCCGATTGCAACAGGTGTAGCTACCATCGGCAGCAATAGAATTGTCTTAGCAATATTTTGGCCTTTAAAGTCCCGGTTCAGGATCAAGGCAATCGCCACTCCCAGGACAGTTTCAACGCCAACAGCCAAAATAGTAAAATAGCCGGTTAACCATACTGAATTATAAAACCGTTCATCTTTCATCAACGCGATATAATTGCTTAACCCAACAAAATTTGCTTCTCCGCCCGAGGCCATCGACCAATCGGTCAAACTCACCCAAAGCGTATACAATACGGGAAACCCCATCATTGATACAACAAAGACAACAGCCGGTAGCGGGAAAATCCAATGTATATTGCGCTCTATATAGTGATTCACGCTTAACTTCCTCCTACAAGCACACTTGTCCTAAAATTTACAGTCTGCTCAAGTGCAGTGATTAAGATGGTGCGGCTAGCAAGAAGCCGCACCATCTCTATTCTTTTTAAAACAGTTATTTACCTTCGCCGGACTTTTGCAGCAACTCGTTTACTTTCGCATTTGCTTCAGCAGCCAGGCTTTGAATATCGGCAGTACCGCCGGACTCAATCGATTTGACCAGTACGTCGCCAATGGCGTCACGTGCTTCTACAACAGCCGTCATAAGCGGACGGTCATAAGGAGTTGCTGTTGCTGCCGTTTTCTTGGCAATGTCAGCAAGACCAGGTTGCAGCTTGGCAATAATTTCCGGGTCACCCCAGATGGAATTACGGGCAGTTGTATTGCCTGCTAACTGAGCTTTTTTCATGGTTTCTTTGCTGGATAACCATTTTACAAATTCCCAGGCAGCATCTTTGTTCTTAGATTGAGCCGATACAGATACGGCCCAAGGCACTACGTTGAAAGGTTTAAAGCCTGCGGGACCAGCAGGGAATGGAGCCAGTCCGACTTTGTCGGCAATCTTCGATTTTTGTGGATCAAGCAGTCCAGGCAGCAGCGTGCTGGCATCCGTCCACATGGCAACCTTACCGCTCGCCATTAAAGCTTGCGCTTGGGGCCAGCTCATATTGGTCACACCGGGAGGTCCGTATTCTTTTAGAATTTTTCCATAGAATTGAATCGCTTTTACAGCTTCCGGCGTATCAATAACGGATTTACCATCTTTCAGGAAATCCCCGCCAAATTCAAACAAATAACTGGAGAACTGCGTTACAGCCGCACCACGCTGACCACGTGAAACGATACCATAAATATCTTTTTCAGGGTTATGTAGTTTTTTTGCTGCCGCTTCTAATTCTTCCAATGTGGCAGGCGGCTTCAGGCCTGCTTGTTCAAACAGGTCTTTGCGGTAGAACAGCATTTGCCATTCGCTTACAATCGGCACAGCATACACAGTGCCATTTAAAGTAGTTGCTTCAACAGCAGACTTCTGGAAATCTGCCCAGTCCCAGGCTGCAGGAGTCTTGTTTGCATCACTGAGATACGGGTTCAGCGGCTCATACCATTTATTTTTGGAGAACAGCCGGCCTTCTTGCAGCGGCCGTGTCATAAATACGTCGATGGTGGAAGAGCCGGATGTCATTTCAACAGTCAGCTTCTGAGTCAATTGATCCTCAAAATAGCTTTCCATGTTTACTTTAATACCGGTTTGTTTCTCAAATTCAGGAATTAGAGCTTTAATTGCTTCGGGATAAGGATGGTTTGTTGCGACAAAACGAATTGTTTTGCCAGCAAATTTTTGTCCTTCCTGCTGTGCTTCCTGTTTTTTACCTCCACAGCCGGTAAATAGCAGGGCTAGCGACAGCAGCATAATCAATAATGGCCACCGTTTCATTTTGGAAATCCCTCCTGTTGTCTTTGTTGGCAAATTTACTGCTTGTCCTCCAGAAACGCAGAGAACATGCAATTTCAGAATATTATATTCTGTATTTTTTCCAACCTACCTGCTTAATGTGAAAATTAATTTCTAAAATGATGACATTTTTTTTATTAATCTATCACATTTTGTGTTTGCTTCAATGCACCTGGACCATCTTGGGCTACCGCTACCGCAGCCTCGCCAAAGGTCTTCATATCATTAATAACATGCAGCGCCGCATTAATGAGCGACATTCCTAATGCAGCACCTGTTCCTTCTCCCAGGCGCATATCCAAATGCAGATGCGCAGGAACACCAATGATATCGAGTGCAACTTGATGGGCAGGCTCAGTGGAAATATGTGACCCTATTAGATAGTCTTTGACATTTGGAGCAATTTTAACCGCAATAAGAGCGGCGGCTGTTGTAATAAGACCATCAAGGACAACTGCAGCCCCACCTGAAGCTGCCCCCAAAATCACCCCTGCCAGTCCGGCAATCTCCAGCCCGCCAACTTTGCTGACTACGTCGATAGGATCGTTAGCGTCCGGCTGATTAACTTTCAGAGCCCGTTCAATCACGCTGATTTTTGTGGCAAATATTGCATCGGATATTCCCGTCCCTCGGCCACACAATTCCTGAGGGGTTTTGCTGCTGTAGCAGGCAACTATAGCTGTGCCGGAAGTAGTATTGGCAATTCCCATTTCTCCCAGTCCCAGAACTCGCGCGCCTTTTTCAATCTCCTGCCGGGCTAGCCGGATACCCACTTCAATCGCTTTACACGCCTGCTCCCGGGTCATTGCCTGACCGGCTGCAATATTGCCTGTGCCATAGGCAATTTTTTCCTGATACAGTCCAAGCGCTGGCGGCACTTCAGTTGCTACGCCGATATCCACCAGCACAAGCTTAGCGCCCACATGGCCGGCAAATATTTCAATGGCAGTTCCACCATTTAAGTAACTCTTAACCATTTCAGCAGTTACTTGCTGCGGATAAGCGCTGACTCCCTCGGCTGCTACCCCATGATCGGCTGCCATTAGAATGATACTCTTTCCAATATTGCGCGGACGGGGATTCCCGGTAATACCTGCCATTTGCAGCGCCAAATGTTCAAAAGAATGTAGGCTGTTCAGTGGTTTCGTTAAATTATCCAGCCTAAGCTGGCATTTTTCCATCGCCTCTTTATTTAATGGCCGTATGAGTGAGACAGCTTCTTCAATCATATTTATATCCTCCTGAGGAAAAATTACATTTGTTTTGATACTCCCGCACTTTCAAATGTTTTCATGTTATTTACCATTTTAACTGAGATTGTCAGCATATCCACAACTACCGAAGCGCCTATTGCCTCACCTAAGCGGACGCCCATATTGACGCAGGCCTCAAGGTCCAGGTGCCGCAAAGCCAGAATATGCGCCGGTTCACCGGATAAATGAGACGCGAGCATGTAGTTTTTGCATACAGGGTGGATGGCATTCGCTATCAGAGCGGCAGCAGTCGTATTTAAACCGTCAATAATAACCGCACATCGATTAGCAGCAGCGCCCAGCACAACTCCGGCCAAAGCTCCGATTTCAAAACCGCCCACTTTTGCCAGGACATCAATACCATCTCGTCCGTCAGGCTGATTCACCTCCAACGCACGGCGAACAGCATTAATTTTCACCAGCATTCGCTGATCGGAGATGCCTGTGCCGCGCCCGGTAACCTGCTCGGGCGAAAAGCCGGTAAAAGCAGCAACAATTGCTGCACTGGCTGTGGTATTGCCAATGCCCATCTCCCCCAGGCTGAAACTATTATAACCCAGCTTAACCCGGTCATTCACAATTTCAATGCCTGTCTCTATCGCTTGAATCGCTTGCTGGCGCGTCATTGCCGGACCTTGCGTAAAGTCCTCCGTACCATAAGCAATTTTACGCTGTAAAAGACCGGGAACATGCGATAAATCACCGGCGACCCCCATGTCTGCGACTACCATGTCGGCGCCGCAGTAATTCGCAAAAGCATTTGCGCTGGCCCCTTTGGCTACGAGGTAATTTGCTGTCATACCCAGTGTTGTTTCTACCGGATAAGCACTGATACCCTGTCTGGCGACACCATGATCGGCACAAGTAATAACCATGCAGTTGCGGGGAAGCTCCGGCTGGGCCTGACCGATAATACCGGCATATTGTCTGACCATACTTTCCAAACGGCCAAGGCTGCCGCGAGGTTTAATAAGGCTGTCCAGACGGACTTGCACTTCTTCCATGATCTTCGTATCAGGCTGGGAAATTTTCAACAACGTATCTTGCAATAAATTCATAACTGTCCTCCATTATCCTGATTTGCTGCATGTTAAGTGGAAAAAAATAAAAGGCTCTTTTGGCAACAACTCCAAAAAAGCCTTCTTTTCCATGAAGGATTACGTACAGCAGTAAGGCAGGTCTCCTGGCTCCCGGATCATTGACTGCTTGCGCCTTCCCCTGTTACGAGTGGCATATGCAAGATCTTACCGGTACAGTGGTGGGCCCGCGCCTATGCGGAACGTTGTTATTCCGCTCAGACTTCCCTATTCTCCACCCAACTTGTTGGGCGGCACCTTAACTGCTTTTTATCCAATTGATGTCATTATAGCAGGACATGCTAAGGCCGTCAACGGACATCGTCCCGCTTAATCTAAACAGAATATCCCCGTACTGAGATCGCAAGGCAGGTACTTAGACCCGGTTCGGCCGACCGGAAGGCGATCCGGGCATATTTCGCGACACTGCCGGAAATCAGGAGTATTGTTTTCCCGGGATGAATGTCACTCAGTTCCCCTTCGGGAATCCAGTTGCTGCCGTCAGGGCTGATTTCTAAGGTCACGAAAGCCGGACTACTGCCCGAGTTACTCACAAAATACGTATATGTAAACTGCAATACCTGTAAAGTCGCCGCCGACTGAACGGTATCGCTAGTTGTTACCTTGCAGTCAAATTCCAGTGCCGCACTTGTAATCTGCGCTGCGGCAGAGTCAGCAAACGTAACTTCTATTGACGGCCAGCAGCGGGAATTACAGCAACTCCTGCTGCAAAAGCCGATAATATCAAACGGTTTTTTCGAGCTGTCGTCAGGCTTTAGCAGAATTCCTAAGTTTGCGGCCGAGCCATTGTACCACGCCTGCACCAGCGGCGTAATATCAAAGTGAATAAATTGGTTATTCCCTTTGATCAAGGTCCGGCAGACGGGTACCGGTTCAATGATAAGTTCCTTTAAGTTCACTCTGCTTTCTTTCCAGGGGGAAATAATCTGGTGAACGGCAACAGTCTTTTCCCGGAAGGGAAATAAATTTTCATACAAATAAAGAACAAGAGTCCCGTTGACAATCGTCTGAGGCAGCGGCGGCGGGCTGATATCAAAGGCAAGCAATGCTTGAAAGATCGTTAATTCCTGGCCAACCAGCAAGGTAAACTTGTCACACAACTGGCGGCCCTGCCTGCCGGAAGTTGCCGTTGTGGCGCGAATAGGCGGCTTAACCGACCTCACACCCATTCCTTGTTCCCTCCTTACTTATGTAGCTTTGTCTCCGGCAAAAATACCGGAGACAAAATGAGCATTTGACAGCAGTTAAGATGTCTGGCCCTGGAAGAATATTGTAAGATCAACTGAGCTGGCCGCATTGACGGCAGCATAATATACCCGGGCGTATTTCAAGAATACGGACGCTACCAGACATTCAGCAGTACTTGGGTTCAGCGTAACAACCGCGCTGTTATCCAGCCAGTTGATACCGTCAGGGCTGACCTGAAGTTTTGCCGTAGCCTGGCCCTCAGAAGTCGCCTGATTAACCAGTCCAAAGGAATACTGGGCAACACCCAGGACAACATACGGATTGGAAGGAGATCCGGCAACATTTATGATACCTGTTTTTGCCTCGGTTACATCTGTGGTAGCCAGAGCAGATATTACGGACAATCCCGCACTGGTAATTAATAGACCGCCGGTAGGAGGCGTTACACTAAGACCGGAAGCTGGTGCTGTTACAATCATGCCATTAGCCGGTCCGGTTACACTTAAGCCGGATGCCGGGGCCGTCACAATTAAGCCGTTAGCAGGCCCTGTTACACTGAGGCCCGCTGCCGGGGCTGTTACCAGCAAGCCATTAGCTGGTGCCGTAATGGCGAAACCATCTACAGGCGGAGTTACGCTTAAACCAGACGCCGGGGCGGTAACAATCAGGCCGTTTGCCGGACCGGTTACGCTCAGACCAGATGCTGGGGCCGTCACGATTAAGCCGTTAGCAGGCCCTGTTACACTTAAACCCGATTCTGGAGCCGTTACCAGCAAGCCATTAGCTGGTGCCGTAATGGCGAAACCATCTACAGGCGGAGTTACGCTTAAACCAGACGCCGGGGCGGTAACAATCAGGCCATTAGCCGGCCCCGTTACGCTCAGACCCGAAGCTGGTGCCGTCACAATTAAACCATTAGCAGGCCCTGTTACACTGAGACCAGACGCCGGGGCAGTAACGATCAGGCCGTTAGCCGGACCCGTTACGCTCAGGCCTGATGCCGGAGCCGTCACAATTAAACCATTGGCTGGTCCGGTTACACTTAAGCCCGATTCAGCAGCTGTTACCAGTAAGCCATTGGTTGGTGCCGTAATGGCAAAGCCGTCAACAGGAGGTGTTACACTCAGGCCCGAGGCCGGAGCCGTCACGATCAGTCCGTTAGCTGGTCCGGTCACACTTAAGCCCGAGGCTGGAGCAGTCACTATCAGACCGTTAATTGGCCCCGTTACACTGAGGCCGGTGTCGGATACGGTTACCAGCAGACCGGCAACAGGCGGTGTAATTGACAAATTACCTGCGCCATCTGTATTGATTGCTAAATTTTGCGAGCCAAAAATTTTCACTCGCGCCTGGTCGGCCACATCCTGAATAATTTTAAAATTGGGCATAACGCAAACAGTCTCCCTTCATTTTAAGCGATGCGACAGAATTCTGCCGTCTTTATAGCTTATGTTTCGCTTTATTTATGGTGACTGTTTGATTTTTTTATGTAAAATTGCTATTTTATTGAACCCCGAAAATACAATGCGCATATATTGATAGTAAAACAGCATGGGGTATGAAAAGTGAGTAAAAAAATTAGTTTATGCATGATTGCTAAAGATGAAGAATCGAATTTAACCCGTTGTTTAGCCAGTGTAAAAGACGCTGTAGATGAAATTATCATAGTGGATACGGGTTCAACCGATTTGACTACACAGGTCGCCAAAGACGCCGGCGCAATCGTCGTCTCTTTTTTATGGCAAGATGACTTTAGTGCAGCTCGCAATGCCTCTCTGGAATTAGCAACAGGTGATTGGATTCTGTTTTTAGATGCCGATGAGGCGCTGGAACCAGAGAGCGTGCAAATACTCCGCCAAGTTGTCGAAGGAGAAGAGGAAGGCTATTTCATAAAAATTATTAATCTGATTGGTTCTGAAGGAAGTATTGAAACTTCACCTGATTTAGTATTCCGCTTGTTCCGTAACAAACCGGTTTACCGTTTCAGAGGAGCAATTCATGAACAAATCGTTGATGTTATTCTCGAAAATAACCATCAGGCCCGCTTCCAGATAGCAGAAGGAGTTGCTATTAGGCATTACGGCTATTTGAACCAGCAGATTATCGAAAAAGATAAGAAAAACCGCAACCTGACGATTATAAAAAAAGAATTAGATAACGCCCCGGATAATCACATGCTTCGCTATCATTACGGCATAGAATTATATCGTTCCGACCGGTTTGCGGAAGCAGCGGAAGAATTAATTAAAGCAGCTAACAATACCGATCCGAAAACTGTTTATTACCCAAAACTGCTGCGCTACATTGCGCTGGCCCATTATAGTGCCCAAAAATATGATTGGGCCCTGGAAGCCATACACCTGGCTCTGCAGTTTTTCCCCGATTATGCGGATCTTTATTATTACGGCGGTTTGATTTATCTCGAACAAAAAAACTATGCAGCAGCTTACGAATGGTTTTATAGGGCCATATCCATGCCGGAACAGCCGGCCTATTACGCTCCGTTTAGCGGCAGCCGGGGCTTCAGGGCCTACTATCAGCTGGGACAGCTGGCAGAAACCTTTGGTAACGAAGAGGACGCCTTGCGGTTTTACTTGCTCAGCCTCCGGGATAATTCCGAGTTTACCATTGCTCTATACGCCGTTGTCCGTCTTTTAAATCCCCGCAGCAATCCGGAATATACCAAGGAGTCAATGGAAAAACTCTGTGACTTTTGTACTCCGGAATCTCAGCGTTTAATCGGCACTATTTATTTCACGGAGGGCGCTTACCGTCTGGCCTATGAATACCTGGAAAAAATCGCAGCGTCCTCTTTAGATGCTTATACCTCCATATTAAAAGCAATATGCCTGATTCAGCAAAAAAGAACCATTGAAGCATTGTATCTTCTTGAAGAAATCACGCCCGGCCAGCCTTATTTTCCACTGGCAATGCTCAATAAAATACTTTGTTTCTGGTTTGAAAACAACCGGACAAAAGTACGCGAACTTTGCGATGAATTTTTAGCTATGGGATTGTCGTCCGATACCGGCGCAGTAGTAGCGATGCTGAAGGACTCCCTTTACAAGCAAAATTCCCAGCCACCGGCCATACTGGGTGCGGAAGGAATTGCCCTCATTAAAGACATCCTGATCCGGACACTGGATCTTGGCTATGTACCGCTGGCCGAAAGCTTGCTGGCGCGCCTGGATAAGCACTGCCTGCAGCAAAATGCGCTGGAGCTTGCCCGGATTTTTAACCACTTTGACCAATTGGCGCTTGCCCTGACCTATACGGAAGCAGCCTTAGAAGAGAACGTTGACAGCGCAGGGGCCTGGTGCCAGATGGCAGAGATAGCCGCGAAGCAGGCACGCCGGGAAGAAGCCTGTCTGTGCTACCGGCGTGCCTTGTCTATTGAGCCTTGTCAGCCTCAATATTATGTAAAATTAATAAAATTGCTTAAACTCATGCGGCAAGAGTTGTTGGCAGAAGCAGCAGTCAAATACCCCAATATACCGATATTTCACCAGCTGCTCGAGGAGGAAAAAAATCTATGACTATAGAGCGCCTCGCTCTTATCATGATCGTTCGTGACGAAGCCGGCCGTCTGGCCGCATGTCTGGAGAGCGTTAGGCATGCAGTAGATGAAATCGTAATCGTTGATACCGGTTCCACAGACGACACCCTCAGTATTGCCCGGCAATATACGCCAAAAACATATACCTGCCAGTGGCAGGATGATTTTTCAGCCGCACGCAATTTTGCCATCGAACAGACTACCTGCGAATGGGTCCTTTCCCTTGATGCTGATGAACTCGTGAAAAATGCTGCCGATCTGCGCTCCAGCATCGCCGGCAGTTCCTATTCTGCCTATTGCCTGCCCCTGTGTGCTTTAAAGAATGCAGATAACGAGCTGGAATACGACCGGTTTATGGTCCTTAGGCTATTTCGCAGCAGCTTGCGTTTTCACGGCTCCATACACGAATTCGTCAAAATCGATCCCCCACTGACAATCGGTCAGCTTGAGCAGCCGGTGATCTGGCATACACCGGTTAGTGCGACCGAGCGGCGGCAGCGGCGCAAACGTAATCTCTCTCTATTGAACAAAGCGGTTGAAAAGAATAACAGCGACCCCTGTCTTCCTTATTATCTGGGTACCGAATGGCTGGGACTTGGACACATTGACCGTGCCGTCGGCTTCTTTCGAGAAGCTCTGAGCAGGCTGACACCTCAGCAGGCATCCTTCCGCACCCCTGTCATCCGCCATTTAATCAGCTGTTACAAAAATACCGGCAGGCTTGATGAAGCTCTGTGCCTCTGTCTGGAACAAAGTCAGCAATATCCCGAGTATTGCGATCTTTTGTTTGACGGCGGCGTTCTATTCGAACTAAAACAGGAATATACGATAGCCCTTAAATGGTTCCAGGCAGCCGTCAACCTCAATGACCCGCCGCTTAGTTTTTTCCATACCGATGGAACTAACAGCTATCTGGCCTATTATCATTTAGGACACTGCGCAGAAAAATTAGGCTTATACCAAGAGGCGCAGCACTATTATGAACAAGCGCTGGCCATAAACAAAACCTATTATTATCCATTGTACCCGCTTATCTTATTACGCTTAGCCTGTCAGCCAGCAGCAAGCGTACTCAGTTTTCTCCGCACCTCAGGTTATTTGGACTGCGACGAAGTGGCGGCGAAGATGGCTGAGCTATTCTGGACCGCAGGCTTGCCGGACATCGCCTTGTCCTGTTTGGAAAATACGGTCTGCCGTCAGCCTGAAATAGTGGAATTGGCTGCTCAGTGTCATTTTTATACCGGTAATACTGCTTGCGCTCTTCAGTTAATAGACGGCCTGCGCCGGGATAGTCATGAACCGGCAGCAGCTATTGCAGTTGACGAGATTTCTTTCCTGTTATTATCAGACCGTTTTGCCGAAGCACAGCAGCTATTAAGAGGCCTTTGGCAAAGGAAAGGCTGCCGCAGTGCTTTCTGGGCAGCCTATTCCTTGTATAAAAAGCTTGCTCATAACAGTCTGATTTCTTTACCTGATCGCCAGGCAGCTGCTCTGCTGCTCAATTTAGCAGACCGCTGCGCCCGCAGCAGGCCACCCACCTATGGCGCACAAAAAAACATTGCTCTTTTGGCGGCGGTAATTAGTGATTTACTTGAAACCAAAGCCGAATTTGCCGAAATGTTAGTTCGCCATTTGCAGGAGCAGGAAACAGGGCTTAAGCAGCAGCTTGCCTGCACCTTTACCGCCTGCAGGGATTTATTGCGATGAATACCGCTTGTCTCATTTCCTTGTGCCTGATTACCAAAAATGAAGAACACTGCCTTGCCGCCTGTTTAGCCAGCGCTTCTCCGGTTGTTGATGAAATTATTCTTGTCGATACCGGCTCAGAAGACAACACACTGTCAATTGCCGCCGAGTACGGAGCCCGGATTTTTCATTTTACCTGGATAGATGATTTTTCGGCGGCTCGCAACTATGCAATTAGCCAGGCTTGCGGAAAGTGGGTTCTCGTACTGGATGCTGATGAAAAGCTTACCGTTACCCGTTCCGAAATATTGCACTTTATCGCACTTAATCCCGCTGAAGGGTATTATTTCAACATTTTGAGTTATATTGGCCGCGACCGGCAGGTTGCCCGGGACCAGGTAGTACGCCTATTTAAAAACGCACCTCAGTACCGGTTCACGGGAGCCATTCACGAACAGATTGCCGGCTCAATTCTCAGTCAGCAACCGCCTGGCAGCTTGCGGGTAACCCCGTTCACCGTCGAACATTACGGCTACCTGCCGGAAGTATTAATCAACAAAAGCAAATTTAGCCGCAATACGGAATTACTGGTAAAGTCGCTGCTGAATCACCCAAAAGATCCCTTTCTTCATTATGCCCTTGCTATTGAATATCTGCAGAATAGAAATTTTGTTCAGGCAGAACAAACCCTACAAGAGGCTCTCCCTTTGCTGACAGGGACGGAAGGTTATTTGCCACAGGTGTTAGGTGCCTTGCTGTTGGTTAAACTGACTCAACCTTCCGATCAGCAGGCACAAACCCTGTTTATAAATGCGATTCAGGTACTGCCTGACAATGGTGATTATTACTGCCTGTACGGATTATGGCTTATGCAGCGGTCCCGCTACAGCGAAGCAGTTTCGATATTGGAGCAGGCCCTGCAAAAACCCCGGGAGCTGACCGCCTCGGTCAGCCTGCCTGCGCTGCTGGGAGATGCCTGCTGCCTTGCCGGGCAGCAGCAGCACGCTGTCGATTACTTTACCACAGCCGTTGCCGAAGCACCTCAGCTGTTATATCCCTGGCTGCGGCTGCTAACTGTGAGCTGCAGCGAAAATTCGCCTCAACTCTGGGATTATGTTTACAACGGCTTAACCGCCGCAATGCCACTGTCCTCGCTGCTTACGCTGCAGCCGCCGATTCACTTTGAAACCGCCTCAGCCCGTATGCTGCTGGAGGCTCAGTATGCTCTCCGGACAAATGATGCTCGTAAACTGGCAGCAGCCTGCAGCTTGCTCGGGCAGCTGCCCCATGCAGCCTATCCTGTCCTGATTGCGCCTGCTGAAGTACCAGCCCTGGTTACGCTGGGCACCGAACTGCTGCTGTTTGAAAGTCATCTCATTTTATTAGGCTCAAATCTGGCTGCCCAACATAGCCTGGAGGACAGCATTTTTCATCAGCTGCGCCTGCTTACCGCGGTAATCAGCCAGTCGTTTCCCACAAGCCCCCTGCATTTTTGGGAGGAGGTGTTTATTGGTGAAGCATGTTTTAATCGCCAGCCCGGTTAAACAAAAGCCTGCCATACTACAGGAATTTCTTACCTGTCTGGCAGCCCTGGATCAAACAAATCTCTGGCTTGAATACGTTTTTATTGATGATCATGAGCTGCCCAGTCCTGCCTTGCAGCAGTTTGCTCATACTGTGCCGGACGTTACTATACTTCATGGTAATAGTAAATCCCAGCTCTATCACTGTACCGAAAAGACACACTGCTGGCAGGAGGATATTGTCTGGAAAGTAGCAGGCTATAAAGATTACTTTATCCAACTGGCCAGGGAAAAAGCGGTGGATTTTCTTTTTCTGGTTGATTCCGATTTAGCGCTGCATCCCCAAACAATAACGCATCTTACCAGCTTAAATCAGGCAATTGTATCGGAAGTTTACTGGACAAAATGGGAGCCCGCCTTCCCCCCTTTGCCACAGGTATGGGCCGGCGGACAGTATCGGCTGCATGAAACAGACTCAGAAAAAGCACTCAGCCCCGAACAAGTTGCTCTTGGTCAGCAGCTTTTTCTGAGCAAGCTGCATTGTCCCGGCCTATATAAAGTAGGCGGTCTGGGAGCCTGCACGCTCATCAATAAAACCGCCCTGGAAAGCGGAATTTCTTTCAGTAAGATTTATAACCTCGATCTTACCGGTGAAGACCGTCACTTTTGCGTAAGAGCAGCTGTGCTGGGACTGGAACTACATGCCGATACGTGCTATCCGCCTTATCATATTTACCGTGAGTCAGAGCTGCCAGGCCTTAGCGCTCACAAGCTGAAATACGACTACGCCCAGACTAAGCCCAAACCTCGTTTAACCCTGGCAATGGTAGTTCGCAATGAGGCTGGACGCTACCTGGAAAAAGTTCTCCTTCATGCCGCCCGCTACATTGACCAGGCCGTCATACTCGATGATGCCAGCACTGATGAAACAGTGGAAATCTGCAGGCGCTGCCTGGCGCCAATCCCACACCAGATTATCAGCAACCTTGAATCAGGCTTTCATAATGAAATCGCGCTGCGTAAACAGCTGTGGAATCTGGCAGGAGCAACCCAGCCGGATTGGATACTGGTCCTTGATGCCGACGAAGTATTTGATGATGAAATAATGACCGTTTTGCCTCATTTACTGGCCAATCCTGATGCCGGCAGCTACTCGTTCCGCCTCTATGATATGTGGAGTGAGACCTGTTACCGTGAAGACAGTTACTGGCAAGCGCATAAACACTACCGGCCCTTTTTAGTCAGATACCTGCCGGATCAAGAATATACCTGGCAGGAAACACCCCTGCATTGCGGCCGGCTGCCACTCAATACCGGTATATGGCAGGAGATTTGCTGCCAGGTGCGCCTCCAGCATTGGGGCTGGTCCCGCCCGGCAGACAGACTAAAAAAATACTACCGTTACAAAGAACTTGATCCCCTTGCCGCTTACGGTATTAAGGAGCAGTATTTATCCATTCTTGATCCCAAGCCGAATTTAGTGCGCTGGCACTTTTGCCTGGAAGGAAAAAGCCAAAGCGTAGCGAAAAACCCTCTATAAAGCTTGTATATCAGCAAGGAGGGATTTACTTGGCCACTATCCAAACAACCTATCTGGGCGGCTTACGTACAGAGGCCGTGCATACCCAATCAGGCAGCTCGCTAATTACGGATGCGCCGCTTGATAATCACGGGCGCGGCGAAGCCTTTTCCCCAACCGACCTGCTGGCAGCCTCCTATGGCAGCTGCGTATTAACCATTATGGGCCTTGCTGCCCAGACGCATGGCTTCACGATTAACGGAGCGCAGGTAAAGACGACCAAAATTATGGGGACCAGCCCCCGGCGGGTTGTGGAACTGATTGCTGAATTCATCCTGCCTTCCAATGCCTACACTAGCAAAGAGCGGAAGATTATTGAGCTTGCCGCTAAGGAGTGCCCCGTATACAACAGCCTTCATCCGGATATAAAAAAGACCATTACCTTCACATATCCCGAATAATCTGCCGGCAAAAAAAATCCACCTGCCAGACCAGCAGGTGGATTTTCCTATTTCATTAGCAGCAGCTGCACGTCTCTTGTTCCTTAGCGGGACGATCAACAGCTACAATTCTTTCCTGATCAACAATCGCGACCACAAAGAAGGTAATCAGACAAACCAGCCACTCCATATAAATCGGATGCGCAAAAATCTGTACCTGCGGAAACGCCTGCCATACAAACAGGGTTATAATACCCGCCAAAGTGGTATAAAAAGCGGAATTCCGCCGGCAAAGTCCCGGCGCAAACATGGTAAACAAAAATACTAACGTAAAGGCAGTTGTCAGACTCAGCCCAATCAGCATCGTCTTGACGATACCTACCGCATTAAAAGCAAACCATAGAGTCATTGCTCCCAGCCCCAGTATCGCGTACCGGTTTACCAGCGTGTACTCCCGGTCACTAATTCCCGGTTTCAGGAAGCGCTTATAAATATCCTGGGAAAATAAGGTCCCCGCTGCCAAGAGAATATGACAGGCAGTAGCAACATCTGCCGCCCAAAGAGCGGCAAGCGTCAAGCCTGAGATTACCGGGTCAAGGCCCATAATCATTTGCGGCAAGGCGAGCGTTGCCTTCATTTCCGGGTGCGCTGCCCGGGCGGCTACCCCCATAATGGCACAGGAAAAGCCAACAGGAAACATCAGCAAGGCTCCCCATAGAAAGCCTTTTTTGGCTGCGGCTTTGTCAACAGCAGCACAAGCCACCTGTACAGGCCCCTGAGCAGTAATTGTTTGGGTCATCATAACGACAAACCAGCCAATAATGGTCGCCAGCCCAAGTCCGCCGACCGGTCCGAACCAGTCCACGCTGGGCGGCAAAGACGCTGCAATCGCATCCAGACCGCCTTGCTCATTGACAATCGTGACGGTGCTGATTAATACACCTACATAAATTAATGTAACACTGAGAATGTTGGAAAGTCCTGAAGACCACAGACCGCCGAGTATCGTCGTGCCGATAAATACGATTGCACTGACTACCATGCCGCCCTGAAAGGAGAATATGTCGGGCAGCAGTGAGGACAGGATTGCCCCGCCCGCAATATATTGAAGGGAAGTAATCACCAGTTGAATGGTAATCATGCCTAAGACGGCAATAGCCCGCCCTTTTTTATCATAATAACGTTCAAATAATTCCGGTATCGTCGTACAATTGAGTTCCCGGTATTTTCCTGCTGCTACCAGCGCCATCACGACAGCCCCTGCCGCCCAGGCAACATTGTACCAGCCTGCCGCAATCCCAAACTGAAATGCATTTTCAGCAACCCCGATAGTTGATGCAGCACCGATAGCCGTTCCGGCAATATTGGCTGCCACCAGCGTTGTTGTCAGTTTGCGTCCGGCAAACAAAAAACCGCTGCTGTTTTGTGCACGCCGCTTTACATAAATACTAATTCCAAAGAGAATACAGATGTACGCAATAATAATGACTAGTTGAATACTCAAAATAACCATCCTACCTTTCTACACTGTCTTTACTTGTCAATACATAGATACCTGTGATGCACACTACCACATTACAATATTACATGCTTATAATAGCAGTGCAAGGGTAAATGTGTCAATCACTTTCCGCAATTCCAGCAAGCATCCAGAGGCTGACTGCGAGAATTTCCCACAAAAAAGCGATTGCCGGAATCTATAAATTCCTGGCAATCGCTTTTGGTGTTCTTACTTGTAAAATACGGATTTGAATACTTCGCTGATAATTCGCGCATACAAGCCAACTGTTTCCAGACCATCCCGCAAATCATCAACCGTATCGGTAAAGTCGCTATGTAAGACTCCCACAGCATTTCCAGTCTGGTCAACAGCCCGCTTAAGGCTAACGGCAAGTTCGCTCACATTGGCTAATGTCCTTGGCAGTAGTGTCAGCGTTTCGGAAATATCCGCATTATGGGTGTGAACAATTTCTTTCACGTATACCAGGAGGCCCAGTAAGCGGTGTAAAACAGCGATTAAGTAGCCTCCACCGATAATAGCAATCGCAAAGAGAAAAAACAAGCCTAAATCGTACAATGAAATATACAAAACCGATCCCCTTCTTCATCTCAGAATTTGTTAAATAAGCGGCCGAACATTGCTGCCGACCGCTCATGGTTCATCATCATCTTATAGCTTTATATTTTCTGCTGCATGGTTAGTTTCAGTTGCACAAAATTCAGCTTTTACTTCCGCTTGTTTATCTTTTAGTTTTGCTTTGGCTTCTTCAATTTTTTCCTGTGCTTTTTCAACAAACTCTTTTGCTTTGTCAGGCAATTCTTTTGCGGTAGCCGCAATCTCCTCACGGGTCTCTTTACCTGACTTAGGCGCTAACAGGACACCGGCGGCCGCTCCGACGGTCACCCCGATGGCAGCACCAATTGCAGTATTTTTGATTGCCTTTACGCGAGCTTTCTTTTCACGGCTCTTTTTACCTTTTTCAATTAGATCCAGAATGGACATATCTGCCACCTCCAGTAAAATTTACCACTTTCCTAATGAATAATCATTTTCGACAAATATTGAAAAACTCCTTGTCCAATTTACAATTTTTCTTATTTTTCTTATAAAAATGCGGTTGAACTAAAAAGAGGCGCCTTTCGGCCCTTCGGGAGAAATCCCTTTTCACTACAATATATCCTGCTGAAGCTGCCACATGCGGTAAAAAAGTCCTGGCTTAGTTATCAACTGCCGAAATGTTCCGCGTTCAACGATTCTGCCCTGATCAAGCACCAGGATTTCATCCATCCCCTGCAGTCCTGTCAGTTGGTGTGTTATTAATATCGTAGTACGGCCAAGCATTAACCGGGAAACTTCCGCCATTACTTCCCGAGCGGTAATGGCATCAAGTCCGGCTGTTGGTTCATCCAGAATCAGCACCGGCGCATTTTTCAGCAAGGCCCGCGCAATCGACAGTCTCTGCCGCTGTCCGCCGCTTATCGCTTTCCCGTTTACTCCCACCAGCGTATCATATCCCTGCGGCAGGGTCTGAATAAAATCATCAATTGCAGCAGATTGTGCTGCTGCCCTGACCTCTTCCAGCGAAGCCTCGGGCCGGGCCAGCCGTATATTATCGCCAACCGATGCAGCAAAGAGATGCGTTTCCTGGCTGACAACCGCAAACCGGCGCCGCACTTCTTCCGGGGCAAATCCCCGCAAGTCGCGCCTGTCCAGCATAATGGCTCCGCTTTCGTACTCCCGGAACCGAAGCAGCAGGGAAACAAGGGTCGTCTTGCCTGCGCCGCTCGCACCGACAATAGCCAGCCGCTTACCGGCAGGAAGGGAAAAACAAATATCCCAAAGCGCACACTGTGCTTCCCCCGGATAAGCAAACGATAAGTGAGAAAAAGTCAGGTCAAAGCGTTCCGGAACCAGCTCGGCTGTACTGCTGCCAACCGCAGCAGGTTGAGTCTCAGTCAGAAAAAATAACCGTTCAGCCGCCGCTCTGCTTTCCTCCAGATAATAAACAGCTGCGGGAAGCGGCAGGACCGCCTCAAAGCTGGCCTGAATCGCCAATAGCAGCACAGCCAGATATACGCCGTCGATTTTACCGGCAGCTACCAGCGGTACAATCAGCACCAGTGCACACCACACGGTACCATTTACAAGGAGACTGTTCAGTCCCTCCGTCCAGGCAGCATAGGCCGCTTTTCTGCTTTGCCAGAAACTCAGCTGCCTGCCGGTTGCGGCTAGCCGGTCAGCCTGATGATTTGTTTGGCCAAAGGCGGACAACTCTGCTATTCCTTCCAGGGTATCGACTAAAGCAGTTTTCAGCTTAGCCCGTTCAGCCAGCAAGGCCAGGCTGATCTTTCTGCCGGCTCGCCGGGTGCAATAAGGAACGGCCGCTCCACTTAAAACAAACGCTGCGGCCAGCAGCATACCCAGTGCAGGTGCAAAAGCGGACAGCCACCAGCACATAACCAAAAGAATAACGACTGCGGCCAGCAATGGCCCGATAACCCGTAAATAAAAATACTGCAATGTATCAATATCCGCAATCAGCCGGCTAAGAAGATCACCGCTCTTATATGGCTGCAGGCGCGCAGGCGCAAGCGGTTCCAGGCAGGCAAAAAACCAAACTCTCAGTGAGCACAGGATATGAAAAGTGGCAGTGTGGGCAAGATAACGCTCTGCATAGCGGAAGGCCGCCCGGCTGATGCCGAAAAAACGAACACCGGTTATCGCCACGGCCAGGGCTGCCAGGGGAGGATGCAAAGCAGCAGTGGCAATCAGCAGCGCCGAAGTCCCCAGCAGTCCAATATTGGCAGCGACCGTCAATATGCTGCAGATTGCTGCCAAACTCATTGCCGGCAGGGCAGGCTTCATTATTCGCAGTAAGCCTTGTAGTCTCATTGAACACCTCTAAACGCAGCTGCCAGCCGGTAATATACCCCTTTTCGGCTGATCAGCTCGGTATGGCTGCCAACCTCAGCCACTCTGCCCCGTTCCAGCACAATAATCCGGTCAGCCCGTAGTACCGTACTCAGTCGATGGGCAATAATGATAACCGTTCTACCTGCAAACAGGTTTTCCAGTGCCTCGCTGACACTACTTTCACTCTGTGCATCAAGGCTGGCTGTAGGCTCATCAAGCAAGATCAGCGGCGCATCCAGCAAAAAAGCTCTGGCAACAGCCAGACGCTGGCGTTCGCCCCCCGACAAGCCCCGTCCACCTTCGCCTACCAGGGTTTGATAGCCTTGCGGCAACCGTTCAATAAACGAATGAGCACCCGCTTGTCTTGCAGCTCGCTGGACATCCTCCAGGCTATACGCTTTGCCAAGAGTGATGTTGTCCGCTACTGTGCCTGAAAAAAGATGCGGTGACTGAGGTACATATGCGACCTGACTACGCCAGTCCTCATCGTTTATCCCTTCCAGCAACTGTCCGTTAATTCGAATCGTGCCGGAATCCGGACGTATAAACCGCAGTAACAAATTGGCAATCGTGGTTTTCCCTGCGCCGCTTTCGCCAACCAGTGCCACTCGCTCACCTGCCTGGATAGAAAATCCTGCTTCCTGTAATGCCCACTCTCTATTCTTCTCATAGGAAAAAGACACCTGAACAAACTCAAGCTGCATACCATCAGAGCGCAAATATCGTTCTTCCCGCCCCTTTGCTTCTGCTGCCGGAATAGCCAGAACACGGTAGATCTGTTCTGCCGCGGCCACACCGGCCATCCCCGCATGAAACTGAGTTCCTAATGACCGGAGCGGCAAATAATATTCAGGAGCCAGCAGCAAAACAAAAAAAGCCTGTGTAAAGCCAATATCGGCAAACAGCAGCTTAAGGCCTACTGTAACAGCGACCAAAGCCGTACTAATCGTAGCAGTCAGCTCTAAAGCAAGGGCCGATAAAAATGCGATCCGCAGAACCTGCAGCGTAGCATCACGAAATTCACCGGATATCCGGGCAATAACAGCAATCTGTTCTTTACTGCGGCCGAAAATTTTCAAGGTAGTCAAGCCCTGTAAAACATCGAAGAAATGACTGCTTAAAAAAGCAAGCTTCTCCCATTGCTGTTTATTTCGCCTTTCTGCCGCTTTGCCAATCAATATCATGAACAACGGAATGAGCGGCGCCGTAACACAAAGCAACAGCGCCGCCACTCGATCCTGGTATAAGACAACCCCCAGAATGATCAGCGGTATCAAGGCCGCCGTAAGCAGCTGCGGCAGATACCGGGCAAAGTAGGCCTCCAGGTTCTCAATCCCTTCGGTTAGCAGGTTAACCAAACCACCGGTCGGCTGCCTGCTTAGCGCTACCGGCCCCAGCGCCAGCAAATGCTGCACCAGCCGTTGGCGCAGCTCTGTCTGAATGCGGTCAGCCAGCCGGTGCGACAGTATATCGCCATACCAGGCGGCAATGGCCCGGCACAAGATGACACCGCCAAGGATTATCAGCCAGGGCAGTATTGCCGGTACCTCAGCTTTTTCCAGAAAGACGGCATTGATACACAATGCCAGATAATAAGCCTGCAGGACTGCCAGGAGACCGCTGCCGATCCCAACACCTGTTACCAGTACCAGCAGGCGGCTATGGCCGAATGCTTCGGCTACTAATTGTTTATGCAGCATAGTTACTCCCGGTAAGCCCTAATATTCCAGTTGTTTCGCCGTTACCCGCTTGCGGAAGATCCAATAGGTCCAGCCTTGGTAGACCAGTACGACAGGCACGAAGATAAAGGCGGCAATACTCATTAACTGCAAGGTGTAAGGAGAAGATGCCGCATTCATAATAGTCAGGTCCCAGGCCTGATTCAGGCTGGATACCATCAGGCGCGGGAAAAGTCCCCAGAAATAAGCTACTGTAGTCAAAACAATGGTCAGGCTGCTGAAAACAAAGCCCCAGCCGACTTCTTTCGCCTTTGTCAGAAAATAGGACACGACAAAAGCGGTTATCGCACCCCAGAAGCTAATGCCGGCACCGGTGCTTTGGAAAAGATCGGTATTGGTGTAAGTCAGTCCAACCAGTGTCAGACAGGCAATCGCAGTTATCACGCCGCATGTGAGCGCGGCTTTTCTTGCCCGTTCAGCCAGCTCACCGGCAATTTTGAGCGACAGGTATAAAGCGCCATGATACGTAAAAACCAGGAAAAAGGCTATCCCGCCTGTCAGAGTGTATGGGCTGAGTAAATCAAAGAAAGATCCCACATAAATCATATTTGCATTGATCGGGACGCCCTTTATTAAATTGCATACCGTAACACCCCACAGCACTGCCGGTACGGCACTGCCGAAAAAAATGCACCAATCCCAGGCATTGCGCCAGGCGGGGCTGTCATCTTTGCTGCGGAATTCAAAGGCAACACCGCGCAATATTAAGGCCACCAGCATCAAGAACAATGCTAAATAGAAGCCGCTGAATAATGTGGCATATACATGGGGAAAAGCAGCAAACAATGCGCCGCCCGCGGTAATCATCCATACTTCATTCCCGTCCCATACAGGCCCGATGGAGTTGATAATCATCCGGCGCTCCGTATCCGTGCGTCCCAGAAAGCGCAGCAAAATACCCACCCCGTAATCAAAGCCCTCGAGAAAAAAGAACCCGATAAATAAAACGGTTACCAGGATAAACCACAATACGGTCAGTTCCATAATGTCGCCCCCTTTGCACCAGCAATCTGCGTCGGCCGCTGCTCAGCAGCCCCTTTTACAATTACTTTTTTAGCAAGATACACTGCTGCTGCGGCTATAATGGCATAAACAAGGGTAAATCCAATCATAGTGGTCCAGATCTCGGCAGCAGTCACATTTGGTGAAACCCCTTGCTGCGTAGTCTGCAGTCCGACTACCAGCCAGGGCTGCCGCCCGGCCTCCGCCATGTACCAGCCGGTTGCGTTGGCAATGTAGGAAACAGGCAGTGTCCAAAAAATCGCTTTGAGAACAAGCGTATTATCAAGCAGTTGATTACGCCGGGCCAGATACCAGCCGACAAGCCCGATTGCCAGCATCCACATCCCGGAAATAACCATTAGCCGGAAACTCCAGAAAATTGGCGTTACCGGGGGAATATAATCGCCAGGTCCATATTTTTGCACCATTTCGTTCTGGATGTCTTTTATCCCCTGAATCTTTCCCTGAAACGAATCATAGACCAGAAAGGATAAGGCACCAGGCACAGCCAGTTCCATCGTATTTCTTTGCTGTTTTTCATTAATTGCCGCAAAAAGAGAAAACGGGGCCGAATCAGTTGTCTCCCATAATGCTTCAGCCGCCGCCAGTTTCATTGGCTGAACTTTGGCTATATACCGCGCCTGCAAGTGGCCTACACCGGCGACCAGAACAGCACCGGCAAGCATTAAGGCAATCCCTGATTTAAGCGAAAGCTCGAAGAATGGAAGCTGATTTTTCCGTAATACCTGCCAGGCACTAATCGCGGCGATAAATGCACCGGCTGTAGTCAGTCCGGCTAATACAACATGCGGAAATTGATGTGCCACATACCCGTTTGTTAACAGGGCGCCAAAATCGGTCATTTCAGCACGTCCGTTTCTAAGCGCAAAACCGACCGGATGCTGCATAAAAGAATTGGCTACTAAAATCCAAAAAGCAGATAGATTCGTACCTATAGCCACAAGGCAGGCTGCCGCAGCATGCAGTTTAGGCGAGAGGCGCTCCCAGCCAAAAATCCAGATACCAATAAAGGTCGATTCCAGGAAAAAAGCGGTTAATGCCTCCAAAGCCAGCGGAGCACCAAAAATATCCCCCATAAAGCGGGAGTATTCCGACCAGTTCATGCCGAAGTGAAATTCCTGCACAATCCCGGTAACAACCCCCATCGCAAAGTTAATTAAAAATAATTTCCCCCAGAATTGAGCCATTTTCTTATAGATTTCTTTGCCGGTTCGAACATAAATAACTTCCATAATTGCGATAAAAACAGTCAATCCCAGCGTCAACGGCACAAACAACCAATGATAAGTCGATGTCAGTCCAAACTGCCAACGTGCCAAAAAGGCTTCACCCATGTGCGTTCCCCCCTAAATCTGCATTTCTTTGACCAGTCACTGTACACTGCTTGCTGTTAACAGACTGAGGACTCACCTCCCTCTCGTCCTGTTCTTTTGCGCGCTAATTCGGCAAAATTTATGCTGCCGAGCGACGTCACGAATTGCGCCTGAACCCCGGCCAGCGCATGATGTACGGGACATTCATGCGTACAAAATTTCGTGCACGCATCCCGCTCATTCAGGCAGCGGTGAACAGCCACTTTACCTTCCATTGCTTCAATCACTGCCAACAGCGTAATCCTATCTGCGTTTTGAGCCAAAGCAAAACCACCGTCTACCCCACGATATGATTTTATGATACCGGCCGCCGTTAATGAACGCATAATCTTCAATAAAAAGCGCTGCGGAATTTTCTCTTTTTCTGCCAGCGTCTGACCGTTGACAATCGCTCCTTGCGGCAGGCATGCCAGATGAAGCACAACCCGAAACGCATAATCAGTAGCCTGGTTGAATTGCAATACCGGCACACTCCCTCCATAATCTATACTATAATGGTATACTTTTATTTCAATTTTAGCACTGCTATTTTTGAGTGTCAACGTTTTCCAGCCACAATAGCGGAATACTCAGAAAATAATTATCCGGAAAAAAACATGAGTGTGTCAGCAGCAATATTGCTGCTGACACACTCATGTTTTTTAGCGTTTAAAATGGTAGGGCAAAGTAGAAACAACCACATTCTCCCGTAATATCAACAACGTTCTGAGTATCCAGCCGGTTTGATTATGCAAGAAGCGGTGCCACCATTTCTTTGGTTCAAATTCGGGAATGACAATTGTGATATAATCATAAATCGATTTATGCATTTCCAGCTCGCTTACATAACTTAACACAGGCTGGACGATCGACCGGTAAGGGGAGTACACAACATGCATTTCAATCCCGAGATGGAAATTTTTCCATTTTTCTTCGAACTTGATTCGTTCCTGCTCATCTGTATAAATGTGCAGGGCAATTACATCCCCGCCCATTGACTGGGCATAACGGAGCGATTCAGCCAGCACCTTGGTGATACCCGATACCGGCACGATCGTCAAACTCTTTACCGGTCCGGCAGCGAGATGCTCGGCAAAATCCTCTGGTGACAGATATAACTGCTCAGCTGTATTCAGGTAATGCTGGTGAATTTTCTTAAAGGTATAAATCATAGCCGGAATGAACACCATTACCAGCCAAGCACCGTGAAAGAACTTGGTTACAGCGATGATCATAACAACAATTCCGGTTATACAGGCACCAAAGCCATTGATGGCCGTGCGGGACATCCAGCCTTTTTCCCGTTCTCTGGTCCACTTGACCACCAGGCTGGCCTGGGCAATTGTAAAAGACAGAAATACACCGATAGCATACAGCGAAATTAAATGCTCTACATTGCCATGAAAGACAACAATCAGCACTCCGGAAATCAGGCTCAGCAGCAATATGCCGTTAGAATACCCCAGCCGCTCCCCTTTTGCCCCCAAATAACGGGGCACATAGGAATCCCGTGCCATGATGGACAGCAGCGGCGGCAGCCCATTGTAAGAGGTATTGGCCGCTAAATACAGAATCAGCATCGTCGTAATCTGAATGTAATAATACCCCCAGCCCCGTCCAAAGACTTCTTCGGCCAGTTGGGACATCATAGTAACATTCTCCAGGGGCAGTAAATGATAATGCATAAACAAAAAGGAGATGCCAAGAATCATGATCCCCAGCAGCGCCGACATCAAATATGTTGTTTTGATGGCGTTAGATACTTCGGGCTTATGAAACATGGGTACACCGTTAGAAATTGCTTCCACGCCGGTCATTGAACTGCAGCCGTTGGCAAAAGCGCGTAATGCCAGGATAACGACAGCCCAATCCGCCTGTTGTCTGACCAGAGACTGTTCGGCAATAAGCGGAGCGGTGCCGGTTAAGGCATGGTACACGCCCGTGCCGATCATCAACAGGATGCCGCCAATAAAAAAGTAAGTAGGCCAAACAAAAACATTGGACGATTCACGGATGCCCCGCAGATTAACAAGCATCAGAATTCCGAAGAGAATAACCAGGTCAATGGTTATTTCTTTGCCTATCAGCTCTGGAAATGCCGAAACCAGGGCTTGCGTCCCGGAAGAAATACTAACGGCCACCGTCAATACATAATCGGCAAACAATGCTGCAGCTGCAATCAGTGCCCACCTTTCACCCAGGTTATGCATCGCAATGGAGTAAGAACCGCCGCCGCCGGGATTAGCACGGGCAACCTGAGCATAAGACAAAGTAACAATAGCCAGGAGGGCCACTACAGCTAAGGAAGCATAGCCGAAATAGCCATAAACCAACAGTCCTGAATAAACCAACGTTACGACAATTTGCTCAGGGCCATAGCCGATGGAAGATAATGCATCGGAAGAAAATATTGATAAGGCTTTCCATTTCGGCAGCCGTTCTCCGGCAGCTTCTTCCGATCGCAAAGGTCTGCCGATTAAAAAGCGGTGAATATGACCAATCATGCTGTAACACCTGCTTGTTTCTTCATCGTAAGGACATCCTAACGGTGATATTTTTGTACAAATTCACGCAGACGGACAACGAGGCCGTCCGGGCAGCCCGCATGGCAGCGCCAGCGCCAGTTTCTGCCGCCTACCGTTCCGGGATAATTCATTCTTGCCGATGCGTCTAAATGAAGTAAGTCCTGCATGGGAATTATGACCGTTTTTGCCCGGGACTGATAGGCTAATTCAATTAGCCGCCAGCACAATTCCTCATCCGTCGGCAGGCCGGTAATCCCCAGATACTTATCGACACAGTTTCGGGTCTCGCTGTCGCCCTCCCCTTGTTCCCGGTACCAGCCGACAGTCGTATTATTGTCATGCGTACCCGTATACAATACCGTATTGTATTCGATACCGAGCGGCTGGTATTGTCCTGATAAGCCGCAGGTGAAAGAAAAGTGCAGCACCTGCATGCCTGGAAAAGCGAAAGCCTGTTTTAAATCAATGACCTGCTGGGTAATAATCCCTAAATCCTCGGCAACAATTGCCATCGGGCCCAGATACTTTTCCAGGACGGTAAAAAACGCGGCACCCGGCCCCTTGACCCAGCGGCCGTTAACGGCTGTTTTTTCCGCTGCGCTGATTTCCCAATACGACTCAAAACCACGAAAGTGATCAAGCCGTACAATATCGACCTGACGCAGCAGGCAGGCAAAGCGCTCCCGCCACCAGGTATAATCATCTTGTGCCATAACATCCCAGCGATACAGCGGATTGCCCCAAAGCTGGCCAGTCTCGGAAAAGTAATCAGGCGGCACCCCAGCCACCAAAAGGGGCTTACCATCTGCCCCCAGTTCGAAGAGCCGCTGGTTGGCCCAGACGTCACTGGAATGATGGGCAACAAAGATGGGCATATCTCCAACTATTTGAATCCCTTTATGATTCGCATACTGCTTCACAGCCTGCCATTGGCGGTAAAATACGTATTGCAGAAAGGTATGATAAGCCACATCTTCAGACAAGAGCTTCCGGTAATGTTCCATCACAGCTTCTTCCCGGGCAGCAAGCGCCGGTTCCCATTCATTCCAGGGCAGATCATTAAAATGCCTGCCGGCTGCCATAAACAGCGCATAATCAGGCAGCCAGGCCTTATTGTCCAGACAAAATTCCCGATAGGAGGCTGGCACAGTCTGCTTGGTAAATACGGTAAAGGCTTGACGCAGTACAGCTTCTTTTTCCACTTTTACCTTATCGTAATCGACATAACCGGCGTCGCTGCCGGCAAATGCGGCCGCCAGCTTAGCAATAGCTGCCTCAGTCACCAGCCCTTCGGCCGCCAGCAGCTCAGGCGACAGCAGCAGCCAGTTGCCGGCAAAGGCAGATAACGCAGCGTATGGCGAATCGCCAAACCCGACAGGGGTAAGCGGCAGGATCTGCCATAGCTTTTGCCCTGCTGCCTCCAGGAAATCAATAAAGCGGTAGGCTTCGGGGCCAAAGTCGCCAATACCGTAAGCTGAAGGCAGCGAAGTAGGATGCAGCAGCACTCCGCAGGTTTTATCACCGCAGTATAATCGTTCCAGCAAAACCTTGCTGCCAAAAGGAGGCAGCACAACAGAACACGTGCCGTCACCCACCGCTACTTCTTGTTCTTCATTCATCATGTCATAGAGCAGCCTGCCCTTAACCCATTGCCGGACGTCAATTGAAACCATTATATCCCGGTCACTCCGGTTGACCAGCACAAGTGCCGTATTATCATCCCGCTCCTGCTGAAAAACGTCTGCATTGCCGGTAATATACCGCACAAAAGCCAGCACATCATCGTTTACCTCCAGCGGAATCCAGTCGCCGGTCCGCAGTACCGCGTGAGCATTGCGCAGTCTGGTTAACTGACTGAACCACGTCAACAGCTCGCGATTTTCCCTGCCCCAGGGATAGGTTCGCCGGTTAAGCGGATCGGTATAGCCCTCCACGCCAGCTTCATCTCCATAATAGACCGAAGGCACGCCAGGGAACGTCATTTGCCATAATACTGCCGCTTTCAAGCGGGCAGCCGCTTTCTCGTACTGTTGAGAAGTAAGCCGTTTTGCCGCCAGCTGGGCAGCGGTCAGAGGCGCGCCAAATTCTTCATCTCCCAGCAAGGTCAATATGCGCGGCACATCATGGCTGCCGATCAGGTTCATCAACGAATAGAAGTGATGTTTCGGGTAATTTTCCCGGATTGACAACAGAATTTGCTGTGTCTCGCCGGCCGTTTTGCTGCCCAGCAGAAAATCGAGAACACATTTGCGGAAAGGATAATTCATTACCGAATCAAGCTGCTGTCCCAGCAAATACGGCCTCAGCCTGCCATAGCTTTCTTTATGGGAAGCATCTTCCCATACCTCGCCAATCAAGACAGCTTCCGGATCGAGCTGCTTTAGCTTTTGACGGAACTTCTCAATAAATTCATCAGGCAGCTCATCAGCCACATCCAGCCGCCAGCCTTTCGCCCCAAGTTCTGCCCACTGTTCAACTACGCTTCCCTCTTCTTCAATGATGAACTGTTGATAAGAGGCATCTGTTTCCTCTACATTCGGCAGTGTTTCAATGCCCCACCAGCTTTCATAATCGTCAGGCCAGTGTTTAAACCGGTACCAGTTATAGTAGGGTGATTGGGGTGACTGGTAAGCGCCCAGCGACGGATAGGTGCCGCTGCGGTTGAAATAGATGCTGTCACTGCCTGTATGGCTGAATACTCCGTCCAAAATAACAGCAATTCCCGCTTCTTTTGCCTTATCACACAGCAGGCGGAATAATTCATTGTCACCAAAAAGAGCATCAATCGTTTTGTAATCAGCTGTATCATATTTATGATTGCTTGGAGCCTGGAACAGGGGATTAAAGTAAATAATACCAACTCCTAATTGCTGCAAATACGGTAGTTTGTTAATAACACCCGCTAAGTTCCCTCCAAAAAAATCATACGCTAAAATGCTGCCTGTCTGCATGTCCCGGATATAGACGGGATTATTATCCCAGTGGGTATGGAGAACACTGCCTCGCGGTGCATGATCCAGCTGTTTTTCCGCATTACCATCCGCAAAACGGTCAACAAAAATCTGATACATAATCTTATCTTTGAACCAGGCCGGTGTCGACAAACCCCGTTCGTAGACAGTGATTTGATAAGATGGTGGAATTTCCGGGCTGATTTGGCCTTCACCACCAAGCTGGTTTTGATTATTTCCATAAAACCAGATTCGTCCGTCATACTCTTCGATAATAAAATAATACCATAGCCACCCCGGCTGTTCAGGTGCAGCAAAAGCTGCCTGATAATAAAGATAGCCATTCTTGACAACCGTTGCCGTCATGGGTATTCGGTCTTCTCCATGTCCGCTCTGCCACAAGCGCAGCGTGACCTTGACCGGTGGACCGCCTGCCGTGACTGCTAACGCTATGGTTACAGTACTATGACAAGAAACAGCCCCGAAGGGGCTGCGAAAGGTTGGCAACTGTGAATTATGGATAAGCCAATCTTGTTTCATATCATCACCGGCCTATGTAAAAGATTAATAGGGCTCCAGAATATCGCCAATGACTACCGGTTTGGCCTTCCAAATTCCGATGGCATATTCTGATATGGTACGGTCACTGGAAAACTTGCCGGAATGAGCAATATTAGACAAACACATCTTATTCCAGCGGCTGTTGTCGCGATAAAGCATATCAATTTTTTCCTGAGCTTCCACATAAGCAGCATAATCCTTCAGTACAAAAAACTCATCGCTGTTGACCAAAGAATCATAGAGAACGCGGAATTCCTCGCGCGGCACAGGCAAACTTCCATTTACCAACTGATCCAGCAGTTTCCGCAGGCGCGTATCGGACTGCACCAGTTCCCACGGACGATACCCGCCATTTTGATAATAATTCATCACTTCTTTGGCAGTCAGTCCAAAAATGACAATATTATCATCGCCTACTTCTTCATGAATTTCGATATTTGCCCCATCAAGCGTACCGATCGTCACCGCGCCGTTCATCATGAACTTCATGTTGCCGGTACCGCTGGCCTCTTTACTGGCAGTAGAGATTTGCTCGCTTACATCAGCAGCAGGAAAAATCATTTCTGCCAGGGATACACTATAGTTCTCCAGGAACAGGACCTTCATCTTGCCTTGAATGGTGGAGTCATTATTAATAACCGCGGCTAAGGTTGTAATAAGCTTAATTACCCGCTTTGCCAGGAAATAGCCAGGTGCCGCCTTACCAGCAAAAATAAAAGTTCGCGGTACCATTTCCAGATTAGGGTTTTCCTTTAACCGCGTATACAACTCGAGAATTCTCAGCGCATTCATTAACTGCCGTTTGTAGGCGTGAATCCGCTTGACATGAACATCAAAAATCGAACTGCCGTCAATCGTGATGCCATATTTATTGTGCACCCAGTTAGCAAAGTTCATTTTATTGGTTTCTTTAATTTTATCCAGCGCTTCTAGAAAGGCAGCGTCCTCCGAGTAGCGCAGGAGCGTACTCAGATACTGGGGATAGTATATCCAGCTGGGGCTGATTGAATTAGTAATTAACCGCGCTAAATCAGGATTGGCTTTCAGCAGCCAGCGGCGGTGAGTAATCCCGTTTGTTTTATTATTAAACTTGTAGGGATAGAAATGATAGAAGTTTTTCATAACATCCTGTTTCAGGATGTTCGTGTGAATTTTGGCAACTCCATTAATGCTGTAGCTGCCAACCACGGCCAGATGGGCCATGTGTACATAGTTATCAGCAATAATGGCCATAGAAGCAATGCGCTGCCAGTCTCCGGGATAATGACTCCACAGATGACTGCAGAACTGCTTGTTCAGTTCTTCAATAATCATAAAGATTCGCGGCAGCAATGACTTCATGATATCAACCGGCCACTTTTCCAAAGCCTCCGGCAATATGGTATGGTTGGTATAAGCAATGGTATTTTTGGTAATTTGCCAGGCTTCATTCCAGGACAGCCCTTCTTCATCCATTAAGATGCGCATCAGCTCCGGTATTGCCATTGCCGGATGAGTATCATTAATGTGAATCGAAATTTTCTCGGCAAAGTCCAGGATCGAGCCGTGTTTTTTCTTAAAGCGGCGCACAATACTCTGCAGGCCGGCGGAAACCAGAAAATACTGCTGTTTTAAGCGCAGCACACGGCCTTCATAGTGGCTGTCATCAGGATACAAAATTTCCGAAATTGATTCTATCGAATATTTGTACTCTACTGCTTTGACATAGTTGCCCTGATTAAATGCCAGTAAGTCAAAATCCTCCTGAACCGTCTCGGCACTCCACAGCCTTAACGTATTCACCGTACTGTTTTGATAGCCGATTACCGGAATATCGTAGGGAACAGCCAGAACGGTCTGCGCATTGTCATGGTGAAAAACCAGTTTGCCGTTTTTTTCCTCTGACCAGACAGTTCCGCCGAATTTAACTTGTACCGCCTTATCAAACTTACGGATTTCCCACATACAGCCGTTTTTCAGCCAGTTATCCGGATGTTCCACCTGGTAGCCGTCCAGGATCTTTTGTTCAAAAAGCCCGTATTTATAGCGGATGCCGCAGCCGTGACAGGGAAGCTGCAGTGATGCCATCGAATCAAGGAAACAAGCGGCCAGACGACCTAAGCCGCCATTGCCCAGACCGGCATCCGGTTCCTCGTTTTCCAACTGGTTTAAGTCAATCCCTAATTCTGCCAGCCACTTTTCCCACTCGGAGCGGACGCCAATATTGAGTAGATTGGCACCAAGCAGCCGTCCGATCAAAAATTCAATGGAAAAATAATAGACTTGCTTTTCCCCTTTGTTTTCATAGTGCTTATTCGTTTGGACCCAGGCATTGCTGATATATTCCCGCACCATTACAGCCAAAGCCGTATACTTATCCTCAGGGGAAGCTTCTTCAAGGCTTTTGCCGTGCATCGACTGTAATTGATTCAGAAAGGCTGCCCGAAAGGCTTGCCAGTCAGTAAACATAAACTCCCCCCATTATAAAAGCATTCTCTTATACTTACTGTCAGGCATTCATCTATTTTGATCAATTCAAACGAGTTGATGGTAAAGCTCCCGGTACTGTTGCGCCGACTGACTCCAACTATAGTCACTGCGCATTGCGTTGCGGATAATCCGTTCCCAAACATCCCCCTGCCGATAAACAGCAAGTGCCCGCCTCAGAGTATCCAGCATATCGTGTGCATTATAATTAGCAAAACTAAAGCCGTTTCCCTCGCCAGTATATTCATTGTAAGGCTGAACGGTGTCTTTCAGCCCTCCCGTTTCCCTTACAACAGGCAGTGTGCCGTACCGGAGCGCAATCAGTTGACCAATTCCACAAGGTTCAAAGCAAGAAGGCATCAGGAAAATATCGGCACCGGCATAGATCTTATGCGCTAATTCTTCGCCAAAAAAGATATTGGCTGATACCTTGTCAGGATACCGGTGCGCTGCCAGCCGGAACATACCTTCATAACGCTCCTCACCTGTGCCAAGTACAATTAACTGAATATCTTCCGCTATTATTTCTTCAATTACATGGGCCACTAAATCAAGCCCCTTAGCCGCTACCAGTCTGGATACGATCGCCACGACAGGCACATCAGCTCTTACCGGTAAACCCACATGCTCCTGCAGCTTCATTTTATTTTTTAATTTCCGGCCGCTAGACCGCCAGGTATAAGGAACAGCAATGCAGTCGTCAATGCGCGGATTGTACAAGTCATAATCGAGTCCGTTAATAATGCCATACAGGTCATTGCCACGGCTCTGCAGCAAGCTATCCAGCTTTTCGCCAAAATACGGCGTTTTAATTTCTTCCGCATAAGTGGGACTCACGGTCGTTAACCGGTCAGCAAACACCAGTCCGCCCTTCATGTAGTTTACTGCGCCGAAAAACTCCAGTCTGCCCGCGGTAAAATATTCATCTCCTAAGCTAAGCAGATCACCAAGTACTTCCTTGGCAAAGACCCCCTGATAGAGCAGATTGTGAATAGTAAATACCGTGCGCAGCTCAGGATACGCTTCCCGGTAGTGTGCAGCAAGCAATACCGGAATAACTGCGGTATGCCAGTCGTGGCAATGCAGGATATCCGGTGTAAAATCCAGATACGGCAGGGACTCGAGCACAGCCCGGCAGAAATAGGCAAAGCGCTCGCCGTCATCATAATGCCCGTACAGTCCCTTGCGTTTAAAGTAATATTCATTGTCGATAAAGTAAAAGGTGATCCCCTGGTACTCCAGTTTTTCGATACCACAATACTGACGGCGCCAGCCAACCGGAACCTCAAGAGTATGGACCGGTTCCATTATTTCCCGGTAATGACTGGGTATTTCACTGTATTTCGGCAGGATAACCCGGGCATCAACCCCTTCTTTTACAAGCTCTTTCGGCAGTGATCCGATAACATCGGCCAAACCGCCGGTCTTGATAAAGGGAACTGCTTCGGCAGCGACAAACAGTACTTTCGGCATTCCTATATCACCATCCCTTTCTCTATAACAAGCAGGTAATTTCGATCTCCTTTCAAACTGCGGCCGGCAGTAATATGTACGTCCTTGTCACAAATTACACTGTCCAACATGGCGTTTTCGCCAATTTCACCTTTTTGCATAATGATGCTGTCTTTGATATACGCTCCTTTATGCACCCTGACTCCCCGGAAGATAATACTGTTCTCCACCCGGCCTTCAATTACGCAGCCATTGGCAATCAGAGAATTAGCCACCTGGGCCGTCTGACGGTAGTTGGTAGGAGCCTCATCCTTTACTTTTGTATAAACCGGACCGCTCTTGGCAAATAACTCTTCCCACACATTAGAGTTCAGCAAATTCATATTATGCTTGAAATAGCTCTGGATTGAATTAATCTTGGCCACATATTGGTGATGCGGAAAACCATTAATTTTTAAGCGGCTGATATTTTTTATAATACCGTCTTTAACAAAATCGAATTCGCCGCGGGATACACAATTCTCGACAATTTCAATTAACCGTTCTTTTGACATAATATACATTTCCATCGAAATATCGCTGCAGGTTGTTTTCCCCGGATTCACTTCCATATCAACAATCCGGCTGCCCTCCAGACGAACTGCGGTCGCCCGGGGAAAATCGCCGGCACATTCCGCTTCCGGCTTATAAATAACGGTAACATCAGCCTGCTCATCAACATGAAATTGAAAGGCGGCACAAAAATTCAGGTTGCAAACCATATGACTGCCGGCAATCAGGACATATTGCTGGGCGCTGCGCTTAATGTAGTCCAAATGGTTATAAAAATGCTGCATATCCCCTTTATAAATCCCCATTGCGTAATGCGCATGAGTAGGCGGCAGAATAAACAATCCATCCCGCTTGCGCGCCAAATCCCACTCTTTGCCGGAGCGGAGATGATCCATTAAAGACCGGTATTTGTTGGGAACCAGAATTCCTACATTGTATATGCCCGAATTCACCATGTTGGAAAGAATAAAGTCAATCAGCCGGTACCGTCCGGCAAAAGGCACGGCGGCCAGACTGCGGTGTCGGGTAATTTCTTTCAGAAACTCTTCATTTTCATGTAAGTTGATTAGACCAAGAACATTTTTCATCTGCATCCTGCCCTCCTTCTTACTCGATTACAGCACTTCGCGGAACCTGCGTACCTGCCGGTACGAATGCACCTTCGCCAACAACCGTGACATCTACGCCTTCTCCCTGGCAGCCAATTTCACAATCGTCGGCCAGCACAGCGTCATGGCCGATAATGGTGCGCTCCACCCGGCAGTTGCGTCCGACATTCACCCCTGGCATTAAAACTGAATCACGGATAACGGCGCCTTCTCCAATGTGAACTCCCGGAAAAAGAACCGAGTGATCAACCTCGCCAAATACCTGGCAGCCTTCACTGACCAGCGAGCAGCGTACCTGGGCGGTAGCAGCAATGTAATGCGGCGGTTGAGTAGGGTTAACGGAATAAATGCGCCAGTTATAATCGTGCAGATTTAAAGCAGGCTCTTCAGTCAGCAAATCCATATTTGCTTCCCAGAGGCTTTCTACCGTTCCTACATCCCGCCAATAGCCCCGGAAAGGATACGCAAACAGCTTTTGACTGCCTTTCAGCATTTTCGGGATAACATTTTTCCCAAAGTCATGGCTGGAGCCTTTATCCTGATCATCTTCCTCCATATATTTTTTCAGCAGACTCCAGTTAAATATATATACACCCATGGAAGCCAGATTACTCTTCGGTTTCCTCGGTTTTTCCTCAAATTCAAGGATATGATGTGCTTCGTCGGTATTCATAATGCCATAACGGCTTGCATCTTCCCAGGGAACCTCAATTACAGCTATGGTCGCCTCAGCGCCCTTTTGCTTATGATACTCCAGCATCTGGCAGTAATCCATTTTGTAAATGTGATCGCCCGACAGAATCAGCACATATTCAGGATTAAACTGATCGATAAAATTTGCGTTCTGGTGAATGGCATTTGCGGTGCCTTTGTACCACTCGCCGCCGCGTGCTTTCACGAAGGGGGGCAGTACAAAGACACCGCCCGTTTTGCGGTCTAAATCCCAGGCACTGCCGATTCCCAGATAATTGTGCAGTGCAAATGGCTGATACTGTGTCAACACACCAACCGTATCCAAGCCGGAGTTATGACAATTACTGAGCGGAAAGTCAATAATGCGGTATTTACCACCAAAGGGTACGGCTGGCTTTGCCAGGCTTTTGGTCAGTACACCCAGCCGGCTGCCTTGGCCTCCGGCAAGGATCATTGCTACACATTCTTTTTTCATCATACTCGTCACACCCTCCCCTACTAACAATCAATCACTAGCAAGCTCTGCTGTCCACTGCAAATAGATGCAGGCCAGTGGCGGCAGCTTCAACTCCAGCGAATATGGCTGATCATGCCATTCTTTAGTCTCCGTCGACACAACTGCATTTACCTGGCCTGAACCACCGTAAATTGCTGCATCGCTATTCATAATTTCCTTATACCAACCGCTCTTGGGTACACCAATCCGGTACTGATACCGAACTACCGGTGTAAAATTAGCAACCACAATGATAAAATGATTCTCCACATCAGTTCGGCAAAAGCTGATTACACTTTGCCGGTAATCATCGCAGTCAATCCACTGAAAGCCCTGCCAGTCATGGTCCAGCTGCCATAAAGGCATCTGGCTGCGGTATAGTTGATTGAGATTTTGTACGTACCCTTTCAGTTTTCCATGCATTTCGTAATCAAGTAAATGCCAGTCCAACGATTGCGCTTCATTCCATTCGATGAACTGCCCAAACTCGCCGCCCATGAATAGCAATTTTTTACCCGGATGAGCCATCCAGTAACCATAGAAAGCTCTGAGGTTCGCAAATTTCTGCCAGTAATCACCGGGCATTTTATCAAGCAATGACTTTTTGCCATGTACAACCTCATCATGCGATAAAGGCAAAACGAAGTTTTCCGAAAAAGCGTACATAAGCGAAAAAGTAAGCAGCTGATGCTCCCGCTGGCGGTGAATGGGATCAAGTGCCATATACCGCAGCGTATCGTTCATCCAGCCCATATTCCATTTATAGTTAAAGCCCAGGCCACCCAGATAGGCAGGCTTTGTAACCAGCGGCCAGGCAGTTGACTCTTCAGCCATGACCAGGGCATCGGGAAATTCGGCAAATACTGCTTCATTCAACTGGCGAATAAAACTAATGGCTTCCACATTCTCTCTGCCGCCAAATTCATTAGGCGACCATTGTCCCGTCTCTTTGCCATAATCAAGGTATAGCATGCTGGCGACAGCATCTACCCGCAGCCCGTCAACATGATAGATCTGCATCCAGAATAACGCATTCGAGATAAGAAAGCTGCGCACTTCAGGTGTTTTGTAATCAAAGTTCAACGTTCCCCAGCCATAGTTCTCGGCCCGGTCGCGCTGCCAGTGCTCATATAAAGGCGTACCATCAAATTGCCGCAAGCCGTGGTCATCCTTGCAAAAATGCCCGGGAACCCAATCCATGATGACTCCTATCTCCTGCTGGTGACAACAGTCTATCAAATACATCAAATCAGCGGGGTCGCCGTAGCGGCTGGTCGCCGCATAATAGCCTGTTGCCTGATATCCCCAGGACTCATCGAGCGGATGCTCAGCCAGCGGCAAGAGCTCAATGTGCGTATAGCCCATAGCAGCAACATAGGGCACTAACTGTTCTGCCAGTTGCCGGTAAGTCAGAAAGGAGCCGTCGCTGTTACGCTGCCAGGAACCGGCGTGAACTTCGTAAATAACCATCGGACTGCGGTAGCTGACCGTGCGCTGCCGGCTGCGCCATTCGTCATCACCCCACTGATAGCGGTTAACAGCAGTGACTTTTGAGGCAGTGCCAGGCCTGAGTTCAGCAGCATACGCATAAGGATCAGCTTTCAGCAGCACTCTGCCGTCCGTGGTATGAATTTCGTATTTGTACAGCATTCCCTCACAAACATCCGGTACGAACAAGGTCCACATTCCTGAATCACTGATTCGGTTTAGCCAGTGCGTGTTACCCTGCCACTGGTTAAAATCGCCGATCACACAAACTGCGGCTGCATTAGGAGCCCATACGGTAAACTGCACTCCCTGCTTGTTTTCAATGCTCCGGATATGGGAACCCATAAAGCGATAACTATGGAAGTGCCGTCCTTCGTGAAATAGATACAGGTCAAAATCACTGGCTTCATTGCTTGTCATCGCCATGTTCACGTCCCTTACCTAAATATATCGCTTATTACTGGAAAAATTCGCCGCTTGAATGATAAAAGTCCTTTGTTTTTATATTCACTTATTTATAAATTTTCAATCGAGCGGTTCTTGTGCTGATTGATTTGCATAGGATAGTAAAGAAGCGAATATTCCTCCTTATGATTGGAAATTGTCTTCCAATTTTAGGGAGAGCGTGATAGAATAACCTTAGCCATGCCGCAGTATTTCCCTATACTGCACCCGAGGTGAATAGTCATGTCTCCCCAAAGTATAATGAAATTAGAGAATCAGGCCAATCAACGCCTGGAGCTAAGCAGCGCTGAACTGGCAGCCAGCCTTAACCATCTGGACTGCGCGCTTTTGCTGGAAGACAGCCGCCACAATGTGCTGTTTATTAATGATTCTTTTTGTCATATGTGGCATTTACCGGCAACAGATACTTTCGTTGGTATAAACGGGCAGGAACTGCTTAAGCGGTTTCATCCCCTGGTAGGCAGCAGCAGAAGCTTTAGCAGACATATCACTAAAGTCAGTGGCTGCCGCACAAAAGCAACGAACTTAGAATACCGTCTTACTGATGGCCGGGTACTCGGCTATAATTATATGCCCGTCTTTATAAAAAATGAATTTTATGGCCATTTATGGCAGGTGTCGGATATAACCGAACGCAAGAAAACAGAAGCAGGGCTCTATCAAAAGCAGCAGCTGCTTGAGCTGTTTTTCTCCCAATCGCTGGATGGCTGTTTTGTTATGACACTTGATCAGCCTGTTCGGTGGAATGATGAGATTGATAAGGATGCCGTGCTTGATTATGTCATGCACCACGAACGGCTGACACGGATTAATCCGGCTTTAATTAACCAGTATAAAACCACCCATGAACAGCTTATCGGCAAGACACCGGCTGAGCTGTTTACGAATAATCTGGACTACGCCAAATCCGTGTGGCGCCAGTTTTTTGACGCCGGACGCCTGCGTATCGATATGCAGCACAGCCTCTCTATCGGGACTGAGCTGTGGATTGAAGGCGATTATATCTGCCTGTACGACGACGCCGGAAATATTACCGGTCACTTTGGCATTCAACGGGATATTACCGTTCACAAAAAGGCAGAAGAGAGAATTCGCTATCAGGCTCATCACGACTCGCTTACCAACCTGCCTAACCGGCTGCTTTTTTGGGACCGCCTGACTATTGCCCTTTCTCAGGCCGAGCAGGAAGAAACAATGATGGCGCTCCTGTTCCTCGACTGTTATCAGTTCAAGCAGGTTAACGATAATTTTGGTCATGCCAATGGTGACCGTATGCTCCAATTATTAGCAGCCCGGCTGCTGGAAATTGTCCGCAAAGGCGATACGGTAGCACGCCTGGGCGGCGACGAATTCGTCATCATTCTGCCCCGCATTCGCAGCTACGATGAAGCACAGCTGGTTTCCCAACGGATATTAGAAGCCTTTCGCAGTCCGATGCGCATCAACGATAACATTGTGCAAATCGGTGTGAGCATCGGCATCAGTATTTATCCCTTCGACGGAGACAATGCCGAGGAAATGCTTCTTTCCGCCGATAAAGCGATGTACCAGGCAAAATCCTCCGGCTCCCATGCCTTTCGTTTCTATGGTCTCCCCGCCACGACTTAGTATAGAAAAGACCACATACCGCCAGCAGTGCCGGCGGTATGTGGTCTTTTTTACAGCTTTACCAGTTCTGACGGAAATTATCGAATTTTTGGGAATATTAGGAGGATTTTATAGGCCTTTACAGAACTACTAAGTATGAGAATTCTGCAAACGTTTTCATGAAGATTGTTATCGGGAGGATTTAAATTTTGATGATGAATGACACTATCGATCCTGCTCTACAGAGACTCATTGATTGTGCGCCATTATTGCCTAATTTATTACTCGATGATGCCGGTATCTGCATTACTGACAGAGAAAAAATTATTTACTACCTGCCCGGCAAAACGTTAAATCTCCATCACACAATTGGTGAGGCGGTAAAAAAAGGACTGCCTATTGATCGCTGTATGCAAGAGAAGAAACGTTTCTTTTCCAAGGTCGACAAGGAAAGATTCGGTCAGGCTTTTATGGCCCTGGCTTGCCCCGTTGCCGGTGAAAATGGACAGGTAGTCGGAGCGATCAGTGTATCACAATCCATTGAGCGTTATGAGGCCTTATCCCATATGGCTCTTAATTTAAATACCGCCGTTCACAACCTGACCAATACAACACAGGAAATATCAGCACAGACGGAAGAATTAGCTTCTATTGTGGCAAGTGTTGCTCATACCTCGAAAGAATCGCAAGCCCGTGCTAATGAAACCGATCAGGTCCTGGATATGATCCGCAATATTTCGGTGCAAACCAACTTGCTTGGCTTGAACGCCGCCATCGAAGCGGCCAGAGTAGGTGAACAGGGACGCGGCTTCGGCGTCGTTGCGGAGGAAATACGAAAACTAGCCAGTTACAGTGCCGAATCAATCAGCAAGATTGATTCGATTATTAAAACAATCCGGCGGGATAATGACCAGACCTGTACGCAGATAACGAATGTTAATACCATCATCGGACAAATTGTGGGCGCTACTCAGGAAATAGCAAGCACTACTCAGTCAACAAATACTATGGCTGCCGAGCTTACTGATATGGCCAAAAAAATAACCGAACACTAACTGCTTCAGCTTGCCAGGTAACTCTGGCAGCTTTTTTTGCAGCCGAACCAGTTACTTTTCTGTCCAACCAGCGTTATATTCAGAGAGAGAACTTTTACTATTTATATTTGCTGCAGGAGGACTTGCTATGAGAAAACAATTTGCTGCCGCTGTTGCCGTTACCTTACTGGCTATTCCAATGGCACTTTCCTGGGCGGCCTCCAATAACCCCGCCAAAACCATACCACTGGCCGCCTTGCCTGCCAATACTTATCCACTTGACAACACAAACGCCGATGTAACCGGCGACGGCATTGCCGATTCGATTGTTCTTGCCGGCTACAAAGAGAATCCAACTGAACGGTATGCCAAAAAAATGCTGCTAGCCGTTCGTGACGGTAAGACAGGTCAGACTCAGACAACAGAGCTGGATATGGGTGGGTACGAAGGCAAACTGTTTGTCGGCGACTTTACCGGTGACCACGTAGCGGATGTTATGGTCTCTGCGCCCACAGGAGGAAGCGGTGGCATAGTGGACCACCGGATCACCACATTTACTGGCGGCAGCCCTGCTATTATCTTTGCCAGCGACAATAACCGGGGAGCTAATTTCACCGGAAAGTTTCTGGAAGGCTTTAAAACAGAGATTACCAATATCGAGACAGGAAAATCCATCATTATTGACAACGGACGCAACCGTGCCGATTATGTCCGGCTGGGAATTTATGATGAGACCGGCCATATCCTCAAAGATCAACGCCCCTGGCATTACCCCTTTTCGCTGCTTGAGCCAACCGACACCGACCGGGATGGAGTTTATGAATTAAAAGGATATCAGCGCATTGTAGGCGCTTATAACGCCGATCCGATTGCCGAAGTGGAAACGTTGTGGAAATACCAGGACTCCGCCTGGGAAGTACGAAAAATTAAAATCTCCACCAATTTATTAAACAATCCCCTGCCCCTGCCTGCTGTCAATTCTGCCTATACCATTAAACGTCAGTATGTCCACGCTGAAAGCGGCGACATCTATTATCCGCAATTCGAGCAGCTGGAAAGCATCCTCACGCAGGGTGTTTTGAATAATGAAGTGGAAGAAGCAGCGCTGAAATATACCAGCCAGTCTGATCCTGGCTCCCGGTTTGCTGTTGATTATGAAATAGCCCGCCAGGATAATGCAATCGTCAGTGTTATTTTTAAAGGCCTGCGGCAAGGTGACGGCAAGCAGGAAATCCTTTCTTCCGTTAACCTGGATCTTAACTCCCGCCAGCCAATCGTAGTATCCAACTTGGTTAAAAACAATGAGGAATCCCGTCAGGCGTTAACCGCGCTGCTGCAGCAGGCTGCCGCGGCCAACCCTGCCGTAAGCAAGCCGCCTGTACTGGGGGATTGGATGGGCGTATACTTTACGAAGACAGACGTTGTGTTCTACTATCTCGAAAATGACCACGCCACAAGCTATGTAAAAATTGCCGTTCCGCTCGACAAAGTTGCCCCTTATCTCAATGAGGGATTTCAGCTATAGTACGATAAATTGAAAGAGGCAGTCATTTGACTGCCTCTTTTGGCGGTTCTTCTGTTTTATGTTGTAAACGGCTTTGCTGCGCGGCCCATTCCTGTAGTTTTGGTATAAATGAACCGGCCAGCTCCGCTGCCGTTGTGCCGGCAATTGCCGCTTGCTGGGCAGTGACGGTGAGAATCATAATATCATCATAATAGATCCTTACATTGTCTCCATCCCTATCCAAAACAAACCAATCGGGTCTGATCTCCGCCTTCTGGGAAACCCGGTAAAGCGCTCCGGCCAGTTGATAAGCATACAACTCCGTTTTTCGCTCACCGCTCAATGCAGCAAAAGCATCAAAAGTCCATTCCCCGTCAATAAGACGGACTGATGTGGCGTCAGTTACAACCTGAGGATGAATCTTGCTTTTCTGTATGTAGCCCTTCAGCCGCTTAATTCTGACCTCTGGCTCCGGATGAGAAGCGAACATGCCGAAATCAGAGCCGCCGCTTACTTCAGCCAGCCTTTGCATCCCCATCAGCATGCTGTAGGGATTAAAACCAGCCTTAAGAGTCAGCGCATAACCATGATGATCGGCTTCTTCCTCTGCCTCCCGGCTATTGCGGGCCATCAGCGCCTGCTGAAGAACGCTCTGCAGCGGCAGCCCCCTGTCCCCAAGCAGAACTAACATCAATAAGGTCATTCCCATGTTTTTTTCCATTTGCTTAATGGAGTGGCGCTTGACAATATGTCCGATTTCATGGCCGATTACTCCGGCCAGCTCATCATCATTCATAAAATCCACCAGGCCTTTGAATACATATACCGGCCCGCCGGGCAGTGCCAGCGCATTGACTTCATTTACATTAAGGACTTTAAAGGTATACGGCAAATCAGGCCGGTCGGAATAGGCAGCCAAAGTCCTCCCCAACCGCTCTACCCGTTCTTGCACGGCAGCATCCTCAACAAGCTTATATTCATTTTCCAGTGCCTTGCCAATCTTCTTACCTATCTCAATCTCATCATTTACACTGTAAGCCTCGGCAACAGGCAGGGCAAGCGTCGATGCCAGCAGGGTAATACAAAGAATAACAGCCAGCAGACGGCGCAAATTAAGCAGCACCATAATCTGTTCACTCCAAGTTTTCATAAATCAAAAACACAATTTGTTAAAGGGTATATTCGCGCTTGTTAGCTGCTATTCCTTTCCAGCAGCCGCCACATAGAACCGCCAATGTTTGGGAATACTAGCCAATATCACCACTTTAAGGAGAGTTATCATGACCAGTCAACGCATTCTGCTTGCCGGCGGGCTGCTGCTTTTTCTCTTAAGCGCCTTTGCCGGCCTATATTATGACCTTGTTTTACGTCCTGAACAGCATATTGCCGCATCCTATACACTGGACATGGCTCTCAATATGGCAACAAAAGGTGATCCGGCTATGGCAGCTGCTTTTGCTGGTGAGTTTGCTACTTTGAGCCTGCTGCAGGAAATTTATGCCCGCTTACCGCTGCACCTTGCTTTCGCTGGTGCAGCAGCGATAGCACCTGTCTGGATTACCGCCAGACTGGATGCCAGCGAACGGTTGAAAAAACTGCTGGCCTTACTTATTGTTGCAGGCGGCCTGCTGCTGGGAGCAGGCGATCTGGTGCAGATAATGGGACACACGCTGCCGGGCAGATATATCGTACTTAGCGGCTATTCCTGGATTGCACTCGGTCTTGGCGCTTTCTCACTGTACGGCGGGCTGTTCATCTGGCTGAATATGGAGCCTCAGGCCAAACGGCGATAAGTGATTTATAGAATTACATATTATGGATTTTCCAATTTATGACCCCTTATCTGGCTGCTTCATATAATAAAGTATGACAGCACGCCGGAAAGGGGGTTTTTACTATGCAACAGCTCGAAAAAGATTTCTGGCGCAGTTTGCTTTGGGCCTGTGGCGGTTTTTTATTTATAGGCTCCATTCTGTCTCAGTTTTATGTCGTTGACAGCACAGATCACTATTTATATATTCACACTGTTTTAGAGTTTATTTCCGTCTTCGTCTCTTTTGCTGTTTTTACAATGGCCTGGCTGACGCGCGACGGCCTCGAGGACCGGCAGGGACGCTTTATTCTCTGCCTGGGCTTAGGATTCTTTGCCGTAGGCGTTATCGATTTCCTCCATGCCATGGCTTATGATGGCATGCCCGTTCTCTTAACCCCCGGTTCGGAACAAAAAGCCGCCTTCCTTTGGCTGTATGGCCGTTATGTAGGTGCCCTCACCTTTCTAGCCGCGATATTTCTACTGGAAAGGGAAAGACTGCCGCTTGTCCGTTCGGCAATCGCCGGTTTGTTCTTTGTAGTCAGCCTCGCAGCCCTGGCGCTGGTGCTATCCACCTACTACCTCTATTTGATACCTCCCTTATCTACCGAACAATATGGTCTTACCAGCTTAAAAATCAAGCTCGAATATGGCGTAATCGCGCTCTACCTGCTAAGCTTCAAACTATTATGGAACCGCCGTGGTACTATTCAGGAAACGATTTCTTCCCAGCTTATCTGGTATCTGGTTTTTAGTATGTTTTCGGAAGCAGCCTTTATTTCCTATGCAAGTCTTTATGACACCTTCAATATGGCCGGTTCTGTCTACAAAGCAATAGCTTACTATTTTCTCTTCCGCGCTGTTTATTTTTCCGGGTTAGTCGACTATTTCTATACGCTGAGCGAAATGGCGAAAATGAGTGCAGAGTTTTTAAGTGACGATATTACCCTGGAGACAATGCTGGATGTACAGATGAGCAAATTAAGAAAACTCATGCCTCAGGCCGAACGGATCAGCGTTTATTTTAAAAAACCGTGTGACTGCTACCGGGCCGTTTATGTTTGGGGCCGTTACAGTGATCTGCTCTACCGGGGCCGGGAAATTCATTTTGTTAATATTGAGGAAAAACTCGGCTGCCGGCTGACACTTATCTCTCAGCCCAAAAAGCTTCCCGAACATATCGGCACTGACGCATATACAGCTGAAATTGGTGTGGCTTTCCTGGCAGCTCATCAAATGCTCTATGTACCGCTCATGTCCAAGGGGACTTATCTAGGCTACATTTTCATTTATACCTTCAGCCGTACCCGCAGCTTCAGTCATGAAGACCTGGAGAAAGCTGCTGTTTTTCAAAAATTTGCCGCTCTTGCTATTGCGCAGGCGATCAACCGGGAAACAGTAACCCGCCTGTCCTATCAGGATACGCTGACCGGACTGCCTAACCGGCGCCGTTTTTTTGAAGAATTAAGCAAGATTAAATATGATGCCGACCAATATGACATCCCCTTCACCCTGATTTACCTGGATATGAACAATTTAAAATTCATTAACGACAATATCGGTCATCACGCTGGCGACAGCGCCTTAAAGCGGATTGGCGAAGAGCTCGGCCTGGTAGCGCGGCAAAGCGATGTACCAGCGCGCCTGGGCGGCGATGAATTTGCCATTATCTTCCGCCATACCGGCCTGGCAGATGGCTGTCAGATCATTGAAGATCTCCGGCACCGTTTCAGTTCCTTAACGGTAAACGGCGAAAGTTATACTTTTTCCCTGGCCGTGGGCGGAGCTTGTTATCCGGAAGAAGCCGATAATGAAGAACAGCTCTTAAAACTGGCCGATGACCGTATGTACGAAGCGAAACGGATTATGAAACAACAGCAGAAATAAAGGTAAAGACTGCAATTAGCAGTCTTTACCTTTATTTCATGATTACTATTGAATAATCATTATCGATAGCTTACAATTAAAGAAAAAAAGGGACGGGATATTATGCATTATGTAACGCGTAAAGCACTTATTGCAATATTTGCCGCCGCGTCAGGTTTGTTGGCACTCGTCTGGCTGCAGCCTTTTCTGCCCACTGCCTTTAGTGACGGAAATTATCTTGGCATCCACTCCTTTTTAGAACTCATCTCGATCATCGTCTCCTTTTCGCTGTTCAATATCGTCTGGATTAGCAGGGATGCCCTGGAAGGCAGTCTCGGACAATCGCTGATCATTGTCGGAATTTCCTTCTTTGCCGTAGGTTCAATGGATCTATTGCACGTATTTACCTATCAGGGTGCCACCGGCTATTCCGGTACCTTTCCTCAGATGAAATCGATCTTTCTTTGCCTATACGCGCGTTACCTGTCTGTTGCGGCAGTTGCAGCCATGCTGATCTGGCCCGGCAGATTAAATGTAGACAACAATAAGCTGGCCAAAATTGCACTGTCCACAGCCATTGCCGCTATCGGGCTGGCCCTGGCTGTAACCTATTACTGGCCCGCAGCCTGGCGGCCGCAAAACCTGCCGCTCCTTAAAAGCTCCATGGAGCTTTTGCTCATTCTTTTGTATATTGTGACCCTTGGGCTGGTTCGTGCAAAGAGCAGCACCTTAAAAGACAGTGTGGCTGGGAAAATTGCTTATTTTCTAATCTTCTCGCTTTGTTCTCAAGCCTCGTTCACATTTTTCAACAGCGAGTTTGTCACGTACAGCTTATTAGGCCATATTTATAAATTTATCTCCTTTCTTTTCCTCTATCAGGCCGTTTATTTATCAGGCGTATTTAATCATTTCTACAACTTAAGTGAAATGGCCAAAATGAGCGCTGAATTGCTGAAAGAGTCGATTTCTCTCAAGCCGATTATGGAAATCCAGGCAAAAAAATTAAAACAGATCCTGCCTAAGGCCCAAAGGATCTCATTTTATACTACCGGAAAAGACCCGAATCATTTTATACCAAGCTATCAATGGGGAAAATACGGGGAAATCTTCTCGCATAGCGAAGGGGTCTATATTAATAATTTTCAGAAGTTGTTTGGTCAAAAGGTCGCCATTTACAATTCTCCTATTGATTTGCTGCTGAACAACTTATCCGGCGACTATTCTCTCCAGCTTGTTCCCTTATTCAAAGAAGCTAAGCAAGTCCTCTATTTGCCATTAGCAGTAGAAGGGCGGTTTCATGGCTTTATCATGGTGTACATCTTCTGCAAAGCGAACAGCTTCGATGAGGACGACATGGAAAGGGCCGAACTGTTTCAGACTTTTGCCGCCTTGGCAGTTGCCCAATTACGGCATCAGGAGCTGGTTACCAAGCTTTCCTATGAAGATGGTATGACAGGCCTGCCCAACCGGCGCCGCTTTTTTGAGGAAATTGAAAAAGCCGTCTATGCCTATGACCGGTACAAAACCCCTTTTACCGTCATTTATCTGGACATGAACAACTTAAAATATATTAATGATACCTTTGGCCATGATGCCGGTGACGAAGCGCTGCTTACCATCGCTGCCTATTTGAAGAAAGCAACGCGCCAAAGCGATCTGCCTGCCCGTCTGGGCGGCGATGAATTTGCCATCCTCTACCCTTATATGGATCACAAAAGTGCCCAAACCAAAATTGCCGAGCTGAAACTGCTCTTCGCCAATCTTCAGCTAAAGCAGGCAGACGCAGCCTTTTCGCTGGCGGTAGGCGGTGCCAGTTATCCCGACGAAGCTGCCGATGCTGATACGCTGCTCAGCCTGGCAGATGACCGCATGTATAAGCACAAAAGAGAAATGAAAAGTCTCATGGAACGCACTGCCGGGTAATCCCTGCAGCCACTAGGCGGCACTATGCCGCCTATTTTTTTGTGCCTCGGTTAAAGCTGGTATTTTTTCAGCTTGCGATAGAGCGTGGCAATCCCCATGCCTAAGTGAGCCGCTGCCTGTTTTTTCCCCTCAACGGTAAACCCGAACAGCTGCAAAGCCGCTGTAATTGCCTGACGCTCCATTTCCTCCGCAGGTAAGACTGCAACTGGCAGCTTAGCCTGCCTGGGGCGTTCCCCTGTCTGACAGCTGACTTTCAGCGGCAGGTCAGCCTTGGTAATCCTGCTGCCTTCCGCCCGGATAACCGTACATTCTACCGCATTTTCCAGCTCCCGGATATTGCCCGGCCAGTCATACTGCTCCAGCGTCCCATATGCCTCGTCAGTAAAGCCGCTGACGTCCTTACCCGCAGAAGCGGCATGTTTCCGCAGCAAATAATCCGCCAGCTCGCGAATATCCTCCTTCCGTTCACGCAAGGGAGGAATCTCCAGGACAAACACATGGAGCCGGTAAAATAAATCCTCGCGGAACTGCCCGGCTGCGACCAACTGTTCCAGATTGCGATTGGTAGCGGCAATAATGCGCACATCGACAGGCAGGACGCGCATACAGCCTACCGGCTCTACCGCTCTTTCCTGCAGCACCCGCAGCATTTTGGCCTGCAAGGACAGCGGCATATCGCCAATCTCGTCCAGGAATAAGGTACCGCCGTTAGCAAGTTGAAATTTTCCGGGTTTCCCTCCCTTTCTGGCCCCCGTAAAGGAGCCTTCCTCATAGCCGAACAATTCACTTTCCAGCAGATTTTCGGGGATAGCCGCACAGTTAACAGCAATAAACGGCCCGCTGCCCCGGCTGCTCTCACCGTGAATCGCTTGTGCAAAGAGCTCTTTGCCTGTACCACTTTCACCGGTAATCAGTACGGTCGAGGCCGTTGCCGCCGCTTTACGGGCCTGAGCCTTAACGCCTTCCATCATCGCACTGCTCCCGAGGATATCCGCAAAAGCAAGCACCTGTTTGCGGCAGCTCCCGGTTATATCCGTTCCTGAAGTTATCAAACGCAGGCTGGCAACCGTGCCCTGGATGCGTCCATCGACAATCATCGGCTTGGCATTGATCATATAGTGATGCTGTCTGCCCTGCTGCCAGATGTTGACCTCCCGGTTGGCAAAACCGGCGCCATCCCGCAATACATCAGGAATCGGACTGCCAGGAAAAACCTCATTGATGTGAAAACCGATCACATCTTGTGCCTTTACCCGAAACATCGTCTCGGCAGCATAATTAATACTGATGATTCTGGCAGTATTATCAATGGCCAAAACACCTTCGGTTATAAAATTCAATACTGTCTGAAGCTGATTCTTCATAAACAGCAGTCTGTTCATACTGTCAGCTTCCGCCGCTTTCGCGGCCAGCAATTCTCCCATACGCCGGATAAAGGTCAGCAGCCGTTCATTCTTTGCAATAATTTCCTGACGGTGCTCTGCCGAGAAGGCAATCAGGCCGATGATGCCAATAACCTCCGTGCCGATGAGGATGGGACAGCATAATTCCGCCAGCTGTTTGCAGACAGGCTGTCTGTCGCAATCGCGGCATTGCGCATCGGTCGTAACATCTGTAATAATAATTTCTTTTTTCTCTTGCAGTACTTTCTGATATAACGATCTGCCGGCAACCACCTGGCCAATCGTCTGTTTATGATCACCCGTGCCGGCAATCCGCGTCAAAGTATCATCAACGATTGTCACCTCAATACCCAGAACGCTGGAAATTGCCTCAGCAACCTGCTGGGCCGTAATTTGAATTTGCTGCAGCAGCGACACATCCATCACCTCATAACGATAATTATCATATCTTTCTTTCACAAAGCCGAAAAATCCTGTTTGCATCGGTTATTCAACAGGAATCGAAGTCTGTTTACTCATTCCAAAGGCAAAACGGTGATAAATTTATCACGATGCGATAAATTTATCACCGTTTTCTTGATAAAAACGATTTCAGGCCCATTATCCGCTGAAAAATCACCTGGCACAGGATTTGCATTAGCATTGGTAAAGAGGAGGGAAAGCGATGGATAGCAGACTATTGATTACTCTATTGAAAGCGGAAGTAATCCCCGCTATGGGTTGTACCGAGCCGGGCGCAGTGGCACTGGCTGCCGCGCAGGCAGGCAAGGTGCTCAATAAACCGGTTGATTCCATAGAAATCGTTGTCAATGCCAACATTTATAAAAATGGTATGGCAGTCGGGATACCCGGAACGGGCAGCACCGGCCTGGAAATCGCTGCTGCCTTAGGAGCAATCAAACAGCAGCCGGAGCAACGCTTATCCGTACTGGCTGCCGTTTCACCGGAAGAATTAGCTGGCGCACGGCAGCTGCTGTCTGAGGGCCGCGTCCGGATTACGGTAGATGACGACAAAAGCAATTTGTGGATATGCGCGCTCGTAAAAACAGGTGTTGACTGGAGCCGGGTCATTATCGCAGACCATCATACCAATATTATCAGCATTGAACGTAATGGTGAGGTCTTATTCAGCAAACTGACTGATTCTGCCCGTGAGACGGTAGACAACCGGCAGATTTTGCGCGGCGATATCACCATTGCCGGCTTGATCGCTGCAGTTGAACAGATTCCCAGCCAAGAGCTGGCATTTTTGCTGGATGGCGTTGAGATGAACCTGGCCGCTGCCCGGTTAGGCAGCACGAGACAGCTGGGGATGGGTATCGGTAATGTATTTGCTGAAATGCAGGCCCAGGGCATCGTGGCAGATGATATCATCAACTACGCCAAACGCCTGACAGCCGCTGCCGCGGACGTACGTATGTCCGGTGAAACCGTTCCGATCATGAGCAGCGCCGGCAGCGGCAATCACGGCATAACCGTTATTTTACCGGTGTATGCGGTAGCCGAAAGAATGAATTGTTCCAGGGAACGCCTGTCACAGGCGATTGCCATCAGCCATTTAGTCACCATTTATATCAAAATCCACACCGGCAGCCTGTCAGCGCTGTGCGGCTGCGCAGTCGCTGCCGCGACCGGCGCCAGTGCCGCAATTACCTGGCTGCTGGGTGAAGATATTGTAAAAATTGAAGCGGCAATGAAAAATGTCATTGCCAATCTTACCGGTATGATTTGCGACGGCGGCAAAGTAGGCTGTGCGCTTAAGCTCTCCACGGCTGCTGCAGCTGCCGTGGAAAGTGCCCTGTTAGCACAACGGCAAATCATCGTGCCCAGCACCAACGGCATTATCGCGTCAACAATAGAGGAAACCATCCGCAATTTAGGTAAAATCAGCAACCCCGGCATGATCGAAACGGACAAAGTTATTCTTAGGGTAATGCTGGCGAAAGGCGAACAACAAACCGCCTCCTGACAGGCAGCCACACAAAGACAACCATCTCCCCTGCAGATACAGATATATCTTAATTTCAATAGAAAAAGTCAATGCATTATGTTATACTGTATACAATATTCTTTACTATCCTTGAGGAGGTCCTGTGTTTTGTCTACTTATCAGCCCGTAACTACTGCAATTATCAATGAACTTAAACAGCTGCTTGGTGAAAAAAATGTGATCACCGATGCGGATAAACTTGTTGTCTATAGCCACGATGAAGTAACTGATCCCCACTACCACCATGCACCGGAAGTTGTTGTTTTTCCAGCCAGTACGGAAGAGGTGGCCGAGGTCCTGCGCCTGGCAAACCGGGAGTTAATTTCCGTAGTTCCCCGCGGAGCAGGTACAGGTCTTGCCTGTGGAGCAGTGTCTCTGTATGGCGGCATCGTCCTGTCCCTGGAAAAGTTAAACCAGATTATCAAGGTTGACACGGAGAATATGTACATTACCGTTCAAGCCGGAGTCCGTACCGAAGAAGTGCAGCAAACCGCCAAGGCAGCAGGCTTGTTCTACGCCGGCGATCCCTGCAGCGGCGACAGCTGTTTTATCGGCGGCAATGCTGCCACAAATGCTGGCGGAAATAAAGCGGTAAAATACGGTACCACCCGTCACCAAATCTATGAAATGGAAGTTGTGACTCCCCAAGGGGCCATTACCACCTTGGGCGGCCGCCTGGCCAAAAGCAGTACCGGCTACAATCTTGACCAGCTGCTTATCGGCTCGGAAGGCACACTGGGCATTATTACCCAGCTCACCCTGAAATTAATTCCCCTGCCCCAAAACTCCATGGATTTGTTAGCCGTTTTTACGGATATTCATACACCGATCGCCATGGTATCTAAGATCATCAAAGAAGTCACCACGCCTACCTGTATTGAATTCATGGACAATACCGCCATTCAGAGCGTAGAAAACTTCCTGAATGAAAAGCTGCCCCACAGTGATAACGGGCATTATCTCATCATCCAGCTGGAAGGAAACAACATCGACGAGCTGGAAGACTTCGCGGTCGCAATTGATGAAATCTGTATGGCCAATGGGGCGCTGGCCGTCATGATGCCCGATCCCCAGAAAATCTGGCGGGCCCGCAAATCAGCTGCCGAGGCCTTCCGTCATGAAACATTGATCCACAGTAACGAGGATATTGTCGTGCCACTCGATAAGCTGCCGCTTGCCATGCACACTATGGCAGATATTTGCGAGAAGCACCAGGCAGTAACCCGCTTTGTCAGTCATGCCGGAGACGGCAATATTCACATTTCCATTCTGCAAGGTGACATCCCGGAAGATCGTTGGCAGCAGAAACTCGCTGATATTCATCAGGATATCTTTGATTTTGTTTACCCCCTGGGCGGTAAACTTTCCGGCGAGCACGGAATTGGCTACAAGAAAAAAGATTTGATGGAAAAGTACACAGACCCGGTCCAGCTGGAAATGATGCGAGCAATAAAAAAGGCGCTTGATCCTAATAATATATTAAATCCCGGCAAAATCTTTGACGTAAAATAAAGGAGGCTTATTCGGATGGTAGTATTAATCGCCACCCTGCAGGCTAAACCAGGCAAAGAGCAGGAGCTGGAAACGGCGTTAAAATCGGTGTTGCCACAGGTAGAAACGGAGCAAGGCACCGTCCAGTACATCCTGCACCGCTCCGAAAAACAAACCGGTAAGTTTATGTTCTACGAGAAATATGCCGATAAAGCCGCCCTGAACCATCACAGCACTACGCCCTATTTAAAAGAGCTGTTTGCAACAATCCCCGGCCTGCTGGCCGAGAAACCAGTCATTGAGCTGTATGAGGATATTGCCGCAATTAAGCGCTAAAGAAAGGACTGCATGCAACCCCGCATGCAGTCCTTTTTTCTTATCATATGCCTAATCGGCAATCCGCTTCTCGCCGGTTATTTTTTGCAGCTCGGCAATATCCTGGGTTACTTCCAAAGTCCCCTGGTACTCTCCCTGCTCATTACGGACAGCAAAATACCGGATCAAAACATATTTTTCTCCCATCGGAATCCAAAAATCCTCCTGCTCCTTCTTGCCTGACTTGAAATCCGCTACCAATTGATCCACAATGTGCACACTGGCCGGTGGGTGGCAGTTCTCTACCTTACGGCCGATAATGGTGCGCGTACGCGGGAAGATGCGGTCTTTCGTTGCCGAAAAGAACTTCACTGTATCATGCTTATCAACAAAAGTAAGGTCTACCGGTAAGTGACTGAAAATCAGCTCTAATTCATTGATAGAAAGTACACCGGTATTCATTTTTATTGAGCTGCCTCTGCCTGTTTCGGTATGCATCCCAACAGAATCTGCCGAACTCTTGACAGGCTTCCAGCCTATATCGGGCTCAATTAGGCAATAGCCAATCTCATCACTATCCATCAAAATCTGATGCCACTCATCTTCAGCAAGCGTTTCTAATGCCATTGGCAAGAGGATTTTTTCCTCTTTAAAGATCATTTCATTGATGCGTTCCAATGCATCTTCCGCTTTGCTGATTAGATCCCCCTGCAAGTCAGACTGATAGGCTGCAGCTAATTTTTTAGTCTCTTTCAGCTGAGTTCTTATCTCATCATCGACGCCCCACATAACCTGTGGCGGTGCGGTAATGCCGTACTTCTCTAAGTAGGGAAAAAGCAAGTTTTCCTTACGGCTGTAATGCTTGTCGATATCCCACAGCAAATTAAGCCTTTCGGTAATGCTCAAAGCAATGGCTTTCTGTTTATCTGCTGGTGCTCGCCGCAATTCGCTTAGTAATGGCTTGATTTCACTATTGATTAGTTTTTCCAGGGCACGGTTTTCCTGTTGAAAGGTATAAACCGGATGACCTGAAGTGACCGGCATATCCGGAGATTTCTCCAAGGCATCCCGGAATACGGCTGAATGAACATCACATAATCTTTGTACTTCAGTGATAGGTAAGCCTTCATCAATCAATGATTGTTCCACTGCCGACAATTCACCGGGTGCTAAATCCTTGACCACTCCATCAAAACGGGCCTTAACGGCAGCTAACGGTTTCCCATCATGGAGGTCAGTGATGATCTCACGGAGTACTTTTTTACGCTGCTCCCGATTATTAATTAATTCGCTCAAACTGAGTCCCTCCTGCACGCATGTAATTTTTCCCAGTTAGTATGTGCAGTTCAGTCGTATTTACGCTCAATTATGCAAATAGCTGCAATAAAAAAGGCGCAGAACAACGTGTTCTACGTCTTTTTCTTAATTTTAGCCTTACTAATTACTTGCTAAGACCAAGGATCAAACGTGCTTCATCAGCGCTAGCTACTTCCTTGTTGCTATCGCGAATGATCCGGGCTGTCCGGGCCACCAGCTCGGCATTAGACTTAGCTAAGCGTCCTTTAGCATAATACACATTATCTTCCATGCCAACCCGCACATGGCCGCCCATTGCGATAGCCGCCAGCATGATGGGAACATGACCGCTGCCAATCCCCAGGGCTGACCACGTTGACTCAGCCGGAATAAGGCCTTTGAGGTAAACAAGGTTTTCTACTGTTGCTGCTGTACCGCCGGCAGCTCCCAATACAAATTGGTAATGGATTGGCGCTTTCAGGACACCTTTCTTCTGATAATAAAAGGAGTTATAAATCATACCGGCATCAAATATTTCAATTTCCGGCTTTACGTTATTTTCTTGCATAACAATGCCTAATTTTTCTAAAAAGGCTGGCGGATTGAGAAAAAGACCGCTGTGCATCCAGTTCATAGAACCAGCATCGTAAGAAGCCATTTCAGGCTTTAGCTCAATCAAATGGGCCATTCGGGTCTCGTCAGTTGCATTCAAATCGCCTGAGGTCGTGCAGTTGATAACAATGTTGCATTTACTGCGAATAAGCTCAACCGTTTCCCGGAACTTATCCTTGTCCATCGTACCTTTCCCTTGATCATCCCTCATATGCAAGTGGGCAATTGCAGCTCCCGCTTGCCAGCAATCATATACATCATTAGCAATCTCTATCGGCGTAAGCGGTATATTGGGATTATCCTTTTTTCCTGGCCACGCACCAGTGGTGGCTACAGTAATCATTACTTTCTCCATTTTCCTCACCTCAGTTAGTTAATTCGACTCAGCTTCATTCACCGCAAAACTCTTCTTTGTTGCCTGTGTTTCCGGCAAAAACATCATGGTAACCGCTGCCAGGAAGAAAAAGCCGGCACATAAGCTAATTCCTGCAGCCAAACTATACTTTGCCGCAATATGACCCAATATAAAAGGAGCAAGTGCGGACAGGCCACGTCCAACATTGAAACAGAAGCCTGCGCCTATCGTACGTACCCTTGTCGGATATAACTCAGCAAAATAAGAGCCAAACAGCCCCGCAAAAGAGATAAAGAACGCGTATACAGGTCCAAGCCAAAGCAGCGCTGTCGTATTTGTTGTAAATACATAAATAGGCAATGTAATTGTAGTGCCAATAAAAGAAAGTATCAGCGCTTTTTTCCGTCCAATTTTATCCGCTAAATACCCAAAGATATTGTACCCGACAAACATGCCGATGTTGAGGATGACCATAAACATCGCCATTGTCGTCATATCCAATCCCCGTTCTTTTACCAAAAAAGTCGGAAGCCAAGTAGTAGATCCCCAATATGCCATTAAGGCAAAGCTAGCTGCTGCAGTACCGAAAAGCGTATTTCCCAACAACCCTTGTGAGAATATTTCGGAAATTGAGACTGTACTTTGCCCTCCACCTTCCTCTAACCGCTTAGCCTTTTGCTGTTTCCAAACCTCCGACTCGGGAACAAAAAAGTAAATATACACTGCTGCCAGAATAGCGCCTGCTCCTGTAAGAAATAGAACCCTCCAGCCATAATAGGGTAATATAATCGCGGCCAGGAAGGACGCTATGCCTGCTCCAGCCGGGAAAGAACTCAATACAAAAGCTGCAGCTCTCCCACGTTGTGACACTGGCCACGTCTCATTAATGTAGGCAGCAGCAATTCCCCAAACTCCACCCAAACCCAGACCGGCTAGAAAACGCAGGATCAGCACCTCGGCCCAACTGCTGGTAAAAGCAATTGCCGCCGTCAAAACACCAAAACTCACCAAGCTCCACAACAACGATTTTCTTCTGCCATAATTATCTGCATACCAGCCGACAATAATGCTGCTAATTCCTACTCCCAACAAAGTCGCAGTCCCTAATAAGCCTGCTTCTGTCATGGATAGTCCTAAGTCTTTAATAATAGCGGGCAACGCTACGGCTAGCAGTACAATATCCATAGCATCAAAGGTATAACTCAGGAAACCACCTATAAGGACATGCCATTTTACATCCAGTTTCGCCACTACCAACAGCCCCTTTTTATTGATTTATTCACACTCAGGAATGATCAAATCTGGGAGGATAGCTACAGGACGAACCCAACCGGCACTTGCCGCTTTAATTTTTATAGGGAAGCAAGCTACTTGAAAACCATAGGGAGGCAGTTGATCTAAATTCGTCATTTTCTCCATATGGTAGTATTCTTTTTCAATACCCGCAAAATGGCCTTCCCAAATGATAGAGGCATCCTTCGTGCGAGCAAACTCTTCAGCAATCAGCCCTAACGGCCGGTCCCAGCTCCAGGCATCAGTACCTACAATCTTTATACCTTGTTCTAGCAGCCATAAGGTTGCGTCCCGGCTCATACCGCAGCCTCGCACCAAATACTCAGCTGTCCCCCAATATTTGGCCGCACCAGAACGAACTAGCACAATATCCAGCGGTTTTAAACAATATCCTATTGCTTGAAAATACTTCGCAAAGTCCTCTGCTGTTACACGATAACCATCTGGCTTATCACTAAAATCAACAACAACCCCATCAGACAGGCACCATTCTAAGGGTGCCTGATCAATAGTGCGCGCCGGTCTTCCCTTATCCATAGTCGGATGGTAATGCCACGGAGCATCAAGATGCGTTCCACTATGGGTTGTTAACCTAACGTATTCTATTGCCCAACCTAATCCCTGCGGTAAATCAGTGTCGGTAGCGCCTACAAAAACATCCTTTATTTGTTTAGCGCCTTTGCCGTGTTCCCAGTAGTCAATCTCTGTTGCCATATATGGCGGGTCACAGGGCGTTTGATTCTCAATCGTAACCGCTAAATCAATTATTTTCATTTTTTATCTCCTTTTCCTTACTGGCTTTTGCCTTCAGCAGGAATCCGCTCTCCTTCCTCACCTGCTGTTATTTATGCGATACCGTTGGACTATTAAAATTTCTGAATACTTTAAAATACGTAAATATTTTATTAATTTAGATATTAACACGCTATAATTACGTTGTCAACGTAATTACGCAGAAAAATGTATAATAAATTAACAAAAAAACCTCTTACAGCATTCACTGTAAGAGGTTTTTTATTGATTTAAAATCCCGGTGGTGTTAAAACTAAAATCAGCTCAGTCGGGTAATCAGACAAACATTTAAAAAAGACAGGCGCATCTGCCGGATAAGAAATGCTGTCTCCGGCATTTAATATATGGATTTCTCCGCTGATGGTAATTTGATAATGCCCCTTCATCACCAGAATAAACTTTTCTCCTGGTGGGTCGATAATTGGTTCAGGACCTGTTTCAAAGCCCGGATCTAATTTGACATACAACACTTCCAATTCACGGTTAAAATCAGGAGTCAGCAGTTCGTAGTAGCCGGGACGATCAGGGTACCCCAGCTTCTTGCGTTGACCGGCCCGAACAACTTTGGCAGTGTTTATGTATTTGCTCCTTATCACCTGATTAGGCATATTAGCCAGTCTCATCGGATTAGCCCCCTGAGAGTCCTGCGAATCAGTAAAACTCAACAAGCTAATGCTCAAGGACTGGGCAATTTTACGCAACGAATCCATCGAAGGTTTAGCTACACCCCGTTCAATTTCGCTTAAAAAACTAATAGAAAGTTTAGTTTTCTCTGCTAATTGTTTCAAAGTAACGCCGTTATGTTTACGCTGTTTGCGAATTAAAGCGCCTAGATTATCCATATAGTGCCCCCATCTGCTCGTCATAGCACGGGTAAATTAATAGTACGATGTTAGCACACTAACGTTTTGCTGTCAATAAATTCACGTTACCTATTGCCTATTCACTTCATTGCGAATTAGGTCCCTACTTTATTCATTGCGTTTCTTCCAATAAAAAATCTTTTTAATTAATTCGGTGAAGCGATTAAACAGAATTGAGGCAACTATCACCAGCATCGGCACAAAGCTTATTGCTGTTTTGAAGACTGATCCGGTGTGCGCAAACGCCACAGACGGAGCTGCCAGCAAAGCCAAGGTTACCAGCAATGCCCGCATGATTTCGACCCCCTATCATCGGATATAGTGGTCTATAGCATCCTGTAGGTTTTTCAAAAATTTCTCCTGCTCACCTTCATTAACCGCATGAATCAAGCAATGTTCCAGATGATCCTTCAAAATGAGCTTTGCCGTGTTATCCAGCGCTTTTCTCACTGCCGCAATTTGCAGTAAAACCTCCGGACAATCCCGCCCTTCTGCAGACATCTGCTTGATTGCTCTAACATGGCCTTCTATTCTAGCCAGCCGGTTAACGACTTGCTTCTGATGAGCATGCATATGATTATGCACTATACCACTCCTTATATATTACATCCCCCCAGGGGGGTTATGCAAGAACAAATTAGCGAAGTTTACCGATCTGTTTGACCATCGTAAGCAAAAAGCTATCCTCAAGCTGTACAGCATCACAGGGACAAAGCTCCTGACAGCAGTAACAGCGAATACATTTTTGATAGTCAATTTCAACCCGGCCTCCTGCCAAGGTCATAGCCTGCGGTGGGCAATGTCTGGCACAGCGCCCGCAGCCAATACAGGTTTCCCTGATCTCGGGCCGGGCAGTTAACTGACTGCGGCCAAAGGCCGCCAGCCATTTCGGTATCCGGTCCTCCAGCGACTGCAGGCTGCGCGGTTCCACGAACTTGCACCTAATCTCACGGCCATTACCAATCAGCTCAACCTCCTGAAAGGCCGGTGTCAGCCCTCGCTGCAAGGCAAGCGCCGTCACCGGCAGTATTTCCGCCCGAAAGCCCATTAATTCTGCCATGACTACGTCTACAGCAAAACAGTTTGCCCCAGCCAGCAGCAGTCCGGCCTTTACCGGGTTCCCATTGCGCGGCCCGTTGCCTTCCATGCCTTCAATCCCATCAACGATAGACAAAACCGGCTTTACGCAATTTGCCAAATCAATAAGCATAGCCGCAAACTCCCGGCGTGCTTGCATGCGCAAATGAAATTGGGCTTTCTGCATACCTACAATAAAGCCAAATAAATTCTTCGTGGCCCCTGTGGTCCCCATAAAAGTATGCGTCTTCATCTTCGCAAGCGAAATAACCTTATCGACCTCTGTCAAACGCCGGGCAACCGTAAACTTTTTCAAATTTATTCCCTCAGGAAAAGCAACCTCAGCAGTCTCTTCAAAGGGCACCAGTTCAACCTGCTCTTCCTGGCGAAACGGCCAGAATGCCGCACTTTTCAGCAGCCTTCACCGTTGTACTTGTCCCTGGTGAATCCCCCACCACCGGTACCGCGCCAGCTTGCCGCACCTCACGGATAACAGCTTTAACCACTTCTGGATGGGTAGTTACACAGAGACCCTTTTCCACCGCCTCCAGCATGTTTGGCTTCACTAATACTCTATCACCAGGGTTAACAAACTGCGACATACCGCCTAAATGGGTAAGTAAGTCTGATATAGCTTGTCCGACTATATGTGGATCGTAGGAATCAGCTTTGACGGCTGCTACTTTTGTCATGAGTGTAGCACCTCCTTTGCCTATACTCTGAGTATCTGGCTCTTATAAAGATTCTTATTAATAATATCGATGCAAATCACATAATTAGCACCAATTATTGAATACAGTGGAGCCTATATTATCGAAACAATTTCGTAATCAAATATATTATTCGCGGAACCGTCCCTCGACTAATATATTCGCTTTAGATATTTTTATAATACTTAAAATCTATGTCAATAGTCCCAGATGCTGTCTTGCACCATTTTGCTAACACGTACGAATCGGCAAAGTTTTTGTAGTGCATATCTGACTCCCTCGCGGCTATAAAATGTATTATTTCAGAAGGTTCAATTAGCCATCCACTTAAATCTTCAATATACCATCCAGAAGCTTCATCTTCCAAATCATTTCCTTCTCCAGTATCCAACATGAATATCTTACCGATACTTTTCGCTATTTGTTGAACATGTTCCAAATAATTGTCCACTAAATCAGCTCTGACAGCTGCTACTTTTGTCATAAGGAGCACCTCATGCTTATTACAAATTGCATTTTACTTTTCCACTCACTACATCTTCTACGACTGTAGGACATCTGATAAGTCCCCTTCTCTATTTATATTTTATCATTTCGCTCCTTATGGTCTATTGAGCGGACAAGCAAAATATAATAAGCAATGTAAAATATGGTAATAATATAAAGAGCGTGTTAAGATAAAGGAGGACTTTATGAGGGGGAAAACCATGAAATTATTAGATTTGACAATCCAAAAATTGTATGACTGTTATAATTATAATATAATTTTTAACACTGACGTTACTTTTATTTATGGTGCAAATGGCTGTGGTAAAACAACGATATTAAATATTACAGAAGCAATTATAACGGGGCAGCTTTTTAAGCTATTTGATTATACATTTAAAAAAATTGAATTAAGATATGCTTCAAGCTCAAATTTAGAGGAAATAAAGTACATTCAAATTGTTTATAATAAAGAGAATTTATCTATTAAATTTGATGGTGAAGAATATAAATTTAATAATGCTAATGGCGGTGAAGAACTGCGACTCTCAGAAAGAAACTCAAGGGATATTATTAATTATTATTTTAATCGATATGAGTTTCTAATTAAAATTAAAAACACATTTAATTATGTTTACTTACCATTAAATCGTTCATCTGTGTTATACGATTACGATGACAATTCTTTTTTTACGCGTAGATATAAAACTCGCATGTCTTTAAGCGCTGATTCTTCTTATACACATTCAGAGACTAGGGATCTTGCTATGATGCAGATAGAAACACTAATCAACTACAATTATTCACGTATAAACTCTACTATCACAAAGATTAGTGATACTTTTAGAAACGATATTTTTAAGTCACTTTTAGAAGTTAATCGAAAATATAATGATGACGAACTAATTGAAGCTGTAATCAAACAGCGAAATACAGTGTCTACCCTTCAAAAAACTAAAACAGCATACATAAAAATGCTTAAAGAACTTGATCTTATTAACAAAACTGAAGAGGAAAATTACACTAATTTTTTTGCAGGTTTTATCGAAGAGTTTAAGGTTTTCCAGACCAACAGTCTTAAAGGCTTTAAATTAGACTTCTTTTGGAAATTTCAAGAGATTTCTAAAATTAAAAATCTCATTACACTTGCAGAAAAGATGGAGCAGCGTAAATCTATTGCACGAAAGCCAATTGAGGTTTTCCTTAAAACCATGAATGACTTCGTTGGGAATGGAGAAGATGGCAAAGAAATCAAAATAAATTCTATGGGAACGGTTTTTTTTACAACGAAATATTGCACAAACCCTATTAGTATCCAACATCTTTCTTCTGGTGAGAAGCAGCTAATCACGTTCTTTGCAAACTTGATTTTCAATGTAAAAAGTGGCACTTCCGGAATTTTTGTAGTTGACGAGCCAGAACTTTCCCTTCATTTGTCGTGGCAGAAAATATTTGTCGAAAAAACACTTAATATAAATAAAAACATTCAATTAGTTTTTGCTACTCATTCCCCTGAGATTATAGGACGAAATAGAAGTAAAATGTACAAACTGGAAAAGCAATACATAGAAGTAGAAGTAGGTGAACAAGAAAATGAATGCTTCAGAAGATGAATTAGTGTATTCTTCCGAAGCATCTGCCACCCGATATTTATACTATCAAGAATTAAATGATATAAATATATTTGTAGAAGATGCCGGTAAGGAATACGAATATGAAACTATCTTTAAACGTTTATTGGGAGATCAATATTCAATATCTACCATATTTGCGTTGGGAGGAAAATCTAACGTAAGGCGACGTTACGAGGAGTTTGGATCTGAAACTCCAGGAAACTCTCTAATAAAAAACTTCTATATTGTAGATGGAGATTTTGATCGATATATTAATCCAGACGAATTGATTAATGATCCGTGTTTTATATATTTGGAAACGTATAATATTGAAAACTATTTTTTAGACGAAAACGCGTGTACTCAATTTGCTAAAGGGAGATTAAGATGTTTTGATAGTGTGGTAAAAAATAAAATAAACTTTTGCTTCTGGAAAGACACTATTGTCGAACAAGCTTCAAAGCTTTTTCTTTGTTATTGTTTTGTTAAAAAGTATTTCCCATCTAATGAGTCAGTCAAAAGATCAGCCTATTTATTTATTGACTATAAAACAGGATTTGAACGGAGTGATGGCGCGTATCAGCAATACTGGGAATTTATTCTGGAACTAGATAGTGATGCGGAGAAAAAAATATCTGAGATTGCAAATAACTATGAACAAATCAACGGAAACAATTATTATAATTTAATTTGTGGTAAATTCCTAATTGATAGTCTTTATAGTTACATTCGATCTATAATAACAAGTAAGTTTGATAAAGATGATTTTAAATGGCATCTTATAAATCATTTTGATATTTCTCAATTAAATTACATTAAATCTATTATAACTAGAATTTCAGCATAAGATATGAAGTTTAGCATTTATTTCATTTTTAATGAATGAATGGACCGTTTCTTTTTCGTCAACCTTTGTAATAGATCCTGTGTTATACCGGTCAGCTTTTAATCCAATGCGAGCACTTTTACTCTTTTTTATAAAAAATTTGTTTATAAACAAAAAGATCCTGCTATATTTACACGAATATAACAGGATCTTTTTATGTGAACTAACAATTCAATTATATTGAATCCTCAAATACACATTATTGGATTCTCGATTATATATAATCTTGCCTACAATCCTCTTCAGCAGCCTATTCCGTCCCTGCACACTTTCATAATACCGCTATTTTGTTTGAACACTTCTATCCTCTACCTGAGTTTGTCCAACTATGGAATATCCTTTCGATGATCTTGATATATAAAGTCGTTAACTTTGCAATCAATAATTAAATCAAAACAACTATCTGAAATCCTTATGAAAGAAGGATTTCAACCTAAACAAAATAATAGGAATAAACTGTGGCTGGCCCACCTTTCAGTAATCTCTCTTAAAATCTCAGGAGGTAAATATATGAACTATACCCTTGCAGACCTTGAAAAAGCTAAAGTAAACATTGAACGACTAGAAAAAGCTTGGGACAACTATTCGGGCAACAATCCCAACAAGCACCATACTAGCATTTCAATGGCTAGGGAAGAAGTCTCTCGAATAACATACTGTCTGAAACTCCAAGGCGACATTTCTAAAACAGAGCAAGAAATTTTAGAAGACAAACTCAATAGAGCTTTCCCAAATGCTCAAAGTAAATTAGTAATCAATTTTGAAGAAGCCAAATACCAGCGACAATATTGTAAAATAGGTGGCTTCTGGGAAGACAGCTGGCGAAAACTAGATTAAATATAAAGCATTAACTTGCCAAGGCCTTGAAAAACGTTATTTAATCCATACTATAATTATTATTTAGACTATAAAAGCCAGATTGGAACACATTTGTGGCCTCCTGGCTTTTATCCTATTATGTAACCCTTCAAATAACATATTCTATCATCCAATACATATTTTTCATATTCAATATTATTGCATCCTTGGAATAGGACATCTGTCATTTAAGTAAACCAAAATTGGATATGCATTTATTCTAATGAAGCAATAGCTCAGCCCCCCCTTAATGCAGCATTGTTAAATCCGGAAAAAAGTCGTATAGTGTAAATAGTCTTAATACTCATGAAACTTTATAGATTCTATTCAGCCACTCATAAATAGCGGAAGGGAGCATAAATGATGGAGCAAAACCAAGATATATCTGTAGATAGTTATTTGCAGGAAAGGAAAGACCCTACTGACGCTGAACTTAGACTTTTTCTTTTGGAAGTTGACAATCATTGTCCGCTGTGTGGAAAAGAGTTACAAGCGCGTTCACAAAAAAAGTTACGAGAAAAAAAGTTTCAAATTGCACACATCTATCCTAATAAACCTACTAAAGAACAGTCAGCGGTACTCAATGGGTTGGAACGATTAGGCAATAATTCGGAGTCATTCGAAAATCGCATTGCTCTCTGCAAAGATTGTCATGGTACCCAAGACTACCATACAACATCCGAAGAATACTCTCATCTAGCAGATATTAAAAAAGCATTGCTCCTAAAATCAACATTACATGCTTCGACTATGACTTTAGGATTAGAAACTGAAATTGAAGAAATTATTAATAAAATTGTCGCCCTATCTGAAAATGAATTTACAGATTTAAACTATTTAGCAGTTCCTTTGGCAAATAAGTTTTATCCTAATGAAGTTTTATTAAAAATAAAAGTTAATGGATATGTAACAACGTATTTTACATATATACACGAGCTATTTCGTACTTTAGAAAGAACCAGTAACTTTGATTTTGAAGTACTTAGTATGCAGATACGTGCGGCCTTTCAGAAAATGAATAATACAGGTGCAAATAAAAATGAAATTTTTGAAGCAATGAATTCCTGGATCGGTAGAAAAACAACAAATACATGTCGTTCGGCATGCGAAGCAATAACATCTTTTTTTGTACAGAATTGTGAGGTATTTCATGAGATTCCCAAATAAAGTTATATCATATAAAGAGAGTACGATTGGAAAGTTAGATATAATTTTAGAAATCACTATAAAACGTGACATTTCTCCGTTTGAGTTATATGAAAAAACAAAAGCAAATTTTGAGGACATAGGAGATTATATCGAAACATTAGTGTGTTTATATGCTCTTAAGCGAATATCGTTTAACTCTAAAACCGGGAGGATAACTTATGTTATTTGAAATAATTTGCAACGAATTTCGCCAACAAAGAATAGAATTCCATAGTGGCCTAAATACGGTTCTTGGCACAACAACTGGTAATAATTCTATTGGAAAATCATCATTTTTAATGATTGTAGATTTCGTATTCGGTGGAAATACATATGCACATGCAACAGATATTATACGAAGTGTAGGCCATCATGATATTTATTTTTCTTTTGTATTTGAGGAAAAACAGTTTTGGTTTATAAGAGATACATTAGATCACCAAAAAGTTTGGAAGTGTAACAATACTTATAAAAAAGAAGAAGAATTAGCACTTGATGAATATTGTACCTGGCTCAATAAGAAATATGAGCTAGAATTACCTTATTTATCTTTTCGTGATGCAGTTGGGCGTTATATCCGAGTTTATGGTAAGGAAAATTTAAATGAAAAGCAACCATTACATGCCGCAAGTAATGAGAAATCCCAAAAAGCTAGTTATGCTCTTTTAAAACTCTTTGATTTATATATGTCTATTCATAATCTTGAAAAGCAGCATAATATTTCAAAAGAAGCTGTAGATACATTTAAAAAGGCTCAAAAGCATCATTTTGTAGCTAGTGTCACAAAGCGGCAAGTTGATTACAATATCAAGGAAATAGAAGTCCTTACAACGGAAATTGAACAGATAGCTGTAGGATTAGAAAAAGGTTTTACTGATTTGGATGCTGAACTATCCGATGAAGCAATCAGAATTAAGCAACTGCTTTCCAGAGCCAGGAGGCAAAGGAGCAGTATAACTGCAAAATTAAAGGTGATCGAAGAAAATCTTTCATATCGTTTTTCGACTGCAACCGATGATTTTAATAAACTAAAAAAGTTCTTCCCTGACACTAATTTAGCTGCCTTATCAGAAGTTGAAACGTTTCATAGGCAAATTTCATCTGTATTTTCAACTGAACTTCAATCTGAAAAAAGACGATTACAAAAAGAAGTTACAGATATTTCGTTAGTTATCTCAGAATATGAACTACAATTAGAAAATTTAATTCAAAACCCTAAATTATCAAAGACAATCTTGTCCAGGCATGCAGACCTTCAAAGACAAATTCGTGTTCTAAAAGAGCAAAATGACTCTTACTCTAAACTGACACAATTGAAACAGACTGAAAAAGAAGATAATGAGCGCTTGAAAACAGTCGAAATCGAACAATTTGCATGTCTTGAAAAAGAAATGAATAGTAAAATGGAGCAAATTAACAACACAATATATTCAGGTACTTACAATGCTCCTATATTAAAGTTCGGAGAAAACAAGTATACTTTTTTTACGCCGGACGACACAGGAACAGGTATTGCTTATAAGGGACTAATTGTATTCGATTTATCTGTCTTGGCCTTAACAAAGCTTCCATTACTTGTACATGATTCTGTATTACTCAAACAAATTTCAGATGAGGCTATTGAAAAAATACTTGAATTATACGAAAATCAAAAAAAGCAGGTAATTATAGCCTTGGATAAACAAGATTCCTATACCAAGGCGTCACAATCGATTTTAAATAAAAATGCTGTTCTCAAGTTAAGTACGAATGGTGAGCAACTATTCGGCCGTTCGTGGGGATAACAGTTTATTGTGATCTAATTATCAATTTACCTAATTTTAAAAAGCTCCTGCCGGGGTGAGTTAACTGGCAGGAGCTTTCATTATTTCTAAAATCATTTAGTTATACTGAATCCCCAAATATACATTATTGGCTTCCCTGTGATACGTAATCTTACCTACAACCCGTTTCAACAGCCTATTCTGCTCTTGCACACTCTCTATATAACGCCACCTTTCCTTAAATACTTTTATCTGCTGCCTCAGCTTGTCTAGCGAAGGCATATCTTTTTGTTCCTGAATAATCAGCCGCAAATTACCAATTTCCTTCTTTAAAGCTTGAATCTGCTCATCCCGTACAGTTTTACGTTCAACAAATGATATTTTATCAATATTATCTTCTTCCCGCATTTCATATAGCCTATCAACCGCTTGCTTATGCTTTTCTAGTTCTTTTTCTTTAACAGCTAATAATTGCTTATATTTCGTTAACGCTCTGTTTTGCTCATGCATCTGCCATTGAATATTATCATCAACGTGCAACACTCGCTGATACAGTCCAGCAAAGAAGTCTTCATTCAACACGCTGCTTTTTTGATTACAACTTTTATCTGCTTGCCGGCCAGAACAATCTGCATACCAGCATTTCTTGCCGTTTTTGTATATAACCGTCTTAATTATCATTCGAGATCCGCATTGCTCACAATACAACATACCTGATAAAGGCAATACTTCTCGATTCTTTGTATTTTGCTCTTTAGATAATGCTAACCTTGCCATAATCTTTTTATGTTCTTCTTCGGTCTTTAATGGCTCATGCTTCCCTTTACTCTTGATCCATTGCTCTTGCGGCACTACCTGTCTAATCCCCCTTTTCCTTTTATGCTTACCAAAAATCACATAGCCGAGATGCACTTCACTACTTAAAATACGCTTTACAACAACCAGCGACCATTTTTTCTGCTTCCCCATTGTATTTTTTCGCTGCCTGGGCAAATGCTCTGTTAACCAGTCTGCAATTTCCGTTAAACCCGCACCATTAATAAAGCGTTCAACCATTTCCCGATAGTAATATCGTTTTGTTTCGTCTACCAAAACGCTTTTGTTCAATCGATCATAGTAATAGGGAAATGATGGCTGACCGCTTGTCCACATCCCTTTTCTAGCTCCGTTGATCTTCCCGTCCCGCAATCGCTTTTTGATTAGTTTATATTCTTCTTTGGAAACAAAGGATTTAATACCAATTGTCATTTCGTCACTGTCATCTTCTAGATCGTACGTTCTCTGGGGAGTAATGATTAATGTCCCTGTAGATTTAAAAGCTTCCTCAATCATCCCCAGGTCAGCATAGCTGCCACGACTTAGCCGGTCAAAGTCTACTACGACCACGCCATCGTAACAGCCATCCTCTACCTGACTGAGTAAAATTTGCATTTGCGGTCTTTTAATAATCGATTCACCAGAAGCAATCTCTTCTAAGATTACATAGCTCCATCCCTTACTTTCCACAAGAAGTCAACATATCTCGATGCTTGGCCAATACGTCTTCATATTCTCCATCATCCAGAGACTTACGTAAATAAATTGCCACATGTTTTATCGTCTTAACTATCAATATATTCATCCTTTCAAATACATGTTAAGTTCTACCTCCTGAATCCGTATGATACTTCAAAAATTCAGGAGGTTTTTATTAAATGCCTAAAATTACTTTTACTTTCAAAGAAATTAATCAACCCTCGCCTACCGCTTTGATGGATTTTAATCAACATGTTCATCAACTCCTTAGCAATCCAATGTATTACCAAGCGAAAAAAGGGCATAATCTCGCGGAAGTAACACATAGTACCAAAAGCAAGCCACAAGTTAACTAAAATAGAAAACAAAAAAACCGGAGCGTAAATGCTCCGATTTTTTTATGCTTATTGTTTTATTATCATCTTCAATTATGTACCCTTTTAAATATCCATCAATTAAGAACCTTTGGCAATCGCCTGACAAAGGTCTGATATATGCACTAGGCATAATCCCTCTGTCTAACACAACTATGCTGTTATAATATTTGAAGTTCTTTAAGAATTGCTTTGGAAATTTCTCTAGCCTTACCACCCGTTGCTCCATCTGGTGCTTGAATATTAGTGGCAAAATAATATCGGCTTCCTTGTTTTTCTATACAGCCAACAAACCAACCCAGTTTCCATTTCCCGTCTTCAAAACCAGACCCCGTTTTTCCCATAAATCGAATCCCATCACTTTCGGACAACGTAATATTTCGCTTTACTACTTCTATGTTATCTCGAGAAACCTGTAATTTACCGGAATACAACTTATATAATAAATCAACCTGCTCACGAGCTGAAATTTGAAGTGATGAACGTAACCAAAATGTGGTTAATCCGCCTGAAATATCTCTATTCCCATATCCTATTTTATCGAGGTTTTCCTGCATTCTTTCTGCACCAATATTGGCAGCAAGCCTCTGGAAATACCAAACTACTGAATCCCTAGTTGCCGATGCAAGTGTTTGATCATGATTCCATGCAGGAAAAGTATACTGTGTACCATCCCACTTATATAAAGTATATACATCTTCGCCATCTAAAACTCCCGTTTCCAATCCGATAAGCGAATTATAAATCTTAAATGTGGAACATGGTGATAATCGTTCTGTGCTTCGTGACTTATCAAACACAACATATTGATCCTTTGTTTCATCGTACAATATAAATGTGCCGGTAAAGCCAGAAGCATATTTTTCAAAATCCCCGCGTTCCAGTATTTTTGATGCATTCACGCTAGTAACATTAATTAGCATAATACACAGTAACACTAACATCACTTTTTTCACTTATAATCCCCTCCGCTTTCTATTGACTATACCGCTCATAGCCTACGTTTAAATATTACTTAAACTAGTTTCTAAAAAGAATAGCATTTCCCTTACAGATTCATTACAAATTAATAAAAAGCTTTCGCCAATATCTAGGCAAAAGCTCTACTACAAATCCAATATACACCCATGCCCTCTAATTGTTTTTATTATTTTGCTATATTTACCAAATTTTTTACGCAAGCGATAACTCATCATGTTAACCTCTTCAAAACCTACAACCGAAAAGTTATTATGGACCATATATCTTTCAGGCCATACAGCTCTCTTTATATCCTCATAACTTACAACTTTTCCACGTCTTCTATACAGAGTTTCTAAAAATAGCCATTCCTTAACTGATAAAGATATTACTTGATTATCAACCAGCAATTTCATTCTGTCCAAATCAATATTCACATAAGGATCAAAAGTTAACTCATCCTCTATTTTTATAGAGTGAGTTCGATCAAAATCCAAAGTTTTGTCAAATTCTACTGGCATCACAAAACTAAAAATTACTATACCTGAAGAAAGTATTACTTTATCGCCCGATTTAAGAACATATTCTTCTTGCTCCGCAATAGACTCCTCATTTACCCTAGTACCATGCTTGCTCCCCAAATCAGAAATAATCCACTCGCTATTAGAATATTTAACATAACAATGTTTGCGTGATATCAGAAAACTCCCGAAACTAATGTCTACTGAAAAAGCAGTTGTGGACCTTCCAATCATGAAAGTATTTCCATCTAGTGGAATACGAGTTCCTTTTTTATAGGGCACACCTTGCTCAATTTGCAAATATGAAAAAGCTTTTTTACCACTTGCCATTTTATGCATAAATTCACCGCCCAATAATAGAAAGAATACTCATATACCCATGAAATCCATCAACCATTTATAAATATATTCACACTTATCTAAAAAAAACCTGCCAATTAAACAAAGGAGTCTCTTTATTAATTAAAGCGATCCAAAAGCCAACTAAAATAGAAAGCAAAAAATCGGAGCATAATGCTCCGATTTTTTTTATTGTAGTTTGGTAGCAATATAATACTTGTTTGTTTAGTGTGATGCCTAACGCTGCTACCATCTCCACTCTTACCTTATCTCAGAATAACAGCCAGCTAATAAGGCTCTAGTAGGAAAAGAATTACAATATAACGGTTCTGGAAGTTCCCTTCGTGTCGTTAAAAATTGCTACGCCATCTTCGATATAAAAGAGTAGAATGCTATCCACTTACCCACCTGAACTATTCGTTTACCATTGTTCATAATGTAATATTTCTCCCATCTTTTTACGCGGACGGGGCGCTGGTTGCTCATCTGCATAACCAAGTGTAATGATACCAACTACGTATTTATCGAAAGGAATGTTTAGGACTGGTCTAATCTCATTTTGCGTAAACCAAGCAACCCAACAAGAACCTAGCCCTAAACTACTGGCAGTAAGCATAATATGTTCTGTCGCAATCGAAGTGTCTCTTATTATTTGCTTAACCTCTTCTTCTGAGCTATTTTCATCCAAGATAAACTGAATTTCCTCTTTTATTCTTGAACGAATGTCTGCAACACATACAATAAAAACAGGAGCAGCTACCATCCATTTTTGATTATGAGATACTTCCGCTATTCGTTGTTTCATGAGCTTATCTTTAACAACAATAAAGTGCCAAGGCTGGGTATTGCTCCCTGATGGTGCCAGTCTCGCACTCTCAATCAGCCGCAGAATATCTTGATCCGGTACAGCATCACCTTTATATTTTCTAATACTTCTCCGCATTTCAATTGCTTCAATCATATCCATTCTCCTTTCATAAAAGCCATTTTTATTCGCCAAAATAGGCGAACTAAGTCCAGTTTTTTGAATACTTCTGTGTAATTTCAATCCAAGCACGCATTGGCTTAGAAAGCCATTTATTTTTATGGTATATCAAATGCGTTGTTATAGTATTTGTTTGCGAATTGCAATCAATTACCTTCAACTTGCCATCTTCAATATCTTTTTTCACTGCGATTAAAGGCAACATAGATATTCCCAGGCCATTCATTACCCCATTCTTAATTGCTTCAATACTCCAAAGCTCTAGAGAATTTCGGGGTACTAGCATCTTAGACTTTAAATACTCTTCAAAAACTTTTCTATATATACATCCCCTTGCGTTATATATTATCGTTTCATTGACAAGCTGATTAGGCTCGGATTCTAAATCATCGAGCTTACAATCTGGGTTGCCCACAAGAACAAAAGATTCATATGCCAAATGGATTACGGGGTAATCCTTATATTCACATTCTACTGCAATTTGAAAGGCCAAATCAATTTCTCCACGACTTAACATTTCGTACATTGGAGCGTTTGAGTCATTGATTAAAACAATATCGACCAGGGGGAACAGCTGTCGATATTCCCGCAAAATCGGTTCCAGGCGATATATGGTCAGCGTTTCTGGTGCCCCAATTATTAGTTTACCTCTTATTACCTCCTGGTCTTTTACCGTATCTTCAATTTGCTTATAGATATCGGTAATTTGAGACACATATTGAATTAATTGATTACCAGCATCGGTAAGTACAACTTTTCTCCCGATCCTGTCAAAAAGCTTTACTCCCAAATGTTCTTCCAGCGCATGAATCTGAGAGGTTACAGTTGGCTGGCTATATCCAAGGTGCTCAGCTGCCTTCGTAAAACTTTGCAGTTCTACAATCTTTTTAAAAGTAAATAGCTGGCGAAACTCCACTTCATTTCTCCTAAATACACATAATATATTCCATTATAAATTTCTATCGATCAGATTTATTATTTCAATTTTTCAAATGAGTTTACCTTCAATATACTGTTATTAAATAAAAACATTGGAGGTAAGGGTTATGACTGCTAAGCTCCCCCACGCTAAAGTTGTGCTTGCCATTTCCACAACGATTATCCTTTGGGCATCAGCATTTGTAGGTATTCGTGCCGCCATACAAGACTATCCACCGATTGAATTGGCAACCTTTCGCTATATCGTTGCTTCTATTATCCTTTTCCCTTTAGCGATATTCGCGGGATACAGCTTCCGAAAACAAAGGACCTTGTCACCATTACCTTGACTGGTATCTTTGGTTTTACGTTATACAATATCTCCCTTAACTACGGTGAACAACTAGTTACTGCCGCTTCATCCTGTTTTATTGTAAATGGCGGCAATTTAATTACTGCACTACTGGCGGCTTTCATCCTAAAGGAAAAAATATCTATTGCCACATGGTTGGGTATGGGAATCAGCTTGTTGGGTATAGGGTTCATCACATGGGGCGAATCCGGCTCACTCATTGTTTTAAATAACGGCACCTTTATCCTATTTCTTGCTGCTTTTTCACAAAGCATCTATTTTATCCTGCAAAAATCCCTGCTATTACAATATTCTAGTTTCGATCTTATCTGTTATTCAATATGGATTGGCACTATTGCGCTGCTCCCCATAAGCAGTGATTTGATTTTTATCATCAAGACAAGTTCTATACAATCGACACTTTCTGTTATTTATTTAGGCATCTTCCCAGCTGTTGCTGCCTATTTTTGTTGGTCCTATGTACTATCAAAGCTAGATGCTTCTAGTGCCTCTGCTTATCTTTTTCTCGTACCAATTGTTACTCTATTAATGGGATATCTTTGGATGAATGAAATTCCCTCAGCTATCGCAGTTGCAGGTGGCATGATAACTGTTTCAGGAGTTCTCCTGGCTAAATATGAAAAAAAGTCCGGCAAATGCTGGCTAATACTAAAAAAAAGAATTCAAAGAATGTAATAAAACAGTAACATTTTCCCACTTATAATCACTCTATTGACATTTAGAATTCTAACTGTTAGAATGAGTTCATAAATTCATTTGGATTATCACCACATTTGAAAGGAACTGAAAAATGACAGAAAACAATTCTTGGGCAAATCAACCTTTTTCTTATCTACTCAGAGTGATAAGCATTAAAATGAAAAATAAAGCTGACAAGAGTCTTGCAGAATTCGGCTTGAATTCGCAACAAGGGCATACCCTCGGGTACATTAATTCCCATGAAGGAATTATCCAGAAGGAGTTAGCCGATTTTTTTAAGAAACGGGACGCCAGTATAACCAGCATGCTTCAAGGCCTTGAAAAGAAAGGTTTTATTGAAAGAAGAATTCCTAAGGATAATGAAAGAGAAAAAAAAGTTTACCTCTTGCCAAAAGGAAAAGAATTAATCGAAGACTTCGATAAAAAATTTCAGGAAATAGAAAATGATATTACAAAATGTCTAACTGATGATGAGATTCAAACCTTGCTGCGCCTTTTAACAAAAATCAACAGCAGCCTCGAGTAAAATTCAGCCCATAATTTCCCTGTAATTTTTTACCCTAATTATTAGATTTCTAATTGTTAGTTATCAATGTTTTAGAAAACTAATTTTTTATTCTTATCATTCAACAATTTATTTTTATGCGGAGGGATTAAAAATGAAGAACAATAAATGGCTGGCTCTGGCAGTCATTATATTAGGTACTTTTATGACGATGCTGGATACAAGTATTGTGAATATAGCAATTCCAAAACTCATGGAGATATTCCATGTTGACCTAAGTAACGTAAAGTGGGTATTAAGTGCTTATTCCCTAGCACTAGCAGCAGTAATTCCCTTGACGGGATTTTTGATTGACACCTTCGGAACGAAAAGAGTATTCATTTTTGCTTTATCCATGTTTACCTTGGGATCGATGTTATGCGGATTATCCTGGAGTAATAGTTCGCTGGTAATGTTTCGAATCATTCAGGCAATCGGTGGCGGTATGATAATGCCGGTTGCAGTCACCATTATCTTTACCGTCTTCCCCCATGAAGAACGGGGGGCAGCGATGGGATACTGGGGAATTGTAGGCATGTTTGGTCCGGCTCTGGGACCAACTATCGGTGGTTATATCATTGCAAACATGGATTGGGGGATGATGTTTCTTGTAAACGTTCCGCTTGGAATCTTAGGCTTAATTATAGCAAGTAATGCATTGGAAAATTCTCCGACCAAGCCATTTCAACGTTTTGACATAGTCGGATTTATTTCTTCAGTGATTGGGATTGTGAGCTTACTCTATGTCCTTAGCGAAGGCGCCTCGATAGACTGGGGTAATACAAAAAACTGGATACTGCTTTCTGTTGGAATCATCAGTACAGTGGTTTTCATTGCAAATGAACTAACCGTCAAAGAGCCCTTGCTTGATTTGCGCGTTATTAAAATTTACAACTATACCGTGAGCCAGATCGTTCAGACTTTACACGGACTTGCCTTTATGGGAGGCGTGCTCATCCTTCCTTTATACTTGCAGCAAGTAAGAGGGTTTAGTGCACTAGACACAGGTTTCTTGCTTTTTCCTTCAGCCATAGCCGCTGGCGTTACATCAGCCATCAGCGGCAGATTACTAGTCAAGGTTGGACTTAGAAAATTGACAGTACCTGGTCTTTTCATTGTCGCAGTTACCACTTATCAGCTCAGTCTTCTCGATATGAACACTTCTGTTCAAACCATTCTATTGCTATCCACATTAAGAGGGCTTGGTATGGGATTTTGTATGCAGCCGGTTGGAACTGCTGGGATATACGCGGTCCCCAGTCATCTCGTAGGCAGAGCCTCGGCACTGCAAAATACCATCAAACAGATCAATCAGGCACTATGTATAACCGTTTTAACAACACTGATCCAAAGTCACCGCTTACAGTTTGCTGACCGCATCACTGAGCAAGCAAGTGGTATTTTGCAGCAGCAGGCTTATAATGAGGCCTTGAATTACGCGATGATGTTAACCCTAATTACCATTCTCTTATCTATTATCGCGGTCATGTTTATGAAAGATCAAAAAATAATAAAAGCTCAAAAAGCATAAAAAGGAGTGAGTTATATGTCAAAGTATACAAATAATTTAAAGAGATTAAATAAAGACTCTTTATCAATTGCAGGCGGCAAGGGTGCTAATCTAGGGGTGTTAATCCAGGCGGGGCTTCCCGTTCCACCTGGATTCGTCATCACAGCAGCAGCTTATCGCAAGCACCTGGAAGCTGCAAATCTAAAAGAGCTGATAGAAGCCAAACTGGAGAACATTGCTGAGAATGATATTGCTGCTATAACTGAGGCCAGTCAATGCATTTCTACCTGGATTGAAGAGTCTCCTATGCCTAGTGAGGTGCAGGAAGACGTAAAAAGGGCATACGCTGGTTTTTCTCAAGAACTGAGCAGCCGCTCCGATGTATTGGTTGCAGTCCGTTCGAGCGCTACAGCCGAAGATTTACCTTCTGCATCTTTTGCGGGACAGCATGAAACCTATCTCGGTATTTGCGGAATCGACGGGATCATTAGGTATATAAAAAAGTGTTGGGCCAGCCTCTGGTCGTCGCAGGCCATATCCTATCGCATTAGCATGGGTTTTGAACATCTCAAGGTAGACTTGGCTGTTGTTATCCAATTAATGATCGATGCTGAGGCTGCCGGGGTCATGTTCACGGCAAATCCGGTCAATGGCAGACAGGATGAAATGCTGATTAGCGCCGGATACGGGTTGGGAGAATCGATTGTAAGCGGACAAATAACACCAGATACATTCATCTTATCAAAATCCGGAAGCGTCAAGGAACAAATTTTAGGTTCCAAAGAAATAAGCATTTTGCTAAGCAAAAACGGCACGGTGTTAGAAGAAGTTCCCATGAAAAAGCGGCAAGAATACTGCCTTGGCAACCGTGAGTTTCAGCAATTGACAGACCTTGCTAAAGCGGTCGAACAGCATTACGGATGCCCAATGGACACAGAGTGGGCTCTTTCCCAAGGGCAAATCTATATGCTGCAAGCCCGACCAATCACCACTGCGTTATCCGACTCTGAAGCTACGGATATTTTAGGCCCTGATGATCCAATCATTTTCCAGGGTAAAAAAGCTCCTTGGGGCTTGCAAAGCGCTATGGAACATTGTTCAGAACCTCCGACACCCTTGGATTTCGCTTATATTTGTTCCTGTTATCAAGGCTTTGATCGTTATTTGCACAACGAGGTCGGCTTTAGTCTGCCTAAGAGTCCGATGAGACCTATTGAAAGAGAGAGTGGCTGTGTTGCTATTGATCTTCAACAAGCAGAATTCTCCCCTGCTATGCTATGTAAAATACCAAAATTACTCATTAGAGAATACACCATGGACATCCGGCTTTTTTGGCAATCCTTATCTAGCGAAATAGATTTGTGGATTAAAAAAACGGATGATGCGGGAAAGACTACAACGGATGCAGTCAAACTAGCAAAGCTGATGGAACAGGCAGTAGCCGAAATGGGCGTTCTTTTTCAAAAAAGGATATCTGACTTCGTACCGAATATCGTTATCGACTTAAAATTTGACTATTTAATCAAAAAAGCGGTAGGAAAAAAGCGGAAAGAAGAAGTGAAAGAAAACCTCCTTAAAGCATTGCCTTTTCGAACTGCTCTGCAGAATAAAGCATTGGTAAAAGTTGCACATGCAGCAGCTTTGTATGGAAAAGACAGCTCTGAATTTAAAAATGAATTTGATGCATTTTTAGCAGAATACGGCGACAGACCTTCGGCAAGTATGGCTCCTACCCTATCAGCCTATACATGGCGAGAAAAGCCGGAAGTCATTTATGACCTCATTGATTCATTAGTGAGTGACAACGAACTGTTCAATTCCGAGGCAAGCTTTAAAAAGCAAGAACTTGCCCTTGAAGAGGCAAAGAATGAAATCAAGAACGTGCTAAGTAAAAAACAATATGACAACTTCCTTACAATCCTTGATTTAGCCAGAGAAGGAGTGATCATACGGGAAGAAGGTTTGTTTTATATAGAAAAGCTCACATCCTGTGTGCGCAGATTAAGTTTAAAACTTGGAACTATGCTTGAAGAAAAGGGCATCCTAAGCGAAGCGAATGATATATTCTTTCTTTTCCTGGAAGAATTAGAGCCTGTTGCAGCGGGACAATTAGATCTAAAAGGAAAGATTGCCAAAAGGCAAAGTGCTTATAAAAAGGTCTATGCTGCCCATGAAAAAGGTATTCACTGGATGATATCCACCGGATCGTTTCCTGTATTTAATAAAAAAGAAAAGCAAACGAAAAGTATTGGTGATCCAAACGAAATTAAGGGAATTTCTGCAAGTCGTGGAGTGTATGAAGGTCCAGTCTGCATCGTAAGAGGACCATCTGAATTTCATAAATTAAAAAAGGGAGATATTCTTGTGTCACCCTATACCGCTCCAGTTTGGACGCCACTTTTTAGGTTAGCCTCCGCAGTAGTCACTGAAATCGGAAGTGCAGGTTCCCATGCTGCAATTGTCTCACGGGAATATGGCCTGCCCTGCGTAGTAGATATACCGGGCATCACAACTAGATTAAAAGATGGCCAAATGGTACGTGTAGATGGCACCAAAGGAATAATAACTGTCTAGATGGACGGCGGGGACGAGCAACATCCTTCCATGTATTAAAACTTCAGGTATTTCACTATCTAGAGTAAATACAAAATACCCATTATATCCAAATTTCTACTCAGTGCGCTTAATGAACTCATATCTGGCGCTGAGCAATCTAACTTTTCCTGGATTAAAATACTCCTGCTATATTTATACAAATATAGCAAGAGTATTTTTAAAGCAATTATACTAATTCCTGAATACATATTAGTTTTGTACTACACTACAATGCTGCCATATCCCTTGCCACATAAACGGAGGGATATTGTGGTTGGAAATTCAACTCTTTTTTAATACGCGCTGTATCTACTGTCAATTCCCATAGGTTAGACATTAGCCACCCATCTTTAGTAGGAACTTGCTCCGGTCCCCCTTGTAGTTTATATAATTCACCTATAGTAATCGGATTATCATCTGCAACATTGTATATACGACTGCTAACAGAGGGTGTACTGGCAGCAAGCAGTAGTGCTTGACTGACATCAGCATGATGAACCATAGATAGTTTCTTTAAAGGGTTCCAGTTAATCATATAAGGCAAAGTTTCTTCAATGTGTGGATCATGATCACCATAAACAAATGCCAGCCTCAGAATGCGAATATCGAGTCCTTGTTCACGATATAGTTGCAGTAAGGCTTCTTCTGCTGCAATTTTTGTTTTGGGATATACCTCTTTCGCCGGTACAAGAACATCGTCTTCTCGGCAGGGTCTATCTACATCCAAGTCACGATATACATTGCTGGTGCTGGTAAAAACAAATCTGGTGACGCCTGCCTCAAGCGCTGCTCTCGCTAAGGTAATCGTTGCATCCAGGTTCAACGACCGAGCGATCTTCTCACTCACACCACCACGAAATTGAGCGGCTGCATGCACTACAGCATCAACACCCCGGATGGCTTCCGTTAGATTCAGATTATCCAATAGATCACCTAAGACCACTTCTGCCCCTTGTTCTTTCAATGCGGATGCGCGCTCAGCATTTCTTACTAGAATACGAACGGCATGGCCTTGTTTCAATAAATAGGGTACGAGGCGACTCCCAACCTTGCCTGTTGCGCCTGTCACAAATATCTTCATCACGCAATTCACCCCAATCTAGCTAGTTTTGTTGTCAGTTATTTTTATGTTATATTACTAATATAGCAAGATGAAAAGAATTTAACCACATGGTGGTTGTCCTAAGGGACGCGGGGACGTTCCTTTTTTGTCCACTTTTTAGATACAAGGGGACGGTTCTCTTGTATCCTGAAGAATAACATTAGTAAATATGGTCTTCGAAATTGATCCGTCACCAATGCGAGATAGGCCTTGCGAAATATGGGATAATAAAAAATGATGCCAGCTTTTTTAAAAAGTCGGCATCATTTTTATGCAGTAGGACAAATGAAGACTCCGCTTTGACGGCTGCTACTTTTGTTCAAAAGTTTTTCCAATCTCCATACTCCATATAAGCCGCTGCTTTATTGGCAACTTCTTTGCCAAACAACTTTGCCACTACGTAAAGTGAAAGCTCAATCCCCGCAGAAATACCAGCAGAAGTTAATATTTTTCCATTATCAACAAATTTCACATTTTCTTCAATCATTGCACTTGGAACAATCATTCTCATATCAGCGATCACTTCGTGGTGAGTAGTAATTTTTAAATTATCCAGCAATCCTATTTTCCCAAGTAATCTTGTGCCGGAACAAACTGACATTGTAATTTGCGAATGAGTATATTGCTCTTTCAGCCACTGTAAAACCGTTTCTTTAGTCATTTCAATCTTGGTTCCATTTCCTCCAGGTACAACAAGGACATCTATCTGTGGATGATTCTTAAAATCATAATCCGGCATGACTTTTAGTCCATTTACTGATCGAATCCCCGCTCCATCTTCAGTAATGGTAAAAACGTTAAACAATGGATTATCCTGTAATTCTGTAGCAACCGAAAAAACTTCATATGGGCCAGCAAAATCCAGCAATTCTACATCATTAAAAAGAAAAATTCCAATATTCAACATTGAAAAACACCTCTCCCGTATATTTGAGCTTCACTAATCTTACTAGTATTAATCAACAATTATTCAATCTTTCTGCCGCATTTCTTTTGTTCCGATTATGTACCACCTTTCATCTTTTGTTGGCATTGGCTAACTTGCTTTTGGTGATATAAAGTTGGCATCATTTTTTATGCAGCCGTGTTATACCCCGCTACCTCTACGGAGCGTTTATTGAAGTATAGCTAAAGTTTCGCTACAGTTATACACAGGGGAAGTCCTAATGAACATTAGTGACAAAGTTAATTCTAAAAAGGGTGGTGCTTAAGCGATGAACAAGCTATCAAAAAAAGATTTGAAAGAGCAGTACAAAAATAGAGTGATCATCGGCGGGGTATATTGCGTGGAATGCAGCGCTGCCGGTAACCGTTGGCTACGCGCAACAACAGATATGCAAGGGGCAAAAAATCGTTTCGCCTTCTCCGTATCAACGAATTCTTGCCCTGAGACGTGTATGATGGAAGCATGGAAACAGTTTGGCGCAACTGCATTTTCCTTCACAATACTGGAAGAGCTAGAAAAGAAAGAAATTCAAACAGCGCAGGAGTTTTCAGATGATGTAAATACTTTGCTGGAACTTTGGACTGAAAAACAAAATAGCAACCAGAAAGGAGCGATTTAAATTGGAACAGAAAATTAATATAACGAGATTTCTTGATAATTACGGCAAAATCACACAGTTACCTCAAAAGCACAAAATTAGAGTTGCGACACTCCGCTATTTAGTAGAGAAATTTGAATCAAACCGCAACTATACTGAAAAAGAGGTAAATGAGATATGCAGCGAATGGCATACTTTTGGAGATTATTTTTTACTAAGACGAGAGCTTATTGATAACGGGTTATTATGCCGCGAGTTAAACTGCTCTCGTTATTGGAAACCAAAAAATGATTAGGAAAGTTGACAAAGGGGGACGTTCCTTTTTTGTCAACTTTTTGTTTAATACTTCGCGTATACCGTGAGATTTTAAAAGCATGAATACTTTTATTTCTATTAGATCCGTAGAAGCCTCGCTATGTTCTCCCCAAAAACCTGATCGAAAACATAGCGGTCTGCTATCAATTTTTCAATAATCATTTTTGCGATTGATGGCGAAGCATACGGAGCGTCTGAACTAAAAAAGGTCCTTTCAGGCAATTCCCGAATGACAAAGGAAGGGCCTATTGTCGTAGGGGCGGCAGATAGATCTAAATACGTATTGGGGATTTCTTTGACCGCTTTTAGTGTATCGAGCCAATATATACCGCCCATATGTCCCAAGATTGTCGGGACTTGCGGATAACGCTTTGCTAACGTTAGTAACACCTTAATATCACTGCTATTTAAAGGAAAAAAAGTATGCACCCATAATGGCAGATTATCAAACTCCTGAGCGGCACGAAATAACTCCTCCAGCTTCTCCACCTGGCCCGATCCAGGTGTTAACTCCCCTATCCCCCGGAACTTATTGGCTATTATATACCGCTCGATCCACTCCAGGTTTTCTGAATAAGATAATCCAAGCGGGATTGATCCAAAGCCAATATATCGTTCAGGGTTTGCCTGGATTACTCCGGCAAGCTCTTCAATAGCCCGAATCCTTTCCTGCAGGGGATTTTTTACTCCGTTTAAAATATCATATAGAAAATTCAATTCTGTTTCAAACGCCTGCAGCGTGGTGGCTGTCTCTGGGTGTATCGTAGTAGTAAAAAGAACGGTCAGATCAATCCCAGCCTCATCCATCCATTGTATTTGCCGCTCTGGTGGGAGTACGACATGAGCATGACTGTCAATAATCATCGGTAGACGGCCTCCTAATGTCCTGATTTTGCGACTCCATCGACTGCTCAAAATCCTCTATTCTTTGCTGCAACCGCCCCCTGATAAAATGCAGCAGATTTATTTGCTCATCGATTTGGCGCAATTTCGTTTGATACAATTGATAAGCTTCCTGACATAAGGGACGATCACTGTGTTGCAAAGTGGGACAAGCAATAATTTCGGCAATATTGTCAGTCGTAAGCCCCAAGCTAAGATAGAACTGGATGGTTTTTACCCGCGAAATTGCATCATCATCATATTCACGGTAGCCATTCGGCAAACGTCCTGCCGTCAGCAGCCCTTTTGCTTCGTAGTGCCTTATTGAGCGTATACTCGCACCTGTTTTACGTGATAATTCTCTAATTAACACAGGATAAACTCCTTTCCATCTTTCTCTGGCTTCATTATAAACTATGACACTTATGTTACAGTCAAGAATTATTATATTGGCTTAAAATCAACTGATTATTTCTTAAAAGCAAAACACTCCTCATTCTGATAAGATATGTTCTCATTAACCGGGGGAAGAATAGCTGACCTCCTGTTATGTATCTTGAGAAAAAAATAAAACTCTATCAACGACACTGATTTACTTTCCAATTAAAGCCCGTTAATATAGCAGAAGAACAGACATAATTATGTCTGTTCTTTTTATGGAGCCAATGCCACCTAAGACGGTAAGCAGGCTTATTGCAGTTGGCATTTCTTTTTAAGATGCATAGCGGCATTAAGATGTACCATTTGATGCCGGGTCACGGGCATAAGCAAAATTCCTGCCACATTTTTTCTGCCCCAAAAGTCAATTAACCAATTGGCGCCCACAACATTTAAAACAGCACCTTCATCTAAAATTCTTTGCAGCCGGTCAGATTTAATCTTGCCTTTTAAGTCTGCTGGCTGAAGGCTAGTAATGATTTCACGTGTCGTCCTGCCAACTGCGATTCTGTATTGACGCAGTTCTTGCATACTCAACCTGGAACTTAAGTCAATTATTTCTTCATCCGTCATCGAATTACCCGTATCACAGACTGTCACACCGAGCTTTTCCAGCCAGTTTCCTTTATAGATGATCTGCGTCTCATTGGCAACTAAGATATTCATCGTTATATCTTCTATTCTCGTGATATGCCATAAACACCAGGCAATCGTTTCATCTTTTATCGTCGGCATCGTACAAAGTATCTTTGTGCAAACCCTCCCATAATTCATCTTCAAAAGTGACTACATTTGACTGTGACATTTCAGAAGTATGAACCATAGCATGCTGCTCTAAGCATAGATGAATAGCCTCGGGAAATTTATCGGCCTTTACGAAAATATCCCTCAGTCGCTTTTGGTTGAATCCCCATAGCGCTTTTTTATCATCCACTTAAACCTGCCTCCAATATAAGATTACTAGCACACTGCTAAAGACAATAAATTAGCACGAATTCGCCCAATCTACCAGCGGTTTTATATATTCTTTTTTAGTGAAGTCGGCAGGGTTGTGATAAGCCGCCAACATGCCCTTTTCATCGGAAGTCAATTCATGCTGTTTTTTCATTTTTAGTTTTACCCAAAGAATCGTCATAAGAAGCTTGTCCAAGAGTTTTAGTTTGCTGAAATCAAAACCGCCCCTAAGATAAAAGAATTTGATCTGTTCCTGTTCTTGGGGAGTAAAGTTTTTATCCCGCACTTCTTTTATCGTTTCTTCCCGGTAAGGCGTTGCGCCGGCAGCAAAAACAATCACCTTTTTATCTTTAAGCTTAGCGAGATTTTCCTTTAAAAAATTAAGTCCTATAATCCCAACTGCATGTAAGCTGCCACCGTAAATTATAGTATCATAAGAGCACAGCATGGCCGGATTAGCCATTGATACCTCAATCATATCGGCTGATAAATCTTGAGAAATCCATTCGGCATACTTTTTTACAAAACCAGTATTTGATTTATATATCACAAGAGTTTTCATCTTATCGTATTCCCAGGTCCTCTTTCACTTTAAATCCCATTGCATGTTTTACAATGCTCATTTTCTCGTTCGAAGTCAACTTCTCTAAAAGCTTAAAAGCTACACCGGCAGCAGTCTCCGGGCAATACGAGGTAATGATGTTTTGATCCACTACAATTGGCTCATTTACTACCTCAACCTGAAACTCTTTCAACTGTTTTTGGCGAAATGCACCTCCGAGATGATAGGTTGTGGCCTTTCGCCCCCTTAATACTCCGCTCTTCCCCACAGGCAGTGCAGCTACGCAAATGGCTGCAATTATTTTTTGCTGCCTATCAAACTCCCTGATTAGATGTAAAAATCGTTCATCGTAGGCTTCTTCATAAAATCCGAATTCCTCAAACCCGCCTGGAATTGCCAGCGCAGCATAGTCGTCAACGTTTATCTCGTCAATCGTCTTATCAACCAAAATGGGAACGTTAAAAGTACTGATCACTTCTTTTTGAAATCCACATGTGACAACCGGCACATCATACTTATAATCGTGCCTCGCCCATCCCAAAACATCGACAAAAACACTAAACTCCATGGTTTCAAACCCTTTTAACGCGAATAGTAATGTTTTCATTCTATCCTCCTCCGCAAACCTGCTTTGACGGCTGCAACATTGGTCCTATATCACTTTTATATCCTTAATTCCTATATAAAAGAAAAACTCCTGCCATATTCATCCAGAATTTAGCAAGGAGCTTCTTTTACTGTTTATATTCTTGGCAATCAAGAAACGTCATCTGTTTTAATGGCTTCCTCAAATACTTTCCGTACAGCCTCTTTAGTCGTGCCACCCTCAACAATTTTACGTTTTTCGATATAATAAGTTGGCACATAATAATAATCATATTGCTTGGCAACGGCAGGAGCCTTCTCTTCATCAATGAATTCCACTTTAATATCTTTATACTTCGGGTTTTCTTGCTTTACTTCATCAATCCAATCAATCGCTCTTTTACAATGTGGACACCAATCTGTTATCAGTACAGTAACACTTTTCATCCTTCTAGCACCTTCCTTTTATTTGCATTCTTGTCTTCTAACTGTAAAAAACTAACTGATGCCAGCTACTTTCATCCTTAATTATCTTTCTTTAAGTATATTGTATATGCCAGCTTATTTCCAATAAAACCGACTTGCGTAAAACCCATTGATTTGACCAGCTCTAAGATGGTTTGCTTGCTTTGGTAATGGGGATCAAACATAGTTTCTGAAATCGCAAGTATTCCACCGGGCTTTAATGAGTCGTATATTTCTCTGAGCGCAATCGTTCTGTTTGGTATCTCACCAAGAACTGCAGCTAATACTGCTCTATCAGCTTGAAACCCTATAAGCTTTCCTGCGCCCATGGGAACATTCACAACAGTAATATTTTGGATATTCTCCTTCGCTGCCTTTCTTTTAACAATATCCAGCATCTCTTGCTGAATATCAACTGCAATAATTGTCCCTAGCTCACCAACTATCTTTGCCAAAGGTATACTTACCCGGCCTGGCCCACAGCCAATATCAAGTATCGTCATTCCTTCTTCAGCATTAAGTCCGGAAATAATGCTTTTCGACTGACTGCCTCTCGCCAAAGGGTTTTCGAGTTCAACTGCCCAGTAAAGCCATGAAGGACAAGGAATACTTTTATTTCTGGAGAGTACTCTCCAGAAAAACCAAATAAAAAGCAACAAAATAATTATTCCGCTTGCATATAATAGCTGCATCTTTCACCTTCCTAAGTAACCCTAGCATATTCTCATAATCATTCTTATCCGTATCTTTAGCGTCGCCATCTAATGCTATACACACCAGCATTGCATCCCTCCCATATTTTCTAGCTGCTGCTAATTAGCTTATCAGGTCTAAGCCTTCATATACAAATATAGCGAAAAAGCGGCGGCACGGCACGCTTTTCTTTGCAGCTTTTTTGTGGTAAACTGCTGATGAAACATACTATTTATCGTAAAGGAGATATGAGTTTATGTTTAAATATGGTATGTATGATTCGGAGTCGGTGTTATGCGGGGCCAGGGCTATCGCATAACAAACATGCAGTAAGATAGCCTTTGCCCCATCCTAAAACTACAATTTTAGGAGGAGCATAATGGGCTACAAGAACGCCGTTAGTGTAATTCCCGCCGATCTATTAGCAGCAATACAACAATATATTGACGGAGAATATATTTATATTCCCCGAAAGGCAGAGCATAAAAAGCGGTGGGGAGAAGTAAAAAGCAGCAGGCAATATGTTCAGGATCGCAACGAGGTCATTTTTTCCCAGTATCAAAACGGTATCTCGGTTGATGATATCGCTTGTTGTAATTATTTATCACCCAAAACAATCTATAAAATAGTGGCTGCTAAAAAAAACCAATGCTAAAGCGAGAACGACACGGTAAATTTGCCGTGTCGCTTTTTTGTTTCTGAGTTATCTTGCAGGGTGTATGGTAATCCTATAACTATTATACTTGATTTATACCAATAAGCGAAAAGACTTCATGGAGGAAAACCAGTATGTTTACATTTACAAATCAATTTAATTCCAATCAGAATAACATGGAGTTTTTAAAAGCTGCCATGATGGGGCCTAATGCCATGCGGGTAGCCGAAGAATTAGCCTCCTACCTAACCATCAATGAGAATATGCGTATCCTTGACCTTGGCTGCGGGTGCGGTCTTTCCACACTTTTGCTGACACAAAAATACGGTGCAAAAGTTTTCGCCGCCGACTTGTGGATTTCTCCAACTGAAAACTATGAGCGGTTCCAAGCTATCGGGATTGACGATAAAGTAGTGCCGATTTCAGTAGACGCGACCAAAGGCTTGCCTTTCGCAAACAGATATTTCGACCTGTTATTTTCTGTTGATGCTTATCATTATTTCGGTGATACAGTTCAGATGCTCCCGTCGCTCATTCCTTTTGTGAAAAAAGGGGGGTATATCGCGGTGGCTATTCCCGGCTTAACATACGAGTTCGGGAAAAATGTCCCCGAGGAAATGCAGCCATTTTGGAATAGCGAGATAGAAAGAACCCTGCACTCTCTTGCTTGGTGGAAAGATCTGTGGAACAAGGCCGAGGGCATTGAACTAGTAGACAGCCGCGAGATGTCCTGCTGCAGCCAGGCGTGGAAAGAATGGCTGACCGCATATCATCCCATTGTCGCGGAGGACATCAAAATGATGAAAGCTGAGGGCGGAAAGTATTTTAATCTGATTCAGTTGATTGCTAAAGTGATTTGATAGCTGACACCTAAAACAGCAGGCGGCAAAATTGTTTTTTTTATCCGGCTGGCAAGCAGCCTCCGCCGGACGGATTGCCTATTGCAGAAACTAATAAACTGACGCAGTTAGTCTGCGTCAGTTTATTAGTTTCTAGCTTTACCGTGAACGATAAGGCCCTAGTTGTTTTTGGCTAAAACGGAAAATGGACTTCTCATTTTTCATCCATAAGTTACCTTTCACAATTAATACATAGGTAGCTGCAATAAAATAGGCAATTCCCAGTATCCAATCATACGTTGTTACTAATTTGTGAGCCGTAATATAATGAATATACCAGCCCCCTACCGGCACATGCAACAAGATTACAGCAGCGAGACCAGGATTATAAATCCCCTTTATTTTTGAATTGGCAAATACACCATGCCATAGCAATTGGAAAAACCCCATAAATATTGGTGCTAATCCCAACCATATTTGATTGGGAAAAATAACCGGAAGCAAATAAAAACCATAGGCAATTAATAGATTAATGACCATTGCAGAGTGGCTGTTTAATGGATACTGCTCCGGATTGGCGCTTTTAAATATGATGATATTAAAAACACCGGGGAAATATCCTGGCCAGCGATACTCCTCAAACTGATGAAAAAGAATTGCAACAAAACTCAGCCATAAAATCACTTGGAGTTCTGGCATATGTTGATGATAAAAAAGTAAAATAACACATACTCCTACCCCTATAATACCACCAATATCTTGCCAATACTGCCTTACATAATTCATAACCTTACACCTCTCTTATTCACTTATTCTCATCATCAACGTACTACCTACAGTAATTGTACCGCCCATATAATTGTCATTGACAACTATATGCGTAAAAAATAAAGCAAATGTTTTAACTGTCCCGACTATGCGATTGGATATTACTGTGCATTCTATGCAATAAAACCTTCAGACTTTTTACTTCTTGTTCGTCCATGTTCTCAACTAACCATTCATTAATTTTATCAGCGAGGGGAATAATCTCTTTTTTTATTTCTGCGCCTTGTTGTGTTAGATAAATGAATATCGACCGCTTGTCAACCTTACTTTCTTCCTTAAAAATTAAGCCATTTTCCGCTAACCGGTCGATCAGTCTCGTCGTATAGGGCTTATCCCTAAGTGATACCAAAGATAAATCAGTTGGTGAAATTCCTTCCTTTTCCGAAAGCTGAGCAAGCAACACCCATTGCTCAAGAGTAATCCCATATTTTTTCAACTCTTTTAGAAATAGGTTTTTCATTTTTGAATATGTTCTACTAAGAATAAAACTAATAGCATCATTTAGAATATACATCGTTTTCACCTTCTCAAATTTAATTGTCATTGACAATTAAATAATATGATAAGTTTGTTTAAAAGTCAATAGCTGTGTCCCTTATCGCTAAACCGAAATAGGCTCACAACCTGTAAAGGTGCGAGCCTATTTTGGCAATCTCCTGACGCTTCGGGTCTTAGTACTAGTCGTTTACTTGCCGTACAACATCGATAATGGTTCCATCCCGGTATTCGACTACGGCCACAATCCGCTCCCTGGTCTTGATGGGCTTGGGAACACCTGCCATTTTTTCTGCTTTGCGCTTAAGATCATGAATATCTTCCACCAGCAATCCGGCCGCCAATAGTTTTTCAGCTAAATCCGTCCGCAGCGGATTCACGGCTATTCCTCGTTCCGTTACCAATACGTCTACCGTTTCACCGGGTGTCGTAGCAGTCAGAACTTTGTCCCTGACAGTCGGCAGGCGCCCTCTCAGTAGATTGGCAACAATGAGCGTTAGCTTGGCACCTGCCGCCGCATCGCTGTGCCCGCCCGATCCACCCATGATTACTCCGTTGGAGCCGGTAGTGACATTAACATTAAAATCTGTATCAATTTCAGTTGCCCCAAGAAAAACGGTATCAAGTTTGTTTACAATACAGCCGGAATTAAAAGGATTAGCATAAACACCAGCACTGACTTCAATGTGATTTGGATTGGTCCCAATCGAGCGGACCGCCTCTAAATCAAACCCTTGCACATCGGTAATTTTACGCAGTAACCCCCGATTGAGCATATCAACCAGATAGCTTGTAATCCCCCCCATGGCAAAACTAGCCGTTACGCCTTGCTGTTCCATCATTTTCCCAATATAATGAGCCGTGGCCAGCGAGGCCCCACCTGCTCCCGTCTGGAAGGACAAGCCTTCTTTTATTAATCCGGCTGCTTTTATAACCTGGGCTGCCGTTTGCGCTATTTTTAACCCTACGGGGTCTTTTGTTACTTTGGTACTGCCCGAAACTATGCCCGCAGGATCACCAATGACGTCTACAGCTACTACATAGTCCACCCTGGTCTGCGATATGGAGGCAGGTGATAGCGGATATTCACAAAGGTAGTCCGTTACCGCTACTACATGGTCGGCGTATTCGGCATCAGGTATTGCATAGCCAAGCGATCCACAAGCCGTGGGGCCCATTGTTCCATTGATATTACCATAATCATCGGCGGCAGGCGCCGCTATAAAGGCAACATCAATCTTAAGCTGGCCGCACTCAATAGCGCGGGCGCGCCCGCCGTGTGTTCTCATGATTACAGGCCGGCTGAGTATCCCGTGGGAAACAGCCTCGGCAACCGGCCCTGACATATAGTTTGTGTCAAGTCCGGTGACAACTCCATTTTTAATGTGCTCTAGTAAAGGTGCATGCACCGGAAATACTGAGCTGACAGCAATATTCAGGTTCTTGATACCAAGTTTAGCCGCCGTCGCCAGTACCAGATTCAGTACTCCATCACCATTACGGAAGTGGTGATGAAAAGATAAGGTCATGCCGTCTTTTACCGGAATGCGGCGAAAGACTTCCTCCAGGCCGCCAACCAGCTTGCTGTCAGAAGGTGTGCGCATCTTAACAGCAGGCGCCCGGCGAAGCATATTAGGGAGCGTTTGAAAGGCGCCGGTAAATAGTCTTATATCCCCATATCCTTCGACATAGCCCGGCACTGTGCGGCCAATTCCATTTTGCATCATTCCCGTCCTCCTTCCAGACCCAGTGCCTGAGCCAGTTGTAGGAGTCTTTCCGCCCGGTCAACAATGGGCTTATCGATCATTTTTCCGTCCAATGCAATTGCTCCGGCCCCTTGCTCTTCTGCTTCCCGTATAGCTGCAACCACCCGGTGAGCCCATTGAATCTCGGCAGCACTCGGACTAAAGCCGGCGTGAATGGCATCCACCTGCCGGGGATTAATCACGAGCTTTCCCTTGAAACCTACTTTTTTCGCAAAAGCGATATCTGCCGCGAGCCCCTCTTCATCAAGGACATCCGTAAAAGGGGTATCAATTGCCTGAACTCCGGCAGCAGCCGCAGCGTTTACCAAAATGGCTCGTGCAGTGAAGATTTCCTGCCCGTCCCCGGTTCGCGAAGTACCAAGACCAGCCGTGTAATCTTCCGCGCCCAGCGCCACCGCGACAACACGCGGATGAGCTGCGGCAATCGAATAACAATTTACAATCCCGAGTGGCGTTTCAATAAGGGCGATAATTTTCACCGGCTGCTGGCCGCTGTTCTCACTTGCTTCAATCCAGCGTACGACCTGGTGAATATCTGCAGCACAGTTGACCTTGGGAACAAGCAGCGTGTCCGGATGGCAAGGAACTACGGCCGCCACATCCTCCTGGGCCGAAATATCAATAGGGTTGATACGCACTACCTTCTCGCAACTGCCAAAGTCAGTCATCTTTAAGGCATGGCATACCAGCAAGCGGGCCGCATCTTTCTCATGTGGCGCAACTGCATCCTCCAGATCGAGGATAACCGAATCAGCACCAAGAATCCCCCCATTTTGCAGCATTCCAGGGTTGTTGCCAGGGATAAACAGCAGTGTTCTTCTCATCTCCATAAGCTTTCCTCCTTTAGCACAACCCCGGCACGGGATAAGGCAGTTAAAATACGTGCTCTTACCGTGCAGTCCAGCGCACCTCTGTCAACGGCCTTTATGTAGATATCGCGGATACCTTGTTCTTTTACCGTATCCTGAATCACTTTTTTAATTTGCTCCCCATACTGGGCGAACACCAGGCTCTGCAGCTCAATTTGTATGCCGCACCCTGTATCACGAGGCTCAACGGTGACAAGAATGTCACTCGATTCTAACGTCCCTGCCAGCGATACTTTTAATTGGCTCATCTTCCTTCCTCCTTGCTTGATTAATTCAACATCCGCATTAATATCGCAGCGATAACGACCATGCAGGCCCCGCCAATTCGGGTTGATATTTGGGCAAAAGGCATCAGTTCCATCCGGTTAGAAGCCGAAAGGATGGCAACATCACCGGTTCCGCCTAACCCGCTATGGCAGGCGGTAACAATAGCAGATTCAATTGGATACATTTTCAGATACTTGGCAATGCAAAAACCGGAGGTGATCATAGCTGCCACCGTAGCGAAGCAAGTTGCAATATATGCCGGCGTAATTGCAGCTATTACGTCTTTCCATGGAGTATACAATACGCCTACACCTACCAGCAGCGGCCAGGTCAAACTGCTGGTAATAAAGCGATATAAATGATAAGCGCCTTGCTCCATCTTGGCAGGCATGATACCAAAAGCTTTGATAAGTGCTGCTGAAAAAATCATAATAATAGGTGCTGGAATAGGAACAAATAAGTTTAGTAACTGTCCAAAGACGAAGAAGCTCATTGCCAGCACCAGCCCTGCTCCCATTAAAGAGAAGTCCACTGGTTTTTCTGTTGACTGAGCAGCCCGGATGAGCTCATCATCACCCGATTTGACAAGTACACCGTTACCGGAAAGTTCCGGACGCCTTTCCGCCAGTCGCCGCAAATAGCCGGCAGCCATAATGGCAAACACGTTGCCAAGCATTGCTGCAGGAACAAGCTGAGGGATAAATTTATCATTAGTCAGTCCGGTAATTTCTGCATAAGCCATTGACAGCGGCAATATTCCTTCCCCAACACCACCGGAAACAATGGGAATCACTACATAAAAAAACGAGCGGTATGCACCGATACCTGTCAGCGTGCCAACGGCTACGCCGGCCGCAATGCAGGCTGCCGTTCCTACCAATAGGGGTACGAACATCCGGAGAAAACCTTGTATCAGGACTACCCGCTGCATCCCCAATATACTGCCGGTTACTAAGCAGGAAATATAGAAGTAAAGGAAATTGGAACCCTTCATAAATGCGGTGATGGCCTTCATAGCAGCCGGATTAATAAGATTGTAAAAAACCATAACAGAGGGAATAAAAATAGATAGTATTGCCGGACCACCGATCTCCTTTAGTACGGGCACCCGCAAGCCGATATCCCCCAGCAGCATACCCATGACCATCATTACGGCTATGCCGCCGATCATGTCTGCCGGGAGTTTCCCATAAACCGACGCCGCAAAGATAATAGCAGCTAAAATAAGATAGATAGGAAGCGGAAGCGGGCCGATTTTAAAGGCCATCAGGGGATGCGTTTCCTTGGTGGAAACAGCGTTTTGGAGTTCTGTTTTCATCGAAATTCTCCTCTTTGCTTAATTTGCTCCTCATCTGCCGGTTTTGAAAATTATGCAGATTAAGGATTTTCTGAATTCAGAATAACCGAAGCTCCAAAATCTTTAACCTTTTTTAAAGTTTTTAAAACTTATTGCAAATAAAAACTGCGGGCAGCAGCCCGCAGTCAATTATTCTATTCAGTTTTACAGGGCACATACCGATTAACCGGTCTGCCTACAGGACCATAAACTAACTCAATCGTTAAACTGCCGTTATCAACCAGATAATCAAGATACTTTCTGAGCGTAACTCTCGAAATACCGGCGTGTTTGGCCATCTCCTCAATTGTAAATGCCCCCGACTTATTAATCAGCCCTTTAATCATCTGCAGCGTATTCTTATCTAACCCTTTTGGCAGGCTGCAGCACGCAGGGCGTTCCAGAAACTGAGTATCAATATCACGCTGGCATACAAGCTCCCGACTGTGAATGGCATCTACCCGGGCTTTATATTTTTGTAAAGCCATTGCCAGCCGTTCAAATTCGAATGGTTTGATTAAGTAATCTACTGCTCCAAGACGTAATGCCTGCTTTACACTATCAGTATCCCTCGCGGCCGTCACCATAATAATATCCACGCCATGCCCAACTTCTCTTATTTTGGCAAGCAGCTCCAAGCCATTTAGTCCTGGCATAAAAATATCCACTAAAACTAAATCAATGCCGCCAAACGCCAGCATTTCAAGTGCTTGTTGATAGCTGCCAGCAATCCCTTTCGTCTTGAATCCCTCAATTTTTGCCAGATAACGACGGTTAAGATCGGCGACCATGGGATCATCTTCAACAATAAGTACCTGAATCATATTCTTCTCCTTCTTGCCCGGCAGGAATGATTACAACAACCTCCGTACCAGTAGTGGATGTTTTGAATTCTATCTGGCCATTTAGCCTTTGTATGCTGTTATTTACCAAATACAGGCCAAAGCCACGGTTCTCGGATTTTGTAGAGAAACCCTTTTGGAAAATATGGGCCTTTACATCGGGCTCCAGGCCGGGACCGCTGTCGAAGACCTGAATAGTAATCGCGGCATGATCGGCCCGTATACTTAAGGACACCTTCTTTTCACCGGCAGCCTGAACCGCTTCCAGTGAATTATCAATAAGGTTTCCTAAAATGGTGACTAATTCATGATTAACAACCGCTGCGGGCTCGGACAGCATACAGGTATTCTCTTCAACTGTCATCGAGACGCCCATTTCTCTTGATTTACTGAGTTTGCTCAGCACAAGACCTGCTACAACCGGATTCTTAATTCGCTTGCTTATAAAGGACACTTCTGCTTCCTGGTCGTCGGCGATACGTTTAATGTAGTTCGTAAGCTGATCATAGCTCTCCAGTCGTACTAGCCCCAGAATAACATGCAGCTTATTCATAAATTCATGGGCCTGTGAACGTAAAGCTTCTACATAAACTCTTACGCCAGTTAGCTCCTCTGCTAGCTGGTTAATTTCTGTTTTATCCCGGAACGTAGCAATCGCACCAACAATTTTACCATTAACCAGGATTGGTACCCTGTTGGTAATAATGTGGATACCATTTAAGTCTTGTTCTTTATGCAGCTCCGGCAGGCCCGTCTTTAAAATACGGGTTAACTCGCTATTCGGTACAAAGCTATCGATTTCCCGGCCAATGGGGTTACCGGTAGTCCCACCGGCAGAAAGCATAGCAATTGCCGCCTCATTAACCAAAGTAATTTTTCCTGACAAATCAACTGCCAGAATACCTTCCTTTACCGAGTGCAGCATAGCATTTTGTTCTTCCAGCAGCTTCGCTATGCCCGCCGGCTCAAGCCCGAACAAGGTTTGCTTCACACTGCGGGCCAGCAAAATAGCTCCCGCGATCCCAATTGCCATTCCCAGCAGCATCGTAATAAAAATCCGTTTACGATTCTCATCCACCGCGTGCTCAATGTCGTCCACACGGATACCTACGACTACACCCCCTACCTGTTGTCCATGATAGTTTATTGGTGCAAAGGCTCGGAGCGAGGGCCCAACCGTTCCGGTGGCAAAAGAAAGGTACTCCTCACCTCTGAGCACCGCCTCTTCATCACCACCGATAATGTGGGTACCTAACAGCGTTTCGTCAGGGTGGGATTTGCGAATTCCCTGCATATCAAAAACAACAACAATCGCCGATTCGGTAAGACTTCGTATGGAGTCAGCATAAACTTGAATATCACTTTCCTTGCGCACACCGGCTAACCCTTCGGCAACAACATTCGAATGCGCAATAGTACGGGCTATATATAATACCGTTCGTCCCATTTGTTCCGTTATGTTTTCCGCAACACTCTTAGAAATGAGCCAATTGGTAGCCAAGAGCGCCAGTAACACGACACTGCAAACGAGGAGAACGATTTTTCCTTGTAAATTCAGTGAATAGCGTATAGGAATCACCTCCGTGCCACTTGGGTTTATCCAAACTGTTTAGACTTTTACGGTCATTAGGTTATGAATAAAGCATTTCTGTTACTAGTTATAATTCCTATAAAAATGAAAAGATCCTGCGATATTTATGTAAAATATTGCAGGATCTTTCTTGACTCTTTCTGTTGTTATCCTCGTGGTTATCACTTGAGTGCTTCAGAGTTGGGGCAAGATTCCCCCCAATATTTAACTGGACATCCTCCATTCTCTTATGGCTATTGGCCTCAGCACTCCTTTTCCATTTCGGCTTGTGCGCAGGCATATTGCACTTACTTCTATACCTTTTGGGAGGGCACAAAGATAGTCACCAAAAGTGCTATACCAACGATAACTGCAGTAAAAATATAAGCATCATTTATGCCAAGTATAGAAGCCTGGCTAACAATCTGAGCTTGGGACAGCATATCGCCAGACTGAAGTAATTCATCGCTATGATTTTGTGTTCTTATTGTCATAATCGTTACAGGAAGGGCGGTTCCAATCGAACCGGCTACTTGTCGAACCGTATTGCTAACAGCTGTTCCGTCTGCGTTTAAGTGCTGAGGAAGCGCATTCAATCCCCCAGTATTAATCGGCATCGTAATGAGAGACATGCCAATGCGCAATATGAAAACACACCGACAATTAAACAACTTATCACGATTGTACTTCCCCAGCCTTTGTCGCCGGCGCTGCTAAACCCATAAAGAATTCCCCCGAACCCAAGCGTAGATAGAATAATACTGGTGACATCTAATTGGGGCTTAGACGGTTCCGATACATTTACCAGATATTTCGCTGATAAAACAATTACGCTGACGACCAGCGGAAACATGCCAATAAATATCCATCGCCATGAAAAATGTTCGATAATGAACCCGGCCAGGGTTGGGGCAATGGCTGGCGCGACTATCATTACAAGGCCAATTGTGCCCATTGCGGTTCCACGGCCATTCTCAGGAAATATCGCAAGGATGACTACCATTAATAGCGGCATAATGATACCGGCACCAACAGCTTGAATTAATCGCCCTGTTAATAAAAAAGCAAAGGTGGGTGCAATTGCGTTAATGAAAGTACCCACTAACAATAAGCTCATTGAGCTGATAAATAGCTGCCTAGTAGTAAATCTTTTCATGAAATAAGCCGTTGCAGGAACTATAATACCATTCACCAACATAAAGCCAGTGGATAACCATTGGATAGTTGTTGTAGTAACCTCAAATTGCCTCATCAAATCGGGCAAGGCAACATTTAATATCGTCTGATTTAAAAGCGATAAAAAGGCCCCTAAAATTAAAATGAAAAGGAGTATACCTTTCTGTACCTGTTGATTAGATGGATTCCTGTTCAGCTTTCACAGCCCCTTCACAGTGTAATTTAGTGCTTCAAAGCACAGCTGTCATTTATATCTTTGCCAAAGTCGATTAGCCTGAACCTGAAGCTTAACTGTATAATTTTTCCGGTTCCGCCTATCTTACCAGGACTTTCACAAATACGAACAATTGCCGTCCCTTAAATTCCGGCAGAAATAAAAATGTTCCAACAGTTTCTCCGGCACCTTGGTATTGACACAAGAAAGCAATTGGTATATTATGCACTTGTAAGACGGGTACCAAATCGGTTCTATTCGGTACAAAGCTAATGAGGTGATGATTTGCGCAATCGAATTATTCTGGCAACCGTAGAAGAAATTAATTTACGGGGTTTCAAATTTACAATGAGTGATCTTACTAAACGGCTAAGTATCAGCAAATCATCACTGTATGAACATTTTTCTTCCAAGGATGAATTGATTGCCACCATCCTGGATATGGTTTTACAGGATCTGCGGGAGCAAGAGGAAAAACTATATAATTCCGATTTGCCGGTTGTTGAGAAGTTAAAAGCCGCACTACTGATTTCACCGAAGGCTTTCGAGCCGTTTCATGACCGTGTATATGACGATTTGCGCCTAACCTATCCGGAGGAATGGAAAAAGGTAATCCAATTCCGCCAGGAACGGATGAACCGTCTGTCTGACCTCCTTTCGCAAGGAATGGATGCTGCTATTATCCGGCCGGTGAATATAAAGATCGTTCAGCAAATGATCATCAGCACGATGAATGACTTGAACAGTTACCGTTTTCTCAGTGAAAACAACATGACCTACCCGGATGCCATGTCGGCGATGCTGGATGTAATCATTCAAGGAATTTCCGTAAGAAAGTAATTTAAGAGTTTCGATTGATAAGTACATGCGCTATTGCAGCGCTTTACTTATACCCCGCCAGTACCATAAATACTATTTCAGTACATAAAGGTACAAAATTCTCGCCGATCTCTGTTTTCCAGTACCGGCTCCCTGCGTGAATTTCGATTTCATCTAAGATATCAGGTATTAACAAGGAGGAAAGAACATGTCCCTAATCAGAATCAGGCACAACCGCTCCTGGAACTGGCCCATCTATATCCTATTATCAGTTGTATCGATTTCTATGCTGACCGGCTGTGGAAACAGCATGGCAACTACTGAAATATGGGGCAGGGCTGAAGCCAAGGAGGTCGATATTAACTCAAAAATACCGGGACGTGTCGTCAGCCTGCTCGTAAAAGAAGGCGACAAAGTAAGTCAAGGACAGCTTTTGGCGCGTATCGACAACCGGGATATTGTCGCTCAAGTCAGTCAGGCAAAAGCCAATATCAATGCGTTACAGGCCCAAACAGCCCAGGCAGCTACCGTTACCATACTGCAGGATCAAACGTCCAAAGCCGCCTTGCATACCGCCCAAGCCCAATTAGAAAAAGCCCGGTCCGATTTAGCGTTAGCCGAAAATGATTATAACCGGTACAGTGAGCTGCTGGCGTCGGGTGCCATTTCCAAACAATTATTTGATACGTACCGGACTAAATATCAAGTGGCTCAGGCTGCGTACAGTCAGGCCCAGGCCGGTTTAAAGGCAGCTCAGGCCGGGCTGTTGCAAACCGATGTAAATACGGCCAATGAAGCCACCATGCATAGCAAGGTGGCGCAGGCACAAGCTACCTTGCAGCAGGTGGAGGTATCTCTGGACGAAACAGAAATACGCGCGCCTTTTGACGGTATCATCACCGCCAAGTATATAGAAGAAGGCGCCATGGTATCGCAGGGTATGCCCTTAGTAGCCATCCAGGACCCGTTGGACAACTGGGTCAATTTAAAAGTAAAGGAGACCGACCTTTCCCGCTACTCTGTTCAGCAGCAGGTTAAGGTCCAGGGGCGGGACAGCAATCTTATCTTAGCTGGAACCGTCGTCGATATTAGCAAGAAGGCGGAATTTGCCACCTACCGGGCCACCAACGAACGCGGTGACAATGATATTATTACCTTTAATGTCAAGATCCAGGTCAATTCCGAGAAAATCCGCCCCGGCATGCGCTTCAAATTAATGGACGGTGTCAACTGATGAAACTAAAAGAAGTGCTGCTGCTGGAACTGCGCAGGCTCTTTGCTCCTACAGCCCCCACCGTTTTGCTGCTTATTGGCCTGCCTATTCTGTATACCATCCTGTTTGGCTTCACTTACAGCAACAATGTCGTTAAATATATCCCCACTGTCATCTACGACCAGGATCAGACAACGGTTAGCCGGTCATTAGCTCAGGCGTATATGGACTCAGAACGCTATAAAGTTGTTGCTCAAGTTACTACGCAGGAAGAAATGGAACGCTGGCTCCGGGAAGATAAGGCGTTGGTTGCCGTCTCTATTCCAGCCAGGTTTTCTCAGCAGATCAAACTGGGCATGTCCTCCGAAATTCTGATTGAAACAAACTCGACCAACGTGATGTTTGCCAATGCCGTGATTTCCTCCTGTCAGGAGATTGTACAGACTTTCTCGGCAGCCACCGGCCAGAAATTGCTGGAAGCGCTCAATCAACTGCCGGCTCCGGCACTGCGGACTACCGCTCCGGTTAAATTGGGGATCAGAATTATTAACAACCCGACTACCGCCTACACCAATTTTATGCTGCCTGGTTTAGCAGCCAACGGCTTGCAAATCGCCATCCTGTTGGTGGCAGGCCCGCTTATCGTCCGGGAATACAGCCGGCTTTCCCGCTGGCGGCAGACCTCCGCATCGACGCTTGTCCTCGGCAAGCTGTTACCCGTCTGGGGCTGCGCCACAGCAGCCTTTATCATCTGCCTGGCTATCATGAATTTGGGCTTCGGGGTACCGGTTCGCACAAATGCGCTGAGCCTCCTGCTCCTGGTCAGTGCATTTACCTTTCTCGTCATTAATCTCAGCTTTTTCTTTTCGGCCATTACCAGCAGTGAAGTTGCCGCTCTGCAGGTACCGCTGCTGTATATTATGCCCGGCCTGTTATACAGCGGCCTCAGTTGGCCTTCTTGGGCCATGAATGCTGTGGCGCGATTTTTTTCCTCGCTTATGCCGCTTACTTATATGGCAGATACACTGCGCGATATGTTATTAGCAGGTTATTCCCCATCCCTGTTGTCAAACAGTCTTAGCATGTTTGCCGGAGGGCTCGGCCTCCAGCTAACCACGCTGCTGGTGTTCACCCTTCGCCGGAAAAAGTTTGAGCTGCAACCTACAAAGGAGGTTTCCCCATGAATTGGCGACAGATATGCAAACGGGAAATCGGCCAACTATTTATTACAGACCGCCGGCGAGCCGTTTTCCTGTTCGGTGCATCCCTGGCCTATCTGATTTTATTCAGTCTATTATATAGTACTCACACGATAAAAGCAGTTCCTTTGATTGTCTGCGATGAAGACCAAACGCAATTCAGCCGCACACTGATTCAGAATTTTGACGACTCCGAGCGCTTTCAAATCGTTGACTATGTCTCAACACAGATCGAGATGGAGCAGGCACTGCAGGAAAAAGAAGGCTACGCTGCCGTACATATTCCCAAGAAGTTTGCCCAGGATGCCAAAGCCGGGCGCTCTTCCACAGTTCTTCTAATGGCTGACGGCGCCAATATTCTTATCGCTAATACGGTAACTTCAGCTGCCCAGGAGATTATTGCGGCCTTTTCCCGGGAAACAGGCACCAGGTTAACGGAAACAAACGCCGGTCAAATGCCTGCTATGGCTGAAAACAAGACTGTTCCGGCTGAATTCCGGTTGCGGGTACTTAACAATCCGACGCAAAGCTATCTCTACTTTTTTGTTCTGGGCTTGTCTATGGCCGCTTTTCAACAAGGTATCTTCCTGGCAATCGGTGCCAGCGTCCAGAATGAATACCGGCATCCGGGAGAATTAAGCCAGGCCCACCCGCTAAGCATCATGGCAGGAAAATTATTGCCCTATTGGATTTCAGGCACACTGACCTTTTTTCTTACCATATCAGCCGCCATATACCTTTTTAACATTCCCGGCAGAGCTTCTTTACCCAGTTTATTATTGCTCTCCTCTACTTTTATTTTTGCAGCCGTTTCGCTGGGAGCTTTCCTTGCTTCCCTCTGCCATTCCGAACTGACCTTTACCAGGCTATCCATCGCTTACACCGTTCCGGCCTTTGTATTATCAGGCTATACCTGGCCGCGGGAAGCTATGGATATAGTCGGAACGGTCGTCTCTTATACCTTCCCCTTATCTTATTTTTCCAACACTCTTCGCGAGTTGATGCTTGCCGGCTATTCACCGGTTCTTTACCAAAACAGTATGATTTTATTCCTGATAGGAACCAGCCTCTTCAGTATGACAACCATATGCTGCTCCTACAGAAAAAACCACGATAAACGAACAAAACAAAAAGGGGCTGTCGCACTAAGATAGTTCTGAAAACAAAAAAATGGCACCGGCAGTAGCCGGGAGCCATTTTTTTGTTGTAAAATCAAGTTTGTC